>CACYXR010000034.1 GCA_902778455.1 uncultured Selenomonadaceae bacterium | reverse complement strand
CAGAAACAGTATAGCAACAGAAGAAACGCAGCGGAAGAAGTACCGTGTTTCATGACCTCATCGGTGCCTTTCGCAGAAAGGCGATTTATAAGAATGGAAGCTGTTAATATTTTGCATCGCGGATTGTTCTTTCCGAGCGGGCGGCTCGATATGCGGGAGGAAACGTCACTGATCGTGCTGCACCATACGGGCGGCGCGGCGGGGGAAGACCCGGACGCGGCGGAAATCGACGGGATCCATCGTCGGCTGGGCTGGGCCGGGATCGGATATCATTTCCTGATCCGGAGGGACGGGGCCGTCGAGGCGGGGCGTCCGGTGCTTGCCGTCGGCGCGCACGCGGAAGGCGCGAATCATGAGAGCGTCGGCGTCGCCCTTTGCGGGAATTTCTGCGAGGACGTGCCGACGAACGCACAGCTGGAATCCTGCGCCATGCTGCTCGCGATGCTTTCCAAATCCTTCGGCTTCGCGCCGGACGCGGAGCATATCGAAGGCCACCGGGATCTCGCCGCCACCGCCTGCCCCGGCGACGCGCTCTACGAACAAATCCCAGAGTTGATCGGAAAAGCGGTGTGGTATTATATGAACGCTTAAGGAACCACTGAACAAGTCCCGCCGCGAAACAGTCCACTGGACTATTTCGCTACCGGGTCTTTTTCCGACTGTCGTCGTCAAAGTCCTCTCGACGTAGCGATGCTACGCCTTCGAGGGCTTTTCCTAGACAGTCGAAAAAATCCCTCGACAGGGGCACAACTTGACTTATTCAGTGATTCCTTAACGAACGCGAGTCGAAGGCGAAACGGGAGTTTAGCGAGAATAGATGCCCTTATGGTATCCGGAAGAATAATGATATGCAACAAAAAAGCTGTCCCAAACGGGACAGCTTTTTTGTTGCATGGAAATCCGTCAGGCCGACCGGATCGTTTTCCGCAGCGCTTTCAGCGCCCTTGCCTTGACTACCGCCGCCGCCTGCTGGCTCATGCCCAGCTTCGCGGCGGCTTCTTTTTGCGTCAGGCCGTTCGCGTAGAGCATCGTCAGCAGTTTGCGCGGTTTTTCTGAAAGCGGCGCCAGCATTTTTTGAAACGTCTCGTTCGCCTCGAAAATTTTCATCTCGTCCCGCTCGTCCGGCACCGCGTCGAAGACATTACCTTCTTCCGCGCCCTCCGGCAGAACCTCCCGCTGCCATTGGCGGCGGGCTTTCTTGAACAGCGTACGCAGATCGCCGTAGACCTTCGCCTTTGCGAAGCCGGGGAACGGGACGCCCCGCGCGGCGTCATATTCCCGCACCGCGTGGAGGAAGCTTTCCCGCGCCGCCGAAAGCGCGTCCTCTCCCAGCGGCGCGAGGTGCGACTGTCCCGCCGCTTTCCGGCAAAGCCCTTCGTACCGGAGCATCAACGCCGCCGTCGCGTTCTTATCGCCGCTTTGTGCGGATTGGATATTCAATTCTTCTTGTGTCAATCTCCTCACCTTTTTGGTGAGGAACCGGTTCCTCTAAATTCGCGCTGAAAACAGTCTGCACTTTTTTGGAGGATTTTACAAAAAGCGAGAAGAGCGTTATTCGACAATTTTAGAATGAAAGTTTGTTTTTATTGACACAAGAGAATTTATGTTCTATAATGAGTCTGTGTTTGTGGTCGACGCGAAAGAGACAAAGCCCCGTCACGTTCGCGTCAAGTGTACCATCATGTCGGTACACGGGTTCCTTTCTTGCGGAAACAAAAAATCAAAATAAGAACCTGGAAAGGACGAAAAGAAAATGGAAAAATCACTCCCGAACGACGTCGAGATTGCCGCGCTGCTCCCGGCGTATACCAATGAAGGTGATATCACGCGGATACTGCTCACCAACGGAACGGAACTGGTCTACCGCCGCACGATGCGCTCGACGCTGGCGAAGCTTGCCCGCCGCCGCTGCAAGGATGTGACGCTCTTGCGCCGCTGGGCGTCCCGTTACACGCACCGCGCCCTGAACAACCCCATCGCCGCCTCCTCCGATCTCGTGCTCGTGCCGGTCAAGACCCGCCGCCCCCGCGTCGAAGGCGACGGCACGATGGCTCATGTCAATGTGGTCGCTATTTCCGGCGAGACCTTTCGTCAGCATGACGACGCTTCGCGCACGAAAGTTGTCGGTAAACGGTCCACGGTGATCGCGCTGGCCGGCGGCTCGAAGCTGCCGGTGCTTTGGAGCGAGAAGACGACGCTCGCCCATATCCGGGAAGCAAGGCATATCTGCGCCGAATTGGTGCGGGAGGAAGAAGAAGCGGTGCTGCGAAGATTGAAACAGTAAGGCGAGAAAGGCGAGA
The DNA here is from genome assembly GCA_902778455.1 of uncultured Selenomonadaceae bacterium. GTDB lineage: Bacteria > Bacillota > Negativicutes > Selenomonadales > Selenomonadaceae > RUG12372. Next base: position 149 of record CACYXR010000034.1, on the reverse strand, counting down.
ATTAGAAAAGGCCGTCCCTTTCGGGACGGCCTTTAATATGGCGCCTAAAGTTAGGTATGTTGCTGAGAAAGTTCCTCTTACTGGAGCAGCGAGAGGACGGAGCTGGAGTTCTGGTTCGCCTGCGCGAGCATGGACTGGGCGGCCTGCAG
>CACYXR010000033.1 GCA_902778455.1 uncultured Selenomonadaceae bacterium | reverse complement strand
CTACAGCTATTGTATCACGGGCATCTCATAACCTGCTGATGAATTTTGTGCAGATGCAGATGCACGTTAAACGTTTCTGCAAATCTTAGTATACGAGGATTTATAATAATGATAATAATGATGAACTTAAAATTATTTTTGATGAAGCTGTTCATATTGCAAAATTTGTAAAAAAATCACATTTGAATTATTTATCAACTATTCTATTTTGTAAGCATCTAAAAAAGATGCCAGAAGTACAAACTTTAGAAGATTTGAAATCATATTGTGAAAGTTTTGCCAAGCAATATCCTTTGCCATCAGATATAACTCATACTGTGCCACTTCTTGTAATGCATAAACTGTTGAATTTAAATCTTGGTTCTGCTGAAGATACATTCAGTGAAACATATAATTTTAATCGTACCGATGTAAAAAATATTTTACCTGCAACTTTTGACGCTATTCCTGCAGATTATGGATTGAGTCCAATGGGGATAGTATTGGCAGGCCTTAATGTACAATTAACAGAACACAATGAAGTCCATGTATATGACTGGTTGAAGTTGTTCCAATGTTCGACAATTGAGGAATGATAGGACTAAATTACGTCTTGTAGCATAATCATCAAAGGAGACACCCATCATGCCGAATCTCGAATGGGCGGGCAAAGCGGAAGCGGTGCAGGCGGCGAAGGGGGCGCCTTATCGGCTTCTCGTTGCCGACGAGAGGCTTTCTTATGGTGACCTTTCGCTTGGCAACGCCATTGTGCAGGGGGACAACCTCGACGCGTTGAAGTCGCTTTTGCCGTACTATGCGGGGCGCGTTCGCTGCGTCTATATCGACCCGCCTTATAATACTCACTCCGCTTTTGAGCATTATGACGACAGCGTCGAGCACTCGACTTGGCTTTCCTTGATGTACCCGCGCTTGGAGCTTTTGCGGGAGTTTTTGGCTGAGGACGGGAGTATTTGGATTTCCATTGATGATCGGGAGTACGCTTCGCTGAAACTCATTTGCGACGAGATTTTCGGGCTGGATTGTTTCGTGTCGAATATTTCATGGCAACGGAATTATTCGGCACGGCATGATTCCAAAGGCATTGTAAATGAGGTTGAGCATATTCTTGTGTATAGCCGCAAGCCCGATTGGCAACCGAACAAACTGCCGCGCACGGCGGAAATGAACAAGAAGTATAAAAACCCAGATAATGATACAAGACTTTGGCGAACTGATAATGCCTATGCGCCCAATGCTTTGACACATCAAGGAATGGTGTATGCTATTCAGCACCCGTTTACAGGAGAAATGCTTTATCCAAGTTTAAGCTCATGTTGGCGGTATCAGCAAAGTGATATGCTTGCCATTATGCGCGGCTGGTGCGAGTACGAATTGAAAGATTTGCACGATGAGGCGAAGCGTGCGGAAATTTGCGGCGTTTCGCCGGAGGAGGTTCGTCCCGGCGTGATGGGAATTGTACTTTCTCGCTCATTGGAAGAATCAAGAAAACAAGCGCAAGCCGTTTACAAGCGCGGGCAATGGCCCAAATTTTTCTTCACGAAGGGCGGCAAAGGCGGTATTGCACGAAAAACGTATCTTGATAGTGTTGGTGATGTTCCTCCTACAAATTTTTGGCCTTACGCGGAAGTTGGCCACACCGACGAGGCGAAGAAAGAAATCCTGAAACTTTTCGAGGGGAAAGCACCTTTTGCCACGCCGAAGCCGGAGCGGCTTTTGCGGCGCGTGATTGCCCTCGCCACGAATCCCGGCGACTTCGTGCTGGATTCGTTCCTCGGCTCCGGCACCACGGCGGCTGTCGCGCAGAAGATGGGGCGGCAGTATATCGGCGTGGAAATCGGAGAACACGCCACCACCCACGTCGTCCCGCGCATGAAGAAGGTCGTTGACGGCGAGGCGGGCGGCATTTCGAAGGAAGAAAACTGGACAGGCGGCGGCGGGTTCGTCTTTTATCGTCTCGGCGAAGCGCTTTTCGTCGAGGACGGCAGCCTGCAAAAAGGCGCGCCCTTTTACGCGCTGGCCGCGCATATCTGGCACGCGGAGACGGACACGGCATACGTCGGCTGCAAAGACGAAAAAACGGCATCAGGCGCAATAGGCGAGGGCCGTCCGCTTTACGGACACGTCGGCGAATCCTCGTTCCTCGGCGAGCATAAGGGCGTAGGATATTATCTCTTATACAACGGCGTGCTCGGCGACAAGAGGCCGCAGGGCGGCAACGTGCTGACACGAAAGGTACTGCGGATGCTCCCTCCCTATGACGGCCCGAAGATCATTTTCGGCGAAAGCTGCCGCATACAGGACGAGGGATTGAAAGAACTGAAAATCACGTTTCGGCAGACGCCGTCGGCGGTGAAGAGGTAGAAAGGAGAGAAAGTTATGAATATGGCATTAAGAGAAGAAGCGGTTCGTATGATGGACGCCCTGCCTGATGACGGGATTCGGGCAACAATCCTGTATATGAGCGAATATCGCAGAAAGCAGGAAGAAGAGAAAAAAAGAATTGATCAAAATCGGGCGGCGTTTGACGATTTGATGTCTTTGTGCAGACCGGCGCCAATCCGAGATGAGAAACAGGAATTGGCGGAATCCCGTGAGGAGCGTTTTGGACATGCGGATATTGATTGATACGAACGTGTTTTTAGATGTTTTGCAACAAAGAGGAGACTTTTACGCTCCCGCCCTGACTGTGCTGACTGCCTGTCGCGACAGGATCGTGCAAGGCGGAATTTCCGCGCAAAGTGTGGCTGATTTGTTTTATATCCTGCGAAAGGATTATTCCCCCGAGGAGCGCAGAAAAATATTGTTGGATATTTGCCAAATCATGGATGTAGAATCCGTTGATAAAGGAAAATTGATTTTCGCGCTGAGAAACGAAGCTTTTTCCGACTTTGAGGACTGCCTGCAGGCGGAGTGTGCCGAAGCTTGGGGTGCAGCTTATATTATCACGAGAAATGACAGACACTTTACCTCCAGCACAATTCCTGCCATTACTCCGAAAGAATTTTGCAGCCGCTACTTGGAGAATCATCATGGAGCTTAAGAATTACCAGAAGCAGACGCTTCAAAAATTGGCCACGTTTTTGACCGAGGCGAAGGTGATCGGGAGCGGGACGGCCTTTGCAAATCAGCAGGAGGCAAAGGGCTATGAAAGAAATTACGCGCCGCTTTCCGGGCTGGAAGATGTGCCCTATGTCTGCCTGCGGCTGCCCACGGGCGGCGGGAAGACGCTCTTAGGCTCGTATGTCGTGAAGCTGGCGGCGGAAAACTTTTTGGAGCGGGAATATCCCTTCGTGCTTTGGCTCGTGCCGACGGACACGATACGGCAGCAGACGCTGAAAACGTTGAACGACGTGCGCCACCCGAACCGTGAGGCGCTGACGGCGGCCTTTGGAAACAATGTGCGCGTTTATGACGTCACGGAGTTTACACGGCTTCGCCCGCAGGATGTGACGGGCGCGGTCAATATTTTCGTGGCGACCTTTGCCGCGCTTCGCGTCGAGGACAAGAAAAACCGCAAAGTTTATGATTACCATGAAACATTGGTGCCGTGCTTCCGTGACATACCAAAACAGTCGTTTTTCGACGAAACGAAATACGGCTATCAGACGTTCCGCAACCTGCTTGCATATATTCGTCCGCTGGTCATCATCGACGAGGCGCATAACCACAAGAGCGATCTCAGCGTCGAGGTGTTGAACCGTCTGCGTCCGTCGGTTATCGTGGAACTGACGGCGACGCCCGCGAAAAATTCAAATGTGCTTTACAAGGTCAGCGCATCGGAACTCAAAGCCGAGGAAATGATCAAGCTGCCGATTACGCTGACCGAGCATCAGACTTGGGAGGACGCGGCGGAGTCCGCCGTGCAGCAGCGGAACCGTCTCGAAAAACTGGCGGCGGGCGAGCCGGACTATGTGCGTCCGATTGCGCTGTTCCAGGCGGAGAACAAGGACAAGGACGTGACGGCGGAGAAGGTGCGGGAGTATCTCGTAAACGAGGCGCATATCCCGGAAGCGCAAATTGCTGTCGCCACGGGCGAGAAACACGAGCTGGACGGCGTAAATCTTCTGTTGCCGGACTGTCAGATTCGCTACGTCATTACGGTGCAGGCACTGAAAGAAGGATGGGATTGCCCTTTTGCCTATGTGTTCTGCTCTCTGGCAAAGGTTCATTCGCCGAAAGACGCGGAGCAGCTTTTGGGGCGCGTGCTGCGAATGCCATACGCAAAGCGGCGCGAAGTCACGGAACTGAATGAGGCGTATGCGAATGTAGCGGTGTCCGAGTGGATGGAGGCGGCAGGAAAAATCCGCGACAATCTTCTCGGCATGGGTTTCGAGGACGCGGAGGCGGACACGGCGCTCCGATACAAGCCGCCGAAACTGCCGGGACTGGATACGGGCAAAGCGACAGTGCGCTTTCAGGTCAGCGACGCGCCGAATCAGGAAGCGATCCATGAAATTTTGACGGGGGTTTCGGATGAGGAAGAAGGACTGTTCGCATCGATTCCTCAAACGAATGTCGAGATTACGCCGGACGGCAAATATGAAGTAACGATTACGGACGTTTCCACGGACGCTTTGGAAGCACTGGCAGAGCAATCAGAAAAGGTATTTGCGAAGAAAAAAGACCAAAAAGTTCTGCGTGACGCTGTAAAAAAACGCGTCCCTGCAACCCGTCCACAGTCGCCTATGGAGCGCGGCGAAACGATTGCCGTGCCGCAGCTTTGTCTCGATTTCGGCGATGGCGTCGGTCCCTTCGTGGCGTATAACGAAGACTTTTTGCCCGAGGATTGGGTGATCGCCGCGGAATCCCCGGAGTTGCCTTGTTTTCGTCTTGACCTTGAGAAGCATGTCTATGAATTTGACGTGATGGGGCATCGGGTGACGGAAAAGCTGGTCGGCACGCAAAGCGACGCGCTCTTTTCCGAGGGGGAAACGAATTGGACAGAAATTGATCTCGTGGGTTGGCTGACAAGGCGGACGCTGCCGCTGGATTTGACTTTTGCCGACCTCGCGGAATATGTGCGGCGTGTTGTGAATTGGCTGCAAAGGGCAAAGGGCGCTCCGCTTGCCGATCTCGTGCGTCTCCGTTTCAAGCTGGAAAAACTGCTGGGCGAGCGCATTGATGCCTGCCGTGAGGCGGCGGCGGAAAAGGGAATGCAGGGGATGTTGTTTGGGGAGAGAGCGGCGGTACGTGTGACGCCGGACGTTGCGATGACCTTTGGCGAGGCGTATCCGGCGAAAGCGTTTTACCGAGGCGCGAAACGCTTTTCCAAGCATTTCTATCCGCTGATTGGCGATATGAATTCGGAAGAAGAGCAGTGCGCACAATATATCGACGCGAACCCGAATGTTGAGACGTGGGTGCGGAATATCGAGAAAGAGCCGTCGTATTCTTTTTGGCTGCCAACGCATACGGACAATTTTTACCCGGATTTCGTCGCAAAGCTGAAAAATGGCCTCATTTGTGTTATCGAGTACAAGGGGGCACATCTCGCTTCGAATGACGATACGAAGGAAAAGGATATGCTTGGGCAGCTTTGGGCCGATAAGAGCGGCGGACGCTGCCGCTTTCTGATGGCGACGGCGAAAGACGAACAGGGACGCGACCTCGCCGCACAGGTGCGGGAAATTTTGAACTGATGTTTTTGCTTGGTGGCATGTCGGTATAAAATATTCCCTATTGACAAACTATGCTTTATGATTTATACTTCTTTCATCAAAAAGAGCTGACCGGAACAAACGGAGGCTTCGGAGGAATGCGTGCGCATTCGCCGAAGCCTCTTTTTTGTTTCGGGGAGAAGAGAATACCAAGGAGTGATGAGCAATGGCACGAGAAGAAGAACTGCATAAGGGACTTTCGGATGCAGTCGTGGATATGGATGAGGATTTGGCGCGGGAGCTGGCGCAGGCGGTCGTCGACGAGGGCTTTGACGCTTACGAGGCCATCGAGAAGGGGCTGTCCGCCGGTATGGAGGAAGTCGGACGGCTTTACGAGGAAGAGGAATATTTCATTCCGGAGCTTCTGCTCTGCTCCGACGCGATGTACGCGGGCATCGAGATCCTGCGCCCGCATATCAAGAAGCGTGAAGACAGCGTGCGCCACACGGTGGTGATCGGCGTCGTCGAAGGCGACACCCACGACATCGGCAAGAATCTTGTAAAGATCATGCTGGAGAGCGCGGGCTTCGACGTGGTCGATCTCGGGCGGGACATTCCCGCCGCCGAGTTCGTCAGGGCTGCGGAGGAGCACCACGCGGAGATTATCGCGCTGGCGACGCTGATGACGACGGCGATGCCCGCGATGCGGGAGGTCCTGGAGGTCTTGGAAAAAGAAGCCAAGCGCGGCAACTTCAAGGTCGTGGTGGGTGGCGGCCCGATTTCCCCGGCTTTCGCGGAAAAGATTGGCGCGGACGTATACGCGGTGAACGCGGCGGAGGCGGCGCGCCTCGCCCGGGAACTCGTAGCGTAAGGGGGGACGGATATGAACGACCTTTCCCCGAAGGAACGCTTGCTTCGCGTTCTATCCAAGCAAAACGTGGACCGTGCTCCGGTCATCTGTCCCGGCGGCATGATGAACAGTGCGACGGTGGATGTGATCGAAAGCCTCGGGCTGAGTTTCCCGAAGGTTCATCCCGACGCCGAGGCCATGACGCGGCTTTCGTCGGCGGTGGAAGAAAAGACGGGCTTCGAGAATTTCGGCATTCCGTACTGTATGACGGTGGAAGCCGAGGTGCTGGGCAGCGAGATCGATTTCGGCACGCCGGTCTGCGAGCCGAAGATTGCGAAGGAACGCTACGCCTCCGTCGCCGATGTGGAAGTCCGCGACGTGAAGCAGCTTGTGCGAGAGGGACGCGTCGAGGCGATCGCGAAAGCAGGACAGACGATTGCGGAGCAAAATCCGGAGGTGCCTGTTATCGGCAGCCTGACCGGGCCGATTTCCACGGCGGCGTCCATCGTCGACCCGATGACGTTCCTGAAGGAGCTTCGCAAGGACAAGACGAACGCCCACCGCGTCCTGGATTATGTGACGGATTTTCTGGTGGAATATGCGGGCGTGCTGATCGAGAGCGGATTTCCCGTCATCACGATTGCCGATCCGACGGCGACGGGCGAGATCCTCGGGCCGAAAATGTTCGGCGACTACGCGGTGCCGTATCTGAATCGGCTCGCGGACGCGATCCACGGGCGCGGCGCGAAGGCCATCATCCATATCTGCGGGCGAATGGAAGCGGTGAAAAAGTATTTGCCCGAGCTTCACAGCGACGCGGTCAGCACCGACGCGATGGTGAATCTGAAAGCCATCAAGGCGGAATACGACGACCTGACGGTCATGGGCAACGTCAGCACCTTCGCGCTCCAGCTGCAGGAGCCGGAAACAATCCGGACGGTGACGGAAAAGCTCGTGGCGGACGGTATCGACATCATTTCCCCGGCCTGTGGGCTTTCGACGAAGACGCCGGTGGGGAATATAGCGGCCATGACGGAAGTCGTGAAGAATAGATAGGAGGAGTTCTCTATGATTACGGCGCAGGAAAGCATCACCGCGAAGCTCTGCTCCTTTGCGCGCGCCTACCACTCGACGATGGGGCAGGAAAAGATATTTGACGATTATTTGGCTTACGACATCATTGGACGCGAAGAGTACGCGCGTCTTGACGGACTCTTGCGCGAGGCGTTTTCAGCGCTTCCCACAAAGCCCAGATATGGTTTTGAGAACGTCTGGCTCTTTGAGGCGCTGGATCGCTGTTTCACTCCGGTGACGCTGCCGCGACTGGCTTTTGCGGAGGAGGCGCTGGAGAATTTCGCGAAAGCTCACGGACGCGTGCAATATGTGATCTGCGGCGCGGGGATGGACACCTTCGCCTATCGGAACGCGAATCCCGCGATTACCGTTTTCGAGCTGGACTTGCCGAAAACCCAGGCCTACAAGCAGGAACGCCTGAAAGAACTGGCATGGAAATCGGCGGGCAAAATCCATTTCGTTCCGGTGGACTTCGCCAAGGACGAGCTTGAGGACAGACTGATGGCGGCGGGTTTTTCCATGAAAACGCCCACGTTCTTCTCGTTGCTGGGCGTGACCTATTATCTGTCCTATCCGGTGTTGTCGCATTTCCTTGGAGAGATCGGGGCACTGGCGACGGCGGGAGATCAGTTCGTCTTTGATTTTCCCGATGAGACGACTTTTTCCAAGCGCGCTCCGGAGCGTGTGCGGGAGCTGGCGGCTATCACGGAGAGCCTTGGCGAGCCGATGCAGCCGGGCTGCACGCTGGACGAGATCTGGCGCGCGCTTCACGAGGCGGGCTTCGCGGTCAGCGAGCATGAGCCGCCGTCCGGCGTCCAGCAGCGGTTCTTCGGCCACGGGACGGGCCAGCGGCAGGCCTTTGAGAATATCCATTTTATCCTGGCGGAAAAACAGCCGATGAATTGATCATTCTTACTCTCCCTTGCCCTCCCCTTGAGGGGAGGGGGGACCGCCGAAGGCGGTGGGTGAGGTGTGCTTATCGTTGTGTCTGTGTTTCCCGTTACGGCTTTCCGCCTCATCCGTCAGACCTGCGGTCTGACACCGTCCGGGGAGTCCACTGGACTCCCGCGCAAGGCGCCCCCTCGAAGGGGAAGGAAAGATAATAATAGGTTTGTTTGTGTGGGAAGTTTGCATAATCTATTAACGAAATATATTTGGAGGGAATATTATGGAATCCGATATGAGCGGTATGAGATTTTCGACGGCGCTGATCCATGGGGGCGTCCATGAGGACGGCGGCACGGGCTCGGTGAACGTGCCGATTTACCAGACCTCGACCTACGCGCAGGAAAATATCGGCGGCGCGCCTAAATGGGAGTATTCACGCACGGGCAATCCGACGCGGGCGGCTCTCGAATCACTGATCGCCGATTTAGAGCACGGCACGGCAGGCTTCGCCTTCGCTTCGGGGCTTGCGGCGGAGACGGCGGTATTGAGTCTTTTCGAGAGCGGCGACCACATCCTGCTTTCGGAAAACGTCTACGGCGGCACCTTCCGCCTTATGGACAAAGTGTTCAAGCATTTCGGGATCACGTTCTCGCTGGCGGACACCACGAATCCGAAAGCTTTCGCGGCGGCCTTCACATCGCAGACGAAAGCCATCCTGATCGAGAGTCCGGCGAATCCGCTCCTGACCGTCACGGACATTGCGGCGACGGCGAAAATCGCCCATGAGCACGGCGCGACGGTCATCGTCGACAACACCTTCATGACGCCGTATCTGCAGCGCCCTCTCGACCTCGGCGCGGATATCGTGCTGCACAGCGCGACCAAATACCTCGGCGGCCACAGCGATCTCGTGGCAGGGCTGGTTGTCGTTAGGGACGCGGCCCTTGCCGAGCGGCTCGCGTTCATCCAGAATTCCACGGGCGGCGTGCTGGCGCCTTTCGATTCGTTCCTGCTCATTCGCGGCATCCGCACCCTCGCCGTCCGTATGGACAGGCACACCGAGAATGCGGAAAAGATTGCCCGTCACCTCGCCGCGCATCCCGCCGTCAAGAAAGTCTATTATCCGGGACTTGAAACGGCGCAGGGCCATGACGTGCAGAAAAAGCAGGCCAGAAACGGCGGCGCGATGGTTTCCTTCGAGCTTGCGCCGGACCGCGACATTCGCAAGTTTTTCCCCGCGCTCCGCGTCGTTACATTGGCGGAAAGCCTCGGCGGCGTCGAAAGCCTCGTCTGCCACCCGGCGACCATGACCCACGCCGCAATCCCGAAAGAAACGCGGGAAGCGGTCGGCATCACGGACGGGCTGATCCGCCTGTCCGTCGGTATCGAAGACGCGGACGATCTGATTCGCGATATTGACAACGCGATTGAAGGAAGCGAGGGGAAATGATATGAGGTACTACGCATCTATGCAGGAATTGATCGGCCATACGCCGTTGGTGGAATTGACGCATGTGGACGTACCCGAGGGCGCGAGATTTTTTGCGAAATTGGAGCTTTGGAATCCCGGCGGCAGCGCGAAGGATCGCATCGGGCGCTCGATGATCGCCGACGCGGAAAAGACCGGGCGGCTGAAGCCGGGCGGCACGATTGTCGAGGGCACGGCGGGCAACACGGGTCTCGGCATCGCGTTCGCCGCGCTGAATAAAGGCTACCGCGTAATCTTCGTCGTACCGGAAAAATTCTCGGTGGAAAAGCAGACGCTGATGAAGGCTCTCGGCGCGGAAATCGTCTCGACGCCGCGTTCCGGCGGCATGCTGATGGCCGAGGCGAAAGCGGAGGAACTGGCGGCGTCGATTCCCGGCGCGATCACCATGCGGCAGTTCAAGAACCAGGCGAACCCGCGCGCCCATTACGAGACGACGGGGCCGGAGATTTTCGAGGACCTCGACGGGAAGATTGATTACCTCGTCTGCGGCGCGGGCAGCGGCGGCACCTTCTCCGGCATCATGAAATATCTGAAAGAAAAGAATCCCGCCGTCAAAGGCGTGCTGGCCGATCCCATCGGCTCCACGCTGGGCGGCGGCGAGCACGGCGACTACGAGATCGAGGGCATCGGCAACGACTTCGTCGCGGAAACGATGGACATGAGCTTCGTCGATCAGGTCGTTAAGGTCAGCGACGACGAAGCCTTTGCGGGCGTCAAACGGCTGGCGGCGAAGGAAGGTATCTTCGCAGGCTCGTCCTCCGGCGCGACGCTGGCGGCGGCGGAAAAACTCGCGGCAAGCGGCGCGAAAGGAAACATCGTGCTGGTCTTCGCCGACCGCGCCGAGCGGTATTTCTCGAAAAAGATTCTTGCGTAAAGACAAATAGAAAATCTCCGCTTGCGTTGGCAAACCGGAACGCGGGCGGAGATTTTATTATTACGGCCACTAAAAATCACGAAATCTCGCCTTCCCCTTGAGGGGAAGGTGGCGCCCGCAGGGCGACGGATGAGGTGTCTTTGAGGTTTCGCTGACGTTATGCGTTGCGGCATTCCACCTCATCCGT
>CACYXR010000032.1 GCA_902778455.1 uncultured Selenomonadaceae bacterium | reverse complement strand
AGAGGTGATTATTTTTTTGTATAACTTCTTGACGCGCACCCGCATAGCGGGTGGTTCTCTGTTTCGCTTCGCTCAACTGGCTAAAGCCTTGAATAAAAGGGGCATGGCAAAACTGCCATGCCCCTTTTGCTTATGTCAGACAAACGCCTGTCAGTACTTCGATTCGCTTCTTGTCCCAAAATCTGTTTTCCCAGTAAAAATATGTCTCCTTGCGTTTCTTGAAAATACGGTACGGTTCTTTGGTATTGTCATAAACGTGCAGAATGTCGCATAGATCGATCAGTTTAGGCAACAACGCCAGCGCTTTTTGGTACCGTGAGCGTATTTTTTCCTCCGGAACTCCATGCCCTCCGACTGCTTGTCTCGAACGCACGCGGCTGACGTTAATGACCACGTCGGCCGTTAAGACGTAAATGCACCGGATAAAAAATCCTTTTTCCTTTGCCCGTTGCAAAAGACGCAAGTTGCGCTCTGTCGAAAGAACAGTTTCAAAGGTAAATCCCTCACCTCGCGAAAGCTGGTTTTCCCGTAAACGTTCCGCTTGTATTGCGGCGTCGAGGTCGTTGCAATGGGTGGTCATTTTGATGTCGTCTGCGTTGATATACGGCTCTATGATTTTTGCCATGCGCGTAATCGTGGTTTTCCCGCTTCCGTTTGGACCAGCAAAAACAATTATTTCCGGCAATTTTTCAAGCACGTCAGACATATTCCCGTCTCCCGTCCGGGTATTCCAGATATGCCCTCTGCGTTTCAACATCGTATTCGGCAATCGGAGCCCCTTTGACGCGTTTGATTTCGTTATCGATGCGGATAGCCGCCTTGAAACGTTCCGTCAATTCTTCGTCGCCGATTCCGCAAGTGGAATCCAGTTCATTCGTTTCTGCCATTTCTTTTCTCCCCTTCCGTCTCGATATACTTTTGTTTAACACATTCGACGGAAGAATAAATATTCCTGCTCCCGATTAAAATTAGTGGTGACATGACAAACCGCCATGTCACCACTTTATTTGGAAACGGTATTATGAATTTTTGCTTACCCCTATCAGCCGATGACTTCCGCCATCGACGCGATCTCTACGCCTGCCGCTTTCAGCACGGCGCTGATTTTTTCCGCGAAGAGCACCGCCTTCGGCGAGTCGCCGTGCAGGCAGATGCTGTCCGCTTCGATGGCGATTTCCTTACCCGTGATTGCTTTGACCTTGTGTTCTGTCACCATCGAAACGACTCTCGCTATGGCTTCGTCCTCGTCCGTGATCATCGCGCCCGGTTTGCTTCTCGCCACCAGGGAGCCGTCCTCCTCATAAGCGCGGTCGGCGAAGACTTCCCTTGCCGCGCGCAGGCCGACTTTTTTCGCCGCTGCCACCAGCTTCGAGCCGGAAAGACCGAGCAGGATCAGCATCGGGTCGACGGCATGAACGCCCTCGCAAATCGCGCGCGCCATCGCCTCGTCCTTGCCCGCCATGTTGTACATCGCTCCATGGGGCTTGACGTGCTGGAGCTTCACGCCCGCCGCGTCGCAAAAGGTTTTCAGCGCGCCGACCTGGTAAATGACCATCGTGCGGAGTTCGTCGGCGCTGACTTGCATCTGCCGCCGTCCGAAACCTACAAGGTCGGGAAAGCCCGGATGGGCACCGACGCGCACGCCGCTCTTCTTGCAGAGCGCAACGGTCTTTTCCATGACCAACGGGTCGGAGGCGTGAAAGCCGCAGGCGACGTTTGCCGAGGAAATATGCGGCACCACGTCGGCGTCCATACCGCAGACATAGTTGCCGAAGCTCTCGCCCATATCGCAGTTGAGATCTATTTTTGCCATAATGAGTTCCCTTCCTTCAACGGATAGAACCCTATGGAATGAGGCCATAGACACCTCATCCGTCAGCCCTGCGGGCTGCCACCTTCCCCTCAAGGGGAAGGCAAGGGGCTCTTCAAAATCAATCAGTATTTCAGGTTCACGTTCTTTACGTCGGTGATCAGCATGTGGCCGGGGGCGTGGGTGATTACCAGCTCCGGCTTCGACTGCATCACTACGTTTTGCGGCGTGACGCCGCAGGGCCAGAAGACCGGAACCTCGCCGTCGCGGATCGTGACCGCGTCACCGTAATCGGGGTGCGCTAAATCTTTTATGCCGATGGCCTCCGGCGCACCGATATGGATGGGCGCGCCATGTACGCGCGGCATCTGCCCCGTGATCAGCACCGCCTTCGGCACCAGTGCGTGCGGCAGCGGCCGCATCGATACGACCATGTTGCCGTGGAAAACGCCGGCGGATTCGCAGGGAATATTCGTGTCGTACATCGGCACGTTCTTCCCTTCCTCGATCTGACGCACGGGCACGTCCGCCGCTAACAGGTCGCCCTCGAAGGAGAAGCTGCACCCGATCAGGAAGCTGACGAAATCGTCCCGCCAGAGCTCCGACACATCCGTATATTCTCCGGCCAGCTCACCTTTCTTGTAAAGCCGGTATTTCGGCAAATCGGTGGCGATGTCCGCGCCGTCGGCTATCGTATGCAGGAGCCGTGAGCCGACATCGCTGACTTCGAGCAGCGGGCAGGGCTTCGGATTCCGCTGGCAGAAAAGCAGGAAATCATAAGCGACGTCCTTCGGCAGTATCACAAGATTCGCCTGGGCGTAGCCGTCGCACATGCCGGAGGTCTGCCCGGAGAGTTTTCCTTCACGAATCAGCTTCCGCACCTCGGCGGGCTTTGCTTTGCTGTAGTCCATTCTGTTCATTTCCTTTCGTAAAGCGCTTGCGCGTCCTTTGCGCTGATGCGCGTGAACCGCACCGTGTCCCCCGGCCTTGCCTGGGCCAGCTTCGACAGGTCGAAGGACAAGACCGTCCCGATTTTCGCGTAGCCGCCCGCCGTCTGATGGTCGGCCATCAGGATAATCGGCTTTCCGCCCGACGGCACCTGGATGGAGCCGAACACGATGCCGTCGGAAACGATATCCGTGCCGCTGAAGCTCTCAATTTTCGGGCCTTCAAGCCGAAGCCCCATACGGTCACTGTTCGGGCTGATTTCGTAAACGGACGAGAAAAACGTCCCGACGCCCGACGCCGTGAAATATTCCTCCTGCGGGCCGGGAATCACACGGACTTCTACCGCACTTTCATAAACGGGCAAATCATACCGCAAATCCGACGGCGTCCAGCCGCCGTCCGGAATCGTCGACAAAACGTCGCCTGCTTTCAGCGCCCTTCCTTCGAAGCCGCCGAGCTTCGCGCTCATATCCGTGGAGCGACTGCCCATGACAAGCGGCACGTCGATGCCGCCGCGCACCGCAAGATAACCCCGGCAGCCGTTCGCCGCCATGCCGAAGGCCAGCGTCTGCCCCGCTTCGGCGCGAATTGCGCGGTACCGTTCCACCGGCGCGCCATCCAGCTTTGCCTGCATATCCGCACCTGTCACGGCGAACCACGCCGCCGACCGGAATTCCAATGTCGCGCCGAGGAACGTCATTTCGAGAACCGCCTCGCCGTTTTCGTTGCCGACGAGAGCGTTGGCCGCTTCATAGGCGGCGACGTCCATCACGCCGGAGGGACGGATGCCGCTGGACTGATGGAAAAATCTGCCTTCGTCCTGCACCGTCGTCAAAGGGCCGGGCGTTTTCACAAATATGCTCATGACGCGCCGCCCTCCTTTTTCAGCCGCTCATATTCGTCGGGCGTGATCGGCACGAAGCGGATATAGTCGCCCGCCTCGCAGAGCACGGGATTTTCGCTCGTCGGATCGTAAAACGGCGTCGGCGTCATGCCGATCAGCCGCCAGCCCCCCGGCGACGCCATCGGGTAAACGCCGGTCTGGCTGCCGCCGATCCCCACAGAGCCCGCCGGGATCGAAACCCTTGGCGTCTTCAGCCGCGGCGCGGCGATGCGCTCGTCCATGCCGCCCAAATAGACAAAGCCCGGCAGGAAGCCGAGCATATAAACGCGGTACTCCGTTCCCGCGTGGATGTCAATGATTTCTTTTTCGGACAATCCCGTCAGCTCCGCCATGTCCGCCAGGTCTTCGCCGTACTTTCCGCCGTAACAGCATGGGATTTCCAGCACACGCCTTTTTTCCGTCTCCGCAGCCGCGCCGTCCAATTCCGCCGCCGCCAATTCGATGCGGCGCGAAAGCTCCTGCATGGTAATCATCGAGGGATTGTATTCCACCAAAAGAGAGCGGTACGTGGGAATCATCTCCCGCACGCCCGCTGCCTTTTCCGCCGACAGGGATTTTTTCAGCGCGTTGACCTTGCGGTTCACATCCTCGGAAATCACGTTCCCGAAATCCGCCACCAGCGCCCTGTCCCCTGCCGGCACTATTTTCATGTTTTCCATGTCGTCAGTTCGTCGCTTCGAGGAATTCGTCCACAACGGCCTTGCGGATTTTCTCGAACAGCTCCGGCTGCTTGCCGCCCACCGACTGACCGTCCATCTTGTCCACACGCAGGCAAAGCTTCGAGGAACTCGTCACGAGGATTTCCTCGGCGTTCTTCAAATCATCCAAATAATACGGCGTCTCGCTGACCGCGACCCCCAGCTTCTTGCACTGCTTGATCAGATGCGCGCGGGCGATACCCGGCAGGATCAGCTCGTCCGTCGGCGCGGTGAACAGCTTGCCGTCCTTGATGATATGGCAGTTGCTGTGCGCGCACTCGGTTACGCGTCCGCCCGGACGGTACAGGATGGCTTCCCCGCAGCCCGCCTTCTTCGCCTTCTCCGCCGCCATGACCGACGGAATTAGATTCAGCGTCTTGATATTGCAATGGAAGAAGCGCGTATCCGGCTCGGTGATAACCTGGATCGGCGTCTTGCCGTCGGAAGCCTCCGCAGGAGTCAGCATAACCCAGAGATTGCCCTTGCCCTCGGTGAAGACATGGTTGCGGATACCCGTGCCGCGCGTGACCTGATAATATACGAACAGATTGCCCGTGTCCACCTTTTTGACGAGATCGTTCAGCAGGTCCTTCAACTCCTGCTTCGTCACCGGCATATTGATGTCCAGCAGCGCCGCGCTGTTGAAAAAGCGATCGATATGCTCGTCGATAGCGAAAATGTTGTAGTTGCGCGCGGGACCCGCGTCGTAAACACCGTCGCCAAACCAGCAGACGCGGTCGTTCATCGGGATCATCATATTTTCCAGTTCATCATACTTTCCATTGTAATAACCAAGATTTTTCATTACAGCTTTTCCCCCTCAAGAATAATTATGCGATTGATGCAAGCACAACTCGCAACCGCCTCATCCCCCGCGGACGCGGTTTTCCTTTCCCTCGCGGGAAGGCAGGGATTGCGGCATTTTTTATTTCTGAATATTTATACCGCAGCGGCGGTTTCCGCCAGCTCCGCGTCAATCTTATCCGCCAAGGCGTCGAGAATCTCCTGCTCTACGCTCTCGTCGAAACCGTCCACATGCGTCACCCGCTCATGCGTGATGCCGTCGACGCTACCGATTTCCACCGTCTCCTTCATGTAATCCGCTGCCCATGCGTAAGCCGGCATCAGGTGCTTGCCTTCCATGATGGAAAGATACGCGGCGAGACCGTACGCGCCCCAGTTCGAGACGCTGGCAATAACCAGATGATCTACCTTCACAATGCAGGGAACAAGGGAAAGTTCCTTTTCGATAATATCCGCGACATTGCCCATGCCGATCTCGTTGCCGCCGTCTCCGACGCCCACCGTCCGGATATCGTACTCATGCGCGATCCGGAACAGCGTGTCCGTCGGCGCGTTGTGCTCGCTGATGGAAATGCCGCGCATATTCGCGTAATCGTTCTGGGCGTTCAGCCCGCAGCGCTCCACCGAAATCATGCCCACTGGATGATACTCGAAAATCATCTGCCGGAAAAAGTCGACATCCACACCGACTTCTGCCGCAGCGACCTCGAAATCACGAATCCGGAAAAGCTCCGCATTCTCCGGCTCGGTGACGATCACCGGACGGAATCCCATATCCCGCAGCACGCTCGCCAGCACAGCCGTGCCCGTCGGACCGTCCGTCTCCGGATAGCCCGCCACATAAAAGCCCGTCGTCAGAAAAACGACGCCGCGCTTCCACGAGCAGATCTCCTCCGCCGCCTGACGGCAGTAATCCGCCTCCATGTGCGGACGCAGCTTCGTCATTCCCCGCTGGGAGTGTCGCAGAATAATGTCCTCAATATGCTCCATACATTCCACCTCCAAAAATAAAAAGCCCCGCGACGCCGGCCCAATTTGCACCGACGCCGCAAGGCTTCACTGCCATTTTCTGCCAAAGGGCAGTATAGCATGACGGTATACAATTGTCTATGCAATCGGCGCATGTATATCTGTATACATGATTACGCCAACGATTTTTCGCACCGGTCCTTACCGCACGGCCTGATAAATGCGCGCCTCCAACGGGCGCAGGATTGCCGTCTCCCCCGGCCCCTCGCTGTCCATGACCAGTGTTTTTCCGGCAATAATCTCCTCGGGAATCTTCGCCGGCTCCAAAGAGAAATTCACGACGGTCACCAGCTGATAGCTGCTCACCGTGCGGGCGAAGGCGAAAATCTGCTCATCGTTAGGCAAAAGCTCCTGATAGCTGCCCGCCCGAAGCGCCGGATGGCTCCGCCGGAATTCCACGAGCTGACGATACCATGAAAAAACGGAATTCTCATCCCACATTTCCACTTCGCCGTTTTGCACCGCGTAATCGTCATGCACGGGCAGCCAGGGCTTTCCCGTGGTGAAGCCTGCGTTGTCGCCGGTGTTCCATTGCATAGGCGTGCGGGCGTTGTCGCGGCTGAAGAAATGCACAAACTTCATCGCTTCCTTGGGAGAGAAGCCTTCATTCAATGCGATCTCGTACTGTCCACGGGAGGAAATGTCGTTGTAGTCGCCAATGGACGGCCATGCCACATTGGAGAATCCCAGCTCCTGCCCCTCATAAATGAAAGGCGTTCCCCGCAGGGTGAGCAGGATCGTCGCCATGGCCTTCGCGGCCTTTTCCCTGTCCGCGCCCTCGGGGAAGAAATGGTCGACGCAGCGGGGCTGGTCGTGGTTCTCGAAGAACACCGGGCACCAGCCGTTTTCCCTCGTGGCCTCCTGCGTGGCGTTAATGGCGGCCTTCAGCTCCGTCAGCTTCCATTCCGTCGGGCGGCACCAGATTTCCCCGTTTTTTAAGGAAAGATTCATGTGACCGAACTCGAACACCATGTCAAAGACGCCGTCCTCACCCACCCATCGGGGCAAATCCTTCGGCTGCACGCCGTTGGCCTCGCCCACGGTGAAAATGTCCCGTCCGGCAAAAACCTCTTTTTTGAACTCATGCAGGAAAGCAAGGATTCCCGGCGTATTGGCCGTCAT
The DNA here is from genome assembly GCA_902778455.1 of uncultured Selenomonadaceae bacterium. Taxonomy (GTDB): domain Bacteria; phylum Bacillota; class Negativicutes; order Selenomonadales; family Selenomonadaceae; genus RUG12372. The sequence continues at coordinate 5,398 of CACYXR010000032.1, read as the reverse complement.
GGCGTGAATACTCACCAGCCCGTCCTCGCCGTCCGGCACGCCGTCACGGAAAGCCGGCTTCTTGATATAAGGAATCGCGTCGATGCGGAAGCCCCCGACGCCCTTGTCCAGCCAAAAGATGGCCGCGTCGTAAAGCGCCCGCCGCACTTCGGGATTTTCCCAGTTCAGGTCCGGCTGCTGCGGCGCGAAGGTGTGCAGGTAATATTGGCCGCGTTCCTCGCACCACGTCCACGCACTGTCCCCGAAGATGCTGCGCCAGTTGGTCGGCTCGCTGCCGTCGGGCTTCGCGTCCCGCCAGATGTACCAGTCGGCTTTCGGATTCGTGCGGCTTTTCTTCGATTCCTGGAACCACGCGTTCTTGTCGGAACTGTGGTTGAACACGAGATCCATGACAATGCGGATATCCCTCTTTTTCGCCTCCGCCACCAGACGATCGAAATCCTCCATCGTGCCGTAAAGGGGATCGATGGCCGTGTAATCCGAAATATCGTAGCCGTTGTCCACCATCGGGGACGGATAGACGGGCGTCAGCCAGATCGCCCCCGCGCCCAATCTCCGCAGGTAATCCAAGTGACGGATTATCCCGGGAATGTCCCCGAACCCGTCGCCCGTAGTATCCGCGAAGCTCCTCGGATAAATCTGGTAAACAGACGTCGTTTGCCACCATTTCAGCGGCTTATGTTCGCGCTCCTCCGCCAAAGTGACGGACGCCGCCGACAGGACGCAGGCGCAGGACAGTGCCGCGCACCATTTCTTGGCAAATCTTTTCATAAACTTCTTCATGATTTTCACCGTCCTCTTTGTTCGCCCCGCACATGATTTCAAATATACCATACGGGAAGCTGGAAAATATTATCCCGAAGCGCTCCCGGCTGCGGGCAATTGCAGATGACAGCCCCGCTGCCCCGCTTCTTGTCCGGCACCTTGTCCAAAACAGGAAATGCGCCGGTCATCCATGATTTTGCTGCTGCGTTCATTTTGATTTCCACCGGATAGAGAATTCCGTTTTCTTCGATGATGAAGTCAATCTCGCTCTCAACCTCCATCTCCTGCCCGTTCTTCTTGACTTTCTTCCGATCCTTCCCCCGATAGTAGGACACAAAATATCGGTAATCCAGACCCGCGTTGGAAAAAGACTTCAGAATCTCCGAAATGGCAAACGTCTCAAAAATCGCCCCTGCCATCGCTCCATACGCCAAAACCTCGGGCGTCAGCCAGCGGCTAAGATAACATACGAGTCCCGTATCCCGAAAATAGAGCTTCGGCGTTTTGATGGCCCGCTTGAGCACATTAGGCGAATACGGTTCCAGAAGATAAATAATACCTGACGCTTCAAGAATGGAAATCCACTGCTTGACCGTATTGACATCCTTGCCGATTTCATTGGCAATGTTCGAGTAATTCAGAATCGCTCCTGTACGGGCTGCCGCCGCCACCATGAAACGGCGGAAGGAATCCAGGTCCTGCACGGCACGCAATTCCCGCACATCCCTTTCAATATATGTCTTGACATAATTGGCATAAAAGGAATTCCATTCCACGTCCGGCTGCTGAAGCTCGGGATAGCTTCCCCGGTGAATCACTTCCCAAATATCGTCAGGCGGCACTGCGCTCTTTTGCCTTTCGGCAATATACGCCGAAGTCGGAACAAAAGGCGCTGCGAATGAATCGCCGCTGATTTCCCGGAGGGATAACCCCGCCAGCTCAATAATGCTGGTCCGGCCCGACATACTTTCCGAAACCTCCCGCATGAGATGGAACTGCTGGGAGCCCGAAAGATAAAAAAGCCCTCTGTCGTCAGATTCGTCGCACTTCATCTTGATATAGCGGAACAATATCGCCGCCCTCTGTACCTCGTCAATGATGACAGGAGGCTGGTTCATCGTCATGAACATGCCGCTGTTCCGAACTGCCTGCTCTTCCACAAAAGGATCATCCAGGGTGATATATTTGATATCCGGAAATAATTGTTTGAGCAGCGTCGATTTTCCAACCTGCCGCGCACCCGTCACTAAAATCGCCTTATATGTTTTTGCTTCCTGACAAATTCGCTCTTCCAATGCCCTGCGAATGTATTTCATGGCTGCCCTCCTCGCTTGCGACTAATTTGTATTATAATTCCAAATCAGCCAAAAAGCAAGTAATCCCTCCTTTATATCAGGCTGTTCTCTGCTTCGCGTAACCGACAAAAACTAAAAAAGCGACAAAAGGCAAACGCCCTTCATCGCTTGATAATTCTGGCGGAGAGGGTGGGATTCGAACCCACGGTGCGTTGCCGCATCACTGGTTTTCAAGACCAGCTCCTTAAACCGCTCGGACACCTCTCCATAAAACGTGTTATATTATAACGCAGTCGTTCAAATTTTGCCATAGGCAAAATATTCCTATTTGAGCGTTTCGACAAGACGCAGTCTTGTCATAACGCAAAAGTTCGGATTTTGCCATAAGCAAAAGAATGTTTCACGTGAAACAAACGAACATAACCTGGAAATAAAATGAAGGTTTTTTACTAAAGATACCTTTATCTTACTTTTTGCTTCTACCTACTTTATGATATACATATAAAGAAACGGAAGAAGGGAACTTCATGGATGCTACACTAAAAGCAACGGCATTGAATAGCGCGCGCGGCATGGCAAGAAAACACACCCCGCCAAAGAACGCCCCTCGGGAAAATGATGCTTATGAAAAGGAAATGGCGCCGGACGAAATGAATGCTGACTTGATGAGTGCGGATGAGATTCATCGTTCACTTGAAGAAGGGTATCAAGATGCGATTGCCGGGTGTGTCCATGATGCTACGGAAGTGTTCGCGAACTTTGGGGAGCATATGCGGCAATGAATCGATATCGTGTAAAGGTTTCCGACAAGGCCTCCCGTAAACTGCGATTGATTTACGACCACATTGCTAATGAATTGCAAATGCCGCCCTACGCGCAAGCACAGGTAGATTGTCCGGAAGAAGCCATCATGAAACTTGATATTCTTCCGGAACGGTGCAAAATCATGACCGCCTAGCCTTGGCATAATCGCAAGGTCCGAAAGCTGTTGGCGGATAACTACTCCATCTTTTATATAATCAAAGAGGATGAAGTTATTGTCACCGACATTCTTTACAGTCAATCAGACATTGAAAAGCATTTATCTGACAAATAACACATATTCTTAAACATCACGGTGGCACGGCACTTTGTCGTGCTGCCGTTTTTAATTGAAAAGCACGACGATTTTTGTTATCATTAAAAATAAGAATGGTTTAAACTGGAAGGATTTGCGGCATAATTAATATTTACGAGTCAGCGACGTTGAAAATAGCCATATTGAGAAATAAAAGAAAACAGGAATAGACAACGCTGCACGAGTCTATTGTATCATGCGTATTGCTTGAAACACATTTTTAAAGCTTCCTGATAAAAGGTAACCTGCATGGCACATTTAATTGAGTAGAAATGAATATACATTCTTGAAAGAAGGAAATAATCAATGTTTTATTCTCCGTTACGCTATCCAGGCGGAAAAGGGAAACTTGCACCATTGATGGAATTATTAATTGAAAATACCGGACATAGGGGCGGAACCTATGTCGAGCCGTTTGCCGGTGGTGCGGGAATCGCATTGGAATTGCTGGAAAAAAATGTTGTTAAAGATATAGTAATTAACGATCTGGATAAAGGTATTTATTCTTTTTGGAGAGCAATGCTAACAGATACGGAGCGTTTCATCTATGATATACGCAATATTGCATTAACTATCGATGAATGGAACAATCAACGTGCTGTCGCGGAGAATTGCAATAAGTACAGTTATGCACTTGGTTTTGCAACATTTTATTTAAACAGAACCAATAGGTCGGGAATAATTAAAGGTGGGGTTATCGGCGGAATGGAACAAAATGGGCATTGGAAAATGGATGCCAGGTTCAATAGAGAATCATTAATTAAGCGCATTGCTAAAATTGCTAATCGAAAAGCGCATATTCATATATATAATAAGGATGTTAATTCCTTTATTCATCACTATTTGCCGAAGTATGAACAAAATGCGTTTGTGTATTTCGATCCTCCATATTTTGGCAAAGGAAAACAATTATATTTGAATTTTTTTTCATTTAATGATCATAAGCGAATTGAAGAAATGGTTAACAGGAAAGTCAATTGTGATTGGGTTATTACATATGATGATGTTACAGCGATTGCTGACATATATAGAAATCACATTTTAAAAAGAATTGATTTAAATTACAGCGCAGCTACGAAACGAAAGGCATGCGAAATTATTATATTTAAACGAAGGTCTATGATTCCAACTGTTAATCAGATGGAGCGACGGAATATTTTCATGAATTTACACTGAAGCGGGAGATTGCAATGTATAAATCATTAAAATTGAATGATTTTAGACAATTTCATAATATAGATATTCTGTTAGGAAAAAAGTTGACCGTCATAGCTGGAAGGAATTCTACCGGCAAATCTACCATTTTAGGCATTTTGGCCAATAGTGGCGAATTAAAAAAGAAAGATGGGGCAACATATGCAGATAGACGGTTTAGAGCAGAATTCAGTGAAATCTTTAATGGCAGCAAAAAATATGATGTGTCAAAGTCTGATAGGATTCAGATTGATATAGTTGATAAAAATGATAATTTGATAGATTATAGGAAATTTAGAACTGCATGGCAAAACGATAATGGTAAAGACCGATTTAGAATTATCCCATTAAAATTATTTAATGATGGAAAAAAGACTGAAGCAAAAATGCAAATACCAGTATTGTATTTGGGATTGTCAAGACTATTTCCTATTGGGGAAGCAAATGAGGATAAAATTACTACAAACAAGGTGAAATTTGTTGATGATGAGCAAAAAGAGTGGTTTGTAGAAGAATATAAGAAAATACTTTCCATATATGATAATATCAACGATGTAAAAGATTATTCAATCGGAGAAACTGATAAGAAAAAAGGCGTTGGAATTGAAACTGATACGTATGATTATTTGACAAATTCTTCCGGACAAGATAATTTAGGGCAAATCTTAATGGCAGTTCTTTCGTTTAAAAAATTAAAACAAACACGGAAAGAGTGGTCGGGGGGCCTTTTACTGATAGATGAGGCAGATGCGACTCTTCACCCTGCGGCTCAAAAAAGATTGATTGATTTGCTTATTAGAGAAGCGAAGAAGAATGATATTCAAGTAGTATTAACAACACATAGCTCTGATTTACTTAAACATGTTTGTACCAAAAATGCACATAATGACGATAATAAGAATAATGATATTGAAGTATATTATTTTACATAAAGTGCTCCCCTTGTCAAGGACAATTTTGATTTGGTAAGGGTAATTTTTGGACACAATGTGCTATACTATTCCCCCTTTCCGTCACACCTCGGATT
>CACYXR010000031.1 GCA_902778455.1 uncultured Selenomonadaceae bacterium | reverse complement strand
CTTTTTCCGCCTGTCGTCGTCAAATCCCTCTCGACGTAGCGATGCTACGCCTTCGAGGGCTTTTCCTAGACAGTCGAAAAAATCCCTCGACAGATGCACAAATTGACTTAATCAGTGTTTCCTTAAGGGAGCTTCACAACACCGATTCCGGCAATGAATTCGTGAACAGAAAAACAGGGTTGCCCATGAAGGTATTTTCCTTCATGGGGCAGCCCCGTTCTTTTTTGTATACGGGAAAGGCGTCAGACGAAGCGGCAAACGTGATCGACAGCGATATCGGAGAATCCGTAGGCTTCCGCCTTTGTCAGCTTTCCGTTCAGAATCTTTTCCATTTCGCCAAGCAGCATCTCGCCGCTTTCGGGAATAGTCATCTCACCACGGATAATGGCGGAGAGGTCGACGTCCATGTTGTCTTCCATCCATTGGTAGGTATGCTCATTGGCGGTCACCTTCAGGACGGGCGCGATGGCGTTGCCCGTGGGCGTGCCGCGTCCCGTGGTGAAGATTACGGCGTTGCATCCTGCGGCCACCATCGAGGTGACGGAGGAGATGTCGTAGCCTGCCGTGTCCATGACGATCGCGCCCTGTTTCGTCGGGCGCTCCGCCTGTTCCAGGACTTCGACGATGGGGCGCGTGCCGCCTTTGAAAATGCAGCCGAGGCTTTTCTCGTCGATGGTGGAAAGGCCGCCGTCCTTGTTGCCCGGCGTGGGCTGCCCCGCGCGGCAGTCCTGTCCGGCCGCGAGCAGGTGTTTCTCATAGTCCTCGCAGACTTTGATGATTTGGTTGTGTATTTCGGGCGTCGCCGCACGGCGCGCGAGGACATGTTCGCCGCCGATCCACTCGATGGACTCGCTCATGATCGTGGACGCGCCGAGATCGACGAGGCGGTCGCTGAGATTCCCGACGGCGGGGTTGGAAGCGATGCCCGAGGTGGCGTCGCTGCCGCCGCACTCGATGCCGAGCAGCAATTCCGAAATATCGCAGGGCTCCTTCTGCTGCATTCCCGCCTCTGCCGCCATGATACGTGCGGCGCGCGTCGCTTTCTCAATGGTTTTCAGGGTGCCGCCTTCCTCCTGGATGCCGAAGGAGACCACGGGCTTCTTCGTCATAGCTTCGATTTTTTCCCGGAGCACCTTGTGGGGAACGGTTTCGCAGCCGAGGCCGATGATGACGACGCCGTAGACATTCGGATTGCAGGCGAAGCCCGTGAGGATTTTCTGCGACATGGCCGTATTCGCCGCTACGTCGGAACAGCCGGTGTTGAACACGATATTGACCGCGCCGCGGACCTGGCTTGCCACGATGCGCGAGGATTCGCTGCCGCAGGCGCAGGTGGGAAGGATCAGTACGTGATTGCGGATGCCCGCCCGGCCTTCGCTGCGCTTGTATCCCATGAATTGCATAATACTCCCGCCTTTCTTATTTCACGCTTACATATTCGCTGGCATAATCACGGGGAACGCTTTTGAGGTTCAGATGGGACACCCATGCGCCCTTTTCCACATCCTCCGTCAGTTCTCCGATGGATTCGCCGTACTTGATGACGGAGGTTCCCTTTTCAAGGGGCTTCAGCGCGATTTTGTGCCAGATGGGGATGTCCGCGCCGCTGGCGAGCGTTTCCCCCGTGCCGCCGATGCAGCGCACCGTGTCGCCCTGACGCGCGGGTTCCGTGAGCGTCGCCACGTTGTCCTTCGCGTCGAGCATGATTGCTTTGATCTCCATTTTCTCTGCCTCCATTCGTATCTTTTGTTCCTGTTCAGGTGATACTCCCAATGCTTATTATACTACAGGAAGAATAGGTTTGACAGAAAAACAGGAGGGCAGGCATCAAGGGGGAGAAATGATTCCTTGACGTCTGCCTTTTCATCGTCTGGGTCGGGAACATCGTCAAAGATGACTTTACCTTCAATTAAGTGCGGCAAAGTCGTCTCCGCCATCAGCCGTGCATCTGACGCATCGCCGTTTTCGTCATACTCCACCCTGTACAAACAGATTTAAGTTTCGATCCAATTCAAAATCCTGACGGCGAGTGCGTCAGGATTTTTACGCGGGGAGATTCTCGTTCTTGCTGAACAGGGGGATATGCGGTATATAAAAAGGATAACTTCAGGAGCTGTTTTTGGGGCGATTGGGCACCAAGACAAAAAGTTAACCGCGGTCAGTTTTCGACTGTCAAGGCAGGAATTCCGTGAACTGTAACGAATCATTACGGAGAGGAGGAAAGCCATAATGGAGAAGAGTGATAAGCTTCGGCAAATCCTTATGGAAAGCAAGAACGTCGTTTTTTTCGGCGGCGCGGGAATGTCCACGGAGTCCGGCGTACCGGATTTTCGCAGTGCGAACGGGATATACAGCCAAAGGCTCCATCAGGAATTTCGTCCGGAGGAAATGGCGTCGCACAGTTTCTTCGTAAACCATACGGAAGCCTTTTTCGAGTTCTATCGCGAACATCGGATATTCCGTAATATTCAGCCCAACGCGGGACATAAAGCCCTGGCGGAACTGGAGCGTCGGGGCATACTGAAAGCCGTCGTCACGCAGAACATCGACGGACTTCATCAGCTCGCCGGCTCAAAAACAGTCTGCGAGCTGCATGGTTCGATTCTTCGCTGGCCCTGCGTCCAGTGCGGGAAGGTCTATTCCGTGGATTACGTCCTGCAGGAAGAAAACAAGCCCATCCCGCATTGCGAGGACTGCGGCGGCATCGTCAGACCGGGCGTCGTCCTCTATGAGGAGGGGCTGGATATGGAAGTCGTGGAAAGCGCCGTCCGCGCCATCAGCGAAGCGGACACCTTGATCGTCGGCGGAACGTCGCTGGTGGTCTATCCGGCGGCGGGATTGATTGATTATTTCCGGGGCCGCCATCTCGTGCTGATCAACAAGACGGAAACGAAGGCCGATGCACGGGCGGAGCTTGTTATCCGCGACGCCATCGGGAAGGTGTTGTCGGCGGCAGTTGCGTCTATTTGATGAGGAACAAAAAAGGGGCTGGCGCAGGATATTACGGGCAGGGGGTTCTCCAATGTCGAACTCGGCATCGATCATGCAATGGCGCACACGTTGAGCGCGCATTACGACACGCCTCACGGTGTTGCCTGTGCTATGCTCCTGCCGCTGGCGATGGAATTCAACTTCCGTGATTCCTGTCCTTTTGTCTCTTACTTTTCCCCCGGGAATCGCTTCAATGCCTTGCTGTCGCTGTGCACCATTCCCGCGATCCGTCGTAGTTCGAGCCAACGTGAAGTAGGGCAATTCCTTTTTCATAACGATTCCTTTCAGATTTCCTCGCTATAAAGACCAACTGTTCTCCATAGCTTCTCGGGGACGGGCTTATCCGCCAGTAAGCCGTGGATAAGCGTAAAATATTCCGGAAGGCTGTCCCGACACCACAAAATATCGATATGGAATACGTCTTTCGTAATGGCGGTGAGGTCGAACCCAAAAGCGTCCAATGAATACCGCATCTTGTCCGGCTGGCGGCAGGGTGCGCCGGATTTTCGGGTACAGCTTTTGCATAGGCTGCAGCCGCCGGAAGATAAGGATAGACTTTCGGGAACTTGCGCTTCCATCTCCCGAAGCCGTTCATCGGTGTCGAGCTTTACCGCAGACACGATGTCCCAACCTATTGTCTTGATTTTCTCTGCCGTGTCTGCGGTCCGAATGGTTTCGGCGTCCAGACGGATTTTGGCACACAGTACGTTTATCCATGTGTAGGGCTCCAAAAATGTGTCCACGTCAAAAGACAGGGGAGGGCACGACCATAGAGAATCATAGCGCGGGCATTCCCGGCAGAAGGCCATGAACTTGTCCCGGTCTTGGTATTTTTGCCGGAAACGCGGCATTTCGATATGATCGGATCGATATTCTACACTATATCCCATATTCTCGCCTCGCTCATCTTGAATATTGCACATGGTCTCCACGGGAATGCCTCGCAAAGAAGCCCGCACTTTATCAATATCCACGCCTCAATTGATAAGTTAGCTTCTACATTCCGCAAGTTGGCTCAACGATTTGTTTCAAATACGAATCATGAATTAAGAATGCGTTTCGATCGGATGTATCGCTTTCCGGGAAATGACGCAGCAAATCCTTCGGCGCGACGTCCTTATGACGGTAACGCTTGCGTCCTTTCGTTTTCTCGCCGTAATCGATGGCTTCGACTGGGCAGATGTGGAGGCAGCCGAGGCATTCCGTGCAGCGATGCTGCCAAACGGGATAACCGTCGGGACGCAGGATGTTCCTCGTCGGGCAGATGCGCTCGCACAGCCCGCAGGAGGTGCATTTGCCCGTATCGCAGCGGAAGTTTTCGTCAATCCGTTGCTGACGCTCTTTCCATTCCTGATGGAGACGCCGGCATGGCTTTTGCAAGAGCTGCCATGTGCTGTGCGGCCGGCGGTCCTTTATGGCCTGCGCGATGGTCTTGAGCTTCCTCTCCGCCAGCCATGCCCGGATGCGGATGCGCCAGTCGGCGGCAGTGTCCCGCAGCGGCAGATAATTCGAGACCAAACGAAGATACCAGGCGGCGTCCAAGCGCAGATCCTTTCGGGAGAGAATCTTCTCCGCGTCCTCGAAAGGCGTGCCGAAATAAGGGACGCCACAGGTGGCGATGGCGAAGATATACGGACTGCCCGTGACGGACAGCCGTTCCAGGAAGGCTTCCGCCTGCAAGGGGAGCCCCATGTAATGCAGGGGAAAGACAAATCCGACGACATCGGCCTTTACGTCAAGACATCCTTCCACAAGCGCTTCCGGAACGGAACGAAGCTCCGCGTCCTGCAGCGCGGCCTGCAGGAATCTCGCGACATAGAGCGAATTCCCCGTCGCGGAGAGATAGCAGATGATCGTTTTCATAAGCACGCACCTTGTAAGTTCAATTCCAAACATTATACGCAAAGTATTGTTCCATGCAATTTTGCACCATGCGCAAGGAATTGTCAACGAAAGCCCCCTATGCACTCGCGGCGGATTGGGTCGCTTTCCATCGGCCGTATTTCCTCAATGAATTACGACGCAGGGCTTCGGCTCTGCGTCTTTTTCTTTTTGGCAGGAATTCAGGAATCAGGTGTTGAATATATAAGATTCAGGCAGGAGGGAAAGTATTATGGGAAGCAAGTCAAATCTCATATTTCATCACGGGAAAATCTACACAGCGGATGCAGGGCGCACGATCGCCGACGCCGTCGCCGTGAAGGATGACACAATCGTCGCCGTTGGCAGCAACGATACCGTCATGGCGATGGCCGACGATCAAACGGAAACTTTCCGCGTCCTTCTTTTCCACTTCGTATGAGACGGCCGCTCATGGCATCGCCGCTTTCGGTGAGAGTACGAACACCGACTTCTTCAAATTCCAGGGCATAAAAGTGATGAGAGACGGCGGCGTGGAGAGTGCCAATCTCATCGAACCGTACGAAATCATCCCCGATGTCCAGCCCGATCCCGACTACCATGGGATCGAGGTATGGCCGACTGGAGGAGGCTGTAGACCTTTGGACGCGCGGCAGTGCGGATTGCGAGGGCTGGGACAGCATGATAGGCTCGATTGAGCCGGGCAAGAAAGCGGATTTCGCAATCCTCAGCCAGGACATTTTCACGATTCCTGTCCGTGAGATCCACAATACTGTTGCCGAGGAAACCTGGCTTGATGGAAAACGCGTGTATCGGCGCAGCTAATTCTCCTGTTTACTATAGTCAAACAAAAGCATCGCCAACTTTCACGGCGATGCTTTTTTGTTCTTCGATTACGACTGCACCCAGAGTCTTTGGAAATTTTCGAGCTGGACGATGGCGTGGGTTATGATGTTTTTCAAAAGGTCGGGGCGCAGTTCGAGGATATTTTGCATGGAAGCTTTCGGAATGGCGAGGATGGTCGCGCGTTCGGACAGGACCTCGGCGGCGATGGACGCCTTGCGTTCCTCCAGCATGACCGTCTCGTTCAGCCACGCGCCCTCCTTGGCAATGCCCAGCGTGCGGAACCAGCCTTCGCTGTCCTCGATGCTTCGGACCAGCTTTCCCTCCGCGACGAAGAGGTAATCCCGCGTCATGTTTTCGACGCGGTCGCCCTCGAAATAGGTGCGGAGTATGCCCTCCTGCATGAAAATCTGGATCGTGCCCGCATCCGTGCCCTGCAAAAGGCGTATAGACGAGACGGCATTAAGCAGCCGCGCCTTTTCTTCCTCCTGATAGGCCGCCTGCAGCTTCTTCTCGGTGCGAAGCCGTTCCATCAGATGTTCCCGGAAGGTGTCCAGGGTCTCGTAGCGATCCGTCATCATTTGCTGTAGCGCTAAAAGGTACGATTTCGTGATGCGGTCGCCCGTCCCCGCCGCAAAGGATTCTTCATCGTAAAGCATCATCACCTCGGCCTTGGATTTGCTGTATCGGAAATAGAGGCTCAGCTTCATGCTCTGCGCGTCCCAGGAATGCTGGGAAACGATAGTTCCATCCGGCGCGGCAGGCTGCGCCGAATAGGGCTTTTCCTCAGAGAGGAAGTCGTAGAAATCGAGAAAATGGTTGAAGGGCTTCCCGCCGCCGCCCAAAAAATTGTCGAAGCTCGCCCAGTCCAGGCAGGCGTAAGGCTTGGAAACGAGAAGCTGCTGGAACTGTTTCTTTACAAGGTTCCCCACCGTTTCGTCCTTGTCGATGGTCTGCCGAACGGGCACCATATGGAAAGGCCGCCAGGCGGTGGCCCCCTGCGCCTGCCGGCTCGGCGCGATCAGACAGAAGCAAAGATCCCGGCGACGTCCCTCGACCTGAATGAGCAAGCCCCATGCGGTGGCCAGGAAAGCCATCAGCATCAGGCGGTTTCCCTTCGTTTCGTTCACCAGGTCGGAATACAGGCCGTTGGGGAATACGACACGGCAGCCCCTTTGCTTGTACGAATGCGCCGGCACGTTCTCCAGCTCCCACGGCAGCGGAGCGGGTTTCGGCACCGCGGCCAGAAGTTTCTTCCAGTATTCGTACATATTGGCTTCCATCTCCACGTTGTCTGGGATGGGCGGCGCAACGCTGCGCGTTCCTTCCGGCAGCCCCATCGCCGTGCGAAGAAGCGTCCGCACGTCAAAACGATCCATGATGATCTGCGCCGCCGTCACCAGCACCGCGTACTCGTCCCGTCCCGTGTGGAATACGAAGATCCTGAGCAGCCCGCCCTTTTCCACGTCGAACGGATAGCGGAGAGCCGCCGCCGTGGCCTGCCGCAGCATTTTATTGATCTCTTCCGGGTCGCGTCCCTGCAAATTATTGTAAAAGACGGTTTCCTCGTTTTGCCTTTCCTTAGTGATCACAGCCACTACCCGGTCGCCCATGTCGCAATAATTTGTCCTGAGCACATCCTGCTGCACATTGAGCTCACGGAGCGCGCGATTGAAGCTGAGCGGCGAAAGCGTCCCCTTCAGCTTGTAGAGCGTCTGCGTCAGAAAACTCGGCGACAGGAAATTCCCGCGCCCGAAAAACCATGCCTCAAAAGGAGTCAGCTCACGGATATAATCGATCCTGTAAGCCGAATAGCCTTTCTTCACTTGCGGGCCGTAAACTAAGCTAAGCCGTACCTTCTCCCTCTCCGACAATTTGTCGAAGCGTATCTTGTTCTCCTGCATGATCGTTTTTCCTTTCTATGTCTAAAATGCCGTAAATCCTTTTTCTCTCCGAAAGAGAAAATCACTTTGATCCGTATTTCAACATATAAATCCATTATGTATATTCTATGTCTCTCTCTTTTTTCCTGCAAAAAATCAAACGCTGACGCAGAGTTCCCCTTTTTTATTTGAGCCGCGCATGGTAGAATAAAGAGGCAATTTTGTTTGGGCAAAGGAGTATTTTTCATGATAGAGATTTTTGACGGCGCCACCGGAACGATGCTGCAGGCCGCGGGGCTGAAGCCCGGCGAATGCCCGGAGCTGGTGAACGTCGAGCGGCCGGAAATGATCGAGGCGATCCACCGCGCCTATATCGAGGCGGGATCGACCATCATCACGACGAACACCTTCGGCGCGACATCTTTGAAGCTCACCCACTACGGCCTTGAAAACCGCGTTGCCGAAATCAACACGGCGGCTGTGCAGGCCGCGAAGCGCGCCGCGAATGGGCGCGCAAAAATCGCGGGCGACCTCGGCCCGACGGGACGCTTCATCGAGCCGCTGGGCGACCTCGGCTTCGAGACAGCTTACGACGCTTATTTCGAGCAGGCAAAAGCGCTTGCCGACGCGGGCGCCGACTATATCATCATCGAAACCTCGATCGATCTGCAGGAAATGCGCGCCGCTTTGCTCGCGGCAAAGGACGCGACGAACCTGCCCGTGATCTGCCAGATGAGCTACAGCGAGGACGGACGAACCGTCACGGGCACCGACCCGGAGACGGCGGCCACGGTGCTGGACGCCATGGGAGCGGACGTCATCGGCGTCAACTGTTCCCTCGGCCCGGTCGAGCTCTTGCCCGTAGTCGAGCAGCTCGCGAAAAGCACCGAGAAACCGATTGTCGTGCAGCCGAACGCGGGGCTTCCGCAGTTCGTCGACGGCAGGACGATCTTCCCGATGACGCCGGAGGACTTTTCCCATTGGGCGCCGAAGCTGATCGCGGCGGGCGCCACCTATATCGGCGGCTGCTGCGGCACGACGCCCGACCATATCCGCGCGATTGCCGAAGCCGCGAAGACGGCGCCGGAGCCCGTGCGCCCCGCCGTACCTCGCGTGCTGCGCCTCTCCAGCCGTTCCCAGACCGTCGTAATCGACAAGAGCCTGCCGACGGTACTGATCGGCGAGCGCATCAACCCGACGGGGCGCAAGAAGCTGGCCGCCGAGATCAAGGACGGCTCGCTGCTTTCCGTCAAAAAAGAAGCCCTCGACCAGGTCAAGGCCGGGGCGCGTATCCTCGACGTCAATATGGGCGTCGGCGGCATCGACCAGGCCGCCGCCATGCGCCGCGCCGTCATGGAGATTGCGCAGCTCACCGCCGCGCCGCTGGCCATCGACACCAGCGACGCCGCCGCGCTGGAAGCGGGCCTCCGCGTCTACCCGGGACGCGCGCTGATCAATTCCGTCAGCGCCGAGCCGGAACGGCTCAAGACCTTTTTGCCGTTGGCGAAAAAATACGGCGCGGCCATCCTCTGCCTGCCGATCACGAAGGACGGCGTACCGAAAACGGCGAAAGAACGCGTCGAGGCCGTACAGACGATTATCGACGCTGCGAAAGAAGCGGGACTCAAAGACGGCGATTTCCTGCTGGACGCCCTTGTTCTGACCATCGCCGCCGAGACCGACGCGGCGAAAGAGACTTTGAACACCCTGCGTCTTTATCGCGAGTGCTTCGGCTATCCGACGACGATGGGCCTCAGCAATATTTCCTTCGGCCTGCCGAACCGCCCGCTGATCAACAGCACCTTTTTCTCCATGTGCCTTGCGGCGGGGCTCGACGCGCCGATCATGAATCCTTACGACGACGCGATGCAGAACGCGCTGTCCGCGTCCGCCGCATTACTCGGCAAGGACCCGAACGGCCGCGCCTACAGTCAGAACGCCTCGAACCTTGCCGCGCCGAAAACCGCCGCGACCATGAAAGAGGAAGACATGGACGCGCTGACCGCCATCAAGGCCGCCGTAATCCGCGGCGAAAAGGAACGGATGCCGTCCCTGATTGCCCGCGCCGTCGACGAAAAACTCGACCCTAATGAGATCACCGAGAAGGCCCTGACCGCCGCGATGAACGACATCGGCGTGGATTTCGGCGCGGGACGCGTGTTCCTGCCCCAGGTGCTGCTTTCCGCCGAGGCCATGCGGGAAGCCTTCACGAAGCTCAAAGAGCTGCTCCCCGCCGCCGAGACGAAAAAGCTCGGCACCGTGGTTATAGCCACCGTCAAAGGCGACGTCCACGACCTCGGCAAGAACATCGTCGCCGCTCTCCTGCAAAACTCCGGCTTCGAACTGATCGATCTCGGAAAGGACGTCCCCGCCCAGACCATCGTCGAAGCCGCCAAGCTGAACCGCGCCGACATCGTCGGTCTTTGCGCGCTGATGACCACCACCATGACCGAGATCGAAACGGTCGTCGAAGCCCTGAAAGCCGACGGCGTAAACGCGAAGGTCATGGCCGGCGGCGCCGCCGTTACCCCGGAATACGCGAAAGAAGCCGGCGCCGACCTCTACGCCCCCGACGGCGTAGCGGCGGTGAAACTGGCAAAAGAAGCGCTCAATCTGTAAAATCGAAAAAAATGTTTCACGTGAAACAAAGAAACACTTGTTCTAATGTTTCACGTGAAACATTTTCAGGGAATTTCTAACGAATCATATTTTCATCATATCAAAGCCTCCCCTGATGACGCAATGCACCGGAGGAATCTTTCAAAGACGTTTTAAGAGATGATTCTAATTTTTGTCGTGGAAGACAAATCCTTGAAGGATTTTACTCCGCAACGACGAAGTATATAATATATTGTGACAACCACCCGAAAGAAAGGTGATTACTATGACCACATGCCTTTGCTACCCGAAATGCGCGACCTGCAAAAAAGCGCAAAAGTGGCTTGATAATAACAATATCGAAATCTCACTGCGCGACATCGCGAAAGAAAACCCCACCGAGGAAGAACTCCGCCAATGGCACAAGGCCAGCGGCCTGCCGCTGAAAAAATTCTTCAACACCAGCGGCAAGAAATACAAGGAACAGCACCTGAAAGACAAACTGCCCGGCATGAGCGAGGACGAACAGTACAAACTGCTTGCCACTGACGGGCTTCTGGTCAAACGTCCGATCCTTGTCGACGACGGATTTGTCCTCGTCGGTTTTAAGGAAGCGGAATGGGAAAAACGCCTTTGCATAGGACAGGAAGAAGCGAAAAGCAAACCGGAAGAAGCGGAATCGCAAAAGCCAAAGCAGGCAAAAGCTCCGGAACCGGAGCAGCCGCCGCAGGAAAAAGTCTCTGTCCGCGCCTTCCAGATGAAGGTCACCCTCCGGGCCATGAAGCCGCCGGTCTGGCGACGCTTCTTCGTGCCGGAGGACATGACGTTCCAAGACCTGGCAGATACCCTGATTACCGTCATGGGCTGGAACGGCGCCCACCTGTCCGCCTTCGAGATGCCGAAAAGCGGACGCAACATCATGGCAAATCCCTGGTCCGACAATGAAGATCAATTCGGCGACCGCAACGGAAAAAAGGTCAAACTCACCGACCTGCTCCCCGCGGAAAAGAAATTCATCTTCGTTTACGACATGGGCGATAACTGGGAGCATGAAGTCGTCATCGAAGACGTGCGGGAAAACTACCCGGCCCTCTATCCGGCGGTCCTCGCCTACGAAGGCAACTGCCCCCCCGACGACAGCGGCGGCGTCTGGAGCTACATGGACATGCTCCTTTCCCACGACGAAAACACAAAAGAATGGCTGGAAAAAAACTCCACCGTCTACAATATGGAAGAGACCAACGCCGCACTGCGTGAAATCAAAGCCGGAAACAAGAAATAAAGAAGAAATGCAACCACGCTCCGTTAAATGTCGACGGAGCGTGGTTTTTTATGTTTATTTTCGTATTTATATTTGTTTTTTAATATAAAATAACTAAAACATAGAATAAATTCTATAATATTTTTGTTTCAGTAATTATATAAAATAATAAATTACATTAAAAATTACTTTTGAAGTCCACGATAGACGTTCAAATTTCGCGAAATGTCTTGCGGGGATAGATTAAAAAATCCTTTTTCACAGAAAGGATTTTTGCCCTAAATGTCGAACATAAAAACATACGTTAGAAAAAGTCCGGTTTGTTTGTCAATGAAGTAAATTGAATGACCGAAAAAGAGGTATTGCGCGTATGACGGACGAAGAGATTCTTCGCATCTATAAGAAGGAACCATACGAGCACGGATATAAAATGCTTGCGTCGACAAAAAATGAGGATAGGAGCGTTTTAAGTCCGTTCGCACTCGGGCTTGCGGAAATGTGGAAACTCGGCGGCACGGATCCGGGAGGAATATATGTTTCTCTCGTGATCATCGCCATCGTTGAGCAATTATTTAAGAAAAACAGTATAGAAGATATAAAAAAAATATTCATCAAAGATAATCAGCTTGCAGTGCAGACATCTGACAACGAAGAACATATCATTCCGCCGCCGTCCGACATAGTTTTGATTTCCGCCTATCGCTCTGTGGAGACGTCTCTTCAAAAGGTAGCTGCGACTCGGAAACAAAACTCAACCCAATAGATTCTATGTCTTGAATCAAATCACGCCGAAAAGCGGATGCGGTAGGAACCCCGCACTGCGTCAAAAAAGCACGCTTCATCGCTACGTCGAGAGGGATTTGACGACGGCAGTCGGAAAAAGATCCGGTAGCGAAATAGTCCAGTGGACTGTTTCGCGGAGGGACTTATTCAGTGGTTTCTTTACGCCAGTACTTTCGCCATGCGGATATATTCCGGATCGAGCTGTTTTTTCTTGGTCACGGCGTCATAGAGGTTGACGTTGACAATGCCGCCGTGCTGGATGCCATAGACTACGTTGGAAACGCCGGAAAGCAGTGCCAGTGTCGCTTTCTCTCCGAGCACGCTTGCATAGACGCGGTCGATGACCGTCGGCGAACCGCCGCGCTGGATATGGCCAAGCACCGAAGCCCGCGTATCAATGCCCGTCTTTTCCTCTAACTTCATCCCGATCTCGATGGCGCTGCCCGCGCCCTCCGCCACGACAATCAGAACATACCGCTTTTGGTTTTCGTCGTACATGGCGCGGATTTCCGCCGCAATCTTATCAAGGTCGAAGGAATCCTCCGGCACAAGGATATACTCCGCGCCGCCGGACATCCCCGTAATCAGAGCCAGCCATCCGGAATGACGTCCCATGACCTCAAGGATCGCGATGCGGCGATGAGCCGAAGCCGTGTCGCGAAGCTTGTTGATGGCGTCAATGATGGTATTCGACGCCGTATCGGAGCCGATGGTATAGTCCATACCCCAAATGTCATTGTCAATCGTGCCCGGCAATCCCACGACGGCAATATTCTGCTCATCCGCAAGGCACTGCGCCCCCCGCAGGCTGCCGTCGCCGCCGATGACAACGATTCCCTCGATTCCTCTCTCCCGAAGGTTTTCCGCCGCCTTCGCGCGCCCCTCCGGCGTCATGAATTCCTGGGAGCGCGCCGTACCGAGAATGGTGCCGCCGCGCTGGATGATGTCGCTGACACTGCGCCGATTCATCTCAATCATATCGTTTTCCAGAAGACCCCTGTAGCCGTTGTAAACGCCGAAAATCTTCGCCCCGTTCAATATCGCCGTCCGCACTACGGCCCGCGTCGCCGCGTTCATGCCGGGGCTGTCCCCGCCCGAGGTCATTACCGCAATCGTCTTTCTCATTCGTCTTCCCCCTAACGCAAAATCTTGTTATGAAATATTTCGAGAACTATCCTGAAATTCCTGCCCCGGCAAAAATTTTTGCCGCAAATTGACGAGGGCAAACTGTCCGATATATAATGATTGTATAATATGAAAGATGAGCTGCAATAAGAATAATATATTTATAAATAAAAGGAGAGTCATTATGGACGAACTCACACTGAAATACGGCTGTAACCCGAACCAGAAGCCCGCCCGCGTGTATGCGGAGGATAGAACGCTTCCTTTCAAGGTCTTGAACGGGAAACCCGGATATATCAATCTGCTCGACGCGTTGAACAGTTGGCAGCTCGTTTCCGAATTGAAGGAGGCCACCGGACTTCCTGCCGCCGCTTCGTTCAAGCATGTCAGCCCTGCCGGGGCTGCCGTTGCCGTGCCGCTTTCCTCGGTGCTGGAAAAGGTTTATTTCGTTGAGGGCATCGAGCTTTCTCCGATTGCGACGGCATATATCCGCGCCCGGGGCGCCGACCGCATGTCTTCCTACGGCGATTTCGTGGCATTGTCCGACGAATGCGACGAGCAGACGGCTTCGTTCCTGAAACGCGAGGTTTCCGACGGTATCATCGCTCCGTCATACACTGACGAAGCCCTTGCTATCCTGAAGGAAAAGCGCAAAGGGACTTATCTCGTTCTGCAGATGGATCCCTCCTACAAGCCTGCGCCAATCGAGAAAAAACAGGTCTTCGGCGTATGGTTCGAGCAGCAGCGGAACGACGTCAAGATTACCGCCGACTGCCTGACCGATATTCCGACGAAAGTGAAGGAAATCCCGGAGGATGCGCGCCGTGATCTTTTGCTTGCTTTGATTACCCTGAAATATACGCAGTCGAATTCCGTCTGCTACGCGAAGGACGGACAGGCCATCGGCATCGGCGCGGGCCAGCAGTCCCGCGTCCACTGCACGCGCCTGGCCGGAAACAAGGCGGACAACTGGTTCCTGCGTCAATGCCCTGCCGTACTGAATCTCCCGTTCCGCGACGATGTGAAGCGCCCGGATCGGGATAACGCGATTGACGTCTATGTCACCGGCGAGGGAGTAGACGAACTGGCCAAGGAATGGCCGCGCCTTTTCACTTCCCTGCCCCAGTTCCTCGGCTCTGAACAAAAGTCATCATGGCTGAAGAAAATGAAAGGCGTCGCGCTGGCTTCCGACGCGTTCTTCCCCTTCGGCGACAATATCGAGCGTGCGGCGCGAAGCGGCGTCTCATATATTGCCCAGTCCGGCGGCTCCATCCGCGACGACAATGTGATCGAGACCTGCGACAAATATGGGATAGCGATGGCCATGACGCACATCCGGCTGTTCCATCATTAATACTAAAAATGATTTCCAAATGTTTTACGTAAAACAAAGAAAAAAAGCACGTTGTCGATAAAAGTGATGACAACGTGCTTTTCTATTCGTTTCCGATACGAACATCCAAAACAAAAATATGGCGTTATAATTTTTTATTGCTCCACGACGCCATCCGTTTGTGTGTATTCCTCCAAGGAATTTTCCTTGGTTTGGATGCAGACGTAGCTGATGCCCTCGTCCGCAGCGGCGAAGAATTGGCGGCGTGCTTTCGGGGAAATCCGCAGCCAGTCCCCGGCTGCCAGTTCCGTTGTTTCACCGTCAATTACGGCCTTGCCGCGTCCGGCAGTAATGAAGTAAATTTCCTCGTTTTTCTTGTGATAATGCACGAAAGGTACATTGGCGCCTGCCGGAAGGTGATTCACACTGACTTCCGCGCCTGTCAGGTGGAGCTTGTCATGCAGTTCCGTTCTTGCCTCGTTGCCTACGCTGACCTTGTCGAAATTTTTCATGTTCCATTCCTCCATACTTTTCCATTGATGTAATGTTTTTGGTTACAATGAGATCCTATCACACAAAAGATGTAATGTCAATAGGTACAACAAAAAATTCTATTTTATTTCCAGCATTTTTCGGTAAACCTTCATATCCTCATCTTTGAAAACATTAAACACGACCGTCATTGCATTGTCGTGGTATGTCAGCCAATCCGATACGGTTTTGACGGCAATATGCGCCGCCTGTTCTCTCGGGAAATGAAATTCTCCCGTGGAGATGCAGCAGAAGACAAGGCTTTGAAGCTGATGCCTTGCCGCAAGTTCCAAGCAGGAACGGTAACAATCGGACAAAAGCTCAGTTTCTTTCGCGGTGGGGCTTTTTCCGGCGGCGATGATGGGGCCTACAGTGTGAAGAACATAGCGGCTGGGGAGGTTGAAGGCCGGAGTGATTTTGGCTTTGCCGGTGGGTTCCTCATGGCCTTGCTCTTTCATTAGACGGTCGCAAGCGTTCCGAAGCTGCACTCCCGCCGCCGAGTGGATGGCGTTGTCGATGCAGGCATGGCAGGGCACGAAACAACCCAAGAGAGCGCTGTTGGCAGCGTTGACAATGCCGTCTGCCGCCAAGCGGGTGATGTCCCCCTGCCAGAGAATCATCTTGTTTGCGGGAATTTCGTGAGACGTGGAGCTGCCGCTCGATTCATCGGCAACCGTGGGAAGATCGGAGATAGGAACAATTCCCTTTTCCGCCGCTTCCTCCTGAAGCAGAATGTCTTGCTCCGAGAGGAAATCCTGCGAAATCTCTCCGGCAGGGCGCACGTTCATCAGCGAACGAAGAAGACGCCTTTGGGCGTGGACGGTTTTCGGGAAAGCATCCGCCTCTTCCCGGTAACGGGGCATCTCGTTCAGCAAGATTTTATTCAGGAAGAGCAGTCGCTCCAAGCGTGTCATATAGATTCCTCCCCCGTCAAGATTTATGCTCCGCCAAAAGGGCGAGCACTTCACGAATGTCTCCTGTGACAGAAATGCTTCGTGATTCGATTTCCTTTGGCACATAGGATTCTTCTTGATTGACCGTGGCAAAGACAGCGGCGGGATTCTCCGCCGTCATGCGCCAGAAAGGAAACTTGATGATGCCTGGGGTGTTCATCCCTACGCCCAGTTCCCAATAAAGGATGCGCCCTGTCTTGTGACGGTCCAGAAACTCCCGATAACGCTCGGAGGCTTTCCGCCAGCCGTCATCTTCCACAAAGGTATCGTCGCAGCGCAGGTTCATCTCCATCGCCCCGCCGCAGACAGGGCATTTGGGCACGAGTTCCGTAGGTATGCGCATATCCCGTTCCTCCGCTATCATGCGGCGCACGGCATCCTCGTTGTCGTAGGTCTTCCCGTGGCAGGGCGTCTTGCATTGCCAAAGGCCGTAATCGCCTTGGGTGTAGAAAAGCCGATTTTTTTCAAAAGCGTTGTTTTGGAAAAGATGATCCACATTGGTGGTAAGGACAAAATAATCCTTTTCCCGCACGATATGAAGCAAAGCCTCATGTACCGCGCTTTTCGGTTGGTCATAGCGGTTGCAATAGATGTTGCGGCTCCAGAACGCCCACTTTTCCTCTTCGGCGGGATAGGGGAAGAAGCCGCCGGAATACATATCGTGGAAATGATACTTCCGGGCAAAATCGGCAAAGTGTTTTTGGAAACGCTCTCCTGCGTAAGTATAGCCCGCCGCTGCGCTGAGCCCGGCCCCCGCGCCAATCAGGACGGCATCCGCGTTTTCAATGGCCTTTCCCAGCCGAAAAATTTCCTTTGATGCTTTCATGACAGCCTCCTACGTTCCGCTTCGTATGTGAGCCTCTAAGGGCAAAGCCCTAAGAGGCTCATCATCCGTTGACAAAAAACAATAGATGTAATAATATGTGTTACAATGGATTATAAGCCCCGTTTGGTGTAATGTCAATAGGTACAATCAGGAGGGAATCCGTATGCAATTTTCCGTTCGTCTTCCCGTGGCCACCCACATCTTGTTGTGTATCGAGAAATTCCAAGGGAAATACAAGACCACATCCACTTTCCTCGCAGGGAGCGTCAATGTTCATCCGGTCATCATACGAAAGACCTTGGGACAGCTCCGAACGGCGGGGTTGGTGGAAGTCGCGGCGGGCGTGGGGGGAGCGAAACTGACAAGAAGCCCGAAGGACATCACGTTGCTGGATGTCTTTCGGGCGGTGGAAGAAGAGGAAGATTTGTTTCACTTCCAAGAAAACCCAAATCCCCAATGCCCCGTGGGCAGGAATATCCACCGTGTGCTGGGAACAAGACTGGAAAAGATAAAACAGCACATGATGGATGACTTGGCGGCGATTACCTTGGATGAGTTATTGAACGCGGTCAATGAAGAAGATGTGCCGTAACCAACAGGATATACTGGAGTACGTTAGACCTTTCTCGGCGTTGCTTCTTTTGTGTCGCCGGAATCTCGGGCAAAATGGTAGAATATAGTTAATCCAAGAGGGAGACGTGTGCGCATGGAACAAAAGCTGTTTACGGAAATCTTGCCTCTTTACAAATCGAAAAAAAATCATCCGTATTCCATGCGAATCAGAATGCGAATGCGGGACATGGTCGACGCCGCGGCGCTCAGGTATGCGGTGGACATCACCATGAAGCGTTATCCCTATTTCTGCGTGCGGCTTCAGGAAAACGGGAACGAATTCCTTTTCGTGGACAATCCGAGCCCCGTCGTTACGGAGAAAAGAATCGGCATGGCGGCGTCTGTCGATGAAATGGCAAGCCGCGCGGGAACAGCCTGTATCAGCTATGTGGGAAAAGCAAATTTCGGCGAAGCCGAAAAGTATGTGAGGGAATTTCATCTTTGGAGCTATAACTCGCTACCTTTAACGATTCAGATATCTGCCGTAAACGGAAAGTTCACCTTTGATTTTATACAAAAGTTCCACAGTCCGATGTATGTGAATGCTTTTCAAAAAGAACTTGATGACCAAGGCATTTCTTATGATTTCCAAGATGGGATGATACAGGAATTGCCAAACATAAGATTGCCGTGGAGCGAAAGCTAACCTGCCATCAAAAAAATGGTTGTCCACAAAAGATGATTTTCTTGTGGACAACCATTTTTCTATTTATATGTCGAGATTCTTGACCTTTTTCGCGTTCTCCTCGATGAACTGCCTGCGCGGCTCTACCTTTTCTCCCATCAGAATCGTGAAAAGCTCGTCTGCCTCCTCGGCGTCCTGCAGATCCACGCGAAGCATGGTGCGCGTCTCCGGATCCATCGTCGTCTCCCAGAGCTGTTCCGGATTCATCTCGCCGAGACCCTTGTACCGCTGGACGTTTATATTGTCCCGGCCGATCTCGTTCAGCTTCGCCGCAAGCTCTTCGTCGCTGAACGTGTACCAATGCTTCTGTCCCTTACGGATCTGATAAAGCGGCGGCTGCGCGATATAGACGCGGCCGTGCTCGATCAGCGGGCGCATATAGCGATAGAAGAAGGTCAAAAGCAGCGTGCGTATATGGGCGCCGTCCACGTCGGCATCGGTCATGATGATGATTTTCCCGTAGCGGCTTTTCGCCAGGTCGAAATCCTCAGAAATGCCGTTGCCGAAAGCCGTGATCATCGTGCGGATTTCCGCATTGGCGAAAATCTTGTCAAGACGCGCTTTCTCGACGTTCAGGATCTTGCCGCGCAGCGGCAGGATCGCCTGGAAACGGCGGTCTCGTCCCTGCTTCGCCGAGCCGCCGGCGCTGTCGCCCTCGACGAGGTAGATTTCCGCCTGTTCCGGGTCCTTGACCGAGCAGTCGGCCAGCTTTCCGGGAAGGCCGAGATTCAGCTCCAGCGCGTTCTTGCGCCGCGTCAGCTCTCTCGCCTTTCTGGCGGCCACGCGGGCGCGGGCTGCCAGCATGGATTTCTCAAGAATCCGCTTCGTGATGGTCGGGTTTTCCTCGAAATATTCGCTTAAACCTTCCGTGACGATGGAATCGACAAT
This sequence comes from uncultured Selenomonadaceae bacterium, assembly GCA_902778455.1. Taxonomy (GTDB): domain Bacteria; phylum Bacillota; class Negativicutes; order Selenomonadales; family Selenomonadaceae; genus RUG12372. The sequence goes on along the minus strand of CACYXR010000031.1, from coordinate 15,009 downwards.
GCCGCGCGCTTCGGAGTTTCCGAGCTTCGTCTTCGTCTGACCTTCAAACTGCGGATTCGGCACCTTCAAACTGATCACGCAGACAAGTCCCTCGCGGATATCCTCGCCGGTCAGGTTCTCGTCCTTTTCCTTCAGTACGCCGAGCTTGCGCGCGTAATCGTTCGCCGCCCGGGTCAGCGCCAGCTTCAATCCGGCAAGATGCGTGCCGCCTTCCTCGGTATTGATATTATTTACGAAGCTGTAGATTGTTTCTTGATAGCTTTCGTTATACTGCAGCGCGATCTCTACGATGATGTCATCCTTCGTGCCGTTGAAATAGATGACCTCGGGATTGATTTTTTCCTTCTTGTTCCCCAGATGCTCGACAAAGGACTTGATACCGCCGTCGAAATGGAAGGTCTCGCTTTTCTGCTCTTCGCCGCGCTCATCGGTCAGCGTGATCGTGATGCTGTGATTCAGGAACGCCAGCTCCCGCAGACGATGGCGCAGGATATCGTATTTGTAGATCGTATCGGTGAAAATCGTATCGTCGGGAATGAAGTGCACCTTCGTCCCAGTAATATCGGTATCTCCGATCTGCGTCAAAGGCTTGGTGACCTCGCCGCGGGAAAACTCGATCTCATAGCGATGGCCGTCGCGCATGACCTCGACCTCCATCGAAGTCGAAAGCGCGTTGACGACGGAAACGCCGACGCCGTGCAAACCGCCGGACACCTTATAGCCGCCGTCGCCGAATTTTCCGCCCGCGTGAAGCACGGTCAATACAACCTCCACCGCCGGCTTCCCGCTTTCGTGCATATCAACAGGAATACCGCGCCCGTTATCGACGACGGTGATACTGTTGTCCTTATGGATGGTCACATCCACATGATCGCAATAGCCGGCCAGCGCCTCGTCAATGGAATTATCCACAACCTCATAGACGAGATGATGCAGGCCGCGCTCGGACGTGCTGCCGATATACATGCCGGGACGCATACGGACAGCCTCGAGGCCTTCCAGCACCTGGATCTGGTTCGCGTCGTAAGGCCCCGCCACCTGCGAAACCTCCGGACTGACCTCCTCCGAATTGATCGTGATGCCGGAAGTGTCGAGCTCCGCGTCTTCAAGATTTTCAGGTTCTTCCTTTTCTTCCGTATTCTCGATCAAGATATTCTTTTCTTCGTCAACCATATAAAAAACCTCCGTTCAAAGGCACTTTTCCGATATGGATCTCAACTTCGCATCTGTCGAGGGATTTTTTCGACTGTCGAGGACGTGACATGCCAGTGGCATATCACGCCTCGAAGGCGTAGCATCGCTACGTCGAGAGGGATTTGACAACGACAGGCGGAAAAAGACACGGTAGCGAAATAGTCCAGTGGACTGTTTCGCGGAGGGACTTATTCAGTGGTTCCTTAAATCTTCGACGCGTTTTTTCAAGGTTCCGGGCGAAAGCTTGGAAAAATAAATCTTATTATCTGTCACGACGACGGATTTAATTTTTCCGTCCGAGACATTTTCTGTTTTCTCCTTTGCGTCCGTCAAAAATTTCCGCCCTTCCTCCGTCTCGGTCAGGCATTTATAATCCTGGACAGAAATGACTTCGCTGACGCGGACGGAAAAATCGCCGCCAAGATGCAGAAACATTTTTATTCCCCCGACTTCCGGACGGCTTTTTTATTGCCTTCTTTTGTTCCGTGCTCGGACAATAAATCGAATCTCAGCCGTTGAAGGCTTTTTTTCATGAACTGCTCCGTCAAATCCTCCGGTCTTACCGAGGCAAAAAGCATGACAAGCCGTTTTGCGTCTTCGCTTGTCTCGTCCCCCTGACGGACGCGGGAAAGAAACATCCGCAAAAGGGAAACTCTCTCCCTGAGTACAAATTCAGGCGGACAATCGAGTATACGGCTGACTTCATAACCGTGCAGCCACGGTTCACGAAGCAAAAGCCGGCGAACGTCTTTTTCCTTCTCTTCTTTCTTTTTCTGTCCGCAAAAAGCACAATACGTATCTTTTGCGGGCACGAGCCGATCGCAGCATGCGCAGGTATGCCATCCTTCCTCCCGAAGGGAACGGCGGCGCGCGAAATTTTGCGCCAGCGCACGGGATGCCGCCGTACGGAGAGCGTCGTTTTCGATCTCCGAAACAAAAGAAGAGGTTTTTTCATACTCCTCTTTTTTCGGCTGAATGATTTCCGGCGGCAGTTCTTCTTTTTCACGCCGCCAATCCGAGATCTTTTCCCTTGGAGGGCAAAACCTGATCTCGCTGACGAGCTCTTCGCATACGAAAGCGTTGATCTTATCGATCAGCTCTCTTTCCATATATCGAAGCTCGTTTGCCCATACGGGAGCGTCTGCCGCCAAGAAGAGAGTCCTGAAATCCATACGGACCGGACGGACATGACCTGCGATCGAAGGTCCGACAATCTCCTGCCAATAATAAATCAAAAGCTGTATCTGATATGATTTTTTCTGTGCAAGAGAATCCACGAACCGCGACAGAGCTTCCGTGATTCTTTCCGTCTGCTTCGCCCGTGCGGAATTCTCCGCCGTCTTTCCGTATTTCATCTCGCCGTCACCGTCCCATGCGAGACACAAAAAAAATTCTCAAAGGAGCCTGACGGGAAATAAGCCTCATCCGTCGCAGTAATCAACGCCTGCATTTTTTCCCCGCGGATGAAGGAAAGCAGCTTTTCCCTGCGGTCGCGGTCCAATTCGCTCATGACATCGTCTAAAAGCAAGATCGGATATTCACCCGTTTCCTCTTTGAAAAAAGCCAGCTCCGCCAGCTTCAGCGAGAGTACTCCGGTACGCTGCTGTCCCTGCGACCCGAAAGCCCGGAGATCGGTTCCGTTGACAAAGAACGCCAAATCGTCCCGATGCGGCCCGAAACGCGTCACGCCCCTGACAATATCCAGCCGCAGCGATTCCGCCAGCTTCTCATTATACCACGAAAAGAGATCTTTTGTCATGTCTCCGTCCGCGCCGTGCAATTCATAACGGAGGGAAAGCTTTTCCCTGCCGCCGGAAATTTCCCGCTGCGTCCCGGAAGCCAGTTCATCCAATTTTTTCACGGTATCGATTCGCTTTTTAATTAAATTGACCGCTCTGGGAACGATTTGAACATCCCAGAGCGGAATCTCGCTTTCATCTGCTTCCCCGTCCCGGACACGCTTCAGCAAAGTGTTCCTCTGCGTCAGAAGTCTCGTATAAACGGCAAGATCATAAAAATAAGACGGATCGGCCTGTGATATTTCCATATCGAGAAAACGCCGCCGCCCTGCCGGAGCTCCCTTGATCAGGAAAAGATCCTCGGGAGAAAATAAAACTACATTGATTGTTCCAACCAGATCTTTCATGCGGATAGGAGCGCCGTTTCTGAAAATCTTTCGCCGGCTGTCCCTGAAAAACCTGAATTCCAGTTTATTTTCAGCGCTCATCCTGAAAAAGTCCAAAGAAAGAAGCGCTTCCCCTTCATCCCAGCGAACGAGCTCCATATCCGCCGAAGTCCGGTGGGAACGTCCGAGCGCCGCGTAATAAACCGCCTCCAGGATATTCGTCTTTCCCTGCGCATTTTGACCGAGAAAAACACTGGCGCCGGACGGCAGCTCAATCGTCTCGTCCTTGTAATTTCTGAAATTTTTTAGTTCCAGCCGCTTGATATTCATTTTGAAACCTGATATTCCCGGTCTCCGTCGTCCGTCTTTATCAATACGACGTCGCCGTCAAAAAGCTTTTTTCTCCGCGCCGTCTCCCGCACGCCGTTGACAAAAATGCAGCCGTCCAGCAGCAAAGGCTTGACGGCGCCCCCTGTCTCCACTGCGCCGGCCAGCTTCAAAAACTGGTCGAGCTGTATATTCTCCGTCTGTATTGAAACATGTTCCATGACATGATCCCCATCAATTTTTTGTGCGTACGGGTGTGATGACATAGAGAAAATCCTCATTGTCCGGCTCGCGGATAAGAGCCGGCTTCAGAGAATCATTCAATTCCAGGATAAAAGATTCACTGTTCAGGATTTTCAGGACGTCGATCAAATACGAAGAATTAAAAGCAATTCCTATATCTTCGCCTTCAATGGAAGCTTGCACCGTCTCTTCCGCTTTTCCGACTACCGGATTGTCGGAATAGATATGGACCTCTCCCATATTGAACATCAGCTTGATCGTATTGTATTCCGAAGAACGGGCAATCAAACCTACGCGGGAAACCGCCGAAAGAAATTCGGCAGTCGAAAGTATGACTCTCTTTGAGAATTCAGAAGGGATCGCACGACGGTATTCGGGATATCTGCCTTCGATCAGACGCGTCGTGATATAAAGGCGTTCCGTCTTGAAGCTCATTTCGCTCTGCGTGCAGGTGACTTCCACTTTTTCCGGGATTTCGGAAGACAGGATATGCTGGACTTCCTCCAGGATCCGCTTTGGGATCACATACTGACGAAGCTCGGCCATCTCGCTTTCAATACGCCCCTCGTCAAAAGCCAGACGATGGGAATTCGTGGCCACCATACGGGCCTTGTTTCCCTCTACCTCCAGCAGGGTTCCCATAAAGAGGGGACGCGTTTCGTCCGTCGCGCAGGAAAAGATGGTTCGACGGATCAGTTCTTTCAGTACGACACTGTTGATCGTGAATCTCTTTCCCTCCCGGATATGCGTGATTTTCGGGAAATCCGCCGCCTTCATGCTCAAAAGCGTGAAAGTGGATTTTCCGGAAGAAATTTTTATAATCTCTGTAGAGCGATCGTATTCGACCACGACTTCTTCGTTCGGCAGCGTCCGTACAACCTCGTAGAAATATCGGCCGGAAACTACGATTTCTCCCTCTTTTTCAACTTCGGCTTTAACCTGAAGGATTACGCCGACTTCATAATCCGTAGCCTGCACTTCCAGTGTACCATCATTCGCGTTCAAATATATTCCGGACAATATGGGAGTCTGCGGTTTACTGGCAACGGAACGGCCCGCGATTTGAAGGGCTTGTACAAGTTCCGATTTCAGGCAGGAAAATTTCAAGATTATCCACCCCTTGTTTTATTATGATAATAATATATTAAAATTTAGTAGTAGTAGTAATAGGCAGTGTGGAAATGTGAATACGATGCGGGAAGGTTTATATTCTATGATTTTTCCCCTGTTCATAAAAATGTTGAAACAGGGTTCTTTATATCCACATAATCACAAAGGAAATGGAAAATATAATTTATGCACACTCTATATACATTCCGGTTCTCATATTTTCCACAAGAAAAACAGAACTTACATTTTCTGTATTCTTTCGATCAATTCATTGATGGATTTATCAAATTGGGCGCTTTCCTGACGTTTCTTCGTGATCTTGTCGTGGGCGTGCATGACTGTTGTATGGTGCAGCTTTCCGAAACGTTCGCCAATCTGCGGCAGCGACGCGTTGGTCAGCTCGCGGCATAGGTACATGGCCACCTGACGAGCCAGCGCCAGCTCCTGTTTGCGGTTCTTGGAAAGGAGATCGCTGGTCGTGATTTTGAAATAGGAAGCGGTCATGTCCTGGATCAGTTCCAGCGTGATGGTTTTCTTCTGCTCTGTCGGATAGACGTCTTCCATCGCTTTGCTGGCCAGCTCGACCGTGATGTCCTGATGGTTGAACGAGGCCTGCGCGATCACGCGGGTCAAAGCGCCTTCCAGTTCTCGGATATTGCTGTTGACCCGGTTCGCGATGAAATAGAAGACGTCGTTCGGGATATCGAGATTTTCCTGGATGGCCTTTTGCTGCAGGATGGCCATGCGCGTCTCGAGATCCGGCGGCTTGATGTCCGTGGTCATACCCCATTCGAAACGGGAACGGAGTCTGTCCTCGATAATCTTGATTTCCCTGGGATGACGGTCGGCGGACAGGATAATCGTCTTGTCCGCATCGTATAATGCGTTAAAGGTATGGAAGAATTCTTCCTGCGTGCGTTCCTTGGTGTAGAGGAATTGAACGTCGTCCACCAGGAGGACGTCTATGCTGCGGTATTTCCTTTGGAATTCTTCCGGCTTGCCTTCCCGGATGGAAGCGATAAAGTCGTTCAGGAATTTTTCGCTGGAAATATAAAGGACGCGCATATTGGGACTTTTCTCGAGGATGTAGTTTCCGATAGCGTGCATCAGATGCGTTTTCCCGAGCCCCACGCCGCTGTATAGGAAAAGAGGATTGTATTTGTCGAGCCGGGGCGATCTGGAAACGGTCAGCTCCGCGATGGCAAGCGCCGAGGCATGGGCCATCTGGTTCGAATTTCCGCGAACGAAATTGTCGAAAGTATATTTTTCCTTCAGGGAAGAATGGTCGCCGGGCATGACCGGAGCGAAATGGGAATTCGAAACATACGGGGATTCCTCGGACTGGGGGTGACCGGCGGTAAAAAGAGAAGTCTGGGAAGTTTTGACTTCATATTTTACGTCGTCGTTTTCAGTCTGCGCCTGTTCTTCCGCTTCAGGTTCCGCCGTTTTCGGCGTCGTCGTGATGTTGATTTCGACAGTCCTTCCGATGACGTCGCGGACGGCATCCTTGATAAAAGGAATATAATGATCCTTTATATAATGAAGGGAAAAATCATTGGGAACGCCGAGAGAGAAAGTGTTTTCATCCAAAGTGAGAGGGACGATCGGTATCAGCCATCTTTGGCATTCGCTTTCAGTGATCGTATCGCGGATTTTTTCCAATGTCTTTTCCCAGATGGATTGAAGTTCTTTTTGTTCCATGAAGCTTTACACCTGCCAAAAAAAGGTAAAAAGAGGTCAAAAAAATCTGTTATCCACATTTTTATTAACAAATGTGGATAACTTTTTAAGGATTGAACAGATATACCGACGATATTTTATCAGACGTGAAAGAAGGAATCAACAATTTTTAGAGGAAAATTAAAAGTCGTATGTGTTGACACCGCACGGCCTGTAGTCTATAATCATTAAAGTGATTTTTCGACTTCCCGACCGCTGACGGCGGGGAATTGGAAGATAGAACAGCGAAAAACAGAGAGGAGGAGAAGAATTGAAGCGCACTTATCAGCCGAACAAGCACTATCGCAAGGTAACTCATGGTTTTCGTGCCCGCATGAAGACGAAAGGCGGACGTCTCGTTTTGAAGAATCGCCGTCAGAAAGGCAGAAAGCAAATTTCCGCATAAGGGACTGTTATTTAGGTTCCCGGGAAAATGAAAGACTTCCTTATAATATGATGGAGTTCTTGAATTTATGCTGAAACTGCCGAAACGCAATATCTTGCGTAATAAGCGGATGTTCCAGGAGGTTTATCTCCATGGGCGTTCGTGGGCAAATCGTTATTTGGTGCTCTATGTCTTTCCGGTAAACGGACCGGAAAGGAAAGCGGGATTTGCCGCCGGGAAAAAACTGGGAAATGCCGTAACGCGCAATCGTCTCAAAAGACTGATGCGCGAAAGCTATCGGAAAAATTTTGATCGGTTGGCGGAAGGGTTTTATTTTCTGCTTGTCGCGAGAAAACCAGCAGTCGGCGTCAAAGAACCGCAAATGGAACGGGCCTTCCTGGAATTGGCCGGGCGGGCGTCGATCCTGCGGCAGGGGAAAGTTTGAGATGGCAAAAAAGTTACTTCTTTTTTTGATTCGGTTTTACCGTGTGTATCTGTCTCCGATGAAACTTCCCTGTTGCCGTTATATTCCGACCTGTTCGGAATACGCAATGATTGCAGTTGAAAAATACGGGGCCGCAAAAGGCGGATGGATGGCCTTGAAAAGAATTTTCCGCTGTCATCCTTTCGGAAGCAGCGGATATGACCCCGTGCCGTAGAAAATGGAAATGCCCGGGAAAGCCGGGCATTTTTAGAAAGAAGCTTGTTCTTGAGATTTAGGATGTGATAGATTGGATTTTTTTGGTTCTCTGCTTGACCCTATTGTCCATTTGTTCCAAACAGGAATCAATGTACTTTATAAGATGCTGTCCGACGCAGGTTTTCCGAATTATGGCGTCGCCATTATCCTGCTGACCATCATCATCAAGATGCTGCTGTATCCGCTTACCATGAAGCAGATCAAGTCCATGAAAGGGCTTCAGGAGCTTCAGCCGAAAATGAAGAAGCTTCAGGAGGAGTACAAGAACAATCCGCAGCTTCTGCAGCAGGAAATGGCAAAATTGTATGAAAGCGCCGGCGTCAATCCTTTTGCCGGATGTCTGCCTCTTCTTGTGCAGATGCCGATCCTGATGGCGATTTATTACGCGCTCCGGGATATGACCTATGCGGGCGATCCGTCGTTCTTCTGGATCCCTTCCCTTTCGGAAGCCGATCCGCTGCATATCCTTCCGATAGTCTCCGCGCTCACGACTTATGTCGTCTCGATTCAGACGACGCCGTCGGAGGGCGGCGGACAAGCGAAGATGATGGCCTACATGATGCCGCTGTTTATCGGATGGATCAGTTGGAATTTCGCGGCCGGTCTTGTCCTGTATTGGATCACGATGAATTTTGTGCAGGGTTTGCAGCAGTGGTGGATGTTCCGCGGAGAGAAGAAGCCGGAAAAAGAAAAATCGGCGAAAGCGGAGCAAAAAGAGGCCAAGAAGAACAAGAAGAAAGGAAAATAAAATGGCGAGAAGTGTTGAAAAATCCGCCAAGACTGTCGAAGAGGCAAAAAAGGCCGCACTGGCGGAGCTTGGGATTGGCGAGGAAGAAGCGAAAGTAGAGATTCTGGAGGAAGCCTCCAAGGGATTTCTTGGATTGATCGGAGGCCATGACGCGAAAGTGCGCGTGACGGTCAAAGACGATGCTGCAGGGAGGCAGGACGTCAAAAACGACGAAATGCCAATGCCGGAGGTAATCGAAACTTCCCTGCAGGTAGGAGATCTTGTAAAGAAGCAGGCGAAAGAGGAAAATTTCGAGCATACGGAACGTCAGGAACGTCCCCGTCGTGAAATGGTATCCGAAGAAGAAGCTGCCGCTCCGCTGGAAAAGGCGGAAACCTTCCTGCAGCAGATTTTCGCGTCGATGCATCTTGAAGTTCATATCGAGCGTGAAAAGAGCGAAGAGGCTTTCATTCTGAATATGTCCGGAGAGGATCTCGGCATCTTGATCGGGAAGCACGGTCAAACGCTGGATTCGTTGCAATATCTGACAAATCTGGCCGCCAATCACGGCCTGACCGAGAAGCGCATCCATATCGTGCTTGACGTTGAGCATTACAGGAATCGCCGCGAAGAGACGCTTCGCCGTTTGGCGTCGCGGCTCGCGGACAAGGCCTTGCGTACGCGCCAGCGGATCATGCTGGAGCCGATGAACCGCCATGAAAGGAAAATCATCCATATGGCGCTCCAGGAAAATCGCCGCGTGTCCACATACAGCGCAGGCGACGAGCCGTTCCGCAAAGTCGTCATCGAGCCGATGAGAGGACGGGGCGGATACCGTGATCGTGACCGTCGGGCGGCGGAAGAATAACCGTAATATGGCTGAAATGAAGCCGTCGCATACAACTGCGGCGGCTTTTTTCTTACAGGTATAGAGGAGAGAATTATGCAGCAGGGAGATACCATCAGCGCTATTGTGACGCCGCCGGGGGAAGGGGGCGTCGGGATTGTCCGCTTGAGCGGCGACGAAGCCTTTGCAATCGCGGACGTCATGTTCCGCGCGAGAAGCGGGAAAAAAATAGAGGATATTCGTTCTTCTTCCTTTTCCTACGGTCATATCCTGGATGAAAAAGGGAAAATCATCGACGAGGCGCTGATGCTTGTCATGCGAACGCCGAATTCCTATACGAAGGAAGACGTCATAGAGCTGCAATGCCATGGCGGAGCGGTGGTGCTTCGTTCCGTGCTGGAGAGGACCTTTGCCCTCGGCGCCCGTCCGGCCCAGCGGGGAGAATTCACGAAGCGCGCTTTCCTGAACGGGCGCATCGATCTCTCCGAAGCGCAGGCCGTGATGGAAATCGTAGGCGCGAAAACAAAAGCGTCGCTTCGCATGGCTTCAGGACGGTTGTCCGGAAAATTCTCTGGCAAGATCGTCGAACTTCGCCATAAGATTCTCGATATGATAGCACATCTGGAAGCGACCATTGATTTTCCCGAGGACGAGATCGATGAAGTCGTGCTTGATGACATCAATCTCCGTCTTGTTATTATAAAAGAAAATATTGATACATTACTAAAAACGGCCCATGCCGGACGAATTTTGAAGGACGGGCTTCGGACGGCTATCATCGGAAAACCGAACGTCGGGAAATCAAGTCTTTTGAACGCGCTGCTTCTCGAGGAACGCGCGATCGTCACCGATATTCCGGGCACGACGCGGGACAGCATCGAGGCTTTTGTCAATGTCGGCGGCATTCCGCTGGTGCTGACCGATACCGCCGGAATCCGAGAGGCGAAGGACGAAGTGGAAAAAATCGGAATTGAAAGGGCGCGGGCCTGCGCCGAAGAAGCGGCGCTGGTCCTGATCGTTTTTGACGGCTCGGTTCCGATGACGGCGGAGGACGAGGAAATTCTCCGCATCGCGAAGGAAAGGGACTCCGTGTTCCTGATCAATAAATCCGACCAGCCGCAGAAATACGAGGAAAGCTATGAGAAGACCATTCGCGCCAACGTGACGGAAGCCGTCGTGCTCCAGATTTCCGCGAAGACCGGGGAAGGCATCGAAGCCCTGTCGCATCTGATTGAAGAAAAGGTTTATGGAGGCGAACTGAAAGGTGACGAAGCCTCGTTTGTCAACGATGTGAGGGAAGCCGACATTTTGCGCCGCGCGTCGGAGTATCTGGCCAATGCCATGCAAACGATCGAAAACGGTATGAGCGCTGATTTCGTTTCCATCGATCTTCGCTCGGCATGGGAGGCATTGGGAGAAATCACCGGCGAAACCGTCGGAGAGGACATCATCGACGAGATTTTCAGCAAGTTCTGCCTCGGAAAATGATGTGTTTGTAATTATTAATTACAATTACACAGGATTTTTTACGAGAAAAAATGATGGAAAAACTTCTAAAATAATAATTTTTATAGATGAATTAATAATATAACATTAAATAATGTTTATGTTCTTTATAAAAAATATATTATCATCACAAAATAAAGAGAAATTGAAACAGAAAATGAGGTAAGATGAAAGTGTTTGTTGCGGGAGAATATGATGTTGTCGTAATTGGAGCCGGACATGCCGGCGTCGAGGCCGGACTGGCTGCGGCGAGGATTGGCTGTCGGACGCTGCTCGCCACGCTTTCGATGGACAATATCGCTTTGATGCCCTGTAATCCGTCCATCGGCGGCCCGGCGAAAGGTCATCTCGTCCGCGAGGTAGACGCCCTCGGCGGGGAAATGGGGCTGAATATCGACAAAACCGCAATCCAGTCCCGGCTGCTGAATACCGGCAAAGGTCCGGCGGTTCACGCGCTGCGTGCGCAGGCGGACAAAAAGCGTTACCAATTCACGATGAAGGAAACCTGCGAAAAGCAGGAAAATCTCGACGTAAAACAGATTTTAATCGAAGATGTGCAGGTCGAGGCAGGAAAAGTCTGCGGCGTCGTCGTGGAAACCGGCGAGATTTACCGCTGCAGGGCGGTGATACTTGCAACCGGGACATATTTGCGCGGGCGCATCATTATCGGAGAGACGACCTACGACGCCGGACCGAACGGCCAGCGCGCGGCCATGAAGCTGACCGATTCCCTGAATCGTCTCGGCATAAAACTGATGCGTTTCAAGACGGGGACGCCGGCCCGCGTCGACGCCCGCTCCCTCGATTACGACGAAATGGAAATCCAGCCGGGGGACGATGAGGCGGCGGCCTTTTCGTTCATGACCGATGAACCGACGCGCAGTGTCGCGCCCTGCTGGCTTTCTTATACGAATGAGGAAACCCATAAGGTCATCCGTGAGAATATCCACCGCGCGCCGATGGCCAACGGCGTGATCAAAGGCGTCGGGCCGCGTTACTGCCCGTCCATCGAGACGAAGATAGTGCGCTTTCCCGACAAGGAGCGGCACCAGCTTTTCATCGAGCCGGAAGGGATCCATACGCAGGAAATGTATGTGCAGGGCATGTCCACCAGCCTGCCCGTCGATGTGCAGATCGCTTTCCTGCACACGATTCCGGGGCTCCGCCATTGCCGGGTGATGCGCGCCGGCTACGCGATCGAGTATGACTGCATCGATCCGACCCAGCTTTCGCCGACGTTGGAGCTGAAAAATATCCGCGGCTTTTTCTCGGCGGGCCAGTCCAACGGCACCTCCGGTTATGAGGAAGCGGCGGCGCAGGGATTGATTGCCGGGATCAACGCGGCGATGCAGGTCAAAGGAGGAGAACCTTTGGTACTGAAACGCTCGGAGGCGTATATTGGCGTGTTGATTGACGATCTCGTCACGAAAGGCACAAACGAGCCGTACCGGATGATGACCTCCCGGGCCGAGTACCGTTTAATTCTCCGGCAGGACAATGCCGACCTCCGGCTGACCGAATACGGTCGCCGCGTCGGTCTTGTCAGTGATAAAAGATATGTTCGTTATCAAAAGAAAAAAGAAGAAATTGAAACAGCGTTAAAAACCTTAAACAATACAATGCTGACGCCAAGTTCCGAAACAAATGAAAAATTGACGGCGGCCGGCATGGGAGAGATTCGGACAGTCACATCGCTTTTTGACTTGCTGCGCCGGCCGGAAGCCGATTACAAAAAAGTCTGCGGGCTTTTCGGCTTGCCGGAGATTTCCGCCGAAGCGGCGAAGCAGGTCGATATCACCGTCACATACGAAGGATATATCCGCCGTCAGCAGGACCAGATCGAGCGAATGGAAAAACTGGAGACGAAACTTCTGCCGCCCGATATGGACTATGGAAAAGTGCCGAGCCTGCGCGAAGAGGCGAGGGAAAAGCTGGCCTCCGTTCGCCCCCGTTCCGTGGGACAGGCGGGCCGCATTTCCGGCGTATCGCCGGCAGACGTATCGGTGCTTTTGGTATGGCTGGAAAAAGAGCGCAGGATGAAGCAGGAAGAAGGAGCGGAAAATGGAATTTCGTGACGAGGTGAAAAAGGCGGTGGAGGATTTTGGGACGCCTCTCGATGACATACAGACGGATCAGCTTGCGTTATATTATTCCTTGTTATTGGAATGGAACAATAAAATGAATCTGACCGCGATTACCGAGCCGCATGAAGTCGCGGTCAAGCATATCGTCGATTCTCTTTCTGCTTTCGACGGAGCGCTGTTCAGGGACGGCGTGCGCGCGATTGACGTCGGCACAGGCGCGGGCTTTCCGGGGTTGGTGCTGAAGATTTATTTCCCTTCTATGGAGCTGGTCTTGCTCGATTCCCTGCAGAAGCGCGTGAAATTTCTGGAGACGGTTGTTTCGGCGCTGGATTTGAAGGGCGTTTCCTGCGTCCACGGGCGGGCCGAGGAAGCCGGGCGGCAGAAGGAATATCGGGAGAAATTCGATATTGCGTTTTCCAGGGCCGTGGCGCGGCTTTCCGTGCTGGCCGAATACACGCTTCCCTTTGTCCGTGTCGGCGGCAGTCTGCTGGCGCTGAAAGGCGCGCGCTACGCCGAGGAAATGGAGGAAGCGGAAACGGCGGCAAAGCTCCTGGGCGGCGGCGCGCCGACGGCAAGACCGGTCAAACTGCCGGGGCTCGACGACGGACGAGCGATTGTCCGTATCGAAAAAAAGAAGCCGACGCCGAAAGCGTATCCGAGAAAATCCGGCACGCCGGAAAAAAAGCCGCTGGGACAATGACAGAAAACGGTTTTCTGTGATAAAATATGAAGTACGAAAACTTTCCACACTTGAAATCAATCCGAATCTTGATGGCACAAGGACTTTGCAAGGAACAATTATCCCTTGCCTTCCCCTCGAGGGGGCGCTCTGCGCGGGAGTCCAGTGGACTCCCCGGTCGGGAGACCGTCGCAGGCGGTGGATGAGGTGGAAAACCGCAACGATGAGAGAAGTCGTAACGTTAAGAACACCTCATCCGACGCGCTTCGCGCGCCACCTTCCCCTCAAGGGGAAGGCAAGATAGATGAGGCGCTGTGCACGGGAGTCCAGTGGACTTTTCGTACAGGGGGACCGCGTAATCTCATATTTTCCTTGCCCTCCCCTCTGGGGAGGGGGGACCGCGTTAGCGGTGGGTGAGGTTTAACAGCACGTTGAAAAAACTCATCCGTCGCGCTTCCCGCGCCGCCGTCTCAAACGGGGAAGGCGAGGGCGAGTTTTTCGATATTTCTTTTGGAGGGATAATGATGCGATACGGGAAATGGTTGGCTGCGGCGCTGACGGCGGCGGTTTTGTTCCAGCCGTCCCAACTCATGGCGGCGAAGAATCGCTGCACCTGCGAGGAAAACGGCGGCGTGTGCAAATGCGACAGGACGGCGGAACAGATCCTCGAGGAATGGGAAAACCGCTGCCGATGCACTGTTCCCGACGATCTGGACTATTCGGGAAAAAGCGGCGCGTCCGGCTATTATTCGACGGATGATGAGACGGCGGTAGTCGAAGACGAGAACGAGCGGTTTATCGAGATTTTGCGCGATGATTCGTTCATATATTATATGGACAGGAAAACCGCCCGTTATTCGAAAATCCCTCATATCGACAAAGAGAAGATGATCGATGTCTGGATCAAACTGAAGCCGTTGGAATACGCGGAAGGGGACTATACCTATCCGGCGAAATTTTATCTGGAGCATTACCTGCTTCGTCCGAAGCGGCAGCAGATCCAGTTTCTCGCGGAGCTGGAAGTCATGGGCCGTCCGAGCAACGAATCCAAGAATCTGCGCTATGACGGACGTCGCTGGGAAAGCCTGATTCCCGGTAGCATCGAGGATTCGATTTATCATGCGGTCATGATGCATACCAGCGAGATTCACGACGAATCCAGCAGCGACGGCACGTCCATCCGGGATTATATCGAGAATACTATCAATGTTTCGTTGTAAGTATGAGCATAATAAAAAACTGCCACATCATCGTGTGGCAGTTTTTTCATTCAAGGCTTTAGCCAGTTGAGCGAAGCGAAACAGAGAACCACCCGCTATGCGGGTGCGCGTCAAGAAGTTATACAAAAAAATAATCACCTCTC
>CACYXR010000030.1:1888-17115 GCA_902778455.1 uncultured Selenomonadaceae bacterium | reverse complement strand
TAAGAATTATCCAATCCGCGGCAAAACGTCTTGCATTGCCGACGGAAAAGGTTATAATCAATATTGGTAAGTACGGGAATGTGTCCGCCGCTTCGATACCGATGGCGCTTGCAGAGGCCGCGGGCGAAGGCCGGTTCAGGAAGGGCGATATCGTCGTCCTGGCCGGATTCGGCGCGGGTCTGACATGGGCTTCCTGTATCATGCGATGGGCGAAGGAGGATTTGTAATGTTTGAAGAAAATGCGATTTGCAAGATGCTTGGGCTCAAGTATCCGATCTTTCAGGGCGGTATGGCTTGGCTCGGCACGGCGGAGCTGGCGTCCGCGGTCTCGGAGGCCGGCGGCCTCGGAATCATAGGCGCGGGCCATATGCCGCCGGATGTGCTTCGCGCAGAGATCGAGAAGGTGAAAAAGGCGACGAAAAAGCCCTTCGGCGTCAATATCATGCTGATGTCCCCCTTCGTCAAGGAAGTCATGCAGCTGATGGTGGAAGAGCGTGTGCCGGTGGTGACCACGGGCGCGGGCAATCCCGGTGAGTATATTCCCGCACTGAAAGAAATCGGCTCGAAAGTGATTCCCGTCGTCGCGTCGGTGGCGCTGGCGAAGCGTCTCGTCCGCACGGGTGTCGACGCGGTCATCGCGGAGGGCATGGAGAGCGGCGGCCATATCGGCGAGCTGACGACGATGGCGCTTGTACCGCAGGTTGTGGACGCGGTGGACGTCCCGGTCATCGCGGCGGGCGGCATCGGCGATTCCCGCGGCGTCTGCGCGGCTTTTGCGCTGGGTGCGCAGGCGGTGCAGATGGGCACGCGTTTCGTCATGTCCGAGGAGTGTATCGCCCATGAGAATTACAAGAATCTCGTATTGAAGGCCCGCGACCGTTCCACGGTTGTTACGGGACGTTCCACCGGGCATCCGACCCGGGTGCTCCAGAACAAGCTTACGCGCATTTATCTCGAGAAAGAGGCGGCAGGCGCGCCTGCCGAGGAACTGGAAAAATTGAGCTTGGGCACGCTTCGCATGGCGTCGCGGGAAGGCGACGTAGAGATGGGCTCGGTCATGATCGGGCAGATTTCCGGCATGATGAACGATGTCAAGCCGGTCCGCGTGATCCTGGAAGATCTGGTCAAAGGCGTTGCGGCGGCGGCTGAGAACGTGCATAAGAACTTCCGTTGACGTGAGGAGGCAGAATGGGCAAGATTGCTTTTGTATTTCCCGGCCAGGGCGCACAGGCCGTCGGCATGGGAAAGGAATTTTACGAAACCTACGATATTGCGAAAAAGCGCTTTGACGAAGCGGACGAGGCGCTGGGCTATTCAATCAGGAAAATGTGCTTCGAGGGGCCGGAGGAGGAGCTTCGGCTGACGGCAAATACGCAGCCCGCGATTCTGACGGTCAGCGTGATTGCTGCGGAGATATTGAAGGAAAAAGGCGTCGAGCCGGACGTGGCCGGAGGCCACAGTCTCGGCGAGTATTCCGCGCTGGTGGCGGCAGACGTCCTTGATTTCGCGGACGCGGTACGTCTTGTGCACAAGCGCGGGATGTATATGCAGGAAGCCGTTCCCGTCGGCGAAGGTGCGATGGCTGCGGTCATGGGACTGTCCCGTGAGGAAATCGTCAAAATTTGCGAAGAAATCAACGCGTCGGTTCCGGTGCAGGCGGTAAACCTGAACTGCCCGGGGCAGACGGTTATCGCGGGGGCGACGAAGGGCGTCGAGAAAGCGGTGGAGGCTCTCAATGCGGCGGGCGCGAAAAAGTGCGTGATTCTGCCGGTCAGCGCGCCTTTCCATTCGACGCTGATGGAGCCCGCAGCCAGGAAATTGGCGGCGGAGTTGGATAAAGTGACCATCCGTGACGCGAAATTTCCAGTGGCGTCGAACTATACGGGCAAGCTGGAAACGAAAGCGGCCGAGATCAAAGAGAATCTCGTGCTGCAGGCGGCGCATCCGGTGCTGTGGGAGGACTGCGTAGCTGCCATGCGCGAGTTCGGTGCGGATGCCTTTATCGAGGCGGGACCGGGCAAGACGCTGGGCGGCTTCAACAAGCGGATTGACCGTAAAATCAAGAATATGAATGTCGAAGATGCGGCTTCCCTCGAAAAAACTCTTGACACATGGAAGGAGGTTCGCTAATATGCTTTTAGATGGAAAGTGTGCCCTTGTGACGGGCGCTTCGCGGGGCATCGGCCGTGCTGTCGCCCTGAAACTCGCGGCTGAAGGCGCAAAGGTGGCTCTGAACTTCGCCGGGAATGAGGCTGCGGCCAATGAAGTCCGTCAGGAAATCGAAGCGGCGGGCGGTCAGGCGATTCTCGTCAAGGCGGACGTCGCCAACGAGGCGGCTGTGCAGGAAATGGTGCAGAAGACGGCGGACGCCTTCGGACGCATCGATATTCTTGTGAACAACGCGGGCATCACTCGGGACGGGCTTTTGGCCCGCATGAAGGAAGAGGATTGGGACGCGGTACTGTCCACGAACCTCAAGGGTGTGTTCCTGACGACGAAAGCGGTCGCGAAGCTGATGATGAAGCAGCGCGCCGGACGGATCGTCAATATGGCTTCTGTTGTCGGGGTTACCGGCAACGCGGGGCAGGCGAATTATTCGGCGGCGAAGGCGGGCGTCATCGGGTTCACGAAGACAGTCGCGAAAGAGCTGGCGAGCCGGGGCGTTACGGCGAACGCTGTCGCGCCGGGTTTCATTGATACCGACATGACCTCGGTGCTTTCGGATAAGGCGAAAGAAGCCGCGCTCTCCGGCATACCGCTGGGGCGCATGGGAACGCCGGAAGATATTGCCGACGCCGTCTTGTTCCTGGTGTCGGACCAAGCGTCCTACATCACGGGGCAGGTCCTTCATGTTGACGGTGGAATGGTTATGTAAACTATAGATAGAGATTATTTCTTGGAGGGAGGTGAATACACCATGGCGACGTTTGATAAGGTCAGAGACATCGTGGTTGAGCAGCTTGGCGTTGAGGCCGATGATGTCACGATTGAGTCTACGTTCATTGATGATCTGGGTGCCGATTCGCTGGATATTGTTGAGCTGATTATGGCTTTTGAGGAAGAGTTTAGTATTGAGATTCCCGATGAGGCTGCTGAAAAGATCAAGACGGTACAGGATGTTGTAAACTATATCGACCAGAACCAGGGCAAATAAGGGACTGGTACCTTTCCGAAACGGGGCCCCGTGATTGTTTCACGGGGCTTTCTAAGGAAGGGCAAAATGGAGGGTTTACGTTTGAAACTTCCAGAACTGAAAATCGGTAACAGGATTGCAAAGGTCCCTATTGTACAGGGCGGTATGGCAATCCGTCTTTCGACGGCGCGGCTGGCCGCGGCGGTGGCCAATCAAGGCGG
Source organism: uncultured Selenomonadaceae bacterium (assembly GCA_902778455.1). Classification (GTDB taxonomy): domain Bacteria; phylum Bacillota; class Negativicutes; order Selenomonadales; family Selenomonadaceae; genus RUG12372. The sequence continues at coordinate 13,761 of CACYXR010000030.1, read as the reverse complement.
TATCGGCCTGATAGCGGCTTCCGGTATGTCGAATGATGAGCTTCGGTATGAAATCCGTATGGCGCGTTCATTGACAAAGGGCGTCATCGGCATCAATATTATGGTTGCGGCGAGAAAATTCAGCGAGATTGTCAAGACGGCAATCGATGAGGGTATTGACCTCGTCGTGGCGGGTGCGGGCTTCTCCCGCGATATGTTTGGTCTTGGAAAAGAATCGGGGACGCCGATCGTGCCGATCGTGTCTTCCGTTAAGCTTGCTAAAATATCCGAAAAATTGGGCGCGACGGCAATCGTCGTCGAGGGGAAGGAAGCGGGCGGCCATCTTGGCACCGACGTTTCCGTCCGCAATCTGATTCCAGATATCCGTGCCGCGGTCAAGCTTCCCGTCATTGCGGCGGGCGGCGCACTCCACGGTCAGGACGTGGTGGATTTGTTCAAAATGGGAGCCAACGGCGTACAGATGGGTTCACGCTTCGCTTCCAGCGCGGAGGCAAATTCCGCGCCGATGCTCAAAGAGTTTTACCTGAAATCTAAGGCGGAGGATATCGTTGTCATCCACAGCCCGGTGGGATTGCCGGGCCGCGCGGTCAGAAATCCTTTTGCCGAGCGCATCATGAACGGGAATGTTCCGCCGACGCGCTGCGATAACTGCCTGAAGGAGTGCAAGCACAATTTCTGCATTATCCGTTCCTTGATCCGGGCGCAACAGGGGGACGTGGATACGGGGCTCGTTTTTACGGGTGAGTATATTTCGCGCATCAAGGAGATTCTTCCGGTCAAGGAAATTTTCCGGCGGCTGATGGCCGAGGTGGAAGCGGCGAATTAAATTGTTGCCGCATTTAAAAAATGTTTTGTGAGGTGTTAGGTTTTGGCGAATCGTGTGGTTTTGACCGGCATTGGCGTTCTTTCGCCGATCGGCAATGGCCGGGAGGCTTTTTGGGAAGCCTTGGTTGCCGGGAAGAACGGCATCGAGCGTATCACGCGTTTTGACGCGTCGGAATGCGCGTCGCAGATCGCGGGCGAAGTCAAGGATTTCGTGCCCGAGGATTTTATCGACAAAAAAGAAGTCAAGCGCATGGATCGTTACACGCAGTTTGCCGTAGCGGCGTCGAAGATGGCGGTGGAGGATGCGGGGCTTGACCTTGCGTCGGAGGATCGCGATCGTATCGGTACGTATATCGGCTCTGGCGTTGGCGGCATCGATACGCTGCACGCGCAGTACAAAAGGCTTTTCGACAAGGGGCCGCATTTCGTCAGCCCGTTCTTCATCCCGATGATGATCGGCAACATGGCTGCGGGGCAGACGTCCATCGCTCTCGACGTGCACGGCCCGTCCAGCGACATCGTCACGGCCTGCGCGACAGGAACAAATTGTATCGGCGAGGCGTTTCGCGTCTTGCAGTACGGCGAGGCCGACGTGATGATCGCGGGCGGCACCGAGGCGGGCATTTCCGCCGCTCCGGTGGCGGGGTTCAGTTCCATGAAGGCGCTCTGCACCGACCACAACGATGATCCCGCGCATGCGTCCCGCCCGTTCGCAAAAGGACGCAGCGGCTTCGTCATGGGCGAAGGCGCCGGCATTGTCATTCTTGAAACCCTGGAGCACGCGAAGAAACGCGGCGCCCATATTTATGCGGAGGTCGTCGGCTACGGGCGCAATTCCGACGCCTATCATGTCACAAGCCCGGCGCCGCATGGCGTCTATCAGGCGAAGTGCATGGAACTGGCGATTGCCGACGCGGGCCTTACACCGGACGATATTGACTATGTGAACGCCCACGGCACTTCAACGCACATGAATGACCTTGGTGAAACCGAGGCATGCAAGACTGTTTTCGGCGCTCGGGCGAAAGATGTGCCCGTCAGCTCGGTCAAGTCCATGACCGGCCACATGCTGGGCGCGGCGGGCGGCGTCGAGTGCATCGCGACGGCACTTTCCGTCGCGAACGATATGCTTCCGCCGACCATCAATTACGACGAGCCTGACCTGGAAGAGGGGCTTGATCTCGATTATGTGCCGAATGTTGCCAGAAAGCAAACGGTACGCGCAGCGATTTCCAATAATTTCGGATTTGGCGGCCACAATGCCTGCATCGTGCTGAAAAAGTACGCGGAATAAATATGGGACAGGCGCTGACGGAAAAGCGGCAAAATGAATTAACGACCCTTTCGGAGCGGCTCGGCATTGTGTTCCGCGATTTATCGCTCCTGGATCAGGCGCTCACGCACACTTCGTATGCCAATGAATCGGTGCATCGGAAGGTTGTCCATAATGAACGTCTGGAATTCTTGGGCGACGCGGTCTTGGAGCTTTCGACGAGCACCTATTTGTTCAAGCAGTTTCCGATGATGCCGGAAGGCGATTTGACAAAGGCGCGGGCCTCGGTAGTCTGCGAGGCGGCGCTTCACCGGCGTGCGGCGGAAGTCGATCTTGGCGCGTTCCTGCTTTTGGGACACGGTGAGCAGGCGACGGGGGGACGAGAACGTCCTTCGATTCTCGCGGACGCCTTCGAGGCGGTCATCGGCGCGCTCTATCTCGACCAGGGATGGCAGGCGGCTTCAGATTATGTCGTGCGCCAGCTTCGCGTGGAGCTTCTGGAGGTCGAGCACGGGCAAAACATCAAAGACTACAAGACGATGCTGCAGGAATTGATTCAGCGGCATCCGGGGCAGCATATCGTTTACGAGCTTCTGTCGGCGACAGGGCCCGACCATGCGAAGGAATTCAAGGTCGCGGTTCGCGTCAACGGGCTGGCCTACGGTGTAGGCGTCGGGCGCAGTAAAAAAGCGGCAGAGCAAAATGCGGCGCAGCAGGCGCTGCCGAAATTCCAGAATCAGGAATAGAGACCCGAGACAGATGGAAGGTTCAGAGCCGTTGCGTTTGCAATGGCTCTTTTTTGCGGGAGGGTAAACAATGCGGCAGCTCATTTTTCTCGGCACGGGCGCGGCGATGGCGACGGAGTGCTACAACGCCTGTTTTTTGGTGCGAACGCCGGACGAGGAATATTTTTTGACGGACGCGGGGGGCGGCAACGGGATTTTGTGCCAAATGAAGCGAGCCGGCGTTCCCCTTGAGCATCTTCGCTGTATGTTTGTCACCCACGGCCATTCCGACCATATTTTAGGCGCGGTCTGGGTTATCCGCAAAATCGCGTCGCTGATGAACAAGGATATTTACGACGGGGACTTTCATATTTATTGCCATGACGTCGCCTGCGAGATTATCGAAATGCTCGTGCAGATGCTTTTGACTCGTGCAGAGCTTTCGCAGTATGGCAAAAGGATTTTGCTGCACGAGATCCATGACGGAGAGCAGGTCAATTTCCTGAACATGAAGCTGACGGCCTTCGATATCCATTCCAAGAAAGCAAAGCAGTTCGGCTATCGCCTGCGGTTTGCCAACCGCCATACGCTTACCTTTCTCGGGGACGAGCCGTATAACGAACGCTGCCGTTCATACGTGGAGAAGGCGGATTGGCTGGTATCGGAGGCGTTTTGCCTTGACGGGGACGCGGAGAAGTTCCGCCCCCATGAGAAGGGACACGGTACGGTGCGGGAGTCGGCGGTGAACGCGGAAAAACTGTCGGTGAAAAATCTCGTGCTGATCCATACTGAAGATACGGCGCTTGATTCCCGAAGGGAACGCTATGCGGCGGAAGCCGCCGAGCATTACAAGGGCGGTGTTTTCGTCCCCGACGACCTCGAGAGGATTGATATTGATTAAAGATTTATGGTATAATTATTTGTAGTATAATAATTGTTATCATTATTTCGGGGTGAGACGCTATGAGGCAGTGCATGGATTCGATCAATCTGCATCGCCGTTTGGGAAAAATCATAGGCCAGCTTCAGGCAATCGACCGCATGATTGAGCTGGACGTTCCCTGTGAGGATATTCTGTCCCAAATCAACGCGGTCAAATCGGCGACGCATAAGGTCGGGCAGATCGTGCTGGAAGGGCATATCCAGCACTGCGTGAGAGACGGCATCGAGCACGGTGATGCGCAAAAGACCATTGAGAGCTTCACAAAAGCGGTGGAACGTTTCGCGAATATGAAATGACGGTGCGAAGTCGTATCATAGGATTCAATCACGCTCCTTCTGCGCGGCCGGCGCAAGAGGGCGTGTTTTCTTGTTTTTATGCAGGAAATTACGTGGATATGTCGAATTACTGAAAAAATAATGTCATAAATTGACGGAGGATTTGCTATGCTTCGGGAAGTTTCACGCATTCTCGCTCAGCTTAAGGGCGAGCGCTTCATGGGCGGGCTGATTGCGAAGGCGGTTTGGCGGCAGGGCGGCGAGATGAAGGAGCCGGAGGGCTTGACGGTGCTGCGGGACCGGAAGGATACGGTGATCGCCTGCGGGCGTATCGGCGACACTTCGCTGACATTGACGATGCTTTTGGGGCGGTTCGATCCGAAGGATTTGGAAAAGGAGATTGCCGCCGCGCGGGCGGAGGCCGCGAAGGAGACGCCTGAGACGGGCGGCAGGCCGTGGCATACGTTCACGCCGGGCGAGGTGGCGGAGTTCGTCCGCGCAGTCAACGACGTCAACACGATCCATCAAGGGGAACAGCCCGTAGTGCCAGGACTTTTGATTTTGGAGCAGCTTCTTCGGACGCCGGAGTATGAGGGCGCGGTAAATTTGACTTTGAAATTCATCCGTCCCGCGTTTTCAGGGGAGGCGCTGACGATCACGGCGGGAGAAAAAGGAAAGTTTACGATACGGGGCGAGGCTGCGCTGGTGGAAGGAAGCGTGAAATAGGGAAGGGCAAATAACAAGAGAAACGGCGATGCGTTTAGATTGCATCGCCGTTTCTTGTTGTTTTGTTTATTTCGGGTTTTTGCGGGCTTTTCGCTTTCTTGCTTTCGCGGCTTTGGCCTTCATGCGGCCTTCCTCTTTTTGCGCAGCCGCGTCGTTTTGCTTCTGCTTCGCGTATTCGACGCCCATACCGGTGATCTTGTGACGGACGGCCATCATTGGGTGATGGAGCAGCATACGATTCCGCGAGCCTTCCATGATTTCCATGAAAGTCTTGCTCGGCGTGTCGCCGAAGCATTTCTCGTCGCAATGGTCGCAGAGCGGCTTTGTGATACCGTATTTGCATTTCCCGATTTTCAGCAGGACATTTGTCAGGAGCGCCGTGCATTTAGGGCAGAGCTTGCCGTCCTTTGTGTCGTGGTTTGCATTGCAGTAGACGGCGAAAGACGCCTTGATATTTTCCTTTTCCTTCAGGCGGTTTTCCTTCAGACCTTCGGACGGATCCTTTTTCTTGCGGAAACGCTCGGGCAGGAATTTTTGTATTTTGTCCATGAAACCCATGTCTCAGTCTCCTTTTCGTTCAAATCATATGAATCCATATTATTTTAATCTGCGGAGCGGGGAAAAGCAAGCAAATTTTCGCGAATTGTAAATTGCAAAGAGGTGAAAAATACGGTAAAATATGATAAAATGTAAAATTAGCAGAATATACAATCATTGACGCATTGAAACAAAACGCAGAAAAGGCGGTGCGTTTTTTATGGACAATAAAAAGCGGGGGCTTCTTTTCAAGTTTGCGGTCATTTTCACGTTTTTCACGCTGCTCGCGGTGGTCCTGGGCGGCCTCGCCACCTATTACAGCCAGATGGAGTCCTATCGGCGGCAGTGCGAGACGAATATCCGCAATATCGGCGAGTATCTGGAACGGCTGATTATGCAGGACAAGGAAAATTTCGCCATTTACCAGCGGTATTATATGGAGCATTTCGCCGAGGTCGATATTCCGTTTGATTTCAATAACTATCGTGCGGCGCAGGCGGAGTACGAGAAACTCTTCGCGATGCATCATCCGGGCCGTACCTTCGGCGTGGATATCGAGTTTGACGCTTTGGATGACGCGGTCAAGAAGGCATGGTTCATCTATTACCATGAGTATTGGCTGCTGACCTTCGAGGAGGCGCGGGCGGCGTTCCATATCCCGTACACCTATTATCTGGTGCCGAAGGAAGACATTTATTACATGGTCTATATGATTGACGGCGAGCGTACCGCGAAGAAGGACAGCAACGGAAAGATCCTCTATCTCGGCGACGAGTATCTCGATCCGCCGGAAAAATATCCGATACAATGGGAAGCGTGGTTCACGGGCAAGAAGCTCGACAAATCCCAGGTCTGGGACAATGAATGGGGGCACACTTACGCTTACTATACGCCGCTGATCATCAATGGCAAGAAGCTGGGGCTGATCGGCACGGAGATCGAGGTCAAGACGGTCAACGAGGGCATCCTGAACAACACGCTGAAGCAGGTTGCGGGGGTCAGCGCCATCGTCATTCTTTGCGTATTGGCCATGCTTTGGTTCATCAACCGTCATTATATCTCCAAGATTGTGCGGCTCGGCGAGAATATCCAGGTTTATGCGGCGGAGAAGGACGCGGCGATTGCCGGCGTCATCGAGAAGGACGCGTCGGGCGGCGACGAGCTTTCGGTATTGTCCATGCAGGCGGCGGCAATGATCCTCGAGCTGGAAAACTATATGAAGAGCCTGGTGGAAACGACGAAGAAGCTGGGCGAGGCGCAGGAAAAGGCCGACGCGATGAGCGAGCTGGCGAACAAGGACGCGCTGACGGGGATTCGCAACAAGACGGCCTACGACAAGGAAATCCGTCGTGTCGAAGGAGATTTGCAGAGCGACAGCAACAAGAAATTCGGCATTGCGATGGTCGACCTGAATTTCCTTAAGAAAATCAACGATACCTATGGGCATGAGCAGGGCAATATTGCCATCAAGAAGCTTTGCCGCTTGGTCTGCGTGATTTTCGCCCATTCGCCGGTTTTCCGCATTGGCGGCGACGAGTTTGTCGTGGTGCTGGAAAACAACGATTACAAGAACATAGACGATTTGCTCGCGCAGTTCAACGGGCAGCTTGCTGAAATGGCGCAGGATGAGGCCCTGGAGCCATGGGAACGGATTTCCGCCGCCATCGGCGTCGCTTTCTATGACTCCGCAAAGGACAGCTCCGTCGAGAGCGTGTTCAAACGCGCGGACAAGGCGATGTACCTGCGAAAGAAGGAAATGAAAGCGACGCGGACAGAATAGCATCAAGAGTAGAGAGTGAAGAGTGGGGAGTGAAGATAATCTGCAAATATCTTCACCCGCCGCTCTTTCGTGTTCATGGTATAATGACTAAAATTGCAGATTGAGAGGAGTATTTCGATGCAGGTGAACGACAAAATTCATGGATTTGTGCTGAAAAAGACGACGGAGGTGCCGGAGATTTCCTCCGAGTGCTTCCTGTTCGAGCATGAGAAAAGCGGCGCGCGGCTTTTTTATGTGAAGAACGACGACGACAACAAAGTGTTCTCGATTTCATTCCGTACGCCGCCGATCGACGATACGGGAGCAGCGCATATCGTCGAACATTCGACGCTCTGCGGATCTCGGAAGTTCCCGCTGAAGGAACCGTTCGTCGAACTGGTCAAGGGCTCGCTGAACACGTTCTTGAACGCGATGACGTATCCGGACAAGACGATGTATCCGGTGGCGAGCCGCAATGCGCAGGATTTCCGCAATCTGATGGACGTCTATCTCGACGCGGTGTTTTATCCGCGGATGCACGACAAGCCCGAGGTGCTTTTGCAGGAGGGATGGCATTACGAGATCGACAGCCCCGACGCGCCGCTTCGATACAGCGGCGTCGTCTACAATGAGATGAAGGGAGCGACTTCGTCGCCGGAGGATCTTCTGGAGACGGAGCTTTTGAAGCGGCTTTATCCGGACACGGCGTACGCCTTTGAGTCGGGCGGCAACCCTGAGAAGATTCCCGATATCACGCAGGAAAGCTTCGCGGCGTTCCACAAAAAATATTACCACCCGTCGAACAGTTATATTTATCTATACGGCGATATGGATATCGACGGGACGCTGGCGTTTATCGACGAAGCGTATCTGTCGGATTTTTCGCGGCTGGAGGTCGACTCCAGGCTGAAGAAACAGCCTCGGTTCGAAGCGATGAAGCAAGTCACGGCGGAGTATCCGGTGGGCGCCGAGGAGGATACGAAAGAAAAGACGTATCTGGCGCTGGGCATGATCGTCTGCGACGCGGGCGACCGGCTGACGCGGGCGGCCATGAGCATCCTGGCTCACGCGCTTTTCATGACGGACGCAGCGCCGGTGACGCAGGCGCTGATGGACGCGGGTATCGGCAAGGACGTCACGGCGGCGCTGGAGGCGCAGATTGCCCAGCCGAATCTTGCGGTCGAGGTGACGAACGCCGAGCCGGAGGACGGGCCGCGGTTTTACCAGGTCGTGAAGGATACGATTGAACGGCTCGTGAAGGACGGCATTGACCGGACGCTTTTGGAAGCCTCGCTCAATTATCTGGAATTTAAGACGAGAGAATCGGATTTTGCTTCGACGCCGAAGGGGCTCGTCTACAATCTCGCGGTGATGACTCATTGGCTGTATGACGGCGATCCGGCGGAGCCGCTTTTCTATGAGAAGGAATTCAAGGCGCTCAGGGAAGGGCTGGACAACGGGCTTTTTGAGGATACGCTGCGCCGCTGCGTGCTGGACAATCCGCACAAGGTCCTTGTCACGATGAAGCCGAGCCGGACGATGGCTGCGGAGCGCGAGGCGGCGACAGAAAAACTTTTGGCAGAGAAAAAAGCGGCGATGAGCGCGGCGGAAATCGACGGGATCATTGCGACGACGGCGCGGCTGAAAGAGCTCCAGCAGACGCCGGATTCGCCGGAAATGCTGGAGAAGATTCCGCTTTTGAAGCTGACGGATATCCGCAAGGAGGAGGACAAGCTGCCGCTGGAAGAAAAGGATTTGAAAGGCCGGAAAGTGTTGTTCAGCGATATCCATACCAACGGTATCGCTTATCTGTCGCTGTTTTTCGACGGCGATTCCATTGCGCCGGAACAGCAGCATTACGCCTATCTGCTCTGCGATTTGCTCGGCGCGGTGGATACGGATGAACACTCTTACGCGGAACTGACGAATCTTGCGAATCTCCATACGGGCGGGCTGAATTATGATGTTTTGGCGGTGACAAAGGGAAACACGACGGACGATTGGTTCGTCAAGACTGTCGTCAAGGCGCGGGTACTGGTGCGGAAATTGCCGGAGCTTGGGAAGCTTTTGACGGAAATCCTGACGAAATCGCGCTTTTCCGACGCGAAGCGGATGCGCGAGCTGATCAAGCAGACATTGGCGGGCGTGGAGCGGCAGATTCTGAACACGCCGAATCGTGTGATGGCGGTGCGATTGAGCTCGTATTTCGCTCCGGCGAGCCGCTTCGAGGACGAGGGATTCCTTGCCTATTACCGCTTTCTGAAGGAGCTGGACGCGCATTTTGAAGAACGGGTGAAAGAGACGGGCGAGAAACTCTCGGCGCTTCTTGCGCAAATGTTCACGAAGCGCGGCCTGATTCTCGGCGTGACCGTCGAAAAGAAGGACTATCCGGCGGTGGAGGCGGCGCTCGCTCCGATGCTCGATGCTTTGAATGACAAAGAATATCCGGCGGCGAAGCAGCCGAAGGAAAACGAAACGAAAAATGAGGCGTTGGTCACGTCAAGCCGCGTGCAGTACGTCGGCAAGGGCGAGAATTACGTCCGTCTCGGCTATAAATTCACCGGCGCTATGCGCGTGCTGGAAACCGTCATGCGGTACGGCTACCTTTGGACGAGGCTCCGTGTGCAGGGAGGCGCCTACGGCGCGTCGGCACAGTTCGCACGGAACGGCCTGATGCTGTTCACCTCGTACCGCGACCCGAATCTTGCCGAGACACTGCAAGTTTACGACGAGATTGCCGATTACTTGAAAAACTTCAAGGCGTCGGAGCGGGAAATGACGAAATACATTATCGGAACCATCTCGACCCTTGATACGCCGCTGACGCCGCAAATGAAAGGCAGCCTTGCCGCGATGCTGTATCTGCGCGGAATCACGCAGGAAGACCGCCAGCGGGAGCGCGATGAAGTGCTGTCAACGGACGAGAAGGCAATCCGCGCACTCGCGCCAATTATCGAGGACTGCATGAAAAAGGACACATACTGTGTCTTTGGCGGCGAGGAAAAAGTGCGGGAGAATGAGAAGCTTTTCAGCCGTGTCGTGCGGGCGATGGAGTGAAGGGAGTTCAAACTGTGCGAAAAAACAAAGTCGTTTTGTTGCTTTGCGTTTTCTTTCTCGTATTGTCCACGTTTGCGGAACGGATGGTATTGGCCTCGGAGGGGGATGGGAAGTATCGGCTTTCCAAGGTGCTGGTCCTCAGCCGCCACAATCTTCGTTCGCCCACGAGAAGCGGCAGCCGCATCGTGAATTCGCTGACGCCGCATTCGTGGTTCCGCTGGACGGCGGGGCCTGGGGAACTTTCGATGAAGGGCGCTCAGCTCGAGACGATCATGGGGCAGTTTTTCCGCCAATGGCTGGAAAGCGAAGAGCTGATCGGCGCGAACTATGTACCGGAGATCGGCGAGATGCGGTTCTATGCAAATTCCTATCAGCGCACGATTGCGACGGCGCGCTATTTCGCTTCCGGAATGCTGCCGATGGCGGATATCCGCGTCGAGCACCATCTGGAACTGAATGAAGCCGACCCGGTGTTCCTTCAGAAGACGCCCGAAGCAATCAGCGACGAATATCGCGCACGGACAGCGGAGGAGGTCGAAGCACTGGGCGGCATCCGGGGCATCGGAAAGAGAATGGAGTCGGACGCCGCATTGGTTGCGGAAATCATTGATTTCAAGGATTCGGAATATGCACGGGAAAACGGCGTGACGTCGTTCACGGCGGATGATTTATCCTTTGATATAGACACGATGCGGCTGACAGGCTCTCTTCGCGTGGCGGGACGCGCCAGCGACGCACTGTCGCTGCAATATTACGAAGCGAACGGGGCCGAAGACGCAGTGCGGGCGGCTTTTGGACACGCGTTGACCTTCGAGCAATGGCAAGGCGTTTCGCGGGTCAAAGATATGGGAATCATCTCGTATTTTTATCTGCCGACGATGGCGAAACATCTTGCGCGTCCGCTGCTTTCCGTCATGCGGGACGAGTTGGCGGAGGAAGAGCGGATTTTCACGTTCCTCTGCGGCCACGACGTAAATCTGGCCACAGTGCTGCCTGCGTTGGGCGTCGAGGAATACACGCTTCATGACTCCATCGAGGAAAAAACGCCGATCGGTTCGAAGCTCGTCATTGAAAAACGGATCGGCGAGGGCGGGGAAGCATACGCGTCGCTGAAGCTCGTCTACCAAAACGCGAAGCAGATGCAAGGCCGCGAGCCGCTGTCGCTGGAGCATCCGCCGGCCATCGTGCCGCTGCGCCTGCAAGGGTTGCAGGCGAACGAAAACGGGATGTACTTGTTCGACGAGGTAGTCCGGCGATTCGACGAAGCGATGGCGGAGGCCGACGAAGTCGCGTGAGAATGAAAAAAGCCGCTCCGAAGAACGGCTTTCCGGCTTTCGCCTCCCTCTGCATGGCCGACCAAGCCATCGAGGTATTCACTGACGGAGGCTCAACCCGTCAGCGCTTGCCATACGGCATTCGCGATTACCCCAGCCAAGACAGCCAAAATAATATAGCATTTTTTTATGGAATGTGCTATAATTACTCAAGAGAGTTAATCAAGGCTATCCACCGTCTGACCAACGGTGGGCAGAACAAAGAAACCTCCCGCAAGGGAGGCTTTTTTGTTTTGTAAGATTGTCTTCGTCTTTTTTGCATACTGTCTTTGACAAACTCTGAACTAAAGCATTATAACTCGGCAGATATAATCTGCCTCGTTGAAATGCCGTTTAAGGAGAGTTTGTCTTTGACAAACTCTGAACTAAGGCATTATAACTCGTTATAACTCGTTGAAACGCCGCTGAGGAGATTTTGT
>CACYXR010000030.1:0-1848 GCA_902778455.1 uncultured Selenomonadaceae bacterium | reverse complement strand
GACAAACTCTGAACTAAGGCATTATAACTCGTTATAACTCGTTGAAACGCCGCTGAGGAGATTTTGTCTGTAGACAAAATCTGATAGTAGGCGTTATAATTAAACTGATTTTGACGAAAAGGAGAAGTCTTTATGAAGAAATTGATCTTCAAGGGCGCGGGCGTCGCCATCGTCACGCCGTTTACCGAGGACGGCATCAATTTTCCCGAGTTCGGGCGCATGATTGACGCGCAGATTGCGGGCCATACGGACGCTATCATTGTCGCGGGCACTACGGGCGAGGCCGCGACCATGAGCGACGCGGAGCACAAGGAAGCCATCAAGTTTGCCGTCGAGCATACGAAAGGGCGCGTGCCTGTTGTCGCCGGCACAGGCTCGAACGATACGGCCTACGCGATCCAGCTTTCACAGTACGCGGAAAAAGTGGGCGCGGACGGGCTCTTGCTCGTGACGCCGTACTATAATAAATGCACGCAGAAGGGCCTGATTGCGCATTTCAACAAAATCGCCGACAGCGTGAATATTCCGTGCATACTGTATGACGTACCGTCGCGTACCGGTGTTTCCATCAAGGTGCCGGCTTACGCGGAGCTTTCCAAGCATCCGAATATCGTGGCGGTCAAGGAGGCGAACGGCGACCTTTCGTCGATCCTGCGGCTGCGCTACGCGGTGGGCGACGAGCTGGCCGTGTATTCGGGCAACGATGATCAGATTGTGCCGATTCTTTCGCTGGGAGGAATGGGCGTCATTTCGGTGCTGTCCAACGTCGCGCCGAAGGAAACCCATGAGATTTGCCAGCTTTATTTCGATGGGAAGGTAGAGGAATCGGCGAAGCTGCAGATCGCTTTCACCGACCTGGCGGACGCGCTTTTCTGCGAGACAAACCCGATTCCGGCCAAGACGGCCATGCGGCTGATGGGCTACGCGGCGGGGCCGCTTCGGATGCCGCTTTCGGAGATGGAACCGGAGAATCTGCAAAAACTCAAAAAGGCGCTGAAAGCGCATGGCTTGATTTGACGGGGAGGAAATATCCAATGAAAAAAATCGTACATATTTTGTTGCTCGTTTTGGCCATGGCTATGTTTTGCCCGTCAGCATTGGCGTATTGGGAGGAAGGCGCGGAGCAGGAAGGGCAGTCGGCTGCCGATGTGAAGACGTTGGCTATCAGTGCGCCCCTTTACGTGGAGAAAAAAGGATACCCGACACTGGAGGAATATATCAATGTTTTGAACACGCGGGGGGCGAAAGTGTCGCCGAAAAAGTACACGGTCGTTCCATATGATGTCATAGCGCGGGATATCATGCAGAAGACGGGGAAAGATCTTTATACGATAGGTCGTATTCCTGCGGCGAGAGTGTTCAAAAACCATGTGGCGGAATACGCCGACGCATACCTTGTCCCCACGGTGACGATGGGGCGCCGTACGGTGCTTTTCTTTGAGGTATACAGTGCTAAAACACATGAATTGCTGTATACGTATCAGATTATTCTTGCGTCCGATGATTTGGACACCGTTGGAACATATTCGGACATGGTCTCGCTTTTCTACGATGAATTCGCGGCTGTGATTGAGAAACATAAAAAAGAGAAGAAGGACGAGGAAAAGGCGGCACGTAAAGAACGCGAGAAAGCGGAGCGCAGGGCTCAGCAGGAGCGGGAAAAAGCGGAGCGCGCAGGGAAATAAATAGAACAGGGCTGTTCATGAAGCCTCGATAGGGGGCGGTTCATGGCAGCCCTGTTTTTCGTGTTTAAGGAACCACTGAATAAGTCCCTCCGCGAAACAGTCCACTGGACTATTTCGCTACCGGGTCTTTTTCCGCCTGTCGTCGTCAAATCCCTCTCGACGT
>CACYXR010000029.1 GCA_902778455.1 uncultured Selenomonadaceae bacterium | reverse complement strand
GCCAATATCGGCTATGTGGCCCAGAAATTTTCCCTGTACGGGAACCTGACCGTGGAGCAGAACCTGTCCTTTTTCGGCGGCGCCTACGGCCTTTCCCGGAAAGACATCGCGCGGCGGCTGGAAGAGACGCTGCAGGAATTTCATCTGGAAGAATACCGCAACGCTCCGGCGGAATCCCTGCCCGGCGGCTACAAGCAGCGGCTCTCGATGGCGGCGGCGCTGCTCCACAAGCCGAAGATCCTGTTCCTCGACGAGCCCACCAGCGGCATCGACCCGCTGGCGCGGCGGGATTTCTGGCGGCAGATCACGGACCTCTCCGTGAAAGGCACTACCATCATCGTGACGACGCATTTCATGGAGGAAGCCGAGTATTGCGACCGCATCATGATCCAGGATCAGGGAAAGCTCCTCGCCATCGGTACGCCCGCCGACCTGCGGGCGCAATACGGAGATGAGTCCTCGACCATGAACGAAGTCTTCATCCGCATCGTGGAAACGGCGCGAGGGAAAGGAGGCGCGGCCTGATGGACGGAAACGGATTTTTCCGGCGCCTCGTGGCGCTGTGCCGCAAGGAATTCGTTCAGCTCTGGCGGGACAGCAGCAGCCTCCTGATCGGGACGGTACTGCCGATCCTGCTGATCATCATCATCGGCTCTGGCATCAACCTCGACGTGAAGAACGCGCCGATCGCCGTGGTATTGGAGGACGCCTCGCCCACGGCGCAGGACGCGGTGAGCTTCCTGTCCGGCTCCGCCTATTTCTCGCCGCGGTATGTGACCTCCCGCGCGGAGGCCGTCCGGCTGATGGACGACCGAAAGGTCAACGCGATCCTTGTCGTCCCCGCGGATTTCTCGTCGAAACTGGGACGGCGGGAAGCGAAGCTCCAGCTCATCGCCTACGGCGCCGACCCCACCACGGCGACCTCCATCAACGGCTACGTCGAAGCGGGCGTCGCCGCCTTCAACGCGAAACGCGTCGCCGGGTATGCGCCACAGGGCATGGTGACGGTGGAAAACCGCATGTGGTTCAACGACGCCCATTCCAGCACTTGGTATTTCGTGCCGGGCCTGATGATGCTGATCACGACCATCGTCGGAGTCTTCCTGACCTCGCTCGTCATGGCGCGGGAATGGGAGCGCGGCACGCTGGAGTCCATATTCGTGACGCCCGTGCGGAAGGAAGAACTGCTGCTGGCGAAGATGATTCCCTATTTCTGCATCGCGATGCTGGGCTTCTTCCTGTGCCTGCTGGCGTCCCGCTACATCTACGGCGTGCCGCTTCACGGCTCCTTCATCATGCTGGTGGTCTCGTCGGTGCTGTACCTGTTCGTGGCGCTCGGCATCGGGCTCCTGATTTCCGCCGCCACGAAGAGCCAGTTCCTGGCCAGCCAGGTCTCTCTCGTGCTGAGCCTCTTGCCCGCCATGATGCTCTCGGGATTCCTTTTCGACCTGCGGAGCGTCCCGGCGTGGGTGGCGGCGGTTGGGCACGCGCTGCCCTCCACCTATTATCTGGAGCTTCTGAAATCCCTGTTCCTCGCGGGCAACAACTGGCCGCTGATCGGGAAGAACTGCGCGATCCTCGCCGGCTATGCCGTGCTGCTTTTGGGGCTGGCGTTCCTCGCCACGCGAAAGAAGGTGGAATGATTGGACGCGTGGAAAAGTTATATCGAAAAAGTGCGCTGGATGATACGCAAAGAGCTTCTGGCCACCCTCAGCGATCCCCGCACGAAATTCATCCTAATCGTGCCGGTGCTGATGCAGACGATGCTCTTCGGCTACACGGCGACCTACGATCTGGATCTCGCGCCCTACGTCGTTCTCGATATGAGCCACAGCTCGGCGGCGGCGGACTTCGAGACGGACATCGACGGCTCCCCCGCCTTCCGGCGCGTGCGGACGCTGTCCAATTCCAACGAGATCGCGGACGCCATCGACAGCGGCGAAGCCATGCTGGCTATCTCCATTCCTTCGGATTTCGAGAACAGGCTGAACCGGGGCGAGGCCTCGCCCATCCAGGTTATCACCGACGGGCGGAACACCATGACCGCCAACGCCGCCAGCAGCTACGTCGAGCGCATCGCCGCCGCGTTCAACGCGGAGCGTAATCCGAAGGCGACGGCTGTGTCATTGGAAACCATCTCCTGGTACAACCCGAACCTGATCACCCGCTGGACGTTCCTGCCGTCGCTGATCGCGATGCTGGCCTTCAACCAGGTGCTGATCCTGAGCGGGCTTTCCGTGGCGCGGGAACGGGAGCAGGGCACCTTCGACCAGCTCCTGGTGACGCCGATTTCGCCGTCGATCATCCTGATCGGCAAGGCGGCGGTGCCGGTGCTGATGGGCATGATCCAGTCCACGCTGGTGCTCCTGATATGCCGATTCTGGTTCCAGGTTCCGATGGCGGGCAACCCGCTGACGCTCTGGACGGTGATTTTCGTCTTCACGCTGAGCTGCACGGGCATCGGCCTTTCCATTTCCGCCATCTCGTCCACCATGCAGCAGGTCATGGTCTACTGCTTCCTGCTGCTGATGCCGATGATCCTGCTCTCCGGCATCGCGACGCCGGTGGCGAATATGCCCGAGATTTTGCAGATCCTGACCTACGCCGACCCGCTCCGCTTCGCCCTCGATTCGGTGTGGCGTGTGTACCTCGAAGGGTGCGGCCTTTCCGCCATCGCGTGGAATTTCGTGCCGATGCTGGCCGTCGCCGCCGTGACCTTCCCGCTGGCCGGCTGGCTGTTCCGGCACAATCTGGGGTAATCATTTGTCATAATCGCCTACGAGCAATACAGGCGCTATGAGATACAATCACTCTTCAATCCAATCACAGAAAGGATGGTACTTATGGCAGACAAAAAACAGAATGCGGTGAAGTACGGCGAGGTCATTGCGAAATGCTGGGAGGACGAGGCATACAAGAAGCGTTTCCTCGAGGATCCGGAAGAGGTGCTGGCCGAGGCGGGCTTCGTCCTGGAGGAGGGCGTTACTTATAAGGTCATCGAAGCGCCGAAGCTGGTCGAGTATCTGGTGCTGCCCCATACGGCAGCGAAAGACGCCGTCCAGGAACTGGCAAAGCGCTTCCTGAACCGTGTGGAAAGCAGAGACCAAGTGATTCCTCAGGACATGGAAGTCCGCATCATCCAAAACACCGACGATATACACTATATCGTTCTCCCTGCGTCGCCGAAATCCCTGACGCAGGCCGAGCTGAAAATGGTGGCGGGCGGCGATCCGGGAAGCGCCGAAACGGAAACGGATATGTATCAAACGGCTGAACTTGTATCAACCGCGGTGGAAGCGGTGGAAGCGACGACGACTGCCGCGGTGGACGTAGAGGTCGTCCTCGTAGCCGTTGTAATCTAAAATAAATAAAAAGCAACGACGGCAATTACGTCGTCGTTGCTTTTTATTCCAGGAGACATCCATGAACGATTTTGAAATCAAGACGGTCATCAATCCGCTGACTGCCGACCGGGAATATATCCGCGAAGTGGCGGAGGTGAAGCGGGCGCTGGAGCTCTGGACTATGGAGCCGGGCTTTCGGGAAGCATTCCTCGCCGCGCCGGAGGATACGCTGGCGGCCCACGGTCTTTCCGTGGACGCGCTGGCGGTGAAAATCCTCGCCGACCATGAAACGGCGATGAAATACCAAAAAACGCCCCCGGGAGAGCTGCCCTCGGCGGTGCGCCGGTATCGGGCGTTCAACCAGGAAAAGGTGGCGGATCGCGCGCGTATGGTGAAGGAATACTGCGTGCCGAAGCATCCGGCGGTCCGCGCCTGGCGGAGCCGCCAAATCAATCGCTGCTGGGCGGAGCTGGGCGCGCGGAACCGTTCGCTTATCCATGTGCCGATGACCTATGAGCTGGACCTCGGCTGCTCGGTGGGCTGCCCTTTCTGCGGCATCATGGCGCCGCGGCTCCAAAAGGTCTGCCGCTACGACGAAGATGCCGCACTCTGGAAAGGCGTCCTCGCCTTCGCGAAGGAAACCCTCGGCGACGCGGCGGGGCAGGGCACCTGCTACTACGCCACCGAGCCCCTCGACAATCCCGATTATGAAAGATTCGTCGACGACTATTTCGAGGTTTTCGGCGTCGTTCCCCAGCTCACTACGGCCGTCTCCATGCGGAAGCCGGAGCGCACCCGCGCTTATCTTGACGCTGCACTGAAAAACTGTCGGCGCGTTCATCGCTTCTCGGTGCTGAGCCTCGAATTATTGCACAAAATCCACGATATTTTCACGCCGGAAGAGCTGATCTGCGTGGAGCTCCTGCCCCAATTCGCCGAGGCGCCGCAGAACCGGTTCGCCAACGCAGGCCGCGCCCGGCAAAGCGGAAATCTCCATGTGGGAGAGGAAGACGGCAATACCATAGCCTGCATCAGCGGCTTTGTCGTCAACATGGCGGAGCGTTCCGTGCGGCTGCTTACCCCCTGCGGCGCGTCGGAAGCGCACCCCACCGGGGAAATCATCGTCACGAAGGAAAGCTTCTCCGACCTGGACAGCTTCAAGAGCGTCCTCATCTCGATGATCGACCGCTATATGCAGACGGAATTCCCGAACGACCAGCCGCTGTTCCTCCGCCCCGCCATTTCCTTCCAAAAGACGGAAGAAGGCGTCGAATTCTTCCATTCCGAGAAATTCCGGCTGAAATTCCGGGGCGAGGACGATCTCTCGCCCGCCCTCTATCAGGACGTGCTGGACAAGCTGCAGACGGGCGGCAAGACTGCCGATGACATCGCGGAGGAGCTGATGGAGGAAACCGACTCGTTCCCTGCCCACGTCTTCTTCATCCTGAAAAAATTCGAGAAAGCGGGGCTGTTCCTGGAGCCTTATGAATGCGAGGGGCGCTGAACCGATAATATGAGGAGGATCGTGCGCGTTTTCAAAAAAAAGCAGGAAACGCGCATTGAGTCTCGAATATATCTTGTAGTATGGAATATATTCTATAAAATGGAGGAAATCGGTATGCTTGCGAAAGAAGTAATGAAAACAGAGCTCGTAACACTCAGGGAGGATACTCCGGTCAAGGACATCGCCAAGCTGATGCTGACGCATGACATCTCGGGACTTCCCGTGGTGAACGGGCAGGGCGAGGTGATCGGCGTCGTCAGCGAGCTTGATTTGATGCGAAAGCAGATCAAACCGAACGAGCCGAGCGTCTGGACAATGCTCTGGGGCATGGATCCCGCTCGGGAGAAAAAACACCGGGACGCGATCCGGAAATATATGGGCAGGACCGCCGAAGAAGTCATGACCGCGCCAGCGCTGACTGTCGATGTTTCGGACAGCCTGGAAAAAGTCGGGAACATGATGTTCAACAAGCAGATCAAGCGCGTCTTCGTCACGGAGAACGGGAAGCTCGCGGGCGTCATCAGCCGTTCCGCGTTCACGAAGCTGCTGCTGGAGGAAGATGAAATCTAATACGTACAGAAAGTGCGGATACATAATGCCAAACATTATGACGGAAAAAGAAGCGCTCAGGCGGCGGATCGGCGCGGCGGCTGGACGTGAAAAGGCGGATCTCGTGCTGAAGAACTGCCGGATTGTCAACGTCTTTTCCGGGGAAATCGAATCGGGAGAAATCGCCGTCAAAGACGGCGTAATCGTCGGCACGGATATGGGCTGCGAAGGGCTCGAAACCGTTGACGCGGAAGGTCGTTTTGCCGCGCCTGGCTTCATCGACGCGCATATCCATATCGAATCGTCCTGCGTCAGCCCCGAACAGGCAGGGAGGATGCTCGTCCCACACGGCACCGCGACGATTATTGCCGATGCGCATGAGATTGCCAACGTCTGCGGTCTTGACGGTATCCGCTATATGCTGGAAGCGGCGAAAGGAACAAAGCTCGAGATTTTTTTCTCAATGCCCTCCTGCGTTCCGGCCACTCCTTTTGAGGATGCGGGAGCGAAGCTGGAAGCGGCGGATATGGAGGAACTGCTGGCGGACAAGCGCATAATCGGGCTGGGGGAGTTTATGAACATGCCCGGCGTCATCCGCGCCGAGGATGCGGTATTGGACAAACTGGTGCTGGCTCGCCGCATGGGAAAGATTGTGGACGGCCACGCGCCCGGATTGTCCGGTACAGAACTCAATGCCTATGCCTGTGTGGGTATCCTCGGCGATCACGAGTGCCGAACGCCGGAGGAAATCAAAGAGCGCATATCGAAAGGGATGTATGCGCTTTTGCGGGAAGGCTCGGCCTGCCACGACCTTCGTCATCTGCTTGCGGGCGTCACCGAAGCCAACAGCCGCCGTGTATTGTTCTGTTCGGACGATCGGCAGCCGAAAACCATTTTTGCCGAAGGACACATTGACAACCATCTGCGCATCTGCGCGAAGGAAGGGATTGAACCGGTGACGGCAATCCGCATGGCGACGCTGAACGCGGCGGAGGCCTTCCGGCTGTATGACCGTGGCGCCATCGCGCCGGGACGGCGGGCGGACATTGTGCTTTTGGATGATTTAAAGAATTTTCACGCGCATCAGGTATTTATCGGCGGCGAGCTGGTCGCCGAGGAAGGGAAGTATTTGCCGGGGATGACCTTCGCCGATATTTCCGCTGTGCGCGGGAGCGTCAATGTCAGGGATTTTTCGGCGGAACGCCTAAAGGTCAAGCTCACGGGAAATCGTGTACGTGTAATCGGCGTGCAGAAGGACAGCGTTGTGACTTCCAAGGAGATCGCCATGGTCAAGACGGACGGCGAAGGCGATTTCGTATTCGAACCCGCGCAGGACATTTGCAAGCTGGCGGTGGTCGAGCGCCATCACGGCACGGGGAAGGTCGGAGTAGGACTCTTGGGCGGCTACGGCATCAAGGCGGGCGCCGTCGCCGTTTCGGTGTCCCATGATTCCCACAATATTATCGTTGCGGGCGTCAGCAACGAGGAAATGGCCTTTGCCGTGGAAACGCTGATCGATATGGAAGGCGGCATGGCAGTCGTCAGGGAAGGCAAAGTCCTGGCCTCGATGCCATTGCCAATCGCGGGGCTCATGACTACCGAAAGCGGCGAATGGGTCGCGGAGTGGCTGGATCTGATTCACGAAAAGGCGCGGGAGCTTGGCGTCAGTCCGGATGTGGAGCCAATCATGACGCTGACCTTCATGGCGCTGCCCGTTATCCCCGCACTGAAGCTCACCGACCGCGGGCTTTTCGATTTTGAGAAATTTGATTTCGTGCCGCTGGAAGCATAAAAAGCAAAGAAAGCAATGTGCCGTCGATGAAACCGGAATGCTGCACAAAGAGGGGCTGTTTGTCGATTGACAAACGTCGGCGGATTTGCTAAACTCGAAAAGAAGGCGGCGCGAAACGCTGCCTGCGCAATGAAGGGGAAGAGTAGTTTTCAGGAGCAGCGAGGCGGCGATGGTGAAAGGCCGCCAACGAGAATGAAGGGCGTCCCGGAGCGCGAAGTTATTTCAAAAAAGAGAGGGCATTTTCATTTTGCCAATCAGGGTGGAACCGCGGGATATTGAATTGGTGTCTCGTCCCTGTAACATTGTGTTACGGGGGCGGGATTTATTTTTTTCCGAACCCGAAGAAAAAGGAGGAAGCGTATGAAGTTTCAGGAAATCATTCTGGCCTTGCAGAAGTTTTGGTCAGACCGGGGCTGCGTCTTGGCGGAGCCCTACGACGTGGAGAAGGGCGCGGGCACGATGAACCCGTCCACGTTCCTGCGGGTGCTCGGCCCCGAACCGTGGAACGTTGCCTATGTGGAGCCGTCCCGCCGTCCGGCGGACGGACGCTACGGCGAGAACCCGAACCGCCTCTATCAGCATCATCAGTTCCAGGTCATCATGAAGCCTTCGCCGGACAACATTCAGGAGCTTTATCTCGAGAGCCTTGAAAGCCTCGGCATCGAGCCGAAGAAACACGACATACGTTTTGTCGAGGACAACTGGGAGTCGCCGACCTTGGGCGCCTGGGGGCTGGGCTGGGAGGTCTGGCTCGACGGCATGGAGATCACGCAGTTCACTTATTTCCAGCAGGTCGGCAGCGTGGACGTGGCTCCGACGGCGGTGGAAATCACGTACGGTCTCGAGCGACTCGCGATGTATATCCAGGGCGTCGAGAACGTCTACGACGTCCAATGGACCGACGAGGTGACATACGGCGACGTGTTCCATCAGAACGAGTACGAGCAGTCGGCTTACGCTTTCGAGCTTTCGGACGAGCCGCTGCTGTTCGAGCTGTTCGAGAAATACGAGAAAGAGGCGGTGCGGGTCATTGGCCTCGGCTATGTGCACCCGGCCTATGATTATGTATTGAAATGCTCGCACACGTTCAACCTGCTCGACGCCCGCGGCGCGATCAGCGTGTCGGAGCGCACGGCGTTCATCGGGCGCGTGCGGAAGCTGGCGCGGCTTTGCGCCCAGTGCTATCTGGAGCAGCGTGAGAAGCTCGGCTATCCGATGCTGAAAAAAAAGGAGGCGAAATCGGCATGAGCAAAGACCTTCTTTTGGAAATCGGGACGGAGGAAGTCCCGGCCCATGCGATGCCGGGCATCCTCGACGAGCTGGCGGAGAATGCGAAAAAGGCTCTGGACGATCTTCGCCTTACCTATAAGGACATTTCCACGGTGGGGACGCCGCGCCGCACGGCGCTCCTCGTGGCCGGGCTGACCGAACGCCAGCCGGATATCGAGAGCGAACGCCGCGGTCCGTCGATCCAGGCGGCCTTCGACGCGGACGGCAATCCGACGAAAGCGGCGCAGGGCTTCGCCCGCGGGCAAAAAGTCGATCCGTCGGCGCTGGTCAAAAAAGACGGTTACGTTTACGCGGTGGTTCATGAAAATGGCGCGGAGACGGAGACGCTGCTGCCGGAACTTTTGAAAGGACTGGTCACGGGGCTGGCCTTCCCGAACAGTATGCGATGGGGCAGTCTCGATTTCCGCTTCATCCGCCCGCTTCGCTGGCTCGTCGCGCTGTACGGCGAGGAAGTGGTGCCCTTTGAGGTGGCGTCGGTCAAGTCCGGGCGTATGTCCCGCGGTCATCGTTTCCTCGGCCATGAAACCTTCGCGATTGTGAACGCGACGGAGTATATGACGGCCTGCGAGCAGGAATTCATCATCGCCGATCAGGACCGCCGCCGGGATATGATCCGCAAGCAGATCGAGGAAACGGCGAAAGCGCAGGGCGGCGTCGCGCAGATTACCGAAGACCTGTTGGAGGAAGTCACCTATCTCGTCGAATATCCGACGGCGCTTTGCGGAAAATTTGAGGAAAAATATCTGGCGCTGCCGCCGGAGGCTGTCATCACGCCGATGCGCGACCATCAGCGGTATTTCCCGGTTGTGGATGCGGACGGCAAGCTGCTGCCGCTTTTCATTACGGTCAGGAACGGCGGCAAAGATTATCTGGATGTGGTCCAGCACGGCAACGAGCGCGTACTCCGCGCGCGGCTGGCGGACGCGCAGTTCTTCTTTGACGAGGACAGGAAGAAGCCGCTGGAAAAGCATCTGGAAAAACTGAAAACGGTGGTGTTCCAGGAGGGACTCGGCACCGTCTACGACAAGGCGGGGCGGATGGAACGCCTCGCGGCGGTCATCGCCGACGCGCTGGGCGCCGACGAGACAGAAAAGGAAAAGGCCGTACGCGCGGCGAAGCTGGCGAAGGCCGATCTCGTGACGGGCATGGTCACGGAGTTCACAGAGCTGCAGGGCGTCATGGGGCGTTCGTACGCGGTCCTGGACGGCGAGAACCCGGAGGTGGCCGAGGCCATTGACGAGCATTATCTGCCGCGGTTCGCAGGCGATCGATTGCCTAAGACGACGGCGGGGCGCATTGTGAGCCTTGCGGATAAGATCGACAATATTGTCGCGACCTTCAGCCGCGGCTTGATTCCGACCGGCTCCCAGGATCCCTTCGCGCTTCGCCGGCAGGCGCTCGGTCTCGTCCGCACGGCGGTCGAGGCGAAGCTGCGCTTCTCGCTGTCCGCTCTCGTGACGGCATCGATGGACGCGTTGAACATTACAGACGCGGCGGCACGGGAGAAAATGCAGGCCGATGTGGCGGAGTTCCTGCGGCTGCGCGTGAAAAACGTGATGGACGAGGCGGGGGTACGTTACGACGTGGCGGATGCGGTGCTCGGAAATGTGGACGACATCTGTGCCGTATATCAGCGTGCGGAGGCCGTGCAAAAGGCTCTCTCGGCGGGCGCGCTGGAAGCTCCGGTGCAGGCCTTCACCCGCGCGGCCAACCTCGCGCAGAAAGCGGAAAGCGCGGACTTCGACGCGGCGGCTTTCGCCGTGCCGGAAGAAAAGGCACTGGCGGAGGCATATGAAACGGCGAAAGCCGGGGCGGAAAAGTGCGTGAAGGCAGACGACTACGCCGGCGCTATCGAGGCCCTCTCGGCGATTGCGAAGCCCATCGACGCGTTCTTCGACGCGGTCATGGTCATGGACGAGGACGCGAAGGTGCGGGCAAACCGTCTCGGCCTGCTGAAGTCCATCGACGCGCTGACGAAGAACGTGGCGGATTTCTCGAAACTGGTCATGTGATTGGAGAAAAGATTCGACAGAGGTTTGACAAATGCTTCGCTTTACCTTATAATAATCTTCCGTCGGGGCGTAGCCCAGTTTGGTAGAGCGCTTCCTTGGGGTGGAAGAGGTCGTCGGTTCAAATCCGGTCGCTCCGACCATATATGAATTGAGGGAAACGATGAACGTGTTCAGCGGTTCCTTGAAGACGCATGGGATGACCGTGCGTCTTTTTTTGTGTGTCTTCCGGGAGTCGACAGGATTATTTTGTTTTTTTATGGAAAGTCAGCCCAACGGCACATGGCGGGCATTCTTGGCTTTTTGTTCGGAATCCCCTGCCCTGTAAGGAATGGCGGCGTTTCCGCTTTTGCCTGTTCAAGGATGGGCGCGATTTTGTGATAAAATTTTGTCAAAAAAACTTGAAAAAACACTTGCAACGGAATTAAAAGTGTGCTACACTCCGAAATAGCCGAAGTCTCCGAGGGGAAGACGCTGTGAGGAAACATGGACACTCAACGCGGAACTCCTGAGGCGGCGGAGGCTGCCGAGCCGGTTTTCCGGCATAACATTTTTTATATTTTTAAGGAGGAGTTCTGTTATGAAGAAGACTCTCGTATCCGCTCTGACGACCGCGCTGGTCGTTGGCGCAGCCTCCACGACGTTCGCCGCTGCGAACCCGTTCGAGGATGTCCCTGCCGATCATTGGGCGTATGACGCGATTGCCCAGCTTGCTGCTGACGGCGTCATCGAAGGCTATGGCGACGGCACCTACCGTGGCGACCAGGAGATCACCCGCTATGAGATGGCGCAGATGATCGCCCGCGCGATGGCGAAAGGCGGCGGAGACAAGGCCCTGATCGACAAGCTCGCTGCTGAGTTCGCCGATGAGCTGAACAACCTCGGCGTCCGCGTTGCCGCCCTCGAGAAGAAGGTCGACAATGTGAAGTGGACCGGCATGGTTCGTTATCGTTACATCACGCGCCATGAGGAAAATAATTCGGATCGTGATCCGGATAAGGGGACACATACCAATACGAATGGCCTGTTGCTCCGTCTCGAGCCGCAGATGCAGATTAACAAGAACTGGACCGGTAAGGCTCGTATCGACTACAACAGCAACACGGAAATGGATGACGCGAAGAATGTTGACAAAGTCGAAGTTGATCGTGTTTGGGTTGAGGGCAAGTACAACAACTTCCTGCTCAAGCTTGGTAAGTTCAACGTCAAGACGGCTTCCGACTACGGCACGACGATGGACTATCGCATCGCCGGTGCCGAAGCTGTCATCGGCAAAGAGGTGCAGGTCGCTGTCCGCGGTGGTCGTCTGAATCTCGCTAATTCCAATGCGTTTGCGCATGGTGGGAAATCGTGGGGCCCGGGTCAAACTGGTCATTATTCTGACAGCGGGAAAATGGGCGGCGAGACTGCTTCTTATGTAGGCCTCGAGGTTTATAATGACCGTGCCAAGAAGTTCACTTGGGGTCTCGGCTGGCAGCATGTCCGCGGCGAGTTTGACACGAATACTGGGCGTGGAAATCTCAGAGGGATTGGCGACAATATCAATATCTTTGATATCGGTCTCGGCTACAAGTTCGACAAGAATGTCAGCTTGACGGGTGTTTACGCGACGGCTACGGGACTCAAGGATATGGATGGCGACCGCTACTCTGACGAGAGCAAGTTCAAGTATTCCTACGCCTTCCAGCTCAATTACAAGGGCGCGAAGAGGGATAAGCCGAATTCTTGGGGCGCGTTTGTTGCCTATCGTCATCTCGGCGATGCCTCCATCATCCATCCGACCTGCCGTGAAAATGGCCCGATGAATGGCGGCGAGAAGGGCGTTGAGCTCGGCATCAGCTACACCTTCGCGAAGAATATCGTTGGCTTGGCGCAGTACTTCTCCGGTAGCGAGATTCTGTCTGGGAACAATGTCAACGCTGTTTGGACTCAGCTTGGCTTCTACTTCTGATTCACAAAGGACAAACAACAAAATCCCCCGCATATGCGGGGGATTTTGCTATATAAAAAAGTATTCGAAGGAGCGCCGCTCCTTCGAGCATCCTCGCGAGGGCTGCCGCCCCTCGCCCCTGCTAAAAACGCGACTAAGATAATGTCAAAATAGACTTTCTGGCCGCGTTTTTACTATAGCTGACGCAGGGCTCAGCCGCCGCACATCAGAAGCGGACTTAAAGAAAAGGTGCGGCGGCAAGGCCCAGCGAGGATGAGATTGCGCGCGAGTTTTGTCAGGCGTAACGCTATCCTGCCGCCCCTGAAAGGCTGACGGAGGGGTTCTAGCTGCTCGATTCTTTCGTTTGCAAAATTAGCGCGTGCACTATCCTTGCCGTCGCTTGTGACGCTGCGCCTTATCCGCAAAGACGCCGAATTGCGCGGCGTCCGGCGACCGCGCCAGCTATAGTTGGCACGCGGTTGGGATGTATTATATCATTAGTGTAACTTTCATCGCGATTTAAGCAGGGATCGAAGGGGCGCAGCCCCTCGTAGGAATCCAAAGGGGCAAGGCCCCTTTGGAAACAATCCCTTCGGAAACAAGCCTTTCGCTTTCTAAAAGCCGAAAGGCTTGTTTTTTTATGCTCAAACTGACTGAAAAATATTGAAAATCTGATTCCTTCTATATATAATAGTAGCAGAACAATAAACATAATGGGAGGGATTTATCCATGTCAAAGTACGTGATGGCGCTGGACGCCGGCACTACGAGCAACCGGGCGATTATTTTCGATGAGGAGTCGAAGATCGTCGGCGTCTCGCAGAAGGAGTTCACACAGCACTTCCCTGAGCCGGGCTGGGTCGAGCATGACGCCGAGGAAATCTGGAGCTCGATGGTCACGGTCATGAAGGAAGCGCTGGAAAAAGCGAACCTGACGGCGGGCAACCTTTCTGCCATTGGCATTACGAACCAGCGCGAGACGGCAGTGGTCTGGGACAAGAATACCGGACGCCCCGTCTACAACGCGATTGTCTGGCAGTCCCGGCAGACGGCGGACATCTGCGAGGATTTGAAGCGCCAGGGGCTTTCCGATGAATTCCATCATAAAACCGGGCTTGTTATCGACGCGTATTTTTCCGGCACGAAGGTCAAGTGGATTCTCGATCATGTGGACGGTGCGAGGACGGCGGCGGAGAAGGGGGATCTTCTCTTCGGCACTATCGACTGCTGGTTGATCTGGAAGCTGACGGGCGGCAAGGTGCATGTGACCGACTATTCGAACGCGTCCCGGACGCTGATGTACAATATCCATGAATTGAAATGGGACGAATCGCTTTTGAAGCATTTGACTGTTCCGGCTTCCATGCTGCCGGAGGTTCACGCGTCCAGCGAGGTTTACGGAGAGGCCGATCCGAGGATTCTAGGCGGCGCTGTGCCGATCGCGGGTGCGGCGGGCGACCAGCAGGCGGCTCTGTTCGGGCAGAACTGCTTCGAGCCGGGCATGGCGAAGAACACATACGGTACCGGCTGCTTCATGCTGATGAATACCGGCACGAAAATCCACGAGTCGAAGAACGGCCTTGTGACGACGATTGCCTGGGGCGAGGGCGGCAAGGTAGAGTACGCGCTGGAAGGCTCGATTTTCGTCGCGGGCTCCGCGATTCAATGGCTGCGTGACGGTCTGCGGATTATCGACGCGGCGCCGGATTCGGAATGGGTGGCGAAGCGGGTGCCCGACGCGGGCGGCGTCTATATGGTACCGGCGTTCGTCGGTCTCGGAGCGCCGTATTGGGACATGAACGCCCGCGGTATGATTATCGGCCTGACCCGAGGCACGACGAAGGGACATATCGTTCGCGCGACGCTGGATTCGATGGCTTATCAGACCCGCGACGTGCTGTCCGCGATGGAGGCGGATTCCGATATTCGCCTTGCCTCGCTGAAGGTGGACGGCGGCGCGGTGGCGAACAATATGCTGATGCAGTTCCAGGCGGATATCCTCGGCGTGCCGGTCGAGCGGCCTCAGTGCATCGAGACGACGGCGATGGGCGCGGCGTATCTGGCGGGCCTCGCCACGGGCGTTTGGGCGTCGAAGGAAGAGCTCAAGAAGAGCTGGAAGCTCGACCTTCGCTTTGAGCCGAAGATGTCGAAGGACGAGGCGGACGGCCTCTATAAGGGCTGGCGCAAAGCGGTCAAGCACGCGATGCACTGGCTGGATGAGGAGTAAGCGAAATTAGCCCTTCCCCTATGGGGAGGACCGAAATGTGCCAGTGGCACATTTCGGTCGAAGACGGTGGGTGAGGTTTACAAAATTGAGCTAGTATCAGGTACTACGTTTCAAGACCTCATCCGTCGCGCTTCGCGCGCCCGAAACAGCCGGTGAATTGTTTCGCCCCAGAGGGGAAGGCTATTATAAAAAAGGAGAGAACAATATGGATAATTTGCTTGGCGAATTTATGGGGACATTGGTTCTGATCGTATTCGGCTGCGGCGTCAACGCGAATATGGCGCTGAAGAAGACATGTGGAAACGGCGGCGGCTGGATCTGCACGACGACGGGCTGGGCTTTTGCGGTTTTGCTCGGCGTTTACACTTCGGTGGCGCTGGGCGCGCCCCAGGGCGATCTGAATCCTTCCGTTACCTTGGCGAAAACGCTGGCAGGTATTTACACGCTGCAGCAGTGCATCGCCACTTCCCTGGTGCAGATTGCCGGCGGCGTCGCGGGCGGCATTATCGTCTGGCTCGCGTACCTGCCCCACTGGGCGGAGACCGAGGACGGCCCGACGAAACGCGGCGTATTCTGCACGGCTCCGGCGGTCCGCAATATCCCCGCGAACTTTATCGCAGAAGCGATTGCGACGTTCTTCCTGATGTTCGTGATCTGGATGATTTTCGCGAAACCGAACGGCCCGTTGCCCGCAGGCTTTGGCCCGTATCTCGTCGCGATGCTGATCTGGGCGCTGGGGCTTTCTCTCGGCGGCCCGACGGGTTATGCGATGAACGCGGCCCGCGACCTCGGCCCGCGTATCGCGCACCTCTTGGTGCCGATTCCGAACAAGGCCGATTCTGACTGGGGTTACGCATGGGTTCCGGTTGTCGCTCCGCTCTGCGGCGGCATGCTCGCGTATTTTGTTGCGCATATATTCGGGATCGTGTGAAGTGTAGGAAAACATAACAATAAAAAATGCCGTGCGGACGAAAACGCACGGCGTTTTTTATTGCTATGGAAACAAAAGGCCTCTTCCGGCGATAGGGGACGCCGGAAGAGGCAAAGGGAGATGAGAAAGGGGCAATTGAGACCGATATGTTGTGAGACACAACGGCCTCGATATTTCTTTTCGTGCTTTATATTATACTGCGCGCATGAAAAGAACGTGGAGAGATTCTTAAGATTTCCTTAAAAAAGAAGAGGATGGATGCTTGCAAAAATTCCGGCGGGAAATTGTTGACAAACAAAATCCCGCACGATATAATATGCCTTGTCAGTCCGATGACGTCCTGCGGGCGTTGCGGATGGGGAAATGCGGAAGTAGCTCAGTGGTAGAGCATCACCTTGCCAAGGTGGGGGTCGCGGGTCCGAGTCCCGTTTTCCGCTCCATGACTTTAACCCGCATACCAAGGTGTGCGGTTTTTATTTTGCGGGTGTGCCAACACCCCTGCGGGCCTATAGCTCAGTTGGTTAGAGCAGCCGGCTCATAACCGGCCGGTCCTTGGTTCGAGTCCAAGTGGGCCCACCAAACAACGGGTAGGTGCCCGAGTGGTTAAAGGGAACAGACTGTAAATCTGTCGCCTAGCGGCTACGCTGGTTCGAATCCAGCCCTGCCCACCAATCGAATATTTCCTCAAAAAAGTTCTTGACAAAGTTCTTTTTACGAGGTAATATATAAAAGCTGACCGACGAGCGAGGCTCACGGTCAAGGGGGTTCCCTGAAAACTGAACAATGCAGAAATGAATCATCTAGTTATTATGATTCAAGCCAGATGTGCGGTTTGTGACGAATGTTGATGCGGAAGTAGCTCAGTGGTAGAGCATCACCTTGCCAAGGTGGGGGTCGCGGGTTCGAGTCCCGTTTTCCGCTCCATTATCATAAAACCTAACAATTCTTTTACAAAGACGATTTCGGAGCCGACAAACGGTTCCATGAAGTCATAGAACTTTATGGAGAGTTTGATCCTGGCTCAGGACGAACGCTGGCGGCGTGCTTAACACATGCAAGTCGAACGGGGCTGAATAGCTTGCTATGAAAGCCTAGTGGCAAACGGGTGAGTAACGCGTGGGCAACCTGCCGGAAAGATGGGGACAACATCCCGAAAGGGGTGCTAATACCGAATGTTGTATACAGGGCGCATGCCTTGTATATTAAAGGATTTAATCCGCTTTCCGATGGGCCCGCGTCCGATTAGCTAGTTGGGGGGGTAGAGGCCCACCAAGGCGACGATC
>CACYXR010000028.1 GCA_902778455.1 uncultured Selenomonadaceae bacterium | reverse complement strand
TAGTAAGGCGCCTTGTAGAACACAAGGTTGATAGGCAGGGAGTGGGAGCGCCGCAAGGCGTGGAGCGGACCTGCACTAATACGCCGAGGGCCTGACTTTATGATCTAAGATGCCCAAGGCATACTTTCTCCTGTTTAGTTTTGAGGGAGCAATCCTTCACAAGAAAGCAGCGAAGGACAAATTTTTCTGGGCTAGGCGGAAGGCGCGAAGTCGTAGTCGGAGGCTACGTCGAGTGCCGACAACGACGCACAGGAAGATTTGGACGAGCTGAATCCGGCGGCGGTGGCCCACCTGTTCCCATCCCGAACACAGAAGTTAAGCACCCATACGCCGAAAGTACTTGGCTGGAGACGGCCCGGGAGGTTAGGGAGCTGCCGGTTTATAACCGGACATTTTGTCCGGTTCTGATTCCTTGATAGCTCAGTCGGTAGAGCAATCGGCTGTTAACCGATCGGTCGTAGGTTCGAGTCCTACTCAAGGAGCCATGCTTATTTTCTGGGGGAAAGGGCTGTTTTATGACGGCTCGCAGCTTGGGGTATAGCCAAGTTGGTCAAGGCACGGGACTTTGACTCCCGCATCCGTTGGTTCGAGTCCAACTACCCCAGCCAATCGGTTCACTAGCTCAGTTGGCAGAGCACCTGACTTTTAATCAGGGTGTCCCGGGTTCAAATCCCGGGTGAGCCACCATTTTGATGGTGCTCGCGCTGAGTCGGCGAACAATAGATGACTCACTAGCTCAATTGGTAGAGCAACTGACTCTTAATCAGTAGGTTCGGGGTTCGATTCCCCGGTGGGTCACCATTTTTGTATATTCTCGCGAAATGCGTATGATACGGGCGATTAGCTCAGCTGGGAGAGCGCCTGCCTTACAAGCAGGATGTCAGCAGTTCGATCCTGTTATCGCCCACCATCAAGTCTTTTGATGGCCCGGTAGTTCAGTTGGTTAGAATGCCGCCCTGTCACGGCGGAGATCATGGGTTCAAGTCCCATTCGGGTCGCCATTGCGTGCTCTCCGTGCCATGCACGGGCTAAATAAATGCCTCGGTAGCTCAGTTGGTAGAGCAAGGGACTGAAAATCCCTGTGTCAGCGGTTCGATTCCACTCTGAGGCACCATTTTTCCTTGCTGGTGTAGCTCAATAGGCAGAGCAGCTGACTTGTAATCAGCAGGTTGGGAGTTCGATTCTTCTCGCCAGCTCCAAGAGTATCTGCGGGTGTAACTCAATGGTAGAGTTCCAGCCTTCCAAGCTGGCTACGTGGGTCCGATTCCCATCACCCGCTCCATAGTAACGGATATGCCGGGGTGGCGAAACTGGCAGACGCACGGGACTTAAAATCCCGGGATTGGTGACAATCGTACCGGTTCGATTCCGGTCCTCGGCACCATTATTGTCCCGCGGTCGTGGCGGAATTGGCAGACGCGCTACTTTGAGGGGGTAGTACTCACAAGGTGTATGGGTTCAAGTCCCATCGACCGCACCATCAGAGAGTAAAAGACGACGTACTTTGAATGTATGGCGTCTTTTTTGTTTGCAATAAATCCCTTTCTTGTTCGGCATGAAGGCCTTGAAGAAAGGGATTTATTTTGTAGTCTCATGCTTTTTTTGTTTGCCTGAACAGCTCTTTTAATTCTTTTTTCGCGATTTTTCCCGTGGAGGTTTTCGGGAGTTTTTCAATCTGGCGGAATTCGCGGGGAATCTTGAACAGTGCGAGGTTTTGCTGCAAATGCTTTTTCAGCTTGCGTATATCGACGGAATAGCCCGGCTGTACGCTGAAGTAGCAACATCCCGCTTGTCCGCGAAGGCTGTCCTCGATGGGAATGACCGCGGCCTCGTGGATACCGGGAAATGCGTAAATCAGTTCCTCGATTTCGCGCGGGTAAATATTTTCGCCCATGCTGATAATCATGTCTTTGAGGCGGTCGACGATGTAGACGTAGCCGTCCTCGTCGATGCGGGCAACGTCGCCGGTGTGCAGCCAGCCGTCCTGCAATGCCTCGGCAGACGCGTCGGGGTCTCCGAGATAACCGTGCATTACGTTCGGTCCCTGCACGAGAAGCTCACCCGGCTCGCCTTGCGGGACATCGTAGCCGTTTGCGTCCACGAAGCGAAGCCGTACATTCGGAATCGCCGGGCCGACGGATCCGAGCTTTGTGGCTTCCGGCGCGTTCATCGTGACGACGGGTGATGCTTCCGAAAGCCCATAGCCTTCGACAATGGGGATATTGAATTTTGTACGGAAGGCTTCCCCGATGGGAAGAGGTAGCGGCGTTCCGCCGAGCATGACGAAGCGCAGCGTTTTCATGTCTTCCGGCGTCGCGAGTTTGGTGAGCAATGAGCAGATCGACGGCACCATGACGATGACGGTGATTTTATAAGCCCGAACCAGCTCTACAGTTTTCTTCGGCGTGAAGGAATCCTGCACGGTGATCGACGAGCCGGTGTAAAGCTCATTCAGTACGGCGCAGGTCCAGGCGAAGCAGTGGTACATCGGCAGCACGCAGAGGATGCTGTCCTTGCGCGTGAGCCGGACGACCTGTTGGAGCGAAATCGCGTTCATTACGAGATTGCGATGGGAGAGGATGGCGCCCTTCGGCATTCCCGTTGTGCCGGAGGTGTAAATGATTGTGCAGGGTTCGTCCGCGCCGAAATCTTCCGGAAGCGCAGGAGCGGAGGCCAGGCCGACGGGCTTTACGCATTCGGTAATCAAAACTGTCTGTACGAGGCTATGCTCGTAAGCGCTCAGCGAGGATTCGAGGTCGAGGGGCTGGTCGGAAATCAGGTAATGGACGTCGGCGTTTTTTAAAATATATGCCGTTTCCCGCATGCTGAGCTGGAAATTGATCGGTACGACGACAGCGCCGAGGGAGGCAATGGCCATATAGGCAATAATGTATTCGGCGCAGTTGTGGGAATATATGGCGACGCGATCGTGCATGCGGACGCCGTCGGCGTAAAGCCGCGAACGGCAGATGGTCACGGATAAAATCAGCGCTCGATAGGTCAGCGAGCGCCCCTGGTCGTTGATGGCGACATCCTCGGGACGGCCGCGCCAAATCAGATCGTGAACGAGCATGCGCAACCAACCTCCTTTCTGTAGAGTAGAGTTTTTTTCATTATACAGAAAATGAGAAGAAAAAACCAGCGAGGGAGGCGGATTTCTTCAAGTTTTTCTTTACTTCTTCTTATCATATAGTTTATAATTGGTTTAGTCATAGGGGAGGTTGATTGTCTGACGACGAACCGATAATCAACCATTATATTTATCTAAAAGAAGGGAGGCGCGAAAAACCGAAATCGTGTCTATTGTTAATGAAAAGGGGGAATTATTTTGTTGAAGACCAATTTTCAGAAGGGTATGTTCACGGTCATCGTCGGCATTGCCCTGTGGTTCTGCCCGATGCCTGCAGGCGTGGACGCTAAGGCATGGCACATGTTCGCGATTTTCGTCGCGACAATCATCGGTTTCATTCTTCATCCGATTCCCATCGGCGGCGTCGCGCTGATCGCGGTCGGCCTGACCGGATTTCTGAAGGTCCTGAAGCCCGCCGAGGCTCTCTCCGGTTTCGGCAACGCTACGATCTGGCTGATCGTCGGCGCGTACATGTTCGCGAAGGGCTTTATCAAGACGGGGCTCGGGCGTCGCATCGCGTACATTATCATGTCGAAGATTGCGACCAGCTCTCTGAAGCTTGCGTACTCGATGGCCATAACCGACCTCATCGTTTCGCCGGCTACGCCGTCCAACACGGCACGCGGCGGCGGCATCCTTTATCCGATCGTGCGCTCCCTCTGCACCGCGTTCAATTCCGAGCCGGACGAGGGGTCCCGCAAGAAGATCGGCAACTACCTGATGCTTTCGACCTTTGAGTGCAACTGCATCACTTCGTCGATGTTCCTGACCTCGGTGGCGCCGAACCTGCTCGTTGCGAAGCTGGCGAAGGACGTCACGGGTCTCGACATTTCCTGGGGCACTTATGCGTTGGCCTGTATCGTGCCGGGCGTCGTAGCGCTGATCATTACCCCGTACCTCGTTTACAAGCTCGCTACGCCGGAACTGACGCAGACGCCGGAAGCTCCGCAGATTGCGAAGGACGAGCTGGAGAAGATGGGCCCGATGACGGGCGACGAATCCGTCGTTCTGCAGGCTTTCATCGCGGCTCTGGCCATGTGGGCGACGACCTCGTTCACCGGCTTCAACGCGACGATGATCGCGTTGGTCTGCATCGGCTACATGCTCGTGCGCGGCGCTCTGGTCTGGGAAGACATCATCACCGAGAAAGGCGCCTGGGATACGCTGGTCTGGATGGGCGGACTGATGAGCCTCGCCACCGGCCTCTCGAAGCTCGGCTTCATCAAGTGGATGGCGAACGGCATTGCGGGCGGTCTTGAAGGTATCAGCCCGATGACGACGTTGATTATCCTTGCGCTGATCAATATGTATGTGCATTATGCGTTCGCGTCGCTGTCGGCGCACGTCAGCGCGGTTTATGCCGCGTTCTTGGCGGTCGCGGTCGCGGCGGGCGCTC
This sequence comes from uncultured Selenomonadaceae bacterium, assembly GCA_902778455.1. GTDB lineage: Bacteria > Bacillota > Negativicutes > Selenomonadales > Selenomonadaceae > RUG12372. The sequence continues at coordinate 16,963 of CACYXR010000028.1, read as the reverse complement.
CGCCTTTGCTGTCGGCGATCGTGCTGGGCGTCGAGACTGGTATCATGGGCTGCCTGACGCACTACGCGACGGGCCCGTCCCCGATTTTCTTCGGTTCCGGTTACATCACGCAGCCGGAGTGGTGGAAGGTCGGCTTCATTTGCTCGATCCTCTTCATGCTCTGCTTCCTCGGCCTCGGTCCGATCTGGTGGAAGGTCATCGGTATCTGGTGACGGAATAGGAACGATATAACAGCCCAAAACGCGGTTTCCGAAAGGGAGCCGCGTTTTTTGATAGAATAGTTGCCAATGTCGGTTTGACCTCTGCGTTTTGCGGTGATATACTGGCAGAAAAGACGTGAGTTTTGAAAATTGGGAGGGGGATTTTCATGTTTGGGCTTGGCGTTCCCGAGCTTTTGCTGATTCTTGTGATCGGGCTGGTGATTTTCGGACCGGGGAAGCTTTCGGAGTCTGGGAAGGCTTTGGGAAAAAGTATCCGTGAGTTTCGGACGGCAGCCTCGGAAAAGGACGAGCCGAAAAAGGTGGGAGACAGCCGGGACGAAAAAGAAACATGAAGGAGATTGCTCTGAAGTGTCGAATATAAAAATATCGCAATATATTCAATGAAGCGAAGGAGTGAATTTCATGCCGGAAGAAGTTATCAAGTACGAAAAGGAGAGCGGCGTCGCCATTCTGACGCTGAATCGTCCGAAGAGTCTGAACTCCATGAGTCTTGAGCTGATCAATGCCTGGATTGCGAAGTTGCATGAGGCCGAGCACGATCCGGAGGTACGCGTTGTCGTGCTGACCGGCGAAGGGCGCGCGTTTTGCGCTGGCGGCGACCTCGGCGCGCTGGACAACCTGAAGACGACGGAGGAACGCCGCCGCTTTGTCGCGCAGGCCGGAATGATCGTGCGGCTGATCCACGCCATGTCGAAGCCTGTTATCGCGATGGTGAACGGCGTCGCGGCAGGCGCGGGCTTCAATATCGCCATTGCCTGCGATCTCTGCTATGCCGCCGAAGGCGTGAAATTTATCCAGAGCTTCGCCAGCGTCGGCCTCGCGCCCGATTGCGGCGGCTATTATTTCCTCGCGAAGACGGTGGGGCTGGCGAAAGCGAAAGAACTGATGTTTACCGCGCGTCCGGTGGAGGCCCATGAGGCGATGTCCATCGGTCTTGTCAACGGAGTATTCAACCCGGAAACTTTGCGGGAGGGCGTCATGGGCGTAGCGAAGCAGATTGCCGCCGGCGCGCCGCTGGCTCTTGCGATGATGAAGAAGGAAATCAACAATTACGGCGCGAACCTGGACGACACGCTGACCTACGAGGCGATGGCGATGTCGGCGCTTCTTGGGACAGAGGATTTCAAAGAGGGCGTCAAGGCGTTCTCGGAAAAACGCGCGCCGGTATTCAAAGGGAAATAAACGAGCAATAAAAAAGAGAGCCGTAAGGCTCTCTTTTTTATTGCTCGTTTTACTCTGCCGTGAAAGGCAGCAGGGCGATGTTGCGTGCGCGCTTGATCGCGAGCGTCACCTGACGCTGGTGCTTTGCGCAGTTGCCCGAGATGCGGCGGGGCAGGATCTTTCCGCGCTCCGTGATGAAGCGGCGGAGTTTGCCCGCGTCCTTATAATCGATGTGATCCACTTTGTCTACGCAGAAAGAGCAGACCTTCTTGCGCGGACGACGGCTTCTGTCACGTCTGATCACGATTCATTCCTCCTATCAAAACGGAATATCATCGTCAGTTACCGAAGCATTGTCGAACGTTGGCGGCGCTGCTGCGGGCGCAGGCGCGGCGGCTCTCGGCGAGAACTCGTCCTCCATGCCGACGTCGTTTTGCTGACGCGGTCCGGCAAATTCAATGCGCTCAACAATCACTTCGGTTGCGTAGCGCTTGGAGCCGTCCTGCGCTTCATAGCTGCGCGTCTGGATGCGTCCCTCGACGAGAATCTGGCTTCCTTTGTTGAGATAATGCCCGGCAAATTCCGCCGTGCGCTCCCAGGCGACCAGATTAATGAAGTCTGCCGTTGGCTGGCCGGGCTGTATATTCGCGCGGCTGATACGGCGGTCGACGGCAATCGTCATGCGCGCCACCTGGCGTCCGGTCTGCGTCGTGCGGACGTCCGGATCGCGCGCGAGGCGACCCATTAAAATTACCTTGTTCATGGCAATGCCCCTTCCTGACTTCTTCTTACTCTTCTACCGGCGTTTCTTCCGCGGGCTTGGCAGCTTCTTCGGCAAAGCCTTCGGACTTTACGATCATGTGCTTGAGGACGTCGTCCGTAATCTTCATGACACGGTCGCATTCCTTCACGCAGTCCGGCTCGCATGTCACGTAGAACAGGCAGTAAAAGCCGTCGGTGCAGTCTTTGATCGGATAGGCGAGCTTGCGCCGGCCCCAGCGATCTTCTTTATCGATGGTGCCGCCGTTGTTCGCAATCAGCTTGGAGAATTTCCCGATGACGGCTTCCGTCGCCTCGTCCTCCAGCGGCCTCACGATAAATATGACTTCGTACTTTCTCACGAAATCACCTCCTCTTTGGACTTTGGCTCCCTCTTTCCGGGGAGCAGGGAAGGCTTAAAATATGGAAAACATTTCAAACCCATTCGACCGAAGTATTATAATGCCTTAGTTCAGAGTTTGTCAAGGACAAACTCTCCTATGTGGCATTTCAACGAGACAAAATGTACCTGCAGAGTGATAATGCCTTGGCTATTCATAATCACGAAATCTCGCCTTCCCCTTGAGGGGAAGGGGGACCGCTTTAGCGGTGGATGAGGTGGCTGTAGTCTTGCGCTTGAATCAAGCGTTACGTTGTTACACCTCATCCGTCAGCTTCGCTGACACCTTCCCCTCAAGGGGAAGGCAAAGGAGTTGTGTTAGCGAAATTTAATGGCTGGAGAAATACATCATTTCCCTTTTCCCGATTGCAAGGAAAAAACTGTATCTTACGCGAGGAACGCACAGAGAAGACGCGTCAGTGCGTCCTGGTCGGCGGCGGCCATCAGCTCGCGGGCGGAGTGCATGGCTAGGAGCGGCACGCCGACGTCCTGGGCGCGGACGCCGAGACGGGCCGAGGCCATCGACCCGAGGGTGGAGCCGCCGGGGATGTCGGAGCGGTTCGCGAAGGTCTGGAACGGAATCTCCTGTTCCGCGCAAAGGGCGGCGATTATCGCGGACGAGGCTGCGTCGCCTGCATAGGATTGGCTGGCGGCGCGCTTGACGACGAGTCCCTGCCCGAGGCGCGGGCGGTTCGTCGGGTCGGCTTTGTCCTCATAGTTCGGATGCAGGCCGTGGGCGGCGTCGACGGAGAGCAGGAAGCCCTGCGCGAGATCGTCGGCGAGGTCGTCGGCGTCGAGCTCGAGGCCGCGATATATCGCTTCAAGCAGATGGGGAAGCAGCGAGGAGTCCGCGCCCTGTTTTGTGCGGCTGCCTACTTCCTCGTGATCGAAGAGCGCGACGACGCGGACGCCGTTTTCAGGCGACTGTCCGGCAAGGGCGGAGAGGCAGGCGTGGACGGAGGTAAGATTGTCGAGCCGCGGGGCGGAGACAAATTCGCTGTTGAGCCCGAGCAGGGCGCCCGGCTCCGCGAGATATACGTTCAGGTCGTAGCCAAGGATGTCTTCCGGAGAATGGCCGATTTCCCGCGCGAGTTTTTCAGGGAAGAATTCGTCGCCGATTTCTTTTTCAAGCAACGCGGCGACAGGCGTCATCGAAGTCTGGCGGTCCAGCTTTTCCCCTTCGTTTGCCTTGCGGTCGAGATGGATGGCGAGGCGCGGGATGGTCATCAGCGGGCGGGCGAAATCGAACAGGCAAAGCTCCGGTGAGAACGCGTCCTTGCCGCGAAGCACGATCTGCCCTGCCAGCGACAGCGGACGGTCGAGCCAACTGGAAAGAATCAGTCCGCCGTAGGGCTCGACGTTCAGCAGGCCGTAACCGTCTTTGGCAAGCCCCGCCGAGGTCTTGACGCGGAAGCCGGGAAAATCGGTATGGGCCGCCGCGATGCGGAGTCCGCGCGGCTGTTTCGCGCCGACGGTGAAGGCGAGCAGCGCGGAGCCAAAGGCTTTCGTATAGTAACGCCCCCCAGGAGCCAAAAGCCACGGCTTGCCCCAGACGAGAGGGGAAAAGCCGGCCTCGGACAGCAGCATTTCTCCGGCCCGTGCGGTATGGTAGGGCGAAGGCGCCTGCGCGATGAAAGTCAAAAGTTCTTGGATCATGATGAGCCTCCTAAAAATGAAGATTTTTAGCAATCATACCACATTTTTTGTTTCCGCGCCATCGGAAAGGCGGATGAAGCATAGACCGACAGCGGAGGGCGTGATATAATATGAAAGGAAAATTTTGAAGCATTGGATGGGCGTGCAGTTATGCATGAGATGGCGATTGCCGAGGGAATCCTCGATATTGCGAAAGAGCACGCGGCGCGGGAAAATTCGTCGCGGATCACGAAGATCGGGCTTTTGATCGGCGAGATGGCCGGCGTCGAGGAGGATGCGCTGCGTTTCTGCTTTTCGACGTTGGTGCGCGGTACTTTGGCGCAGGACGCGGAGCTCTCGATCAAACGCGTGCCGCTGGTCGGGCGCTGCGGCGCCTGCGGCCGTGAGCAGCCAATCGAGAACTACAATTTTATCTGCCCGAAGTGCGGCGGCGGGCTGGCTGTTGTCAGCGGCCGGGAGCTTCGGGTGGAGTATTTGGAGATGGATTAAATGGAAGTCAATGTGATGCAGGATATCCTCGGAAAGAACGACGCGCTGGCGGACGCGATGAAGGCGGATTTCGCGGCGCGCCGTATTTTCGTGCTGAACCTGATGGGGTCGCCGGGGTCCGGCAAGACGACGCTGATGGAGGCAACGCTTCGCGCGCTGTCCGGAGAGATGCGAATCGCCGTGATCGAGGGCGATCTTTTCACGACAAAGGATGCGGACCGTATCGGCGCCTGCGGCGTGCAGGTCGTTCAGATCAACACGGCGGGCGGCTGCCATCTCGACGCGCCTATGGTGGAAAAGGCGCTGAAATCTCTGGACCTCGACAATCTCGATCTGATCGTGATCGAGAACGTCGGCAATCTCGTCTGCCCGGCGGAGTTCGCGCTGGGGGAGGACGCGAAGGCGGTGGTGCTGTCGGTGACCGAGGGCGACGACAAGCCGATGAAATATCCGCTGATGTTCAAGGAGTCTGCGGTGGCGCTGATCAACAAGACCGACCTTTTGCCGTTCACGAATTTCGATTTGCCGCAGGCGACGGAGGATATAAAAACGATTCATCCCGGCGCGGAGGTACTGCCGATTTCCGCGACGAAGGGCGACGGGACGGACGTGTGGTTTGATTGGCTTCGCGGGAAGGTCAAAGGGAAAAATGAGGGCGCGGTATGAGCGATGCGGTAGATTTGTCGGGCAAGGGCGGCAGCCTGATCCAACGGGACGAGGCCCCCGATTTCCTAGCGCCGCCCCGTGTCACGGTGCTCGGCGTCGGGAACGTATTGCTCTCGGACGAGGGCTTCGGCGTTCGGGTGGCCGAGGCGCTGGACGCCGCCTATGAATTTCCCGGCGACGCGCAGGTCCTGGACGGCGGCGTGCTCGGCATGGAGCTTTTGCGGTTCGTGACCGGGACGGAGAAGCTTTTGATTCTCGACGCGCTGAAAGAAGGAGGCGCGGACGGGAAATGCCGACGGCTGGCGGGCGAAGAGGTCAAGGCGCACTTCCGCGAAAAGCTGTCGGCCCATGAGATAGGCGTGCAGGACGTATTGACGTTCCTGGAGGTCACGGGAAAGCCGATCGGCGAGGTCGTAGTGATCGGCGCGGAACCGAAAAGCCTCGAAGCGGGGCTTTCGCTTTCGCCGGAAATGGAGCATCGCGTTTCGGAAGCGGCAGAAATGGCGAAAGCGGAACTGCTGCGCTGGGGTATTGCGTTGCAGAGAAAGGACGAAGCAAAATGAAGCTGGATTTCTCGAAGATGGATGAAAATTGGCTGGCAAATTTCAAGGGCGGCGAAAAGGGCCTGCTGGCGAAGATGTTCAGCGACGACAACAATAAAATCCTTCGCGCACGGCTGATCGCGGGGGCGACGGTGGGCGAGCATGCGCATGAAAACGGCAGCGAGATTATTTTTGCGCTTTCCGGTGAAGCAATCGCGACAACGGACGGCGTCGAGGAGCATTTGACGGCGGGCGACTGCCATTACTGCCCCAAAGGGCACAGACATTTCCTGAAAAACGACGGCCCGGAGGATTTCGTGTTCTGCGCTGTCGTCGTGCAGCAATAAGGGGGCGGCGCTATGTGTTTGGCGGTGCCGGCGAAAATCGTGGAGATCCGCGACAGCCTCGCGACGGTGGAGCTACGCGGCGTGACGCGGGAGGCGAGCCTGATGCTGCTGCCAGAGGCGAAGGTCGGCGACTATGTGCTGGTTCACGCGGGGTTCGCGATGCAGATCATAGAGGAAACGGACATGGCGGAGACGGAGGCGCTCTGGGCGGAAATGAACGGCGGCCCGCGCACGGTGAATCTGGAGTTATCGCAGCATGGATGAGAAAACGATAAAGGAAAAAGATCTTTCGGCGCGCTTGCTTGAGGAAATCAAACGTCTCACGACGGGACGGGAACATCCGCTGCGGCTGATGGAGGTCTGCGGCACCCATACCGTCTCGATTTTCCGCGCGGGGCTCCGTCAGCTGTTGCCCGCCGAGGTCGAGCTAGTATCCGGCCCCGGCTGTCCTGTCTGCGTGACGCCGGACGGCTATATGGACGCAGCGATTGGTTACGCGCGCATGGAGGACGTCATCGTCGCGACCTTCGGCGATATGCTGAAGGTGCCCGGTTCGGCCTCGAGCCTTGCGGAAGCTATGGCGCGGGGCGGCGACGTGCGGATCGTCTATTCGCCGTTGGACGCGCTCGCGATCGCGAAAGAAAATCCGGAGAAGAAGGTCGTGTTCCTGGCGGTTGGCTTCGAGACCACGGCGCCGACGGCCGCTGCCGCCGTATTGACGGCGGAGCGGGAAAATGTCGGCAATTTCTTTTTGCTCCCCGCGCAGAAACTGGTTCCGCCCGCAATCCGGGCGCTGCTTTCCGACGAGGACGCGCGGATCGACGGCTTCCTTTTGCCGGGGCATGTGGCCGTCGTCACGGGCAGCGAAAATTTTTCTTTTCTCGCGGAGGAATACCATCTGCCGGGCGTCGTGGCAGGTTTTTCGCCGCCGGAGCTGCTGCGCGGGATTTACCGTCTTGTGCGGCAGGCGGCGGCGGGAGAGGCTCGGATTGAGAACGAATACAAGAGCGTGGTGCGCGCCGGGGGAAATCCGGCGGCGCAAAAGATGATGGATCAGGTGTATGAAACCTGCGCGGCGGAATGGCGCGGCCTGGGCGCGATTCCAGATTCGGGGCTTCGGCTTCGGGACGCATACCGCCGCTTCGATTTTGCGGAGGCGCGTCCGTTGGATTTGCCGACTGCGCCGCCGAAGAAGAGCGGCTGCCGCTGCGGCGAGGTCCTGCGGGGAAAAATAACGCCGAAGGAATGCAAACTTTTCGATACGGCCTGCGTGCCGGAGCACGCGGCGGGCCCCTGCATGGTGTCCGCCGAGGGCGTCTGCGCGGCGTGGCACAAATACGGCGGGGGGATCTTTCAGTATGGATGAGACGATACAGCTGGCCCACGGTGCGGGCGGGCGTATGAGCGCAATATTCACGGAGCAGGTTTTGCGCCCGATCCTGGGCAATCCGATCCTTGACCGGATGCACGACGGCGCGGTTCTCGACATGGGCGGGAAAATCGCCTTCACTACGGACAGCTATGTCGTCGCGCCGCGCTTTTTTCCCGGCGGCAGCATCGGACGGCTGGCGGTCTGCGGCACGGTCAACGATCTCGCTATGACGGGGGCGGAGGCGAGATATTTGTCCCTTTCGTTGATCCTGGAAGAAGGATTGGCCGTCGAAGAATTGAAGCGCGTATTGCAGGACGTGCGGGCATCGGCGGACGAGGCGGGCGTTTCGATTGTCACCGGCGATACGAAGGTTGTCGGGCACGGCGCCTGCGACGGGATTTATATCAATACGGCGGGCGTCGGGGAAATCATTGAGGGCGCAGACATCGCGCCGCAGAATATCCGTCCGGGCATGGACGTGATCGTGTCCGGCTTCCTCGGCGACCACGCGGCGACGATTACGGCGGCGCGCCACGGGCTGAAGCTGCCGGAAGCGATCAAAAGCGACGCCGCGCCGCTGAACGGGCTGGTGAAGGAAATGCTCCGCGCCGTGCCGGAAATCGCCTGCATGCGCGATCCGACGAGGGGCGGCGCGGCAGCGACGCTGAACGAACTCGCGGCGCAGTCGGGCACGGGAATCTTGCTGGACGAGGAATTGCTTCCCGTCCGGCCCGAGGTCGAAGGCGTCTGCGAGCTGCTGGGCTTCGAGCCGCTGTATCTTGCCAACGAGGGAAAGCTGATCGCTTTCGTGCCCGCTGAAAAAACGGAGACTCTGCTCAAAGTTATGCACGCACATCCCTATGGGAAAGAGGCGCGCCGCATCGGCGCCGTCACGGACAAGGCGCCGGGGCAGGTCGCGATGAAGACGGCGCTGGGCGGGATCCGCATCGTGGATATGCCGACGGGAAGCCTGGTACCGCGAATTTGTTGATAAAACGGAAAATCCTTCCGCTTTGAAAAATTTTCATGACGGAAGGATTTTTTTGCGCGGAAAGAGAATATTTTTATATGCTTTTCATAGAGAGACTTTAACATAGGAAAAAATTGATGAAGGGGGGGAAGAGGATGGATATGTATGTGGATTATTTTTCCTCGACGCCGCAGGGATTCTCGATCTCTTTGCCGGGGCATCTTCGAAGCCTTCTGTCCACGATGGAAGTGCTGGATATCTTCGACATTATTCTCGTCGCTATCATTCTTTATAAAATATACGAAATGCTCGAGGATACGCGCGCAATCACGCTGGTCAGGGGTATTATTTTTCTGATGGTGCTGACGATGCTGTCCAATGTGTTCAAGCTGCACGTGATTGATTGGCTGCTGTCGAAAGCGGTGACGCTGCTCTTCGTTGCGCTGCCCATCGTGTTCCAGCCGGAGCTGCGGCGGACGCTGGAGCATTTGGGCGAGGGGCGGTTCCTGGCGCATTCGTCGTTTTTGAATGACGAGGACGCGGAAAACGTAATCCAGGAGTTGGATTCGGCGCTCAGAGAGTTGTCGGCGGTGCAGACCGGCGCGCTGATTGTCATTGAACGGAACATGGGGCTCAACGATATCTGTCGGACGGGCGTGCAGCTTGACGCTCTTGTGTCGAAAGAGCTGCTGCGGAATATTTTCTTTGTGAACACACCGCTGCATGACGGCGCCGTGGTGATCCGAGGCAAGCGCGTTGTCGCTGCGGGGTGTCTTTTGCCGTTGACGGAGAACCGCGCGCTGTCCACGGAACTCGGCACGCGCCACAGGGCGGCTATCGGGCTTTCGGAGCAATGCGACGCGCTGGTGCTTGTGGTCAGTGAGGAAACTGGAATTATTTCGGTGGCGGAAAACGGGCATATCCATCGAAAAATTGATTCCATCCAGCTCAAGGAATATTTGAGGCCGATTTTTGCGCCGGAGAAGATGAGCTTGAAGGAAATAGTCATGAACTGGAGGAAGAAGAAGAAATGAACAGCCTGAAGGAATTTTTCCTTCATAATCTGACAGCGAAAATTGTCGCTCTGCTCGCGGCTTGCGTGCTTTGGATTTTTGTGATGAACGACCAGAACCCGGCGACGGAAAGTACTTTTTCCGTGCCTGTGACGGTGCTGAATCCGCCTAACGAGGCTCGTGTGACGCAGAACGCGGAGAGCGTGCGGGTCAAGCTGCGCGCGCCGAGGTCAATCCTCGCAGAGGCAAGCGCGAATGAGGTTCATGCTTTTGTCGATTTGGGAGGGCTGGAGCCGGGGATTCATCCGCTTCATGTGCAGGCGGTAATCCCGCAGGGAATGGAGATTGTATCCGTTACGCCGGATACCGTGACGTTCACGATCGATCCGATTATCCAGAAGCGGATGCCGCTTCGGCTTATCCGTACCGGAGCGCCGCCTGCCGGGCTCACGGTGGCGAGCATTGAGCCCGATACACGGATGGTGACGATTATTGGTCCACAGTCAATCGTCAAGACGGTAACTGAGACCGTTGGAACCGTGCAGGTCCCGAATATGGCGACCGGCGATCTGGATATCGACGTCACGCTGCTGCCGGTGGACGAGGACGGAGAAAGTGTGGAGGACGTCCGCGTCGTACCGAAGGTGATTTCGGCGCATGTGAACTTTGCACGGAGCTTGTCGCGCAAGGTGGTTGATGTGAAGCCGACGATTGAGGGAGCAGTGGCGTCCGGCTATACGTTGTCGGATATTCGCGTGGAACCGTCGCGCGTCGAGTTGGCGGGCACGAGCGCGGCACTGGACGCAGTGACGACACTTTCGACGGAGCCGATTCCCGTCGTCGGGCTGACGGAGCAAACGGAACGGACGGTAGCATTGGTTCTGCCGGAAGGCGTGACGGTTACAAACAAAATGGTGACGGTACGTCTGTTAATCAAAAAGCAGTAAGGCATTTACCCGGCGGGGGCACTGTCGTCCGTCGGGTTTTTGCATGGGAGGATTTATGATACGGATTTCGGGATTGGCCGTGTCTGTTGACGATATGCGCACGCCGGAGGATATCGCGGCGGAACGGCTTTCGCTTCGCCGTGAATCCGTGCGGCGCGCGGAAATCGTGCGGCGGGCCGTGGACGCACGTCGGCGGCACGGTGCGCCGATTTGTTTTTCCTATGTGCTGGACGTGGAAACGGAGGAAAGCGAGAAGCGAATTCTTGCGAAGTTCCGGCGCGATAAAAAAATCGCCGCAGCACCGGGGAAAGAGGCGTCTGTTTTTGAACGTCTCGCGGAAGCAAAAACATTCGTGTCGGAAAAGCGGCCCGTCGTCGTCGGATTTGGTCCTGCGGGGATGTTTGCGTCATTGGTGCTTGCGACGGCCGGCTGTGCGCCGCTTGTCGTCGAGCGCGGGCAGGACGTGGACGCGCGCCATGCGGTCATCGAACGCTTCTGGTCAGGCGGTCCGCTGGACGCGAATACGAATGTGCAGTTCGGCGAGGGCGGCGCGGGGACGTTTTCCGACGGAAAACTGACGGCAAGGGGCGGCGATCCGCTGCAAAGGGACGTTATTGACGTTTTTATTCGTGCGGGTGCGCCGGAGGAGATCCGGTATTTGGCGAAACCTCATATCGGAACCGACCGTTTGCGCGGTGTTGTGAAGGCAATCCGCGAGGAGGTGATCCGGCGCGGCGGGGAAATCCGTTTCGGCACGCGAACGGAAGAACTGGAGCTTGGCCCGGAAGGCGTGCGGGCTGTTCGTCTTTCAGGCGGAGAACGCGTTGAGACGGACGCGGTGCTGTTGGCTATCGGCCATTCGGCGCGGGATACTTATCGGATGCTTTATGAAAAGGGCGTCGCGATGGAGGCGAAGGCCTTCGCCGTCGGCGTCCGTATCGAGCATCCGCAGGCATGGATCGACCGGGCGCAATACGGCGCGGACGCGGGCAATCCGCGCCTCGGCGCGGCGGATTATGCACTGACCTTTCAGGACGCTGCGACGGGGCGGGGCGCGTACTCCTTCTGTATGTGCCCCGGTGGGCAGGTCGTTGCGGCGGCTTCGGAAAAAGGCAGATTGACGACGAACGGCATGAGCCTTTTTGCGCGGGATTCCGGCGTTGCGAATGCCGCGCTTCTCGTGCAGGTGCGTCCCGAGGATTTCGGCGGCGAGGTTCTGGGCGGCGTCGCGTTCCAGCGGGAATATGAGGAGGCGGCGTTTCGGATAGCGGGCGGAGACTTTCGCGCGCCGGTGCAAAGCGTCGGGGATTTTTTGCAAAGAACGATAGGCAGCGGTGATTTTTGTGTTTCGCCGACCTATCGCCCCGGTGTTGCTCTCTGTCGTCTCGACGATTGCCTGCCGCCCTTCGTCACGCGGACGCTTCGAGACGCTTTGCCCGCTTTCGACGCGAAAATTGCAGGATTCGCCGCGCCGGACGTGCCGATGACCGGCGTCGAGATGCGCTCGTCGGCGCCCTGCCGGATTTTGCGCGACCGTGAAAGCTTCGTTTCCGTTTCGACGCCGGGGCTTTATCCCGTCGGCGAGGGCGCGGGCTACGCGGGCGGCATCATGAGCGCGGCGGTGGACGGCCTGAAAGCGGCACTTGCTTTTTTGGGGAAAAACGATAGAATATAAAGAAGTATTTATCAAATGAATCGAATCGGCAGGAGGAACATAAATCATGGCGAGAATGTTTGGGACGGACGGCGTGCGCGGCGAGGCTAACCTGGAGCTGACGCCGGAGCTCGCGTATCGGTTGGGGCGCGCGGCGGCGCTTTATTTTGGCAAGGGCGGCGAGGAAAAACCGCAAATCCTGATCGGGCGCGACACGCGGATTTCCGGGCCGATGTTCATTTCCGCGCTGGCGGCGGGCGTCTGCTCGGCGGGCGGCCATGTAGTCATTGCGGGCGTGATACCGACGCCGGCAATCGCGTATCTTGCGAAAAAGCATAAAATGGCAGCGGGCATTGTCGTCTCCGCTTCGCACAATCCCTTTGGCGACAACGGGATCAAATTTTTCGGCGGAGACGGTTACAAGCTGCCGGACGAAGTGGAGGACGAGATCGAGAAAATCGTGCGCTGTCTTGAGGAATCGGATCATTTTTACCGTCCGTCCGGATCTCTTGTCGGCTCGCTCAATTACAGGAAAGAACTTCTTAAAGAATATATTGATTATGTGCTTTCGACAGCGGACACACGCCTCGACGGCATGAAGATCGTCCTCGACTGCGCAAACGGCGCGGCCTATGAAGCGATGCCGACGGTGCTCCGCTCGTTGGGCGCGGAGGTGACCGTGATCCACGACGCTCCCGACGGCGTGAATATCAACGACAACTGCGGTTCGACACATTTGGAATCCCTGATTCGCAAGGTCAAAGAAACCGGCGCGGATATCGGCGTCGCCCACGACGGGGACGCAGACCGCTGCCTCTGTGTCGATGAAAAGGGGAATGTCATAGACGGCGACCGAATGCTTGTACTTTGCGGCCTTGCACTGAAGGAAAAAGGCGCGCTGCCGAACGATACTATCGTTACGACGGTCATGGCGAATATCGGTTTCCATAAAGCGGTCAAGGCGGCGGGTGGACGCGTCGAGGTCACGAAGGTCGGCGACCGTTACGTCCTGGAGGAAATGCGCGCCCACGGCTACGCGCTGGGCGGCGAGCAATCCGGCCATATCATCTTCGGCAACCTGGCGACGACGGGCGACGGGCTGATCACCGCGCTCCAGGTGCTGGGCGTCCTGAAGAAAAGCGGCGGTCCGGCCTCGAAGCTGACCGAGATGATGAAAAGTTATCCGCAGCTTCTCGTCAACGTGACGGTGAAGACGAAGGAAGGCTGGGAGGAAAATCCGCGGATCCAAAAATCCATCGCCGACGAAAGCGCTTTGCTCGGAGACAACGGGCGAATCCTCGTCCGTCCGTCCGGCACCGAGCCGCTGATCCGCGTCATGGCGGAAGGACCGGAGCAGGGGCAGCTGGAGGAAATCTGCCAGCGGATCGCCGACATCGTCCGTGCCGAACTTGGATAATCATTTTAGGCAGAATCTTTTGCCGTCCGTATATCTACGGGCGGCATTTTTGTTGCCCTCTCGACGTAGCGATGCTACGCCTTCGAGGTCTTTTCCTAGACAGTCGAAAAAATCTCTCGCCAGATGCACGAATTGACTTAATCAGTGATTCCTATAAAATCGGATCGATCGCTTGCGGGAATTGATAATTTGGGCGCATATGATTATCTCGATATGAAATAATTGTATGCGCCTTTTTGGCATAAGTTGTATATTTCATCATTATATGTTTTATAAAAGGTTTTTTTCTTATTGGGAAATATCCCGATAAAAAATCCACTTTTGGATAAATTGCGGGACTGCTTATATTTATGGGATTTCATTTAATTTTCATTTTTTGAAGCAGAAATCAGGAGCGGTTTGACAGGAGAAACGCTTATGGGGTATGCTTTCCGCTAGTACGGGGGGAAGTCTGTCAAGACATCCCGTACCGATATTGAAGGAAGGCTGGCAGCATTTTCCTTTCGGGAAGCGTCGTCCTGTGAGGCGCGCGCCCGGCAGGGGGACTGCCGACCGGGAAATGCGGCACGCATAAAGAAGGCAATGGGCGCGTATGCGTTTGGGTCTTGGTGCGGGGCGCAGGGCAAGCGCCATGTGTTTTGCGCTTCGCCGTAAGTGCCAATACGAGCAGCTTCCCGGTGGCCTTGGTGCAGTTTCCGCTGGAGACGGCGCGGAGGCCGGGCCTGTGCGGAACTTGAAGGAGAGGTGGGGCGTCGGCACAGAAGGCATTAGGGAATACTCAAGTGGTGTTTTTGGGAAGGCGGCAAAGCCGCTCTTCTACAAAAGGAATTTTGAGGTGATTATCAAATGCATCAACCGGCAACTACGAACCCGCTGATTATCATGTGCATCAACATGACGATCGTTTTCGCCGTGCTGATCGGTCTTTCGTTCATGATCAAGTTCATTCACATGATTGATCCGACAAAGCCGAAGGAAAAGCCGGCGGAGGCGCCGAAGGCGGCTCCTGCAGCGGCGGCTCCTGCGGCTGCGGCTCCTGCGGCTCCGGCCGTTGACCCGAACCTGAACATCGCGGTCATCGCGGCGGCTGTCGCGGCTTATGGCGGCGACGCGAAGATCGTTGCTATCCGCCCGATTGAAAGTGCGGGCTGGAAGAGCGTCGGTCGCGTGAACGGCGTCCAGAACACGGTCTTTTGACCGAGGAACTGCAATGCTTTTCAAGGCGATTTCAGATTCATGATCGCTGAGAAAAACGAATAAGGAGGAATTATTGGAATGGGCGAATTTGGAACAGCATTTAGCGTCTCGCTCCAGTCGGTGTGGAATGACTCTGGTTTTTCCTCGCTGACAGTTGACAACGTCATCATGATGATTGTAGGCTGCCTGCTGCTCTACATGGCGTTTGTCAAAGAGTATGAGCCGCTGCTTCTTTCGCCGATCGCTTTCGGCTGCATCCTCGCGAACTTCCCGAAGACGGGGTTCAACGACGAGATGAACGTTATGATGGCTATCGGCTTCGGTATCAAGTATGAAATCTTCCCACCGATTATCTTTATGGGCGTCGGCGCGATGACGGACTTCGGCCCGATGATCGCTGACCCCGATACGATGCTTCTCGGCGCTGCCGCACAGTTCGGTGTGTTCATCGCGCTGGCGGGCGCTATGCTTCTCGGCTTCAACGTCCAGGAAGCGGCTTGCATCGGTATCATCGGCGGCGCGGACGGCCCGACGTCAATTTATCTGACAGTCAAGATGGCTCCGCATTTGCTCGGTGCTATCGCCGTTGCTGCGTACAGCTACATGTCGCTGGTTCCGCTGATCCAGCCGCCTGTCATGATGCTCATGACGACGAAAGAGGACCGCGCGATCAAGATGCCGCAGCTCCGTCCGGTGACGAAGTTCGAGCGTATCGTGTTCCCGGTGGTTTCGACCATCGTTATCTCCCTGCTTCTGCCGCCGGTCGCTTCCCTGATCGGTATGCTGATGCTGGGCAACCTGTTCCGTGAGTCGGGCGTTACGGATCGTCTGTCCGACACGGCGCAGAACGCATTGATCAACATCGTCACGATCTTCCTGGCCACCGGTACCGGCCTTACGATGGATGCTGAGAGCTTCCTGAAGGCTGAGACCATCAAGATCATCTGCCTCGGCCTCGTCGCCTTTATCGGCGGCACGGCTGCGGGTTTGCTTTTCGGTCAGATCATGAAGGTCGCGACGGGCGGCCGCGTCAATCCGCTGATTGGTTCCGCAGGCGTTTCCGCGGTGCCGATGGCGGCGCGCGTCAGCCAGATGGTCGTGCAGAAATCCTGCCCGGGCAACTTCCTGCTGATGAACGCTATGGGCCCGAACGTGGCCGGCGTTATCGGTACGGCTGTTGCAGCCGGTACGGCTCTTGCCATGCTGCAAGGCTAAGATTTAGTTTTTAGCAAGAAAAAGGGGAGGTTTCTCGCCGGGCGTTTGTCCGCGAGAAACAGTCCCACGCCATTATTAAAAGGAGGTTACATCTATGTCACCTGCTGTACAATGTTTGGTGATCGTGGCAATCATCGCCTTCTTCTTCGTGACGGAGCTGTTGCCGCTGGCGGTTACCTCGATGGCTGGCTGTATTGCAGTCGGTCTCGCTGGCTTGATTCCTATCAAGACGGTATTCTCCGGTCTTTCCAATTCCACGGTTGTTCTGTTTGCCGGTATGTTCGTTGTCGGCGCGGCGATGTTCCATACGGGCGTTGCCCAGAAGATTGGTGAGCAGATTGTCAAGGTTACGGGTACTGCCGAGAACAGCGTTATGGCTGGCGGTATGACGGCCGGTGCTGTTATGTCCGCGTTCCTGTCCAACACTTCGACGGCTGCTTCGCTGCTGCCGGTTATCCAGGGCATCTGCTCCGCCGCGAAGATTTCCCCGCAGCGCCAGTTGATGCCGATGGCCTTCGGCTGCGGCATGGGCGGTATCATCACTCTCGTTGGTACGCCTCCGAATATCCTCGCTTCCGGTGCTCTTGAGAACGTCGGCATGACGGGCTTCGGTTTCTTCGAATTTGCCTGGATCGGTATTCCTATCACGGTTGCCGGTATCCTCTACATGATCCTGATCGGCAAGCGCTTTCTGCCGGCCGGCAGTGAGATCGGCGAGCTGGACGAGGAGTCCAAGAAGGAAGCAGCTGCTTCTTCGACTGACAGCACGCATCAGATCATCGTTCTCGTTACCTTTGCTATCGCTGTTGTCATGATGGCGAAGTTCACGAAGGTTATCCCGATGCAGGTCACGGCTATCATGGCCGCTTTGATCCTCGTCATCACCAAGTGCCTCACTGAGAAGCAGGCTTATGCCGGTATCGACTGGGTCACGATC
>CACYXR010000027.1 GCA_902778455.1 uncultured Selenomonadaceae bacterium | reverse complement strand
CGACGGCGTCATCGAGGGCTACGGCGACGGCACCTATCGCGGCGACCAGGCAATCACGCGCTTCGAGATGGCGCAGATGGTCGCCCGCGCGATGGCGAAAGGCGGCGGCAATAAGGCGCTGCTCGACAAGCTGGCGGCGGAATTCGCCGATGAGCTGAACCAGCTCGGCGTCCGCGTGGCGGCCCTCGAAAAGAAAGTCGACAACGTGAAATTCACCGGCACCGTACGTTATCGGTATCAATACTATCGCCAAACCGACGAGGGCATCAGAAAGAATATTGCCCAATATCTGACACTCCGTCTGGAGCCGTCCATGCAAATCAATGAACATTGGTCCGGTCACGCCCGCATCGACTACAATACCGATATGAACTCCGCTGCCAATACGACCAGCGCAACCGAGATACCGCTTCAAGAAAATGGCGAAGGAACGTTTGTTCCGGGGGTTCGCGTAGAGCGCATCTGGGCTCAGGGCGACTACAAGAATTTCCAGATTCTTCTCGGCAAGCTGCCCTATTTAACCAACATAGACAACGGCATGGTTTACGACGACAATGTGGCCGGCGGACAACTTACTTTCGGCAACAAGGTCAAGGCGACGCTAACTGCAGGCCGTTCCGCCCGCTATGACACAACAGGGGCTTCTCCTGATGTCAGAGCCGGCGACCCCACCATCACCGGCAGTTATGTAGCCGCTGAGATTTACAATGACCGCATCGACAAGTTTACTTGGGGCGTCGGCTTCCACCGCTGGGCAAACGATGCGTTTCTATCCAAAAAAGCCAGCATGTCGGCTGTCAATATTTGGGATGTCGGTCTTGGTTACAAATTCGACAAGAATGTTTCCATCCACGGCGCATATGCTTGGACAACCAATCCTGTCGGAGAGCCGGAAAAACCGGGCGAAGCGGCAGAATCGGCAACTCCCGAATCGAAACGTGCCTGGAGCATCGAACTCGATTACAAAGGAGCAGATCCTGCCGATAAAGGTTCCTGGGGCGCGTTCATCGCCTACCGTCAGCTCGGCAGCTATGCCGTCCTTGCGCCGACCTACGACGCGATGGGCGCGGGCAATAAAGGCGTGGAAATGGGCGTCGATTATGTCTTCGCGAAAAACGTCATGGGCACGCTGAAATACTTCTTCGGCAAGGAAACGCAGGACGAATACGATCCCGATCCGGGCGATCCGCCGCAGTCTTCCGCATATACGCTTTTCGGCGAGCTCAATTTCTTCTTCTGATTCCGTCTAAATATTTTTGCGATCAAACATCAAAAAAGAACGTCACGCAAAATCGCGCGGCGTTCTTTTCATTTCCCTTATTTTCACCCGATCATGCCCAGCGCGACGCCGAGGACGCCGCAGGCGAGCAGAATGTGGATGACATTTACTTTTTTCCTTACGGCGACGACGGCCAGCGCGAGGATGACCGCACTTTTCAGGTCGAACTGCTCCTTCATTGCGGCAATGGTTGTCGGAAAACGATCCACATCGAAAAGCGTCAACGCGATAAACGAAAGCCCCGCCGCGCAGATCAGCGCGACGACAGCGGGGCGCAGGCCGTTCAACACGCCCTGTATCGCCCCGATGCTTCCATAACGAAGCAAAAGACGTGCGAGAATCAGGCAGAGGATAAAGGACGGCGTCACGAATCCCAGCGTCGCCGCGATGGAACCCGGCAGCCCCGCGACCTTCATGCCCGCGAAGGTCGCAGCGTTGATGCCGATAGGTCCCGGCGTCATCTGGGAAATCGTGAAAATGTCGATGAACTCGGCCAACGTCAGCCAATGATACGTATCGACGACCGCAGCCTGGATCAGCGGCATCGAAGCGTAGCCTCCGCCCACGCAGACCAGCCCGATTTTCGCGAACTCCCAAAACAGAAGAAGGCAAAGCATTTTCCCGCCCCTTTATACGTCTAATCTTTACTGCACGTACATGAGTGTGATTTGCGCCGCAGGTGCAAATGCAGCCTGCGCAGCAGGCGAATCCAGGTTCAGGATTTCATTAAACTTTTGGCCTCGGATTCATATTACTTCGCTTCCGCCCCTTGCAGGAACATCAATCCTGCGAGGCCGTCGATGACGATCAGGATCATCAGGTTTACGTCGAAAAAGAAATTCGCGACAAACGTGCTGACGAGAATCAGCAGCGGAATCGTCTGCTTTTCTTTACACTTTTTCCGCACGAGATCGACGGCGACGCTGACAATCAGCGCCGTCGCGCCGCACTGCATCCCCTGCAAGGCAAGGCGCACGACGGGGGACGACGCGAAGGCCTCGTAAGCCTGCGCAATCAGCGACAGCGTAATCAGCGGCGGCAGGATTGTCGCGGCCAGCGCGGTCAACGCTCCCGGCACCCCCGCCATGCGATAGCCGAGCAGGATCGACGCGTTGACCGCCATCACGCCGGGCATGGACTGGGCGAGTGCCGCGAGGTCGAGGGTTTCCTTGTCATCCAGCCAGCCGAACTCGTCCACATATTTCGTCTTCAAGAGCGAGATGATGACGAAGCCGCCGCCCACCGTCAGCGCACTGATCCAAAACGTCGACCAAAAAAGCGCACGGTAAAAATGGCCGCCGCGCTTTTCTTTATTATCGTCCATCCGTCATCCCCCCAAGCCTTGATCTTTCACCGTCATAAAAAGGCCAGCACTACCGCGCCCATGCCCAGCGCCATCGCAAAGCCCTTCATCACGTTGCCGAGCCACGGGCCGACCATCTTTTCCGCCAGCGGGCGCAGCAGGAACATCAAAAAGGACAACGTCAAAAACGCCAGCGGCACGTCCCCGGAAACCAGCGCGTAAACGAACAGCACCGCCGACAGCATCATGCCCGTCTTCTGCCCGCGGGAAAACATCGGGCCTTCGGCCTCCGGCTCGATTACCGGATGCATATTGAGCCGATGCGTCGAGAACGTCTGCCGCTCCTCGTTGTCAGAATCAAAACTGTAATCGCGCCGCATGGCGTGTCTCCTTTCGTTTCAGCAGTTCCCCGCGTACACATACCGCAAATGCCGCCTCGCCGTTTCGCATAGCTTTTCCATCGTCCCCATCGGCGTCGCCGGCTCGTCCATTTTCCATCTCGGGAAATAGCGGCTGATGTGCAGCGGCAAGTCTTCGGAAATCGACGCGAGCCATGCCGCTTCCTCGTCCATCGCTTCCACGTCGTCGCCGAAGCCAGGCGCCGCCAGCGTCGTGACCTCGACGTGACAGGACTCCACCGCCCGCGCAATCGTATGCTTCACCGTATCGAGATCGCCGCCGAGCTTTTTATAGTTTTCCGCCGACCATGTCTTCAAGTCGATATTCATGGCGTCCACATAGGGCAGCAGCGTTTCCAGGATTTCCGGCTCCGCCGTGCCGTTCGTCACCAGCGCGACAAGCAGTCCTTTTTCATGCAGAAGCTTTGCCGCGTCATAAACGTATTCCCAACCGATCAGCGGCTCATTGTAAGTGAATGCCGCGCCGATATTGCCACGGTCTGCGAATACTCCCGCAAGATAGGCGAGACGCTCCGGGGACAAATCCTCGGCCTCCGTCTCCGCACCGACCTGCGAAATTGCCGCGTTTTGGCAATATGCACAGGAAAGATTGCATCCGAAGGTTCCGACGGACAAAATATATTTTCCGGACTGCCAACGGTTGAACGGCTTTTTCTCGACGGGGTCGAGAGCAACGGAAGTCACGCGCCCATAGGAAAGGCTGACGACGCTCCCGTCCCGGTTCCCCCGCGCCCGACACCGCCCCGTCTGTCCTTCGGCAAGGACGCAGTGGTGAGGGCAGACGGGACAAATTGTTTTGTTCGACATGTTCACTCCCCTCAGTGGTGCCTTACCACCTCGAACCGCCACAGCTTCACCGGGCCGTTCGGGTCGATGCCGCCCTTTCGGCAGGCAATCGACAGCTGCTCTGCCACCGTGTCGATGCCCGCGAGATCGGGGAGCAAAAGTCCGCGCCGTCCGCCGCTCTCGACGATGACGCCGTATCGTTTCGGATCGAGCATATCGTCCGAGGCAATCGGCTCCGGCGTAGTCAGCACATCCACGCTGTAGACGAGATCGGCCAGTTCATCCTCGGTCACCGGGCTGAACCGCGGGTCCTCCGAACAGGCCGAGACCGCGTTCCGCACGATTTCCGCGCCGAGACTTTCCGTGACGGGCAGAATCGTGCCGATGCAGCCGCGCAGCATGCCGTCCTTTTTCAGCGAGACAAACGCCCCCGCCCGCGCCTCCGAAAGCTCCGGCGGCAGATTTTTCGGCACGTCGGCGCGCTTGCCCGTTTTCACGAAGGTTTCGAGGCTCATGCGCGCCAACCTCACATATTCGTCCTCCGCCGCTTTCCGCGCCGCAAGGCGATCCTTCTGCGCTTTCTCGAACAAATCCCCGAAGGCGCGGCTCTCGTCGCGCTCGCCGACGATGAAAGACGCCACGCCGTAGCCGACGCCGAAAGGCCCTTCATAGGAAAGCTGCTCACTCTCGACCTTCCGGCGGTCCAGCGCGCCCGCCATCATCCAGAACGAGCGAAGGCCGCACTCCGCCGCTCCCTCGGAAAGCTCCGGATCGATGGATAAGAGCCGCAGAAAATCTCCCGCCGCCAGCTCGGCCATACACTCCTTATCGAAGACCGGGCCTTCGGCGGCGAAACCGTAAGGGCCGTCGGCCTTCAGCTTGTGGGAGAGATCGCCGGAGGCCACATAGACTACGCGGCGGTTCAAAAGCTCCGCCGCCCGCGCCGCGCATTCGCCGAAGCGGTAATGCGTACGCGGAGAAAGACCGGACAGCCCGACGCGGATAATTTTCACGTTGGGCATGACCTCCTGCACGAAGCGCAGCGGGACCATCGTGCCGTGGTCCAGCTTCGGCATCCGCTCCGCATCGGTGCCGCCGTCCACCTTTGCCTCCATCAGGCAGCGCGACAATGTTTTCACAAGCTCCGTGTCATAATCCGCTTCCAGCTTCAGCCCCGGCACGCGGAAATCGCCGAAATCCCCCGCCGCGTGATCTCGCGGCGAGATATGGAAATAATCGGCGTACATCGTCGCGTGGGGACTGGAAATAATAACGGTATCGGGCCGCAACGCCGCCATGCGGCGCATCGCCTCGCGGTACGCGTCAATGGTCGGCTGGATTCCCTTTTCCCCGCCGCGCCCGACCTCAGGCATGATCAAAGGCGGATGCGGTACAGCAACAGCTCCGACAACTCCCATGAAAACCCCTCCCTCTAATATTATACCGCCACTTCCCCGGCCAGCACCTTTTTATAGTCCTCGTAATTCTTGCGCAGGAGCTCCGGCGTGTTCAGCTCGTAGGGGCATTTCGTCGTGCACTTCCGGCAATTCAGGCAGCCCTCAATCTTTTTCATTTCCGCCTGCATCTCCGGCGTCAGCCACGCCTTCGACGGCGCTCGGCGGAGCATCAGCGACATACGCGCGCATTGGTTGATCATGATGCCCGCCGGACAAGGCATGCAATAGCCGCAGCCCCGACAAAATTCACCGGTCAGCTCCTCTCTTTCTTTCGCGATAAAAGCTTCCAGCTCCGGCGTCATTTCCGGCGTTTCCTTCATATATGAAAGCCATTCGGCCAGCTCGGTCTCCCGCTGCACACCCCAGATCGGCATCACATTGTCGTACTGCGCCATGAACGCCATCGCCGCCCGGGAATTCGTGATCAATCCGCCGGCCAGTCCCTTCATCGCGATGAAGCCCATATTTGCCTCGCCGCACTTCCGTACCAGCTCCTTTTCCTTGTCCGACGAAAGATAACTGAAGGGGAACTGCATCGTCTCGTAAAGCCCCGACGCCACGCAGTCGAAAGCGACTTGAATTTTGTGAGCGGTAACGCCGATATGCAGGATTTTCCCCTGCTTCTTCGCCTCAGCCATACACTCGTACATGCCGGAGCCGTCCCCCGGCGACCAGCATTGGTTCACACAGTGGAACTGGTAAAGGTCGATATGATCGGTGCGAAGGTTTTTCAAGGAAGTTTCCAGATCCTTCCAAAAGCCTTCCGGCGTCAGCGCGTGGGTCTTCGTCGCGATGAAGATTTTATCGCGGATGCCGTCCCCGAAGGCCGCTCCCAGCTTTTCCTCGCTGTCGCTGTAAGCCCGCGCCGTATCGAAGTAGGTCATGCCGCCTTCGTAAGCGGCGCGGAGCAATTTCACGGCCTCCGCCTTCGTCACCCGCTGGATCGGCAGCGCTCCGAACCCATTCTGCGGAGAGACGATTCCCGTTTTCCCCAGAGAAATGTTTTTCATATAGGTTCCTCCTCTTTTGCCCGGTGGTTCCCCGAGAAACATTTATGACCAAGCGATCATATTCAATTTATCCGGACGACGGCAAAACATATTCGCCGCCAGGCTGAACGAACTGCGCGGAATCAATCGATGCGCGCATAGCGACATAAGCTGCATATCGACATAGGCCTGATCACCTCTGTTGCCGTCTACCACGACGAGCCTATCCCGGACGCCCTTGAGCCCCAGATCTTCCATGTGCTCTGCACACCACGCGAGATCGTCAGAAAAGAGATAATAATGCTCGGGCTTCCAAATGACCTCCGCTTTGGCCAGCGCCGCCCGATACCAATCCGGTGAAGTCGCCCAGCCCAGCTTCACCATGTCGCCGCGCCGGATATGCACCGCCGTCGAATGACGCTCCATACTCATTTCTTCGGCAAGGGCGCAGTTTCTCTCGTCCTCGATATCGGGAAAAACAAGTTCCGTCAAAATGATGTTGGGAAAATCCATCCAAAAAGCGTCGCCAAGCCAATACCCGTGATAATAGCAATCATCCGACAGCACCTCCCGCAGCGCTTCCGGGGTTTCGCCCACCAAAACGAGCTCCCCGTTGAACGTGAGATTCTTCGCGCGCCGCTCGCAAATGACCCGGATGTCATTCCCCGCGTCGAGAATCTGCTGCGCGATGCCTACGCCCTTTTCCCTTTGCTCTATCATTTCCCGCCATGCCGGCGCCGGGAAAAACCGGCTCAATCGTTTTTTTCGCACACCGAACAACCGCTCAAGCTCATAGCCGTTATGCGGCACGTTAGTTCCGAAAAACGCCGCGTCGTCGATGATGCAGCTTTCGCCTGTCTCGACTTCCAGCCACCGGAAAAAGACATACTGGAAAATCTGGTTTCCCAAGCCGCCGTTCATATATACCAGTCGCACCGGTTCAATCCTCCTCGCCGTTGCCCTTCCGCACACCGCCTCGCAATAATCCTCGATTCCATCCGCAGGTTCCGTCCGATGCCGTCAACCGGATCCCTGTAATCAAAACCTTTTTCATCCGAAAGCCTCCTTTGCGGCATTTTTTCTATTATATCATAAGTCATTCGAATATTCGCCGAGAGAAGAAGGTTTCTGTGGTTTTATAAAAAATTTTTCAAAAACCTCTTGATTTTTATTTTAATATATGATTAAATGTTCATGTAATCAAATTAACAAATATTTTTAGGAGGTATACATGATGAAAAAGAAGTACAAGATTGAAGTGGATTGCGCGGCTTGCGGGCTGAAGATGGAGGAGGCCGCCTCGAAGGTCGAGGGCGTCGACAAGGCCGCCGTCGGGTTCATGGCCCAGAAGATGACCGTCGAGTTCGCCGAGGGCGCCGATCCCGCCGTCGTGATGCCGAAGGTTCGCGAAGCCTGCAAGAAGGTCGAGCCGGACTGCGAAGTATTCATCTGATCGTAATCAGTAAGCAGCGAACAATTATCTTCACGCGAAAAGAAGGTGCAGCGTTATGACGGAAAAACAGAAAATCATGGTGGTGCGGATCATCGCGGCTTCGGTGCTGCTCGTCGCACTGGAATTCGCCACTGTTGAAGGGCCGCTCTTAGGCGCGTTTTACATCGTTCCCTATCTGGTCATCGGCTACGATATCCTGCGGAAAGCGGCGCTGGGCGTCAGCCACGGCGAGTTCTTCGACGAGAGCTTCCTGATGGCGATCGCCACGCTGGGCGCGATGGTGCTCGGCGAATACCGCGAGGGCGCGGCGGTCATGCTGTTCTACCAGATCGGCGAGCTGTTCCAGAGCTACGCTGTCGGCAAGAGCCGCGGCAATATCTCGGCGCTGATGGACATCCGCCCCGACTACGCGAATATCGAGGGCGAGAACGGGCAGCTGGAGCGCGTCGATCCCGACGACGTGGAAATCGGCACGGTTATCGTGGTCCAGCCGGGCGAGCGCATCCCCATCGACGGCAGGATCGTCGACGGCACGACGACGCTGGACACGAAGGCGCTGACCGGCGAGAGCCTGCCGAGGGAAGCGAAAATCGGCGACGAGGCGCTTTCGGGCTGCATCAACCTGTCCGGCGTGATCCGCATCGAGACGACGAAGGAAGCCGACGAGTCCACAGCGGCGAAAATCCTGGAACTCGTCGAGAATTCCAGCATGAAGAAATCCCGCTCGGAGAATTTCATCACGCGATTCGCCCGCGTCTACACGCCGTTCGTCTGCGCGTTCGCCGTAGTGCTGGCGCTGGCGGTTCCTTTGGTCCGGATGGGATTCATGGGGCTTTCGCCGGATTGGGCAGTCTGGATTGAGCGCGCGTTCATCCTGCTGGTCATCAGCTGCCCATGCGCGCTTGTCATCTCGGTGCCGCTTTCGTTCTTCGCGGGCATCGGCAGCGCGTCGGCCAACGGCGTACTGGTCAAGGGTTCGAGTTACCTGGAGCTTTTGGCGGACGCCGAGACCGTAGTCTTCGACAAGACCGGAACGCTGACAAAAGGCGTGTTCGACGTTTCCGCCGTCCACCCCGACGTCATCGAGCCGACGGAACTGCTGCACCTGACCGCCCACGTCGAGCGGTACTCGACACACCCCATCGGTAATTCGCTTCGCGCAGCCTATCCGAACGAAGCGGACGACTGCAGCGTGGAAAACGTGGAGGAAATCGCCGGGCAGGGCATCCGCGCCCTGGTCAATGGCAAGACGGTCTGCGTCGGCAACGAAAAGATGATGGACGCCGTCGGCGCCGACTGGCATCCCTGCGAAAAAACGGGCACGACGATCCATGTGGCCATCGACGGACAGTATGTCGGCCATGTCGTCATCTCCGACGTGGTGAAGCCGACCTCCGCCAAAGCAATCCAGCTGCTGCACGAGGCCGGCGTCAGGAAGACCGTCATGCTGACCGGCGACGCGAAGCCGGTGGCCGACGCGGTGGCGGGGGAGCTGGGACTCGACATGGTCTGCAGCGAGCTTTTGCCCGCCGATAAGGTGGCAAAAGTAGAGGAACTGCTTTCGCAGAAAAAGGAAGGCGACGGCATGCTGGCCTTCGTCGGCGACGGCATCAACGACGCGCCGGTGCTGGCCCGCGCCGACATCGGCGTCGCGATGGGCGCGATGGGCTCCGACGCTGCCATCGAGGCGGCGGACGTGGTGCTGATGTACGACGACCCGCAGCAGATTTCGCTTGCGATGCGCATCGCAAGGAAAACCATGGCGATCGTCAAGCAGAACATCGTGATGGCTCTCGGCGTCAAGGCGGCCTGCCTGATCCTTGGCGCGGTCGGTCTCGCGACGATGTGGATGGCAATCTTCGCTGATGTCGGCGTCATGGTGCTGGCGGTGCTGAACGCGCTGCGTGCGCTTTCCGTGGACAAAAACGGCATCGAGCTGATGGAAGCCCCGAAACCTGCCGTCGCCGTTGCTGCATAAATCTTCTTGCGTCGTCTTGAAAACCATAGTATAATAAATACAATCTATCATTTATGTTTTTTATAAAAGAGGGAGAAGACTCCCCGCAAAATATCACTTTGGCCATTCAAAATCACGAAATCCCGTCTTCCCCTTGAGAGAACGCTTTGCACGAAAGTCCAGCGGACTCCCCGGACGGCAGGGGAATTGTTGCAGCGATATTCAATGGCCGGAGGAATGTATGAGCAATGGAAGATGGGAACCGCAGGGCGTCACGGCGGTTCCCGGGCTGAACGCAAACGGATGCAGGGAAAGAGAACGTAAAGAACGCGAACAGTCAGGACAACCACAGGAGGGAATTCCCATGAAACGATGGACGATGTTTTTGACGCTGGCATTGTGTGTGCTCGGCATGATGGCGCTGACGGGCTGCGGAGGGCAAATGGACAACAAGGTCGGCGGCAAACCGGCCCGGACCGTGTCCGTGCTTTTCGCCCTTTCGTCAGACAGCTGGCAGCGGAACGGCCTCGCGCTTCAGGGCGCGTTGGAGAAGGACGGCTTTCTCGCCGACCTGCGCTTTGCACGGGCAGCTGAAGAACAAACCGAGCAATTCCGCCAAGCCGTTGCGCAAAAGCCCCTCGCGATCATCGTGGGCGCCATAGACGGCGACGTGCTGAAGGACGCGCTGGCGGAAGCCGCGAAACAGAACATTCCCGTCATCGCTTACGACCGCCTGATCATGAACTCCGCCCATATTTCCTATTTCGTCGGTTTCGACTCAAAGGAAATCGGCCGCACGCAGGCGCGGGCCATCGAGCGGGCTCTCCGGCTGAAGGAATCCGCCGGCTCGGACAATATCGAGCTTTTCGCCGGCGATCCGAGGGACCACAACTCGCACCTGTTCTTCGAGGGCGCTATGGAAATCCTTCAGCCGTACCTCGACCAGGGGCGTCTCCGCATCCCGTCCGACGAAACGAGCTTTTCCAAGACGGCGACGAATGACTGGAGCGCGGAAAACGCGAAGACGCGCATGAATCGAATCCTGCAGCTCTCTTATGCAAACGACAGGCCGCTCAGCGCGGTGCTTTCCCCGAACGACACGCTGGCGGAGGGAATCCGCGAAGCGCTGGATGTGAACTATTCGGGCAAATGGCCTTTCATCACGGGACTGGACGCCGACCCGGAGGGCGTGCGCGCCATCGCCGCCGACCGGCAGGGCATGACCATCGACAAGCCGCCCGCGCTCCCGGTCAATGAATGCCTGCGCCTGATCCGCAACATCGAAAAGGGACAGACCGAATCCTCGGAAATCAAGCAGAACAACGGCATGCGTGACGTACCCGCGTTTCTCTGCAAGCTGACGATCATCGGCAAAGACAACCTCGAAAGCGTCCACTGGGCGCAGTAAAAACAAAAAGAACGCGCTGCTTATCCGGACGATGAGCGGCGCGTTTTTACGAGAACGGAAAACATGAAAATGCCGTAAATCCAATTATTCTCCGAAGGAGAAAACACTCCAACCAGCATTTCAACAATCCTCTTGCCCGAAAATCAAAACTAAAGTATAGTTAAGGAAGCACTGATTAAGTCAATTCGTGCATCTGTCGAGGGATTTTTTCGACTGTCTAGGACGTGACATGCCAGTGGCATATCACGCCTCGAAGGCGTAGCATCGCTACGTCGAGAGGGATTTGACAACGACAGTCGGAAAAGGACCCGCTGGCGGAGGCCGCGGCGCAGGGCACTCCCGTCATCGCCTATGATCGCCTGATTATGGATTCCCCGCACGTCTCCTACTTCGTCGGCTTTGACGCGGTGGAAATCGGGCGCATGCAGGCGCGCTCCATTGAGCGGGCGCTCCGGCTGAAGGATCCCGCCGGCTCGGACAACATCGAAATCTTCGCCGGCGACCCGGAGGACAGCAACTCGCGTCTTTTCTACGCTGGCGCGATGGAAATCCTGTCGCCGTATCTCGGCGCCGGACGACTCCGCGTCCCGTCCGGCGAGGCGATTTTCAACCAAACGGCGACAGAGGACTGGAACCCGGAAAACGCGAAGGCCCGCATGGAACGTATCCTGCAAAACGATTACGCAAACAATCGGCCGATCGGCGCGGTACTTTCCCCGAACGACAATCTGGCGGGCGGAATCCGCGAGGCGCTGGATTTGCATTACCAAGGCAAATGGCCGTTCATCACCGGGCTTGACGCCGATCCGGAAGGCATCCGCGCCATTGCCGACGGCCGTCAGGGCATGACCATCGACAAGCCGCCCGCGCTCCCGGTCAACGAGTGCCTGCGGCTCATCCAGGACATCGCAACCGGACAGGCCGTTCCCTCTGCGAGCAAGGTGAACAACGGCATGCAGGACGTCCCTGCGTTCCTCTGCAAACCCGCCGTCATCTACAAAAACAATCTCGGAAGCGTCCACACGGCACAGTAAAAGAATATGAAAAACACCCGCGCAAGAGACGAATTTTCTCCTGCGCGGGTGTTTTCTCACTCAAGCGATTTTCCGGCCCGCTCCCCGCACTTCCTCCTCGCAGGCGAGCACGGCCTTGATGGTCTTCGAGGTCAGGTCTCCGATCTCCCAGCGCATCCGGCGCGCGCCCTGCAGGATCGTCATGCGGTTCACTTCCGGCGCGAACTTGGAATCCTTGAATTTTTTCTGCACGGCGGAGACTTTCATATCCTTGACGCTGCCCTTCGGTCGGTTCACCGCACTGGCGACGACCAACGCGGAAAGATGGTCGAGGGTAACGACGAGGCAGCCGAGCTGTGCCTCCGCCGTCAGGGGCGCCTGCGCGTCGGCGTCTGCGACGTTTTCCCGAAGTACAAGGCGGACGACATCCTCATCCATTCCGGCCTTGCAAAGGGTTTTCCCGTCCAGTCCCGAGCGGCGCGCAAGCCCTGCGGCCGCCCACAAATCCGCTGCTTCCGAAAAGCCGCGGAACTCGGCGAACCACCGCATGACGCAGGCAAGCATCAGCGCATGACGCCATTCCTCCGGCTCGGGCAGCGCCGTTTGTACCATATCATAAATTTTTCCGTAAACGACAGAGGAAACAAACACGCAAAAACCTCCTTGCCGAACACTGTTTTGCGCCTTCCTTGCGGGACGCTTTGCGCGGGAACCCGGCGGACTCCCCAGACAGCGGCAGCCGGAGACTGACGGATGAGATGATATGAAATATGTCAAAAACCTCATCCCTCGCTGAAGCGGCCCCCGCCCCAAAGGGGAAAGCAAGGTTACCCTTATTTATAGTAGTATAACATGTTTTTGAAGTTTTCTCAAACAAAATTCATATATGAATAACCGGTTTGGATAAAAAAGGAGCGGGGCATGAAAAATACGCCCGCTCCCAATATTGCTTTTCGCTTTACTCTACCGCTTCGGCTGCCGCCTCCTGCGCGTCCTGGACTGCCTGTTCCTCCTGCTGCTGCGCCGCCAGCGTCGCCGCCTTCGCCGCGTGGATGCCCGCCATGACCGTTTCCGAAGGCCGCTCGGCATTCTCCAGATGGACGATGACAGGGGACACGACGCCCGCATCCTCCGCCGTGAGGTTCATCGATGTGTCGAGGGAAGGCCGCACCGGAATCGTTTCGTCGATGGCTTCCTTGTAATAGTTCGCGACGTCCAGCTCCACCTTGAGGCCCATTGCCTGATCGAGAGCCGCCTTATTGGTGTTGTAGTCATAAAGCGCCGTAATATAGGTAGTCTGGGTCTGGATCAGCTTGGACTCAGCGTCCATGACGTCAAGGTTCGTGCCGACGCCGGCGCTGTAGCGGACCTGCGCGATCTTGTAATCTTCCTGCGCCTGGTCCACGGCCACCTTCGTGGTGTGGATATTCTGCTCCGCCGCGAGAAGGTTCAGATACGCCTTACGAACGTCAAGCTGGATCGACTCCTGCGTTTCGAAAAGCTGCTGCTCGGCTTTCCGCATCGAGGCCTTCGCTTGCTGCACCTGCGCCTCGGTCACGTTGTTGTCGAAGATGTTCCAGCTCATCTGAAGGCCGGCGTTCGTACCGTCGCTTGTTTCGCTATATTTGACCGTATTGGTCGAAAACGGCGCATCGCCTGACCATGAACGCGACACGACGGCATTGACCTGCGGACGATAACCGGCTTTCGCCGCCTTCATCATCGCCTCGGCCCGCTTCCACGCGCGTTCCATCGCGATCCCGTCGGGACGGTGGATCAGCGCGTAATCCGTGCAGCGCGGCAGCGAAATATCATATTTCGTATAAGAAAGGTCTTCCTTCGCATCCACGATGGTGTCTGTGGGCAGCCCGACGATGTTGTTGAAGGTCGCCACCGCCACGTCGTAATTGTTCTGCGCGTTGACAAGGGCCTGCTGCTGGTTCGCCAGCTCGACCTGGGAGCGCAATACGTCTGACTTCGCGACGGTGCCGACGCGGTACTGGGCATTGACGTTGTCCAAATGCGCCTGCAGCGTATCGACCGCTTCCTTGTTGACCTGGATCAGATTGCGGAACTGCAGGATCTGGAAATAGGCCGCCGTGGTCTGCTCCTTGATTCCCTGCCGTGTGGCCTCCAGCGTCAAATCCGCCGCGTCACGGCCAAGCTCCGCCGCTTCGATGGCGTTCTCAATTTTACCGCCAGTGTAAAGTGGGAATGACACCTGCACTTGATTCGAAAACATCCGGTCAGAATTGAGATCATACAGTTGGTCATAAGCGTCATGAATCTGGGCATTGTTCCAATGACCCGAGCGCTGCCATGCCGTTCCGCTCCAAGAGAGCGTCGGCCCGGCATTCCTGCGCGCCTCTCTGTGCACCCAGTAAGCCTGCGCCTGGTCTTCCGCCGATTCTTTGATTGTGCGGTTATTTTTCAGCGCCATGTCAATACTCTCCTGGAGCGTCAATTCGACAATCGGCGCGGCCTCTGCCGCCCCCAAAGCGGCAAAGCCCATATAGCCCGCGACAGCCAGTGCCGCGAGTGCTTTCTGCAATTTCCTGATGCTCTTCATCGGATACTTCCCCCTGTATAATGAGCTGTCGATATTTCGACGTATAGTTATTTTATCTCTTTTTTTTCGTCAGCGCAAATGAAAACTAAAATAAATTAATTAAAAATGGCAAAAAATCGTCCGGGCAAAAAATGGCCGGGACGATTTCCTCTTACCCCGCAGTGACGTAGCTTCTCTTTTCCTGCGGGATATCCTCCCAACGCACCTCGTTGGCCTCGATGTTGTGAGCCAGCGCCCAGGCGGACGCGACGCCCGCCGCTTCTCCGATGCTCATGCAGGTGGGCTGGATGCGCATGGAAGCCTGCAGGATGAAGCTGGCGCTGATGCAGCGGCCCGTCGTGAGGAGGTTCGGGACCTCGTCGCAGACCAGCGAACGATAAGGAATCTCGTAGAACCCGCCCTTCGGCAGCTTCTCCGAAACATTCTCCCCGTGGGCGTCGATATACCACGCGGTGCGGCAGACCGCGTCGGGGAAACGGCTCTGCTTGTGGTAATCGTCCTCCACCAGATAATATTTGCCCCGGATCCGCCACGATTCCCGCGCGCCCAGCATCGTCGCCTCGCGGCTGATGTACGCGTGCTCGAAGCCCGGCATGTGTTTTACCATGTAATCGGCGATATGGCGCATCATCTTCCGGCCGAAGGCGACGGCCTTGCTGTAGGAAAGGGGATCGGTAGCGCGGAAACGCACGGGAATTTCCGGGCAGTTCATGCTCATCACGCCGGTTTTCCCGATGATGGTAAAGGCCTGCATATACTCGGCCTCTTCCTGGGTCAGTTCGCCGCTCTCCACGCCCTTTGACATGAATTCCTCCAGTACATAACGCTGCTTTCGGTGCATCGCCTCGGCGATCTCGAAATACGGCGGTTTCGACTTGCACCAGTCGTCCTTCAGCTCGACGGCGTCGTATTGGTACAGCCGCTTGATGTCAATGCCGCCCATCTCGAAGCGGAAGGAAAGAGGCTGGTTGCTGCCCGTCTTCTCGTAGCCCTTCTCATAGGGAACGCCCGCCGCTCTGGCGAGGAACGCATCGCCGGTGCCGTCGACGAAAATGTTCGCGCGGATCGCCGCAAGGCCTTCGATAGTCTGCACGACACAGGCCGAGATCGACGAACCGGACTTCAGGACGTCCACCAGCACCGCCTGGTAAAGCACGTTCACGCCGGACTCCTCGCACATCTCGTCGTAAATCAGCGCAAGGATCTCGGGATTGTGCCAGGTCTGCTCGGTCACGCCGTCGTGGGGCTCGATGCCGTGCTCCCGGAGCCGTTTCTTGACTTCCGCTACATAGGGCGTATCGCTGTCCGGCGCCAACGTGTCCATGAACGGGTAGACGCAGCCCAACACCGCGAGGCCGCCGAGGGCGACGCCACGTTCCACCAGGACGGTCAACGCGCCGCCCCGCGCCGCGCTGATCGCCGCCGCCGTTCCCGCGGGGCCGCCGCCGATCACGCAGACGTCCATATCATAAAGCACGGGAATCTTCTTGCCCGCGTACTCCACCGTGTCGCCCTCCGCGTCCTCCGCAGCCGAAGCGGCGCGCGGCGTCCCCCCGCCGACGAAAGCGCCCGCCGCCGCAAGACCGGCCATCTTCACAAAATCACGCCGGGAAATGGGAATCGAAAAGGATCTCATAGGGTGTACCTCCTTGGATGTTAGGGAATTTTTTCATAACCTTACAACCGGGACATCAGCTCCGCCTTTTTCTGCTGGAACTCGTCCTCGGAGACCACGCCGTCGTCCCGGAGCTTTCCGAGGCGCTCCAGCGTCGCCATCACGTCTTCCTTTTCCTCAATCTGCGCGTCGATGACCGGAACGTTTTTCGCCAGTTTTCCTGCGTTTTTCTGCGCCAGCGATTTCAGCTTCTGGCATTCCTCGACCTCGCAGCTTACGAGGAATTCCTCGCCGGTGTCCAGCTTGCAGGCGCAGCAAAGCTCCTTGCTGTTGCCGCCGAGCACCAGCCCCGCCAGGAGGCCCACCGGCCCGAGGGCAATCGCCCCCAGCGTGCCCCATCCGGCCTTGCCGAGGATGCTGTACTTGTTTTCCTCGGTGATATGCTCCACCGCCACCAGATGATCGTTCAGCACGACGTCCCGCGACCTGAAAAATCCCTCGGGAATCTCCAGCGTGTACTTGCCGAACATCGAGGACGAAATCTCCGCCCCGTTGGGAAGTCCTCCGCCGATTACCTTCATGACAAACCGCCTCCTGTGTTTCTTCCGATGATAATTTATCTATATATATTTCGCCGCTGAAAGGAAATTTCCTTTCAAACGTCCTCATATTTTTTATCCTGTTTTCTTTAAGAAACCACTGAATAAAATGTTTCACGTGAAACAAAAGAACATTTATTCTAATGTTTCACGTGAAACATCCATTCCGCCGCTGTCGCTGGCGGCACAAATAGGGATGAAAGGGGTTGCGACATCCCCTGACCCCTGCTATAATACAAGCATCACATTAAAGGCATCCCGGAAGGTGGGAATAATTATTTAACAGGCTCACAGTGTGGGCTTGTTTGTTGTGTTTATTGGCAGAAATCCTATGATTTTTGCCGTTTTTTTATTCTTTCACACTAAACATTTTTCGACAGCTTGGATCATAGTCTAATTTGACCTCGTCTGCCGCTTCCTATATAATATAAGATAAAGATAGTTTACCTTGTTTTCATCTCAAAGGAGACGAAATTCATGCATAAGAAGATGCTTTCGCAGGAAGTTGTCGACGGATTCCATTCGGCAATCAGTGAGCAACAGATTTACCCATACTACCAGCCGCAGATCAATCACAGCACAGGGCGTATGGTGGGCGCTGAGGCATTGATGCGCTGGGGCCATCCGGAGTTCGGCCTGCAGCTCCCGTCAGATTTCATTCCGATACTGGAAGACTACGATCTGATATATTCTGCGGATATTTATATATTCGAGTGCGTCTGCCGTTTTCTGCGGAAATGTCTGGACGATTGCATACCGGTTGTCCCGATTTCCGTCAATATGTCCCGCTATGACATCTTCCGCCATGAATATGTGGATGAAATCGAGAAAATCCGCAAACAATACGATATTCCCGTCAAGTTCCTCCGCATCGAGATTACCGAATCGTCAGCCATCGGCGGCATGGAGCTGATGATCGAGGTCATCGGACGACTGAAAGCCTGCGGCTACGTCGTGGAAATGGACGATTTCGGCAGCGGATATTCATCGCTGAATGTCCTGAAAAATCTTGACGTGGATATGATCAAGCTCGATATCGGCTTCCTCGACGGCGGAGTCGGCGGCCGCGGCGGCATCATCCTGAGCTCCGTTGTCCAGATGGCGAAATGGCTGGGCACGCCGGTGATCGCGGAGGGCGTCGAGACCGCGGAGCAGGCTGACTACATGAAGAGCCTCGGCTGCAATTACATCCAGGGCTTCCTGTACTCGAAGCCCATCCCCGAGGACGAATTCCGCAAGATGCTCCTCCAGACCGTACATGAACCCACCGTCCCGCCCTTGACGCTGATCAACGCGATGAACGCCGGCAGGTTCTGGAATCCCGATTCGATGGAAACGCTGATTTTCAGCAACTTCGTCGGCGCCGCCGCGCTCTTTTCCTATGAAGAAGGCAAAGTGGAGCTTCTGCGAGTAAACGAAAAATACACGCAGGAAATGGCCATGAATATGTCGGCCCAGGAGGTCATCGGCCTCAATCCGCGCGAGGGATTGAACGAGGACAATTGGAAAATTTTTGAAGCGACCATAAAGAAAGCCATCGCCTCCGGCGACGAGGAAAGCTGTGAAACCTGGCGCGATCTTTATTCCAAATGCTGCGGAGACGACCGCATCTGCATCCGAAGCAATCTCCGGGTCATCGGCTTCGCGGGGAAGCAATACCTGATTTACGCGATGGTGCAGAATATCACGGCAGAAAAGAAAAACTTCCGGGATGTTTACGACAGCGACCAGCGGTTCCGCCATGCCAGCGAGCAGATCAACGTCTATGCCTGGGAGTACACATTCGCCACAAAGGAAATGCGTCCCTGCTTCCGCTGTATGCGCGACCTCGGACTGCCCGCAATCGTCAGGAACTATCCCGAGCCGCTGATCGAATCGAGGATTATCCCGGAAGACTTCGCGGATATGTACCGGAATTGGCTTCGCCGTCTTGAAGAAGGCGAAGAACATATCGAAGGCGTCGTACCGCTGACCATCGGCAGGATCCCGTTCTATTTCCGCTACACGACGGAGTTCGACGAAAACGGCAAGCCGCTGAAAGCCTACGGCTCCGCCACGCTGATACCGGAAGAGGAAGAAGCTCAAAAGAAGTAAAAAATGTTTCACATGATTAGAGCCGCTTGAAAGCGTCAGCTTTTTGGCGGCTTTTATGCAGGTGCAGTCTGTAATATTAGAACATCTGTTTCTTTGTTTCACGTGAAACATTTTTATATCGACGGTTTTTAAAACGAGGTGATCTTATGCCGATTTATCGTCCCGCACTGCCTGCTGTGGACGCGAAAGAAACTCGCCGATACGCGGGGCTGGCGAAAGCGGAGTTCGACGAGGCGGCGATTTCGGAAGCCTGTGAAGAATGCGCTTTGCTTGCCGAACCCCGCGTCTCGTGGGAGCTTTTTGATTACGACTGCGAAAACGGAACGGCAGCGGCGGCGCCTCCTTTTCTCATCGAAGGGAACATAATCCGCAAGCACCTTTCGGGCGCCGAACGCATCGTTTTCCTTGCCGCGACCATCGGCGAAGCCGTCGAGGAAGCCGTCACGCACCATTTCGACGAAGGCCGCTACGCCCATTCGGTTCTTTTGGACGCCGCCGCGACGACAGCCGTCGAACAGGTCTGCGACGCCTGCGAAACGATGCTGCGCCCTCAATTCGCAAAAGAGGGCTTCGCCATGCGCTGGCGATTCTCCCCCGGCTACGGCGACTGGGACATCCGCGCCCAGCGGTCGCTTTTGCGGCTGACAAGAGCGGACAGCATCGGAATCTCGCTGACCGAGAGCTTCATGCTCTGCCCAAGAAAGTCGGTCACAGCGGTCATCGGACTGTTGCGGGGAAAGGGCGACGACAAAGAACTGCCGAGGGGCTGTGCCGCCTGCCCGAAGATTGACTGCCCATCGCGGAAAAAAGAAGAATAAAAGAAAAATGTTTCACGTGAAACATTAGAACATTTGTTCTTTTGTTTCACGTGAAACATTTTTTAAATATATCGGACATTCAAAGACCATTTTTGTTTTCTGCCATCTAAATCCATAAAACATAAACAAACGACGATATATCATCATTTTTTACAACATATTTTTACTTCGGGCTTGCCTGCAACACGGCAAGCCTTGTATAATATCTTTATGGGAGAAGTATTTCGGTATTCTTTAAGAAATGAGGGGAAAATATGGAGAAGGCGAAGGTTTATTTTTCTGATTTCCGCACGACGGTCGGCACGAGCATGACGGAAAAGCTGAAACGGCTTTGCATTGCCGCCGGGTTCAAGAACATCGACATGAACGGAAAATTCGTCGCGATCAAGATGCATTTCGGCGAGCTCGGGAACCCCTCGCGTTCCTGCGCCCGAATTACGCGAAGGCGGTGGCCGATCTCGTCAAGGAGCAGGGGGGCATGCCGTTCCTGACGGACTGCAACACGCTGTACCCGGGCAGCCGCAAGCACGCGCTGGAGCACATGGACTGCGCGAACCTGAACGGCTTCAACACCGTGACCACGGGCTGCCAGATCATCATCGCCGACGGACTGCGCGGCACCGACGAGGTCGAGGTGCCGGTCAAGAACGGCCAGTATGTGAAGGCGGCAAAAATCGGGCGCGCGCTGATGGACGCCGATATCGTGATCAGCCTCGCGCACTTCAAGGGCCATGAAATGACGGGCTTCGGCGGCGCCATCAAGAATATCGGCATGGGCGGCGGCAGCCGCGCCGGAAAGATGGAACAACATTCGTCGGGCAAGGTGTCCGTCAACGAGGATCTTTGCCGGGGCTGCCGCCGCTGCGCGAAGGAATGCGGCTCCAACGCCATCACGTACAAAAACAACAAGGCGCATATCAACAAAGACCTCTGCAAAGGCTGCGGCCGCTGCATCGGCGCCTGCGCCTTCGACGCGATTTCCAACGAGCAGTGGGACGCCAGCGACGTCCTCGACCGCAAGATGGCGGAATACGCGCAGGCCATCTGCCAGGACCGCACGACCTTCCATATCAACATCGCCACGGACATCTCGCCGAACTGCGACTGCCACGGCGAAAACGACGGCCCGATCCTGCCGAACCTCGGCTTCTTCGTATCCTTCGACCCGGTGGCGGTGGACCAGGCCTCGGTGGACGCCGCGCTGAAAGCCACGCCGATCGAAAACAGCCAGCTCGGCGACAACCTGAAAAAACCTGACTGGCAAAAGAAGGGCGACCACTTCCTCGACAGCAACCCGCACGTGAACTGGGAAGAAACCCTGATCCACGCCGAAAAGATCGGGCTGGGGACGAGGCAGTATGAGCTGAAAACGATAAAGTAAAAAGGCAAAGATACGCAACATAAAAGACCGCTCCGACAAGAAGCGGTCTTTTATTATGAATATTCTCTCTTCGCGTGATTCACCATACCTGCGCAATCGGGTTAAAATCCGGTGAATTAGGAGGAATAAACTTAAGGAACCACTGAATAAGTCCCTCCGCGAAACAGTCCACTGGACTATTTCGCTACCGGGTCTTTTTCCGCCTGTCGTCGTCAAATCCCTCTCGACG
>CACYXR010000026.1 GCA_902778455.1 uncultured Selenomonadaceae bacterium | reverse complement strand
TTGATCGCAGTTCTCATAGAGATTCAAAAGTCATCTGCGGATGGCTTATTTGGTATGCCTCGATCTGAATCTAGCCGCTATCTAATTGTTTCAAACTTTACCTCCTTTTAACTCAAATGTTCAAGAAATCTTGCCTTCCTCTCTGCAGGCTGACGGATGAGCTTTTTGCCACCGCCAAGCCAACATCAAGCGTAAAATGCCGTAAACCTCACCCACCGCTAACGCGGTCCCCCGTCCGGGGAGTCCACTGGACTCCCGCGCAAAGCGCCCCCAAAGGGGAGGGCAAGGGGTGTGGTGGCTTCGACGTTCCCCGACGGGGAGTCCACTGGACTCCCGCGCAAAGCGCCCCCAAAGGGGAGGGCATGGGAGTTCTTTACGGCCTCCGTCCTGCGATCTTCACGCCGCCGAGGTAGCCGAGAAGGCCGCTGGCGATGCTCATCGAGAGCTCCTGCTGCTCGAACAGGATCGTCATGATCAGCCCCGCGCCCAGCGCCGACGCTACGAGAATGTCGGCGAAATTGACTCGATCCACCTGCATTTTCATCCCTCCTTTCGTTCGCGTACATGATGAAACGGAGGGAAAATACAACGGCCGGAAAATAAATTTGCATAAAAAAACAAATTCCTATTGACATGATAGGAATATGTGGTATAGTATTTCAACATATAGGATAAACCTATAAAACTTAAATTCAAATTTTTGGGGGAGAGAGAAATGGCAAAAGAAAATAGGCAGTACAAATTTGAGACATTGCAGCTTCACGTCGGGCAGGAGCAGGCTGATCCGGTCACGGATTCGCGGGCGGTGCCGATTTATCAGACCACGTCCTATGTGTTCCACGATTTCAAGCACGCGTCGGACCGTTTCGGTCTCCGCGACGCGGGCAATATTTACGGGCGTCTGACGAACCCGACGCAGGACGTCCTGGAGCGCCGCCTGGCGGCTCTCGAAGGCGGCTCGGCGGCCCTGGCGGTGGCGTCCGGCGCCTCGGCGGTCACATACACGGTGCAGGCGCTCGCGCACAAAGGTCAGCATGTAGTCGCGGCGAACACGCTGTACGGCGGAACGTACAACCTGTTCGAGCACACGCTGCCGGACTACGGCATCGAGACGACCTTCGTCGACCCCGAGGGCGGCGCGAAAGCCTTTGAAGCGGCCATCAAAGACAACACGCAGCTCATCTATATCGAGTCCATCGGCAATCCGAACGCGAACCTGATCGACATCGCGGCGGTGGCCGAGGTCGCGCACAAGCACAAAATCCCGGTAGTCGTGGATTCCACCTTCGCGACGCCGTATCAGCTCCGCCCCTTCGAGTACGGCGCGGACATCGTCATCCACTCGGCGACGAAATTCATCGGCGGCCACGGCACGACGCTGGGCGGCGTGATCATCGAGAGCGGCAAGTTCGACTGGGCGAAGTCGGGCCGCTTCCCGTGGCTCGTCG
The DNA here is from genome assembly GCA_902778455.1 of uncultured Selenomonadaceae bacterium. Classification (GTDB taxonomy): domain Bacteria; phylum Bacillota; class Negativicutes; order Selenomonadales; family Selenomonadaceae; genus RUG12372. The sequence goes on along the minus strand of CACYXR010000026.1, from coordinate 19,355 downwards.
AAGCGAACGACAGCTACCACGGCGTGAAATTCTATGAAGCTCTCGGCCCCGCGGCCTTCGTCACCTTCATTCGCGCCACGCTGCTCCGCGACACCGGCGCGGCGATTTCCCCCTTCAACGCGTTCCTGCTGTTGCAGGGCGTCGAGACGCTTTCGCTGCGCGTCGAGCGCCATGTGGAGAACGCGCTGAAAGTCGTCGAGTTCCTCGAAAAGAACCCGCATGTCGAAAAGGTCAATCATCCGGCGGTCAAGACACATCCGGACCACAAGCTCTACAAGAAATATTTCCCCAACGGCGGCGCGACAATCTTCACCTTCGAGATCAAGGGCGGCGCGAAGGCGGCGGAGAAATTCATCAACAACCTGAAAATCTTCTCGCTCCTGGCGAACGTCGCCGACGTGAAGTCGCTGGTCATCCATCCGGCCTCCACGACGCATTCGCAGATGACGGAAAAGGAGCTTTTGGAAAGCGGCATCACCCCCGGCACGATCCGCCTGTCCATCGGCACCGAGCATATCGACGACCTGATCTGGGATCTGGAGCAGGCCTTCGCTGCGGTTAAATAAGAAACAGAAATCAGCCCTCCCCTCTGGGGGCGCTTTGCGCGGGAGTCCAGTGGACTCCCCGTCAGGGGACCGCTTTAGCGGTGGGTGAGGTCTCAAACGTCGTTCTTATATTAGTCGTTACGTCGTAAGACCTCATCCGTCGCGCTTCGCGCGCCACCTTCCCCAAAGGGGAAGGCTCAGATTGCAAAAGAACCGTCGCCCTTTTTGAGCGACGGTTCTTTATTTATGCGTTTTTCAATATATCCACTTTATAAAAAGGAAGAAACACCGCTTCGTTCCAGCCCTGCAAATCCTCCATAGCCTCTTTCTTCACGAAGCCGTTGGGAAAAATCAGCTCACCTGAAAACGCTTCCCGATGCTCGCCGATCTTTTCCCGCGCCGCCGACAAGAGCTCCCGCAGCGGCAGCTGCAGCGGGAGCCTGTTCCCCTGCTCCGCCAGGACCAGCCTTGTCAGATACAGGATCGCCAGATAAACGTCTCCGGCCGTACCTTCCAGCAGTGCCCTGATCCCGTCTGACAGGGCTTTTCCCGTCTCAGGCGTCATTTCCGCCGCTTCGTAAATTTCACGAAGCGCCTGCCATGTATCTGTCGGGGCGTCTTCTCCCGCGAAATCGGACGTCGGAACTTTTCGGTAATCGCCGTCCCCCCGCAGGAAGGGCACGACCTCGCCCCGCGTCATTGCATCCCGGAATCTCCCGTCCTTTCCCGCCATTTTATTCCCCCTGCAGCCGCGTCACCAGGATGCGGGATTTCGGGATCAGGTCGGTAATCGCCTCGGGAACGCCGCCGGACGTATAGCCTCCGGGCAGCCACCAGGCGTTTGCCCCGGCCTCGTTCCCCGAAGGAATCCGGATATGGAGGTCCTCCACGTCGAGGACGTCGATGCGGACCAGGCCGCCGTGCCCTTTGAAATAGCCCGGCTCAAAGCCCAGGGCCTGCTCATAGACGGAAATGTCCCCTTTCGCCGCCTTCGCGATATCGTCGCAGACGGTCTTCGGCATCACGAAGCAGGAGTTGTCCTCCCTGCCGATGAATTTGCGCGTCAGCACGTACATGACGTAATTGTCCAGCCCCATGACGAAGGAAACGCCCGAACGGAACTCCTTCAAATGGCGGCAAATATATTTCTTGTCGAGATAAGCAGACGGGTCGGGGCGTTCCCCTTTCGGCACCGCCAAAATCTCCTGCACCTGCTCCGCCGTCAACGGGGCCTTTCCAAGCCATTTCCAGGTGGGGGCCGCCTCCCCGGCGACAGCGGCGGAATCCGCAGACGCTTTTTCGGCAAACGCGGGGCTGCCCGTGCCGAAGAGGAACAGCAGCGCCGTGATTAGAAGCCACACGCCCGCTGTGTTCAGTCGTTTTTTCGGACGGCTTGTTTTGTTCATTGACATGTTCATAGTGATTCCTCCTTTGGGACACCTCATCCGTCAGCCTTCGGCTGCCAAGAAACATGCCACTGGCATATTTCTCCCCTCAAGGGGAAGGCAAGTTTAGTAATATGCAACTAAAATCTCATGTGTTAATTATTGTGACATACCAAGAAATACATTGTCAATAAATAACACATCTAATAAAAAAGCACCCGCGCGGAACGGGTGCATTCCTTACCTTTCAATATCCCACCGACAAAGCCCAGCCGTCTCCCAGCTCGCGGTAGAAGACTCTTTCGTTCGGGAAATCCACGTTTTCCTCGTCCTCGATCCGGTGCTTCTGGAAAATGTAGTAATTCCCGTCGTCGTTCGCGATGGGGGACTGGAACCGCGTCGCCTTTTCCTTAGCCATCTCGTTTTCCAGGAACTGCTTCGCCATGCGCATGGCCAGCTCCATCGTCGCGTCCGAGCCGATCGCGCCTGCCGCGCGCGGCTTCGCGTTCATGCGCGTGATGCGGCGGCGGCTTTCATGCTGGATCGCGCTGTAGATCTGTTCCTTTTCTTTGAGATATGTCTCGCAGAGGGACTTGATGCCGCCCTCGCCCATCTGCCCCGAGATCGTGCAGCTCACGACCTCCTCGGTCAGGCTTGTCAGCAGCTTGTCGTCCAGGGATTCCAGCGCTTCCTTCAGCGTCAGGTCCTCGCGAATCTCCCACGGCCAGACGATATTCTCCGTTGTGGTCTGGACGGCGTAGTCTTCCGGCACATGCAAATCAATCAACGGTTCGTCCTCCCCATCGTCTTCCGGCTCCGCCGCTTCCACGCGGACGGTGGAAATTCTTCGGATCGCTTCCAGATCCAGATGCGGGAAATTCACGGCCTTTTTCACAGCCGGCCGCGCCGCCGGCAGTTCGGCTTTCGGCGGTTCCGCCTTTTTGGCTTCCGTTGTCTCTGTCGTCGGCCGGGGTTCTTCCGCTTCTTTCCGGACCGGCTCGGGAATCGGCGCTGCCTCGGCAACGATTTCCGCTTCAATGATCGGCGCGATCTCCGGCTCGGCAATCGGCTCGGGAATTTCCTGCGCCGCTTCCGGGACGGTTTCTACTTCCGCTTCCCGCGCCGCCTCTTCGAGAATTTCCTGCGCCGCTTCGAGGATGACTTCCCCGGCAGGCTCGTAAATCCGCCCCGTCTCCGGCTCCGCCAATGGCTCGGCAGCGATTGCCCCGCTATCCGGGACCTGGAAAACGACTTCCCTTTCCTCCGGGAAAATCCGCGCCGCCTCAACCTCAAAGGAAAACTCTGAACTTTGTGCCTCCGCGAACAGCGGCTTTTGAACCATCCGGGGCGTCAGGTCCGGGCCGATGTGCAGGATCTCCCGCACATTCACAGGCTCCGCCAGCGGAGGGCCGAAGCCCATCAGCGTATCCGCCGAGCCGAAATCGTCCAATCCGCATATGACCTCGTCCACGGAGATTCCCGTTTCCTCCGCCAGCTCGTGAAGATCGAGCAGCGAGCATTCTATGGGACGCGCTTCCCTCGGCTTTCGGAAAAAGAACGCGCCGCCGTGAGAGACGCAATTTGTGACTGAAACAAGCATTTCTGAACTCCTCAAAATTCCACATATTGTGTTCCCATGTAAAAACAGCCACAAGAATTATACCAAAAAGACCGTCGGGTGTCAAAATTTCCCGTCCCCCGCGGATACGCAACTGTATTGTATTTTGTATACATCCGCAACAGAATGGACATTCCCGTGTTTGTCCCGTATAATTAGAAAATCAATATTATTAAGGGGGAGTTTATGAAATGAACTTATCCATCAAAATTTTCATCGCCCTTGTGCTGTCCGTCATCGTCGGACTGGTCGCCGGGCCGGAGGCTCTGCCGTTCATCAAGCTGTGGATAGCTCCGATCGGCACCATCTTCATCAACCTGATCAAAATGATGATCGTCCCCGTGGTCTTCACCTCGCTGGTCGTCGGCATGACGAGCCTCGGCGACACGAATACGCTGGGACGCATCGGCGTCCGTACCGTCGCCATCTATCTGGTCACGACGGCCATCGCGATCCTGATCGGCTTCGTCGTCGCCGGCATTGGCCAGCCGGGCGCCGGCCTTCAGATGCTCGCCGACGGCAAGGTGGACGTCAAGGAAGCGCCCAGCATCATGCAGGTCTTCGTCTCCATGATTCCGACCAGTCCGGTGGAAGCCATGGCAAAGGCGCAGATCCTGCCGATTATCGTGTTCGCGCTGTTCGTCGGCGTCGGCATCATCCAGGTCGGCGGCGAACGCGCGCAAGTCCTGATCAAGTTCTTTGACGCGGCGGCGGAGACCTGCTACAAGATCATCGCACTGATCATGAATTTCGCGCCCATCGGCGTATTCGCGCTGCTGCTTCCCGTCGTCGCGGCCAACGGCCCGAAAGTGCTGCTGCCGCTGATTTCGGTCATCGCCTGCCTTGCCATCGGCTGCGCGATTCACGCGGTGGCCGTCTACTCGACCATCGCTCGGGTCGGCGGGCACATTTCCCCGATGGAATTCTTCTCCGCGATGTCCGAGGCCATGCTGCTGGCCTTCACGACCTGCTCCAGCGCCGCGACGCTGCCGGTCAATATGAAGAATTTGCAGGAAAAGCTCGGCACCTCCCGTGAGGTCACCAGCTTCGTATTGCCGCTGGGCGCGACCATCAACATGGACGGCACCGCGCTTTACATGGGCGTCTGCTCGCTGTTCATCGCCAACGTCTTCGGCGTCGAGCTGACCACCGGCCAGATGATGATGATCGTCTTCACCGGCACGCTGGCCTCCATCGGTACGGCGGGCGTTCCCGGCGCCGGCCTGATCATGCTGGCGATGGTGCTCCAGTCCGTCGGCCTTCCGATCGAGGGCCTCGCGCTGGTCGCGGGCATCGACCGCGTGCTTGACATGTTCCGCACCTGCCTGAACATCACCGGCGACGGCGCCGTGGCGGTGGCCATCGATTACTCGGAAAAACATCACGAATTTGCGTAAATCAAACGCCGAAACATTGAATCCCCCGACTTGTTCGGGGGATTTTTATATTTATTAAGCCTATAAAATTTCTATAAATAATGCCCTGAAATATCTTGCGGAAAAAACGACAAAAAGTTATCATAATAGAAGCTTTTCAAATAATGAAGGAGGTAATATCCGTGCAAAAGAAAAACACTTCCCTGTTGCTGGCCTGCGCAATGTTGCTTGTCGGGATCCTTGTTTCTTACGTTCCGGTTGCAGACGCCGCCCGCAGGCACGATATCAAATACCCGGCTTATATGCAGGGAATCGATTACGGCACAGGCCCGGTCTATGTCATCGGTCATAAGCCGCCCGACTCTGACAGCGTATGCACGGTAATTGCCTACGCAAACCTGAAACGGAAATTGGGCGTAAACGCCGAGCCCAGGATTGCCTCGCCGATAAACGCGGAAACCGCCTATGCCTTAAAATATTTCGGCCTGAAAGAGCCGTCGCTGCTGGAAAACGCTGCCGGCAAAAATATCATTCTGATAGACCATAACAGCTTCGCCCAAGCCGCCCCCGGCATGGACAAGGCCAATATATTGGAAGTCATCGACCATCACAATCTCATCGGCGACGTAGCGACTGCATCTCCCGCTTATTACCGCAATCTGCCCATAGGCTGCGCTTCCACCATCGTATGGCTGGAATATCTCGAAGCCAACGTTCCTATCGAGAAGGCCATAGCCGGCATGATGCTTTCCGCCATCCTTTCAGATACCGACAATCTGCAAAGCAACACCACCACGGATCTGGATCGTCAGGCGGTCTCCGACCTCGTGAAAAAAGCGGGCATCAAAGACAGGAATGCTTATTTCCTCGCCATGGAAGAAGAATTTGCCGCCTATAGGAATATGTCGGAGAAGGACATTTTCTATTCCGATTACAAGGAATTTACGATCAACGGCATTTCCTACGGCTGCGCCACAGTCGTCGCCTTGACGCCGGAAAAGCGGCAGGCTTTGGAGAAACGGCTCGGTGATTGGGTACTGAAAAATTTTGAAACACAAAACATGGATATGCTTTTCCTGAAAATCCACGACCTTGAATCCTACAAAGCAACGATATCCTGTTACGGCGACGGCGCCGTGGAATGCGCAGTGGCAGCGTTCCCCAATATGGATGGCAACAAAGTCCTTTTGGAAAAGAACCTTTCGAGGAAAAAGGTCGTCCGTCTCCTCCAGCCGCAAATTGAAAAATGGGCGACCGCCCACCAACAGAAAGACGCCGCATAATCACAAACCAATACCGATATCATATCTATTCTGCTCCTGTAAGTTTAAAAATTTCCCGTTTTTATCGGAAGGAGGTGCGCCGCCATAGCGGGAAAGGTTTGACCTCTGTTTCGGACCGGAACTGTAAGATGCCCATTCTCTGGCGCATTTGGCAAAGGTATGGCATCGAGAAGTCCTTGATTTTCAAGGAAAGAGAGTTTACTTTATAGGGAGGGTTTTTCATGAAGAAAAAGATTACGGCTTACTTGACGGGACTTATGGTGATGACGAGCGCGACGGCATTCGCGTCGATTCCAAGCGCGGAGATTGCACTGGGTGGCGTCGCTCCGGGCATGAGCGTCGACGAGGCGGTTGCCGTTTACGGCCAGGCGACGTACCGCGGGGACGACGCCTACTTCCAGAACGGCGTCAAGGCCGATCTGGACGACTTCAACCGCAATCTGATCGAGGAACTGAAGATCAATCGTCCGGGCAGCGGCGTCACGACGCCCGCCGGAATCGGCATCAGCTCGCCGGAAAGTGCGATCGTCGAAGCCTACGGCCAGCCGGACAAGATGGAATACGACGACGGCAAGAACGAATACACCTACTACGCCTCCGACAGCCGCATGAAGCTGAAAATCGAGGCCATGAACGGCGCAGTCGTGAAAATCAAATGTGACCTGTACGATTAAAAAACATTTATCGCCTGACAGCCGAAGTTGTCAGGCGATACTATTTTGGCCCTCCCCTTTGGGGGCGCTCTGCGCGGGAGTCCAGTGAACTCCCCGGCCGGGGGACCGCGTTAGCGGTGGGTGAGGTTTTGCGCCGCGTTGGTGAAACCTCATCCGACGCCCCTTAAAGGGAAGACAAGTGTAGCGGCGATGGCTCCGCTCCTTGCCTTCCCCTTGAGGGGAAGGGGGACCGCTTTAGCGGTGGATGAGGTGGCTACAGCCTTGCGATTACATCATGCGCTGCGGTTTTCCACCTCATCCGTCAGCCTTCGGCTGCCACCTTCCCCTCAAGGGGAAGGCAAGGTGGGGTGGCGGGTGGGCTTTGATGGCAGAGTTTGTAGTTAGTGATTGCTTGTAGGTTTGTATCCACCTCATCCGTCAGCCCTTCGGGCTGCCACCTTCCCCAGAGGGGAAGGCAAAGGGGGATCGGGATTGCGAAATTTTGTGGCCGAAGGAAAAATGTTTTTCTGGCGTCGTCCCCTTCTTTGTGATATAATATGAATAAAGAAAGCATTGATTCATTTGTCGGGCGCCGGCCAAGGAATCAGTGCTTCCTTCCGAACCATATATTTATTTGAAGGAGGAATCGCTTATGTACGCCGAAACCAAGAATGAATGGAGCATGGATCAGACGCTTTCCGCCGAGGTCATGCGGCCGATCGAGGAACGCATCGCCGAGGAAAAGCCCGCGCTCAGCGGATGCCTCGCGAAGCTTCGGGAGCTGCTGCCGACCGAGGTGTTCAACCGCAGCTTCGCGAAGGTGGAAAACCTCTCGAAGAGCGGGGAAGCCCTCTTGATCGTCACGAACGCCATGCACCGTTCCTTCATCGAGCGCGACTGCATCGGGGCCCTGAAGGAAGCCTTCGGCGTCAAGTATGTGCGCGTGGTAGGGTAACAAGGGAACTAAAAACCGTATGAATCAAAAAGCTCGCGAGGCTTTGCTTCGCGAGCTTTTTTGTGTGCTGATTTTTTGTTTACATCCGCACGAAGGCCACTTCGCCCATGATTTCCGGCGGCACCTCTTCGTCCGGCTTCATCTTTTTCACCTTTTTCACGAAAAGGTCGATGCCGTGGGCCTTGGCACCCTGCGTCACGCCCCATCGCTCCAGCAGCGGCTGGAACTGCGGGTTCGCCGCCAGGGACTTGCGGTATTTTTTCGACAGCGTGCAGTAGCGGAAACAGATTTCCCGTGCGATCTTGTTCAGGCGCGGCAGGCCGAAGGCCTCGTTCAGGATATACATCTCGTAGTCCGCGATGAACACGTTCTTGTAATCGTTGCGCGCCTTCTGCAGCATGATCTTGATGCGGTCCTTCATATCGCTGGACAGATTGCCGTTCTTCTTGTAGAACTGGAGGTAATTGGTGTATTCCGCGGTCAGCGACGGCTCGGTGATGTCCGTATAGCGCACGCCCTGGATGCGGCGGCACATCTCCCAGCGGAACTGCGCGCACATCCGCACGATAGTCGACTCCAGATCCTCGGAATGGAAAATCGAAAGCACCATATGGGCCGGCGTCGTCTTCTTCACGCCCTCGATTTCCTGCCACAGCAGGCCGCGGCTGCCGAAATTCGGCATCAGGATCAGGTACGGCTTGACCTCGGTATTGTAGACGAAATGCTGGATGCCGAACTCGGGGAAGGAAACCAGCGCGGGGCGGTAGAAACAGCTGAAATCGATGTCCAGGATCTTGTCGAACACGGCGCGCACCCGTGCCGGATCCGCGAGGCATTTGTCCAGCGGGCGGATCACGTCCGTCGCGCAGAAAACGGGGACGAACGAGGCAAACTGGCCGTTCGTGACCTTGTTGGCGCTGGTGAACATATTGTGGATCTCGAAGCTGACCATCTCATGCGTGTCATGGGACAGCTCGTCCATCTTCTGCTGGCTGATGGCGCCGGTCCGCAGCTCCTCGCGCAGATAATCGATCCAGTCGTTGTCGAACTCGTTTTTCGACGGCATGGCCTCCCCGTGGTAAATCTTGGCCAGCCAGTCGTACATCGGAAGGATCTGCCCATCCGGATCGTTCTCCCATGCCACGGCGGTATGATAGAGGGCGGCGGTGTTCGCTAAACCCGCGAGGGTCTCGTCCACGAAGCCGAACAGGAAGAACATACGCACCTCGGCGGGGATATGGCTCGTCCCCATGCTCCGGAAGAACGCCGCCTCGTAAATCGCGTAAAAGCCCTCGGCAATACTCATGCGGAGCTGCCGCATCTCGGCGGATTTCGCGCGGCGGTCCGTCGTGTCGATATATTTCTTGATATCCCTGCGGAAGGCCTCCTCGATTTCAGGCTTGACGTCGGCGAAGGCCAGGATCACGTCGAGGGCGTCGGTGATGGCCGGCGTGTCGTCCGAAGCGCCCCGTTCGCCGGTATCCACCCTGGACTTCACATCGTAGAACGCCTTGACGAAATCCGCCGTCCGCGCCTTCGTGTCGCGGATGAACGCCGTGATCGTCTCCAGCTCCTTGAGGACGCGCCGCCCCGTCTCCGCGGAGCGCATGACCGCCTCGACGCAGAAGCTCGGCTCCAGCGGGTAAAACATTTTCCGCAGCGCCGGCGCCTGCCCGCAGAACGCCCGGACCACGTCGGCCTCCCAGCCCGAAGCCAGCCCCGAGCTTTCCGGCTCGGCCAGCACCTCCACGAACACGAACTGCGCCGGGGGCATCTTGACCTTCGCGCAGAGGAACTTATAGTCGTTGTAGTTGTATTTCAGATCCTTGCAAAGCGTCGACGCCGCTTCCTCGACAGAGGCAAGCGCGTCGAGCAGCCCTTTCGTATGCTCCATGCTCGCCGCCGCCATCGCCGGAGCAATCGCCACCATGCCGGTCACAGATTCCGCCAGGTCCTCCGGCGTCGTGTAATCCAGCACCGCCAGCGTGGAATCCTCGGCGGCTACATAATCAAAGGAATACGTATCGCCGGGCAGATAAATCGCGCCCGCCACCGAGCCGCTGCTGAGACGCACGTCCACCTCGCTCCCGTCCGTCATCTGGAGCGCGCCCGAAAGCACGATCTCCAGCTTGGAGACTTCATCCCCCTTCTTGTGCAGAACCTGCCCCTTCCTGACCTTCGCCTTTTCCATCCCCGTAAACCCCCTAGTATTTCAATATACTCTTTATTTCAAGAATCCGTTGATGATCTGTTCTTCCGCTTCCTGCTCTGTCAGGCCCAGTGTCATCAGCTTTATCAGCTGGTCTCCGGCTATTTTTCCTATGGCGGCCTCATGGATCAGCTCGGCGTCCACGTGGTTTGCCTCCAGCGACGGAACGGCCAGGATCTTGCCCTTTTCCATGATGATCGAATCGCATTCCGTGTGGCCGTGGCCGGGCGCGTTGCCTACGATGCAGGCGTCGAATTTCTGGAACGACGTGTCCCTCGCCACCGAGCGCGAAACCACGTCGGCGTTGGCTCCCTCCCCGTCCAGCGTGACCTTGTAGCCGGAAATCGCGGTCTGCGCGCCGTGCGTCATCAGCCGCTCGCGGACCACCAGCCTTGCGCCCGCCGCGAGGCTGGCCCGCGTCATACGGTCGGTGGAGTCCACGCCCTTGATCTGCACCATTTCCATTTCCATCGAGCTGTTTTCCGCCAGCGTCGCCTCGGTGACGGGGTTCAGGATCCGCTTGCCGTCGCCCGTTCCGGAGCCGTAATGCTTCTCCACATATTTGACCTTCGCGCCCTTTTCGAGGAAAAAGCGGTGGACGCCGTCGTGCTCCGAGTCCTGGGTGCCGCAGTTGTCGATGCCGCAGCCCGCGACGATCACCACGTCCGCCCCCTCGCCGACGTAAAAATCGTTATAGACCGTCTCTTTGATGCCGCTGGCGCTCAAGACAACGGGAATATGCACGCTCTCGTTTTTCGTATTCGGTTTGATGAAAATATCGATGCCCGAGCCGTCTTTTTTCGACTGGATGTCGATATTGGCGGTGGTGTGCCGCCCGACGGCCTTGCTGTTCGCGCGGAAATTGTACGCGCCCATCGGCACGTCGTGGAGATCGGCGACCTCCGCGAGCAGCCGCTTTTGCACCGCGTCCATTGGAAGCATGATTGTCCCCCCAAAAAAAAATTACATTTCTTCCATTTTCCCGCAGGGCGCCACCGCGTACTGCGTGCCGGTGATTTCCTTCAGGATGTCCTTCGCCGGGCCCTGCTTTTCAATGCGGCCGTTCACCAGCACCACGATCTCGTCGGCGATGGACAGGATGCGCTCCTGATGGGAAATAATCAGGATGGAGCTGTCCTCGATATTGTCCCGAAGCTGCTGGAAGATGCGCGTCAGGTTCTGGAAGCTCCAGAGGTCGATGCCCGCCTCCGGCTCGTCGAACAGCGTCAGCCGCGCCTTCCGGGCCATGACCGTCGCGATCTCGATGCGCTTCAGCTCGCCGCCGGACAGCGACGAATTGACCTCGCGGTGGATATAGTCCCGGGCGCAGAGGCCGACCTCGGAAAGATAATCGCAGGCCGCGTCCACGGAAATCGTCTTGCCCGTGGCGAGCCGCAAAAGGTCGATGACCTCCAGCCCCTTGAACCGCACCGGCTGCTGGAACGCGAAGGCAATGCCCATACGCGCCCGCTCGGTGATATTCCTTTCGGTAATGTCCTCGCCGTCCAAAACGATCCGCCCCGCCGTCGGCTTCTCGATGCCGGCGACAATCCGCGCCAGCGTGGACTTCCCGCTGCCGTTGGGACCGGTGATCACGACGAATTTTTTGTCCTCGACGGTCAGGCTGACGTCCTTCAGGATGTCGATCCGCTTGCCGTCCTCCTCGACCGAGAACGAGATATTTTTCAGTTCCAGCATGGAATACTCCTTTGCAAATCTTGCCTTCCCCTTTGGGGAAGGGGGACCGTCACAGACGGTGGATGAGGTTCTGATCCGTTGCGATTCGCATTTGCATTACGGTAGTAAACCTCATCCGTCAGCCTTTGGCTGCCACCTTCCCCAAAGGGGAAGGCTAATTTTTGTATAGCGCCTCCACCGCGTTTCCCAGCACCCGGCTCATCGGCAGCCCGTGTCTTTTCGCCAGCTTTTTCAGCTTCTCGTATTGCTCCTGCGTCAGGCTCGCCGTGACGCGGACGCGCTTTCCGCCCGTCAGCGGCGCCTTGCCGTCGTACGCTTCCTCGGCTGCCGGGGGATCGAAATCCGCGGCGTATCTTTTGAGCTCGGCTTCGGTGAGTTTTCGGGCCATTTCTTTTTGCCTCCCTCTACAATAGTGAACAGTTCCTTCGTGAATGCCGCATAATCCTCCGACGCATTGCAGGTCGCATTATACGAAAAAATATCGATCTTTCGCATCTGGGATTCCTTGATGGCGACATTCTCGCGGATAGGCGTCGCAAAAACGCGCGTCCCGTAATCTTTCGCCTTGTCCCAGAATTCATCCATGGCCTGCTCGCTGATTTTCGTCCGGACATTGTAGCGCGTCAGCAAAATACCCGCGATGGAAAGATTCGGATTGTAATACTTTTTTGCAAGATTGACATTCTCTACGATATCGTCCAGTCCCTCCAGGCTGAACGCATCCGTCTGGCAGCAGATCACCACGGCGTCGGCCACGGTCAGGGCATTCAGGGTAAGCACGTTCATGGCCGGCGCCGTGTCCAGGATAACATAATCATACCCCTTAACAGGACCAAGGGCCGTTTCCAGAAGATGCTCGCGCCCGAACTGGTCAAACTCCTTGTCCGCCCGGGACAGGCCACGGTTCGCGGCCAGGATTTTGTATTTCGGACATTGCTGCAGGCAGTTTTCAATCGGCTCGCCTTTCAAGAACTCGAACGTGCCCGCCTGCTCAAGATCGGCGCCGGAGGCCAGGGAAAAATTCATCTGGGGATCCATATCGACGGCCAGCACGGAAAACCCGCTCTGTCCGAGGTAAGCCGCCGTTGCAAGCGCGGTGGTCGTCTTGCCGACGCCGCCCTTCTTATTCGTAAACGCAATCACTTTCATCCCAATAAAGCCCCCATCTCAAATATCCTCAACCTTCCGATCGTTTCCCAACTGATTTTATTATTCCCAACTGATTTTATTATTATATGTCAAAATTTCCTCTTCGGCAATGCGGCGAAAGAAGGAAAAAAGCGTTTTTGCGTCGAAATATCCATATCGAAAAAATCAAAGGAGGGAACCATCCATGAAACTGCTGAAAAAAGCCGCCGCCGCACTCTGCGCCGCCCTGACGATTTCCGCCGCCGCCTCCGCCGCGCCGTTGGCGCCGGAGCTTCAGGTCGACGCCCTGGCCAAGACCGCCATGGTATACGACGGCTGGTTCGTGCTGCCGGAACGCGACAAGAACTGTGACGCCTGGCAATACGCGATCACCGACCTGGACCACAACGGCCGGCTGGAAGTCCTGAAGGCCAGGCACGGCTGGGTGGAAGGCGGCCCCATGCTGCTCGTCAGGGAACTGACCGAGGACGGGAGCCGGATGCAGGGAGAAATCTCCCACCTCTTCTCCCCCATTCCCGACATCCTCGCGACGGAGGACCCATCCGTCCAGCCGCTGACGACGCTTTACGACGCGAAAGACAATACCTATCACTATATCTTTACGGAAACCGTCTACCATACCGAATACGAAATGATCACGACGAAATACGCGCTGACCTTCCTGAAAGGAACCCTGCACATAGTGCCGCTGGCCTGCTTCCAACGGAACCTGAGCGGATACGACGGCAGCGAAACGAGACGCTACTATCTGCCGGCAGGCGTCCAAAGCGTCGACGCGGAAATCGATGCCGCCCGCTACGAAAAGATCGAGCTGCAGGTATACCCCGGCTGCACGCCGAAATCCATCCCGTTCCGCTGGATGAGCCCGGACGACCTGAAAAACGCCGCTGCGGAAGGACGTTTAAGGGAAACGCTGGCGGCTTCGTATGTAAGCTTCGCGGAGTAATCCGGTGATAGATTACTCACTAAAACTTCCCACACTTGAAATCAATCCGAATCTTGATGGCACAAGGACTTTGCAAGGAAAATTGTCCCTTGCCTTCCCCTCGAGGGGAAGGTGGCGCCCGAAGGGCGTCGGATGAGGTGGAAAATACCCTGCAGGCCAATCTCTAACCGTCATATCAGCCCAAAGCGCGACGGATAAGGCGGAGGAACCTAAAGTTGAGTACAGGCGCCAAGTAATATTGCCACCTCATCCACCGCCTGCGGCGGTCCCCCTTCCCCAGAGGGGAAGGCAAGTGACGGTGGGTGAGGTGGCTACAACCTTGCGATTGCATCATGCGCTACGTTTTCCACCTCATCCGTCAGCCCTACGGGCTGCCACCTTCCCCTCGAGGGGAAGGCAAGTGGAGAGAGCAGAGCTGCCTCTCCCCAGCCCTCCCTCCTTGCCTTCCCATCTTTTCGACGCCCTCCCTCCGGGGAGGGCTTGTTTTGTTTTTCATTGACAGAACCGACGGACACCCTCTATAATGAAATAAACGATGATAATTTCACGATTATATTCATTTGTTGGAGGGAACCGATGGACAAGAAGAAAATGCGGCTTGCGCGGATGCACCACGGCGCGGGCTATACCCTGCATGAGGACGTCAGGCACCCGACGGCGGCGCTTCTGCGCGCGTCGCAGATTGGGGTGCTGGCGCACGACGAGCCCGCCATGGCGGACCGCGAGGACAAAGACGCGCTGCTCGTCGTCTCCTACGGCGTCGCGCGTCAGGAATCCCGCCGCGCAGCCGTCGAACCGATCCTGGACGCCATCGCCGCGGAAAATCCCGATGCCGACCTATACGAAGCATACACCTCCCGAATCATGCGCCAAAAAATCCAGCCTGCGGGGATTGAAATGCCGTCGGTGGAGGAAGCGCTGGAAACCCTGCTCGCCAGCGGCTACACCCGGGTCGCGATCGCCTCGCTGCACCTGTTCCCCGGCACCGAATACATGGCCATGACCGAAACCTTCAACGCCTACCGCCCCCGCTTCAAGCGGCTGGTCCTCGGCACGCCGCTCCTCTATTGGATGGGACAGGAAGAACAGCGGGACGACGCCGCCGACTTCGTGCAGGCGCTCCGACAGGAATTTCCCGATCCCGAAAAAGACGAAGCCATCCTTTTCATGGCCCACGGCACCCTGCATCCGTCCAACTGCTTCTACACACTGCTGCAAACACGCATCGACATGGCGCATTGGGAAAACGCCTTCGTCTACACGCTGGCGGGCTGGCCCAAAATGGAGCAGATCGTCCCGGAACTGAAAGAACGCGGCATACGGCGCGTAAAACTGGCGCCGCTGATGCTCGCCATCGGCGCCCACGTCACCCGCGACATGGGCGGCGACGCCCCGGATTCGCACCGCTCGCGCCTGCTGGCGGACGGATTCGAGGCCGAAGTCATCCCGAAAGGACTCGGCGAGCTCCCCGCCGTGCGGGAAATGTATATCGAGCGGGCCAACGAAGCCTGGGACAAACTGACCGGAGAATGAAATAATTTGCGGCGGCGGAAAATGAATCTGCCGCCGCAAAACTTTTTTTGCCTATTCGGGGAATTTGGCGTATAATAGAGGCGAAGGAAAACACACGCCTGCTTCACGGAACGCAAGGAAGCGGCGCGAGGGGGGATGCCGCTCGGACACGCAATCGAGGGCAAACGGTTTTCAATCAAACAATATGGAAGGATGTGTCTCTGATGGTTCCGATGAAATACAAGGGGCTTGGATTTGAGCGTTATGATTCCGATGCGTACAACAAAGAGGCGGTCGCCTCGATGAAAGCGCTGGTCGCCGAAGCGGCGAAAGGCGCGTTCGTCTACGGGCCTCCGGGAACGGGAAAAAGCATGCTCGTCGCAGTCTTCGCGAACGAAAAGCAAAAAGCGGGAACGGACACGATGTTCCTGACGGCGGCGGAGCTTTTCTCGGAGACCATCGGCGCGGCGAACGAAACGTCGCGCATCAAATTCACCGAAAAAACGGAAAAGGCTCCCTGCCTTGTCGTAGACGACCTGGACGCGGCGCATTTGAACCAGGAAGCCGGCGAAACGCTGATCGGGCTCCTGAAAGTTCGGCAGGACAACAACCTGCAGACCATCGTAGCCAGCAAATTCCCGCTGGCGGACGTCCCGGCCAAGACCGAAGGCGTCGGCGAAGAACTGCACGAAATGCTGGAAGGCCTCGGCGCACATATCGTATTGAAATAAAAAAGAATAGCGGCCACAGAACAAACAGCCCCGCCTTTAAGACGGGGCTGTTTTTGCGTTTATCCTTTATAGAACCGGACACCTGTGATATAATGACGATGAGCGGGAGGGATGATAATGCGCGAGACGCCCGAGGACAAACTGTTGGGCTTTGGAAATCCCGAATACGACCAGTCCGCCAAGCGGCTGCTTTCGGAAAAATCCGTGATGGCGTATGTACTGAAAGGCACCGTTCCGGAATTCAAGGACGCGAGCCTGACCGACATCGCGAACAAATACATCGAAGGCGAAGTGCAGGTCAGCGCCGTTCCGGTGAACCCCGACAAGACCAACACCGTGACAAAAAAGCTCCAGGGACTTCGCAGCGAAGACAGCAGCCCCACAGAAGGCTGGATAACCTTCGACATCCTGTTCCACGCCATTGTCCCGGGCACAGAGGACCGGATCCAACTGATCGTCAACGTGGAAGCGCAAAAGACCTACTCGCAGCGGAAACTGCGGTACATCCTGATGAAACGGTCCGTGTACTACGCCGCGCGGCTGATCTCGTCGCAAAAAGAAACCGAGTTCAGCGGCAAAGACTACAGCGGCGTCAAAAAAGTCTACACCATCTGGATCTGCATGGAATCGCCGACGGAAAAAAGCGTCATCAACCATTACCACCTGACAGAACATCAGGTATTCGGGAAATACCGGGAAGACAGGGAAAACTACGACCTCATAAACATCGTGATGGTCTACCTGGCGAAAGGCCCGGTAAGAAACCGGATGCTGGCGCTGCTGCAGCTCCTGTTCAAGGAAAAAGGGAAATCGGCGGAGGAGAAAAAGAAACTCCTGCAAAGCAAATACGATATCGACGTAACGTCGGATATGGAAGAGGAGATGAGAACAATGTGCAACCTGAGCAAAGGGATCGCGGAAGAAGCCTGGAAAGAAGGTTGGAACGGCGGCATGGCGCAAGGCGCTGAAACTAAAACGATCGAGGTCATCAAGAATCTCTGGCGCGCCGGACAGGACATGTCGGTTATCAAGATTGCCAGCGGATGGAGCGAAGAAAAGATCATGCAGGTTGTAAAGGCGGAGATGAATTAAAGGTCCAATCGCTCACGCAAAGGAGATGAGAACGATGTGCAACCTGAGCGAAGGGATCGCGGAAGAAGCCTGGAAAGAAGGCATGGAACACGGTTTGGCGCAGGGCATGGAGCAAGGTTTGGAGAAAGGTTTGGAACAGGGCATGGAACAAGGCGCTGAAACTAAAACGATCGAGGTTATTAAGAATCTCTGGCGCGCCGGACAGGACATGTCGGTTATCAAGATTGCCAGCGGATGGAGCGAAGAAAAGATCATGCAGGTTGTAAAGGCGAAGATGAATTAAAGAACCGCGGCCTCCCGCTGCACGCGCTTTTGGCTCTGCGTTGAAAAGACAGCTTATACAGCGATAATACGAACATAATTTCCAAAACATAACCAAACATATAATGAAAACAACATGAAAGCTAGCCCGATTTTTGGAAAAATCCACTAAAAAATGTTTCACGTGAAACAATTTTATATCAACCGAAAATTTATACGTAAAACAAAAACCGCGAAATCATAACGATTTCGCGGTTTTTTATTTCTCTTTTTTCGTCTGAAATTTAATTTTTCCTTCAAAAATGTTTCACGTGAAACAAACGAACATAAACTGAAAAATAAATGAAAGGATTATAATTTTCGGGGTGGGAAAGATTTTTTGAAATATAAATTTTATATTTTATCACATTTATATGTGTTTGTAAATAAAAATCGGGGAAATTGGCGTGAACGGCAAATTTAGGGTGTGAACGACAAAATTTATGGCGTGAAAGGCGTTTACGCCATAAAAAAGGGTGTGAACGGCGAAAAAAGCAGGGTAAAAATTTCACATTTCGGCGTGAACGCCGTTCACGCCGTCGAAACGTGCAAAAAACGGCGTAAATTTATGGCGTGAACGACAAATTTTCGGCGTGAACGGCGTTCACGCCATCGAAAAATGGTGTGAACGGCGTTTACGGCGAATTCGATGACATTTCGGGGAAATTAGTGTAAGTTAATAGGGAATATGGAAACGACTGTCCCCACGCGCCCGAAACAAGGTTTGACCGACACATCGAGAGGCGGGGCAAGGGGAGTTTGGAGGCCGGTTGGCGGTAGAGTGGATGTTTTGCGGGTTAGAGTTGATTCTTTTGGAGTTTGGATAAGGTGTGCTATGAATTGTGAAAATAATCCGATACTGACCGCTAATGCTCAAAAATTGCGGAGTCAAATGACGAAGGAAGAGCGCAAGCTTTGGTACGTTTTCTTGAAAACACTGCCGGTTACCGTAAATCGGCAAAAAGTCCTCGGGCCATACATTCTCGATTTCTACTGTGCAAGCGCGAAAACCGCGATCGAACTGGACGGCTCCCAGCATTACGAAGACGGAGGCCGGAGCACGGACGAGGAACGCGATCGATACTTGAAAGAACGCGGAATCACAGTTCTTCGATATTCCAACCGCGATGTGAATCAGCAGTTTAAGACAATATGCGAAGATATAGAAAACCACCTCATCGGTCAGCCGAGGAGTGATACGACGGTGGAGAGCTGATATGACGGAAGTGGTCTGCTTGTAGGGTAGTTTGCCACCTTATCCGTCGCGCTTCGGGCGACACCGTCCGGGGAGTCCACTGGACTCCCGCGCAAGGCGCCCCCTCGAGGGGAAGGCAAGGGAGAAATGTGCCTTTGGCTGTTAAGGTGGAAATTTTTGCGGCAGAGGATTGCGTGACGGTTATGTATTCTTTAGCGCTCACCGATCCATCTTGCCTTCCCCTTGAGGGGAAGGGGGACCTTGCCTTCCCCTTGAGGGGAAGGGGGACCGCCGTAGGCGGTGGATGAGGTGGAACGTAACTTGGCGGTTGATTCTGCTGGTTTGTTGTGGCAGTTTGTTGGGTTTTTGTTTCAGCTTATTTGGCTGGGTTTGGGTACCGCGATGGTTAGTGGTTTGCTTGTAGGGTAGTTTCCACCTCATCCGTCAGCCCTTCGGGCTGCCACCGTCCGGGGAGTCCACTGGACTCCCGCGCAAGGCGCCCCCTTGAGGGGAAGGCAAGGTGATACGGGTGGGTTCGGCTTTGAGGTGAAAGTTTTGCGATAGAGATTGCTTCACGGTTTGGAATTATTTTGCGCCTGCCGATCCTCCCTTGCCTTCCCCTTGAGGGGAAGGGGGACCGCCGTAGGCGGTGGATGAGGTGGAACGTAACTTGGCGGTTGATTCTGCTGGTTTGTTGTGGCAGTTTGT
>CACYXR010000025.1 GCA_902778455.1 uncultured Selenomonadaceae bacterium | reverse complement strand
AATCCGAGGTGTGACGGAAAGGGGGAATAGTATAGCACATTGTGTCCAAAAATTACCCTTACCAAATCAAAATTGTCCTTGACAAGGGGAGCACTTTATTTCAATTTGCGGGGTTGTATTTTTATTCAATTTACCAACGTGCAAATCCTTTCCTGTCCTCCCTGCTATACTCACAACAGAAGAACACGATTGCTTATCGTGAAACAAGGAGGAATATGAAATGGACGAACTTGTTCCGACATTTGAAGCTAAAGTCTACGCTCGTGCGGCGAGATTGTATGGCGACAAACTGCCGGAGGTAGTGAACAATAGAATTAGGGAAGAATTTGGATATGCCGCAGCAAGCGACGCGGATGCGTTGATGCTTTTTGTCCGCGATACTTTTCAAGAAGCGGGGCTCGGTACGGGGAATGTGTCTATCCGCGATAACCTCGGGGCTTCTTTTTTAGCTTATCTGCTTGAAATTAACGGCGGAATCAATCCTTTACCGCCCCATTATCGCTGTATGCGGTGCAGACATTTAGAGTTTGACGTGCCGGGAAATATCCGCGTCGGAACAGATTTGCCGTTGAAGAACTGTCCAGTCTGCGGGAAACTTTTGCTTGGAGAAGGCTTTGATATCGACCCGTGGTTTTTCTACGGAATTTGCAGGAACAAATCTCCGAAATTTGATTTCAATGTCCCGTCCGAAAAGATCGATGCGCTCAGGGAACTGCGGGAATTCAAGATTACCAGAACTGGCCTTACCGATTATGACGACTTTCATCGACCGGCGATGCAGATGACGGATCAGTTGTCGCGCCTTGCGGATATGACGGGCATACGACCCGAAACGATTCCCGTTGGCAATTATCCACAGACAGCGGCCGTTATAGATGCTTTGGAAAAGGGCGGCTCCTTTGTTGGCGTTTATGCGCTGATGGGAAATTTTGTACGGATGATGCTCGGACGCTTCAAGCTCAGAAGCTTCTATGACCTTGCGCGATTGATTGCTCTCAACCGCATTCCAAGGACGTGGCTGGGGAACGGAGAAAACCTGATGAAGAACGGCACTCTTGAACAGGATGAATTATTGGCCTGCCAGGAAGACGCTTTCGAGTATCTGAAAACAATCGGCTTTGACAGGAGGAAGGCGTTCCGTTATGTGATGAAAATCATCAGCGAAAGGAAACTTTCGGCGGGCCAGAGAAGAGAGCTTCGCCTGCACGGCGCTTCGGAATGGTTCATCTATAGCTGCGACAGGACGCCCGGCTTTGCTTCCATATCGCAGAGCATATCCACCGCAATCGTGGCCTGGCGGCTCCTGTATTATAAGTATTGCGTCGATAAGCATGCCTTCTATCTTTCTTTTTTGGAAACCGCAAACATCGCCGGAGATACCCGAGAAATTTTAGAAGAGGGGGAAAATAGCATTCTCGATGCGCTTGGTATAGTCATGAAAATAGACTTGGGAGGTTATTGCGGTTGGGACGATGAAGATAAATTTGCTTTGATGGTGGCAAAAGAAATGATAGAAGAGGGGGTTATGATTCCGATATACGCGGTTGGAAGGCTATAAATATCATAAAAATTTCCGACGTGCAAATCCTTTCCGCTCCTCTATGTTATACTCGCGGCAGGACAAGATTGCATTATTGCCGGGAGGAGGAAAAAGTTATGATTGATTTTGATATTGCGCATCCTGAAATCCGTATGAAGGTGGTCGGCGTCGGCGGGGGCGGCGGCAGTGTGCTTTGGCGTTTGGCGGAGGATCATATTCCCCATGTCGACCTGATTGCCGTCGATACGGCGGAAAGAAATTTGGCGGAGCTGGAAAAGGGCGGCATACAAACCGTTCAAATCGGCGAACGTCTTACGCATGGGTATGGTACCGGCGGAAAAGCGGACGTAGGGGAAAAAGCGGCGGAAGCGGCGGAAGAAAAAATCCGTTCCGCGCTCGATGGCGCGAATCTCGTCTATATTACGTCCAGCTTTGGCGGCGGCGCGGGAACGGGGGCAACGCCCGTTGTGGCGCGTATTGCGAAGGAAATGGGGCTGCTTTCGATCGCTGTGGTCACGACGCCGTTCATGTTCGAGGGAGCGCGCAAAAGGAAAGCGGCGGAGGCCGCTTTGGAGAAAATGCGCGGGCAGGTCGACGCGCTGGTCGTTGTCCGCAACGACAATCTGCTTCGTCTGGCGGAGAAAAAGCTTAGCATGGCGGAAGCGTTTCATCTGGCGGACGATGTGCTTCGACAGGGAATTCGGCTCGTGACCGACATGGTCTTTATGACAGGCGAAATCAACTTGGATTTCGCCGATCTCACAATGGTTCTTCGGGAAAACCCTTCAAGCGATGCCGTGCTTGGGATTGGCGAGAGCGAAAACGGTTCGGCGGAAGAAGCCGTGCGCCGGGCTGTGGAAAGCCCGTTGCTGGATCGGACGCTTGCAGGCGCAAAACACGCTATACTGAATATCGTCGGCGACGATAGGCTGCCTATGTCCGCAGCAGCAGATGCAGCCGAGTTCGTCAGTCAGGAAGCGGGGGATGAAATCAACATTATCTTCGGCACCGTCTGCGATCCGGCAATGGCGGGGCGCGTCAAAGCGATGATTGTGGCGACCGGTTTCGAGGAAGAAAAAGTATGAGGTAAGAAAATCCAGGTTTCAGATATTCGTATTTTATGAAAAACACACTTCAAAAAATATTGCTTCCCCAAGTGACGCAAAAAATCCGCAGGGCGGACGCCTTGCGGATTTTTTGCGGTATATGATGTTTATCGGTATTATTATTTGTTGGACAGTTCGATGAATTCGTCGAGTTTTTTCTTGGCGGCGCCGCTGGCGACGAGTTCTTTCGCGAGATTGATGCCTTCGGCGATGCTGTTGGCTTTGCCGCCGATATAGATGGCGGCGCCCGCATTCATCATGACGATATCGTATTTCGGGCCTTTCTTGTTTGCGAGGATGTCGCGGGCGACTGCGGCGTTCTGTTCCGGCGTGCCGCCGACGATGTCACTCTTTTGTGCGCGCGTGAATCCGAAATCCTCCGGACGGATTTCGTAGGACTTGTACCAGCCGTCGCGGAATTCGCAGACGCTGGTCGGGGCGCTTATGGAAATCTCGTCAAGGCAATCCTGCCCGTAGACGACCATGCCGCGATTCATGCCGAGGCTGAGAAGGACCTTTGCCAGCGGCTCCAAAAGGTAAGCGTCATAGACGCCGAGGAGCATCATGGTCGGGTGCGCCGGGTTCGTCAGCGGGCCGAGAATGTTGAACACGGTGCGGATGCCGAGCTCTTTACGGATAGCGCCGACGTATTTCATGGATGCGTGATATTTCTGTGCGAACATAAAGCAGAGGCCGATTTGTTTCAGTTCCTCGATGCATTTTTCGGGCGGCTGGTCGATATTGACGCCGAGCGCTTCGAGGCAGTCTGCCGCGCCGCTCTTGGAGGATGCTGCGCGGTTGCCGTGCTTGGCGACTTTGACGCCCGCGGCGGCAATAATGGGAGCCGCCGTCGTGGAAATGTTGATGCTGTGCGCGTGATCGCCGCCGGTACCGACGATTTCCAGGACTTCCATGCCGTGATCGACCTTCAGCGCATGGTCGCGCATGGCCGCCGCCGAGCCGGAAATTTCGGCGATGGTCTCGGCCTTCGTGCTTTTCGTGGAAAGCGCGGCGAGGTAAGCGGCGTTCTGTACCTGCGAGGTTTCCCCGTTCATGATCTCGTTCATGACGGAGTAAGCTTCGTCATAGGTCAGGTCTTTTTTGCTGACGATTTTTTCAATGGCTTCGTGAATCATGTCTTGCACTTCCTTATTATCAAATCGCAGTTTGTTCCGATATCCGACAGAAAAACTACGGAATAAAATTATCATTGTATTCCGGGATTGTCAATGAAAAATACAGAATACAAGCAGGGGACCGATGATATGCCGCAAAAATTTTGCCCGCGTTCTGCTTTTTTCTGTTTGACATCGGATTTTTTGTATGGTAATATATCTCCGTTCAATCAAGCAGAGGCCACCGCTTCTCACCTGACGGCGCGTCAGTCGTACGGGTTTGATATTGGATCTTTTTAAGGGTGGCTCTGTGCCGCTCTTTTTCTTTTTTGTTGTTAATACGTATTGGCGGAGGTGTGTTCTTATCAGTAAGGATAGTTTGAGAATCAATGAGGAAATCCACATCAGGGAAGTGCGCGTGACCAGCGCGACGGGCGAACAGCTCGGCATCATGCAGACGCGGGATGCTTTGCGTCTGGCGGAGGAGCAGCACCTTGATCTTGTGGAGGTGGCGCCGAAGGCGAAGCCGCCGGTGTGCCGCATCATGGATTTCGGCAAATATAGATATGAACAGCAGAAACGGGAGAAAGAAGCGAAAAAGAAGCAGAAGGTCATTACGATCAAGGAAGTGAAGCTTCGTCCCCATATCGAGCAGCATGATTTCGACGTCAAGGTGAAAAACGCCCTGCGCTTTGTGGAAGAAGGAAACAAAGTCAAGGTGACGATCATGTTCCGCGGCCGCGAGATGTCCCACCAGGAGCTTGGCAGGGAAGTCTTGCATCGCGTGGCCGAGACGCTGAAGGATTTGGTGGCCATCGAGAGGGACGTCAAACTGGAAGGCAAGAATATGATCATGATCTTGGCGCCGAAGGCGCAGAAAGCAAAACCGAAAGCGGAAACAAAAGGAGGAGAATCATAATGCCGAAAATGAAAACCAGAAGGGCTGCTGCAAAGCGCTTCACGGTAACGGGCACGGGAGAATTCAAGCGCAACAAGGCGTACAAGCGCCATATTTTGGAGAAGAAATCCCAGAAGCGCAAGCGCAATATGCGCAAGGCGGCGCTGATTACGGCGGCGGACCACGAGCGCGTACGCCGTATGCTTCCGTACAGCTAAAAAAAACAACACTTGAAATGGCATAGACAAATCGAAGAGGAGGAATCATGACATGCCAAGAGTAAAAAGCGGCGTGACAGCGCATAAGCGCCATAAGAAAATCCTGAAGCTGGCGAAGGGCTATCGCGGAGCGCGCAGCAAGCAGTTCAAGAAAGCCAACGAGTTGGTCATGAAGGCACTTTATTATGCCCGTCGTGACCGCCGTGCGAAGAAGGGCGAGTTCCGTCGCCTCTGGATTGCTCGTATCAACGCTGCGGCGCGTATTAACGGAATCTCATACAGCCGCCTCGTCTGCGGGCTGACGAAAGCCGGCGTCGAGGTCAACCGCAAGATGCTGGCCGATCTCGCGGTCAGCGATATGAACGCGTTCGCCGAGCTGGTCAAAGTCGCGAAAGAGCAGCTGTAAAATCCAAAAGCTCCCTGAAAAGGGAGCTTTTTCTGTAAGTGGAAGGAAACGGCATGGAACGGATCGAGAGCGCGTCAAACGCGAAAATCAAATGGGCGGCTTCCCTGCATCAGCGAAAAAATCGGGAGCGGCGCGGGGAATTTGTCGCGGAAGGCGTGCGATTGGCGGAAATGGCTGCGGCCTCTGACTGGCCGCTTCGTTTTTGCATCGTAACGGAATCCGCGCTCGCCGGAGAGCGCGTGCGGAAAATCATCGACGCGCTGGACACTAAAGGCTGCCCGATTTTTATCGTACCGCCGAACGTTTACAAAAAAGCTTCGGCGACGGAATCACCTCAAGGTATATTGCTGGTCATGGAGGCGGTGCACAGTTCTCTTTCGGGACTTGTTGTGAGGAAAGACTCTCTGTTTGCCATTTTGGACCGAGTCCAGGATCCCGGCAATGCCGGAACGATTATCCGTACCGCTGACGCCGCAGGATGTTCCGGCGTCATTGTGCTGGAGGGAACCGTCGATCTTTATTCGGACAAAGCAGTGCGTTCGTCGATGGGCTCTCTTTTCCATTTGCCGATTGTCACGCATGTGACCGCTGCGGAATGGGCGGCGTTTATGAGGGAACAGGGGATTTCCTGCTATGCAGCGCTATTGGATCAAGAGGCGGCGCCTTATTTCACCAAGGATTATCGCAGAGCATCCGCTGTCGTTTTCGGCAATGAGGGAAACGGTATCTCCAGTGAAATGCTGGACGAAGCCGAGCATATTTATATTCCGATGGTTGGCCGGGCGGAATCCCTGAACGTGGCCACGTCGGCGGCGATTGTACTTTATGAGGCTTTCCGACAGCGTTACAGCGAGGATTCGTCCCAGCAAAGATAAAGGGCGAGGGTTCCTTTGCCGTTTTTGGCTTGGATGGAGCGGCTGCCGTCGGCGAGCCGATTGCTGACCGCGTATGGTTCAGTTTGCCGCAGAGTTGCTTCGGTCAGTGGCCAATGCACTCCCCTTATTGTCACGCCGCTGCAAACGGAAGACAGCGGAAACAGTGAAATGCTTTTGGGAATTTTGGAGAGTTGGAGCACTGCGGCGTCTCCGTCCCGAAGGATCAACAAAAATTCACGGTCGTCCGCGATGCAGCCGTGCAGATTTGTTCCGGCGAATGAGTACAAAAGACTGAATGCGTGGTCGAATCGTCCGCCGAACCCGCCGGAAAGAATCACGAAGGCGTCCTGTTTTTCAGTTAATAGATCGAGGGCAAGCTGCGTATCCGTTTTGTCTTTTTCCGTGGGGAAGCGTTTTGCCTCGATATGGGAATTTTTCATCCATTCCAGTGTTTCAGGGCTGACACTGTCGCTGTCGCCGATATAGAGCGAGGGGACTATTCCCGCCGCCCGGCACGCGTCGGTACCGCGGTCGATGCTATACAGTGTGCGTTCGGAAGCTGCCTCGAGCAGCCATGAGGTTTTTGGCGCCCGTCCGCCGGCGATGAGCAGATATTCCTTACGAAAGAATTTTTTCTCAAAATCCAATCGGATATTTGGCAGGGAAACGGCAGAGGAATGACGAATCATACAGAAGCTCCTTTTTTGTTTTTGTTTGATTGTAGCATATTTTCGTCAAGCGGGGAGGGCGTCCGATGAAAAAAAATCCGTATCGGTATCGTGAACTGATTTCCGAACTGAATGATTTGGTATCTAATGGGGATCTTCTGCCAAACGACGAGATTCAGGTTTTGCGCGACGTTTCAGGGTATCGGGACGATTACCGGCCCATTATCGAATGGTATTACTGCCGCGAGGATATGGCGGATATTGCCGATGAGCTGTTGGAAACCCTGGAAGACCTTGACGGGCGCGCGACGTTCCGCCACGCGGATCCCGAGGAAATTGCCGATATGCTGCAATATGTGATCGACACGCCCGACCTGTCGACGATGAAAGTCTCAGAAGTGCTGCGCGAGCTTTGGGAGCACGGTACGGGAAAAAAGCTGCGCTGAGGCGGCAGATAAAAGAATGTTGATACTTTTTCGGGTTATGCTATAATAGTTTCATTAGAGAATAATTGTGTTGTTGCCGGATTATTTGCAATCAATGCAAGGGGAGGACATCATGGGAACTGCGAAGCCTGTATATGTCATCGGACACCGTAATCCTGATACGGATTCCATCTGTTCCGCGATTGCCTATGCCGCGCTGAAACAAAAATTGGGGGAGGACGCGATTGCGGCCCGCGCGGGCCAGGTCAATGCCGAAACGCAGTACGCGCTCGATTATTTCAAGGTCGACGCGCCGATGCTGCTCGTGGATCTGTACCCCCGCGTCAAGGACATCATGCTGGAATGTCAGGCGGTCGTCAAGGAAACGGACAATCTGCGTTATCTTGGCCGCGTCCTGCAGGAAAACAATCTCCGCTCTATCCCGGTCACGGACGACGGGGGCAAGGTGGTGGGCATCGTCACCGTGAGCGATTTGGCGCAGCGCTATTTTGAAGAGTTGAATATGCAGGATCTTGGGGAATCTTCCGTTTCCCTGAAAGCAATCGTGGACATCATTGAAGGCGAGATCGTCGTGGAAAGCGACGAGACGGCCCTCGTCAAAGGCAAGGTCCATATCGCGGCGGGCAGCAAGACGACGATCAAGAAATGGGTTTCCCAGAGTGACGTCGTGCTTGTCGGCGAAGGGCAATACGCTTCGATGCAGGAATGCCTGCTGCACAACATCGCCTGCCTGATTGTCACCAACAGCGGCAATATCCCGGAAATCGTCAAGCAGGATGCGCGACGCACTCACGCGATGATCGTCCGCACGCCGCTGGACACTTTTACGGCGGCGCGTCTGATTAACCAGAGTATCCCCGTTGGTCATATCATGCAGAAGAAATTGACCGCGTTCCAGTCTCATCAGCGGTTGAGCGATATCCGGGGCACCATTGAGTCGTCGAAATTCCGAAATTACCCGGTCGTCGACAACGAGCGTCTCGTCGGCATCGTCAGCCGCGACAAGCTGATGCTTCCCGATCCCGAGCGCGTCATTCTCGTCGACCATAACGAGCGCGGACAGGCGGTAGAGGGCATCGAGTCGGCGAAGGTTGTCGAGATTGTCGACCATCATCGTCTCGGCGGTATGCAAACGGGCGAGCCGATTTATATCCGCGAGGAGCCTGTCGGCTGCACGGCCACGATTGTCGCAAATATGTACTGGCAGAAGGAAATCGAGATTACCAGGGAAGTCGCGGGGCTTTTGCTCTCGGCCATCATTTCCGACACGGTGCTTTTCAAGTCGCCGACCTGCACAGGGTATGACAAGATCACCGCGGAACGGCTGGCGGGAATCGCGGGGGTGGAAATTCAGGAATACGGCATGGCGCTTCTCAAGGCGGGCGCCAGCATCAGCGATATGAAGCCGGCGGAAATCGCGAAAAACGACATGAAGGAATTCCAGATCGGCGATTACCGGGTTCTGGTCAGCCAGATTTCCGTCATGGATACCGAAGAGGCCATGAAGATGAAGCCGGAGCTTTTGGAGAGCATGCAGGCCATTTGCGAGACGGACAATTTTGATATGTGCCTGCTGATGGTGACGGACATCCTGCAGGAGAGTACGGAGCTTCTTTATGTGGGCTCGCCGAAGACTCTGATCGGGCAGGCGTTCATGAAGGACGCGTCGGGAGACTCGATCTACCTGCCGGGCGTCATGTCACGCAAGAAGCAGATCATACCGCCGCTGACAGAAGCGGTAAAGCGTTTGCAGAAGTAATATTGCCGGATGGCCGCCTCTATGCTTGGCGTGAGGCGGCTTTTTCTTTAGAGAAGGAGATATTTGTTTTGGACGCGATTTTGGATCAGTTGAATCCGATGCAGCGAAAGGCTGCCGAGCATTTCGAGGGACCGCTTTTGATCATGGCGGGCGCGGGTTCCGGAAAAACCAAGGTATTGACCTGCCGCATAGCCAACCTGTTAGCGCATGGGGTGCAGCCGTACCGGATTCTTGCCATCACCTTCACGAACAAGGCTGCGGCGGAAATGAAGGAGCGCGTGGATCGGCTTGTCGGCAGCGCGGCGAAGGAAATTTGGCTCAGCACGTTCCATTCGTTCTGTGCGCGGCTTCTGCGCTATGAGATTGACGCTCTGGACGGTTACAACAAGAATTTCGTCATTTATGACGCCGCGGATTCCAAGGCCGTCGTCAAGCAGTGCCTGAAGGATATGAATCTCGACGAGAAGCAGTATCCGCCCGCGCAAGTGCAGGCGGCGATTTCCGACGCCAAGAACCGGACGCTGACGCCGGACGCGCTGATGCAGGAGGCGGAAAATTTTCATCGGAAGAAGATTGCCGAAATCTATATTGAATATCAGCGCGTTCTCCACAAAAACAACGCGCTGGATTTTGACGACCTGCTGATGCTCGCGGTGGAGCTGCTGAAGACGAAGGAGGAAGTGCGGGACAAATACCGAAAGCGTTTCCGGTATATCCTTGTGGATGAATATCAGGACACGAACGGGGCGCAATACCAGCTCACAAGGCTTTTGGCGTCGGCACATCGGAATCTCTGCGTCGTCGGGGACGCGGACCAGTCGATTTACGGCTGGCGCGGCGCGGACATCAGCAACATCCTGGACTTCGAGAAGGACTATCCGGATGCGGAAGTGATCCGGCTGGAGCAAAACTATCGCTCGACGAAGATGATCCTTGCCGCAGCGAACGCCGTCATCGAGAACAATCAGAATCGCAAGCCGAAAAAACTCTGGACGCAGAATGCCGAGGGCGAACCGATTGTTTCGTATTGCGCGGCGGACGAGCGCGACGAGGCTGCGTACATCGCGCGGGAGATCATGAACCAGATGCGGGCGACGGGGAACAACTATGGGGATTACGCCGTGCTGTATCGGACAAACGTGCAGTCCCGCGCCATCGAGGAAGGCTTCATGAAGCTGGGCGTTCCCTATACGATGGTGGGCGGCCTGAAATTTTACGACCGCAAGGAAATCAAGGATATCATCGCCTATCTGCACGTCATTTTCAATCCGTTGGACACACTGAGCCTGCTCAGGATCATCAACGTGCCGAAGCGCGGGCTGGGGGATACGAGCATGGCAAAGCTGGGCGCGTACGCGGCGGAACGGGATATGAGCCTGTTCGACGTGATATCGAGCCCCGAGGCGTTGGACGAGATACCGGGGCTCACCGCGCGGACGAAAAAGCCGTTGGAAGGATTCGCGATGATGATGTTCGACTTGCTGGCGCAAATGGACGCCGTGCCTGTGTCTGAATTTGTCGAGCAAATCTTGGACGCCACGGGCTATATCCGCGAGCTGGAGGCGGAGGACAAGCCGGAAAATCAGGCCCTTATCGAAAACCTGCGGGAATTTGTCGGCGTGGCCAAGGACTTTGAATCGACAAGCGACACCCCGACATTGGAGGAATTCTTGAATCATATCGCCCTGATTTCCGATATCGACAACGCCGATCTGGAAGACGAGCGCGTCACGCTGATGACGCTGCACGCGGCGAAGGGCCTGGAGTTTCCCGTCGTGTTCATGGCGGGCATGGAAGAGGGGATTTTCCCTCATTCCCGTGCGATGATGGATACGGAGGAGCTGGAGGAGGAGCGCCGCGCCTGCTATGTCGGCATCACGCGGGCCCAGAAAAAGCTCTACATGACCCACGCGAAGCAGCGCATGATTTACGGGAATATTACTTCGTTCCCGCCGTCGCGCTTCCTCGCGGAAATCCCGCCGACGTATCTGCGGGAAGTCGAGGCGGAGAATCTTTTCTCCAATCGGCAGGAGCAACGGCAAAAGAGTTATGCGAGTCCTTTCGGGCAAGCCAAATCCGGTTTTGACGCATGGCAGGAAATGGAACGAAAAAAAGCGCCGTCAGCTCCTGCAAAGCCGAGCGGGAAATCAGAAACGATCCGGCCGGATATGAGCGTCCGCTGGAGGCCGGGCGACAAGGCGAAGCACGGCAAATGGGGAATCGGAACAGTCATATCCGTGGAGGGGAAAGGCGAGGAGACCGTATTGAAGATCGCGTTCCCCGACCAAGGGGTCAAAGGCCTGATGCAAAAGTACGCGCCGATTACTCCGGTGGGAAAGTGAAAAATAGATAAACGAAAAGCAACGCCCCCGGGCTTCCGGTTTCGGAAGTTCGGGGGCGTTGCCCTTCAAACGAACGTCTTATTGCAGCAAGCTCAGTGCGGAACTGCTGTTTTGGTTCGCCTGCGCCAGCATGCTCTGCGCCGTTTGCAGCAGCACGTTCGCTTTCGTATAGTCGGTGAACGCTTTCGCCATGTCGGCGTCGCGGATCGTGCTTTCGGAGGCCGTGACGTTTTCGTGGGCAGTGGTGATGTTTTGCGCCGTGAAGTCGAGACGGCTCTGCACCGCGCCGATGGAGGTCTGCTGTTTCAGCGCCTTTGTGATAGCCCGGTCGATGGTTGTGATGGCTGAGGTCGCTTTCTTTTGCGTGGTGACCTGGCAGGTAATCTTGCCGTTCTTTTTCAGTCCCAGCGCTTCGGAGCGCATATCGGCAAGGCCGACTTTGATGGCCTGGTTCGCCTTGGTGCCGATCTGGAACACCAAGCGTTTTTCCGGTTCGGCGTTTGCGGCCTGATGCGCCATGTAACGCAGGAGCATATAGCCGGCAGCATAGGAATGGTCGTCGGTCTCGGTTGCCTGCGTGGCTTCGAGGGCGGCTTTCAGCTTATCCGGATTCTTTGCGAGGAGTTCTATGGTGCCTTTTCGGTAGTCGTCGATGCCGTGGACAAGCTCCGCCGCGCCTTCCTTGAGATAATGGGGCAAATCGGCGAAGTGGGTGATGTTGGCCGCCATCAGCGCGTGCGTCATTTCATGGGCGATGCAGCGGTCGAGATAGAGGTCGCTGGTACTGCCCGTTACCTTGCCGTTCGGATCATTGGTGTCGAGGCTGTTATAATGATCCATATTGACTTGAAGCTTCAGGCTGGTGGTTTTGCCGGTTGAATCGTAGGAATATAAGACCTGCGCTAAAGTCGTGGGGGGGAGGGCAGTATCAAGATCCACCGTCATATCGCGGACGGTAGCGCTTGAATCAAGGAAATTCATCTGATAGGATTCGTCAATCAAATCCATGCAGTTTTTCAGCCATTGGCTGTTCAGCGCCGACGTGATGGCTTTTTTCGTATCGGTGTTGATCGTAGAAGGCCATGTGACTGTCAGGCCGTTGATAGTGGATGTACCGCTTGGAGCGCCTCCATAGGGAAGCCCTTCTTCCGGCACAACGCTCTCGGCAGTCTTTTCTTTCTCGCCGCCGGCGTCGAGACCGGTAATGGCGCCTGTGTCTTTATTGTCAAGGTTGATGCCGCACATCCCGAAATAATCGCCGCCAGCCATGTCGCCGAGAAAGCGGCTTTCCAAATCCGCCTTGTTCTGGAACAGGCCGCCGGTGGCATAGTTGATAGCTCCGTCCAGCGCATCTTTCGCCGAAAGGTTTGCATTGTCGAGATAGCTCATGAAATCGAGAATCACGCCCTGCTCGTCGGCGGCCATGTTGCCGCCCATGGAGCCGTCCAGCAGGATTTTTCCGTTGTAGGTCACATAGGCGTTGTCGTCGATTTGGGCGATGAGCTGGTCCAGCTCGCGCTGGATCGTGGCGCGGTCGACGTCGGTATTCGTGTCATTGGCCGCGTCGAGAGCTTTGTCCTTGAAGGTTTTCAGGATTTCCACCGTGCTCTGTACGGCGCCCTCGGCGGTGTTCATCAGGGCGCGGGCGTTCTGCGTATTCTTCAGGTCCTGGTCAAGACCGCGAATCTGCGCACGCATCCGTTCGCTGATCGAATAAGCGGATGCATCGTCCTTCGCGCTGTTGATGTTCATGCCCGAGGAGAGCTTCTGGAGCTGTTTCGTGAGGTCGGACTGGTTGCGGTCCAGTTGGTTCAGCGTGTTGATCGCCGAGAGGTTGTTCTTGACCGTCATGGTCATAAGTCATCAATCCTTTCTTGCTTCCTTACAATGAATCTTCCTTAATATTTATTACTTGGTCTCGGCTTCGCTCATAGAACCAACTCCCCGTGTTTTTCTTCCTTAATATTTGCGAAACTTTTTTTATGAATGTTGTCTTCGAAGGGCAGGGACCCTTCAGGAAGATATAAAAAAGCACATGGGCGAAGTTTACCCTTGTGCTTAAAAAATAAATTTTGTACGCACGAAACAAGCAGCGCGTGGTGTTCGATAATTACCGAATATAAGCTCGTGTCTGCTTGTTGGTTTGAACGGACGTGCGTCTGCCGTGGACATTGCGAACATGGTAGGCGCCTCCTTTTGCGATAAAATATATTTAGTAAATTTTAACACAGAAGCGACGGTTGCGTCAAGAAAACTGTGGCTGGGGCAACAAAAAGAGGCGAGAGGAAACAAAAAATCCGAAAGAATGTTTCACGTGAAACAAACGAACATAACATGAAAAAAATATGAAAAAAATATAAAAAAAAGACCGAACCATTTGCAGCCGCTAATCGTACTTTATGGGTTGCGAGAGCAACTGCATGAAAAAACGGAACACGATTGCTGTGGCGCGGTATCCGTGATATAATTACCAATCGGTGAGAAAAAATACAGGATGGTGAGTATTGTGGCGAAGGTATCAAAAGAGGATCTCGAAATGGTCGCTGTGCTTTCCCGTTTGGAGGTTCCCGAGCAGGATAAGGAGAAGCATTTACGGCAGCTGGATTCGTTTTTGCAGTATGTAGACAATCTGTCGACGGTCAATACCGATACAGTGGAGCCGCTGGCGCATGTTCTTCCGATTCACAATGTTTTTCGTGAAGACGAGGTTCGTCCGTCGCTGGACCGCGAGTTGGCTTTGTCCAACGCGCCGCTCAAAGAGGACGGGTATTTCAAGGTGCCGAAAATTTTGGAAGATTGACTGTCTGGGAGGGTAGAACGTGAGATTATATAACAAGTCGGCCCATGAGCTGCATGATTTGCTTGTAAAAAAAGAAATATCGTCTGTCGAGCTGACGAAAGACGTGCTCGCCAGACTGGACGAGACGGAAAATAATATCCAGGCGTATATTGACGTGACACGGGAAACAGCGCTGCAGGAAGCGGAGAAGGCCGACAAGAATATTGCCGCCGGAGAGGCGATTTCGTATTTTGAAGGAATTCCGGGCGCCATCAAGGACAATATCTGCACGAAGGGCGTCAAGACAACCTGCGCGTCCAGGATGCTGGAGAATTTTGTGCCGCCGTACAACGCGACGGTTATGGAAAAATTGCAGACGGAGCGGCCCGTTATCCTCGGAAAGGCGAATATGGACGAGTTCGCGATGGGCGGTTCCACGGAAAATTCTGCTTTCCATCCGACACACAATCCCTGGAATGCGGATTGCGTGCCGGGGGGAAGCTCCGGCGGCAGCGCGGCGGCGGTGGCTGCGGGCAGCGCGATCTGGGCGCTGGGTTCGGACACGGGCGGTTCGATTCGCCAGCCCGCTTCGTTCTGCGGCGTCGTCGGCATGAAGCCGACTTATGGCCGCGTTTCGCGGTACGGCCTTGTGGCTTTCGCGTCGTCGCTGGACCAGATTGGACCTTTGACGCGGGACGTGACCGACTGCGCGCATCTGCTGCAGGCAATCGCAGGAAACGACAAATACGATTCGACGTCCAGCGCTTCCGAGGTTCCCGATTATACGAAATCGCTTGTGGAGGACGTTAAGGGATTGAAAATCGGCATCCCGAAGGAGTTTTTCGTCAAGGGCATGGACGCCGAGGTGGAGACGGCTGTGCGCGACGCGATCCGGAAACTGGAATCGCTTGGCGCGAATGTGCAGGAAATCTCGCTGCCGCATACCGAATACGCGATTTCCGTTTATTACCTGATTGCCCCGGCGGAGGCTGCGACAAACCTCGAACGTTACGACGGCGTAAGCTACGGTGCGCGGGTGGACGGCGTCGATGTTGTCGATATGATGACGAAGACGCGCAGCGAGAAGTTCGGCGAGGAGGTCAAGCGCCGGATCCTGATCGGAAACTACGCGCTGTCCGCCGGATATTATGACGCTTATTATTTGAAAGCCTTAAAGGTGCGGAGGCTCATCAAGGAGGATTATGACAAGGCGTTCGGTCAGGTGGACGTTATCGTTACGCCTACGGCGCCGACGCCGGCTTACAAGATCGGGGAAATGTCCAACGATCCGCTGAAAATGTATCTGCAGGATATTTACACCGTGCCGCTGAATCTCGCGGGGCTTCCGGGCATTTCGCTTCCCTGCGGCTACAGCGGACAAAAGCTCCCCATCGGGCTTCAGATTATCGGGAAGCCGCTGGACGAGGCGACGGTCCTTCGCACGGCGTACACCTACGAGCAAAGTCAATCTTTCCATAAGGAAATGGCGGAGGTGAAAGCATGAAGTACGAGGCGGTTATTGGACTGGAAATCCATAGCGAACTGAAAACGAATACGAAAATTTTCTGCGGCTGCGCGACGACCTTCGGGGCCGAGCAGAATACCCATGTGTGCCCGGTTTGCCTCGGGCTTCCCGGGGTGCTTCCCGTCGTCAACCGGCGCGTCGTCGAGTTTGCCATCAAGGCGGGCATCGCGCTGAACTGCACCATCAACAAATTCAGCAAGTTCGACCGGAAGAATTATTATTATCCCGACCTTCCGAAAAATTTCCAGACGTCGCAGTACGATTTGCCGATTGCAGAGCACGGCTATGTGGATATAGAAACCGAGCAGGGGAAGAAGCGGATCCGCATTACGCGTATTCACATGGAGGAGGACGCCGGGAAACTTGTTCATTCGGGAACGACCATCAAGGACTCCGCAGCGTCGAACGTGGACTACAACCGTACCGGCGTGCCTTTGATCGAGATCGTGTCCGAGCCGGATATGTCGACGCCGCAGGAAGCGCGGGCTTACATGGAAAAAATCAAGTCCATCCTTGAATATATTGACGTCTCGAATTGCCGCATGGAGGAGGGAAATCTCCGCGCCGATTTGAATATCTCGCTTCGCCCGGCGGGGACGAAGGAGCTGGGTACGAAGGCGGAGATGAAGAACATCAACTCCTTCAAAGCTGTCGAGGACGCGTTGACTTACGAGATCGAGCGGCAGGAGGAAATCCTGGAAGACGGCGGCCATATCGTGCAGGAGACGCGGACCTGGGATCCGAACCGGGGCATCACGCTTTCCATGCGCACGAAGGAGACGGCGCAGGATTACCGCTATATGCCGGAGCCGGACCTCGTTCCAATCATCACGACGGACGAGGAAATCGAGGCCTATCGGAAGGGCTTGCCGGAGCTGCCGGATGCGCGGCAGGCACGGCTGGAAGAAAAATTTGGCTTGTCCTCCTATGACGCGGGTATCATCACCTCGTCGCGGGATATGGCGGAGTATTTCGACGCCGTGGTGGCGGAGGGCGCGGATCCGAAGCTCGCGGCCAACTGGATGATGGGCGACCTGT
Source organism: uncultured Selenomonadaceae bacterium (assembly GCA_902778455.1). Taxonomy (GTDB): domain Bacteria; phylum Bacillota; class Negativicutes; order Selenomonadales; family Selenomonadaceae; genus RUG12372. Next base: position 7,156 of record CACYXR010000025.1, on the reverse strand, counting down.
CGAAGAACCTGAATTCGGAAGGAAAGGAAATCAAAGATTCCCCGGTGGACGCGAAACGCCTCGGCAAGATGATCCAACTGATCGAGAAAGGGACGATTTCCTCGAAAATCGGCAAGGAAGTATTCAAGACCATGTGGGAATCCCCCGACGATCCGGAAAAGATCATCAAGGACAAGGGGCTTGTGCAGATCACGGACACCAAGGAGATCGAGGCAATCGTCGACAGTGTGATTGCGGCGAATCCCAAGCCGGTTGCCGATTACAAGTCGGGCAACAAGAAAGCCATCGGCGCGCTGGTCGGGCAGATCATGAAGCAAACCCGCGGCAAGGCGAATCCGCAGCTCGTCAATCAGCTTTTGGCGCAGAAATTGGAACAATAAATATGTTGTAAAGTTCGGGCTTGCAAGTGAAATCCTTTTGCGGTTTTCCGGCAAGCCCGAATGTGCACTAGGGAAGATTTCACAATTATTCTTGAAAGGGGCGTCCTTTTTCTATGCGCGAAAAATCCATTCCGCCTGATGCGAGGCTTCCCATCGGGCAAACGATTCCTTTGAGCCTACAGCATCTTTTCGCGATGTTCGGCTCGACGGTACTGGTGCCGATCCTGTTCAAGGTCAATCCGGCGACGGTGCTGCTTTTCAACGGTATCGGAACGCTGATTTATCTAGTGCTCTGCAAAGGGAAGATTCCCGCCTATCTCGGTTCGAGCTTCGCGTTCCTGTCCCCGGTTTTCCTCGTGCTGTCAAAATACAGCTATGAGGCGGCGTTGGGCGGCTTTATCGTGGTCGGCGCGATCTTTTGCCTTGTGGCGCTTATCGTCCGTGCCGTCGGCACGAAATGGATCGAATATATTTTCCCGCCCGCCGCGATGGGAGCTATCGTTGCCGTCATAGGGCTGGAGCTGATGCCGACGGCTGCGGGCATGGCGGGGCTGACAGCGGAAAATCCAGACCCGTCCGCCATCATGGTTTCGATTTTAACGCTTGCGATCACAGTCTTTTCTTCGGTCGCGTTTCGGGGATTGCTGGCCATTTTGCCGATTCTGATCGGCGTTATCGGCGGCTATATCATCGCCGCTTTCGCCGGGCTGGTGGACTGGGCTCCGATTGCCGCCGCGCCTTGGTTTGCGCTGCCGACCATCTACACGCCGGAATTCAATATCAACGCAATCCTGATTATCGTGCCCGCTGCGTTGGTGGTCATCGTTGAGCACGTCGGCCATCTGATTGTCACGGGAAATATCGTCGGCAGCGATTTGACGAAGGATCCGGGGCTTGACCGTTCGCTTCTCGGAAACGGCGTTTCGACGATTTTGTCAGGTTTTTTCGGCTCGACGCCGAATACGACCTACGGTGAGAATATCGGCGTGCTGGCCATTACGAAAGTCTTCAGCACATGGGTCATCGGCGGCGCTGCTATTTGCGCGATCCTGCTGTCTTGCTTCGGAAAGCTTGCCGCCGCGATCCAGAGCATCCCGACGCCGGTCATGGGCGGCGTTTCGCTGCTTTTGTTCGGCGTCATTGCCGCGTCCGGCGTCCGCATTTTCGTCGATGAGAAGGTTGACTACAACCAGCCGACGAATTTGATCTTGACTGCGATCGTGCTCGGCGTCGGCGTGTCCGGCGCAGGCGTCACGGTGGCGGGCGTCGCGCTGCGCGGCATGGCGTTGGCCACGGTGATTGCGATTCTCCTGAATCTTGCGTTCCGGCTCATCGAGCGCGTTCACGGCGATGAGGACGCAGCGGAATGATTCTCGAATACAAAATAGACGAGCGCGCCGAGGAAATTTCGGTGCGCTCCTTTTTGAAACGGCAGGGGCTTTCGACGCATCTCTGGCGTCGGCTCAAGCACCAGGGATCGCTTTCCGTCAACGGGCAGCCTGTCCTGCGCGCGACGTTGGCAAAGCTTCGCGGCGGAGATATTTTGCGCTGTGAGATTCCCGAATCCACCGCCATTGAGCCGGAGGAGATTCCTCTCGATATCCGATACGAGGACGAGAATCTGCTCATTGTCAACAAGCCCCGGGAAATGCTTGTGCATCCGATTGCGAAGGAACAGCATGGTACGCTGGCGAACGCGGTGGCCTATTATTATCAAACAAAAAAAGAGCCCTGCGTCTTTCATCCGACGCATCGGCTCGACAGGAATACGACGGGATTGGTACTGATTGCCAAGCAGCCTCATATCCAGTCGCTGCTGACGGGGAAAGACGGTGCCCGTTTCCATCGGACATATCTTGCGGTTGTCCATGGGAAATTACCAAACGGCGACGGTACGATTGATTTGCCTATCCGCCGAAAGCCAACGAGCTTTATCGAGCAGGAAATACACGAAACGGGCAAGCCTGCCGTTACATGGTACCGGGTGATTTCGGCGTCGGACGCGGTTTCGCTGGTAGAGCTTCGTCCGATCACAGGACGCACGCATCAGCTCCGCGTCCATCTCGCCGCCGTCGGTCATCCGATTCTCGGCGACGACCTTTATGGCGAACCGTCGCCTTTGATTGCAAGGCAGGCGCTTCACGCGTATCGTCTCGACCTGATCCATCCAGTCACGCATGAACCGTTGACTATCGAAGCGCCGCTTCCTGAGGATTATATTTCGGTTTTGCGTTGCCTTGGATTGCCCTGTCAATGATAAAGACGCCTCAAACGTAACCTTTTCGTACGTTTGAGGCGTCGTTTTGTTCGGGCTAATGCAGCAGCCGGTACAAAAACCATGAGATAACACTAAAAATTACAGCCACGATAGCTACGGGCAGCGCAATGAAGAAAACGAAAAACAGGATAGCCGCCAAGCCCAAAATCAGCGTCAATTTTCCCTGCCACGAGCCGCCGCTTGTCATATAGGAAAAGCCGTTCCAGTTGCTGCCTTTCTTTCGTTCGAAACGGACGTCTGCCCGTCCCGTGTCCTCATTGATTCCTTCCTCTATCGTGATGCCGGTGTACGCATTTCGTTCCGCCCTGCTCAGGACTTGGACATGTCCCTCGTTCGTATGGTCCATGCCGCAAACCGGGCAGCGCCCTTCCTCCGTAAGCTCTGCTCCGCATCGTTCACACCGCATATTCGTTCCTCCTTATGCCGTTACGTCAAATACAAAAGCTGCACGTATCCCTCTTCCGCCAGATATCTTGGATCGAGCGCGACGCAGTTTACGGCAAGACCCACCTCGTTTGCGGCCTGGAGCGCTTCGTCCTGCCCAACATTGAAAGCCGAAAGAATTTTCTCCAACGGGGCGTATTCCGTACCGTTGACGCCCTCGATCAGGATCAGGACTGCCGAGAGTATCGCCGGTGTCCCTCTTTTTTTTGTGGCTGCCACGTAATCCTCATAAAGCCGCTTTACGAAGAGCAATGCGTAGGCGCTGAAGCCAAGTTTTTTTGCCGTTTCCGTCAGACGGGCTTCTTCCGGCTCCAGAAGTCCGGCGTTCGGCGTTTTGCGGGGGACGGGCGGACAGTCGGCGTCCGGGACGACCCGAAGTTGGGCAAAGCCGGACAAAATTTGCACCGTATGGCGCACGGCCGCCGCATGGCGAAGGAGGAAATCCTCCATCGTGGCATGGGGCATCTGGTACGCCTGGAACCGTTCAAATTGTTTTACGATCTCGTCTTTGATCCGCCTCTGGAGTCGCTTGCTTGCCGACAGTCCGGTGATATAGTTCAAGAGCATCACGCCGCGCCGTTGGATATGACCGAAGAAAATCATGTTCTTGAATTCAATAAACGCCGCGTCGGGGCATGGAAGATCAAAGGTTTCACCGGACAGCAGATCGGTGCAGACGGCAAACTCCTCTTCCAAACGGTTTACGCAAAATATTTTCAGTTTTGCCCGCATCAAGTCGCGCAGGACGTAGCTTTCCTCTGTCGATAGCCGTTCTTTCTCATGGACGAGATAATAATAGGCAGGCGTCACATCATCCGTTTTGCGGTGGTAATCGAAGAAAAAGTAATCCCAGAATCCCATCCACCAGTTTTCGTCCGCTTCTTCCGGTTTGATATACGGCCCGGCGTAGAGCGCGACCGCGCGGGAAAAATCGGGGCGAAGCTCTGACCGCTGGAAAAAGCGGATCATATCGGCAATCAGGGTATCCAGTATTTCATTCAAATGATTCAAAGCTTCTTCGTCGATTTCTTCTGTGTGTTCCAATGTATCGCAAAACGCGTCGTACTCCTGACGCTCGGGCATCGAAAAAAAGCCCGGTTCATAGAACATCTCGTTGCCTTCCGATAGTGAGTTCAACGCTTCGGAGTCGTTCGGGACTATGGCCTGCAAAAAATGTTCGAGGCAGTCAAAAAACATTTCGACGTTTTTTTCAATCAATCGGAGCTTGGGCCTTGTGGACGCATACAAATAGAAAATCTCAACGTAATCATACCGCGTCAGGAGTGAAAAATAATATAATTTTTGGCGCAGCATATACTTCAGCATTACAGAGACGACGCCGAAAATTCGCCGCAGCAGGAGATCGCTTTTTCCCTGCCACGCCAATTCGCGGAAATAACGCTCCATGCGTTGTTTTCGTATAATCTTGTTCAATTCCTTACGCCTTTGATAGAAAAACTCTATCCGACGATATACGTTGTCTGTATCCACAAACAGCCTCCGCAATGATTCTTAACGAAATTATATATATGATAGTAATGGACAATCTTCTGTTTGTCAATTTAGACGGAATGGTTTGTCATTTGCCGTCGTTTTATGATATGATACTTCCATTATAATATAGGAGGAACCTATTATGAGCGAAACGAATTGCGATAAGAATTGCGACGCCTGCGGTGTTGACTGCGACCAGCGGCAGGAGCCGCAGAGTCTGCAAGTCAAGCCGCACGAACTTAGCAATGTCAAGCATGTCGTTGCCGTCGTCAGCGGCAAGGGCGGCGTTGGCAAATCCCTTGTAACGGCTCTTTCCGCCGTCACGATGAGCCACGCCGGTTATTCTGTCGGCATTCTCGACGCCGACGTTACGGGACCGTCAATCCCGAAATTGTTCGGCGTCAGCGGTGCTGTTCGGGGCTCGGAGTCCGGCGCGTATCCGCTTGTCAGTGACGGAGGCATTCAGATCATGTCGATGAATCTGCTCTTGCAGAACAGCACCGATCCGGTGCTTTGGCGCGGGCCGATTATCGCCAGTATTGTCAAGCAGTTTTGGCAGGATATCATTTGGAATGAAGTGGATTATCTTTTCGTCGATATGCCGCCGGGAACGGGGGATGTGCCGCTGACTGTATTCCAGTCGCTGCCGGTGGACGGCATTCTCGTTGTGACTTCGCCGCAGGATTTGGCGCTGATGATCGTTGAAAAAGCTGTCAATATGGCGAAGATGATGGATATCCCGATTCTCGGCCTTTTGGAGAATATGGCGTCTTTCCGCTGTCCGGACTGCGGCAAGGAGCACCGTATTTTCGGCGAAAGCCATCTGCCTTCCGTTGCGGCCAAATACGATTTGCCCGTGCTCGGTCATATTCCCATCGACCCGAAGCTCGCTGCCGCCTGCGATGCCGGCGACATCGAAACTTACGAGGGGCACTGGCTTGACAATGCCGCAGAAATCTTGAAGGCACTGGACAAGAAATAATTTTATTTGTCCGTGTGAAGTCTGCGCCAGTCCTGCGGCGTGACGGAAAACTGCGTTTTGAAGGCGCGGAAGAACGCCGTGTAGTCGGAAAATCCGGAATCGGCGCTGATTTCCGTGATAGCACGGTCCGGCGATTCGGTCAGCAGCGAACGCGCGTGGAGCAGCCGCTTCATTGTGACGTAACGGTGCAGGCTGTATCCGGTTGCCGCTTTGAAGCGGCGCATCAGATAATATTTGCTCAGATATGATTTCTGGGCCAGGGCGTCCGCCGTAAGATCCCCAGCCAGATGGCTTGCGATATAGCCGAGCAGCGGTTGGATTTTTTCGTCCGACGCCGCTTTTTTTACTGTGCCGAGCTCGTGGGAGAAAAGCGCACGATGCAATAGGATCATGAACTCGACAAAAAGGGCTTCGGTGTAAAGGCTGTTGGCGAAACCATCGCTCCGCGCCGTGCGTTCAAGTTTTTCCATCTGCGACAAAAGCTCGTGGGTATGGCCCGAGGCGAGCCTCATTACGCCCGATTCACCGGGCGCGCGCCGAAAGCAGGAGGAAAGATCCGCGCCCGGACGCGATACCCGTGCAAGGAATCCCGGAGCCACATAAATGACGATGCGCTCATAAGGTTGTTTTCCGTCGATTACCGGACGATGAATCTCTCCCTCACGTACGAACGCGATATCCTGCGCGCCCAGCGGATACGAGGTTCCCTCGATGATATAGTCCCCGTGCACGTCGAGAAAAAGAATGATTTTATGGAAATCATGATAATGAAAAGGAATAGGACGAGGCATAGGGCTATCCAGGCGGAACACTTTGAAATCCTGCACTAAATACCCTTTTTTCTCATATTCCGGCATATTGTCCACCTCGATTTGGCTATAGCACCAGCATATTTATTTTATTATAGCACGATTTGCAATATAAAGCGCAAAAAACGCTATTTACCGTCAATATCTTGCCTGCTATACTGTGCATGCAAACGAAAAGATACTTGCCCGGCGCGAGTCGGCGGTGACGGAGGCGATTACATTGCGGGAGCTGGAAAAGATTACGCTGGACAGCGTTCGTTATATCGTATGGGACGAGCTGCGGGGGAGCAGCCCGAAAAAAAGCGGGACTGCGCTTCTTCTTTCCGACCGTAACGGTGTAGGAGCCGATGTGCTTGTTGTACTTCCGAAAAACAGACCGTTGGTAATTCGTGCTTACGGAAAGGACGGATCTGAGGTTGCCGTCGATGACAGTGCGCGCCGCGCGGCATCGCTCGTCATTGAAAAGCTGACGATGCTGACGTCGGGAGCGGAATACGCACGGTACGAAACGGAAATGGATCGCGTTGAAGTGCGACTGACGGATTCCTTCTGTGCCCAATTGTTCCGGTCGGAGAATCATGCACGCATTGCAGTTTAATAGTCAAGATATACAGCAAATGCACCGTTTCTTATCTACAGGGGACGGTGCATTTGTTTTTTGTTTACGCGCTTAAGGAAACACTGATTAAGTCAATTCGTGCATCTGTCGAGGGATTTTTTCGACTGTCTAGGAAAAGCCCTCGAAGGCGTAGCATCGCTACGTCGAGAG
>CACYXR010000024.1 GCA_902778455.1 uncultured Selenomonadaceae bacterium | reverse complement strand
AAACAGTCCACTGGACTATTTCGCTACCGGGTCTTTTTCCGCCTGTCGTCGTCAAATCCCTCTCGACGTAGCGATGCTACGCCTTCGAGGGCTTTTCCTCGACAGTCGAAAAAATCCCTCGACAGATGCACGAATTGACTTAATCAGTGTTTCCTTAATTGCAGCTGGATTTGTCAGTGCGCAAGATAAAGCGGCTCGATTTTTGCGTTTTCCGCCAGACTTTCGGAGATCATGCCGTGCCTCACCATTGCGTCGAGTACGATGAACTGCCGCTTTTTCGCCAGCAGGAAATCCTCGTAAGGGGAATAGAGTGACGGTGCGTTCGGAAGTCCGGCGAGCATGGCTGCTTCAGGCAGCGTCAAGTCCTTCGGGTCTTTGCCGAAATAGCCGTGCGCAGCGTCGTAAATGCCGTAGTAGCCGGAGCCGAAGTAAATGGTGTTCAAGTAATAAGTCAGGATTTCCAGCTTTGAGCAGCGCATTTCGAGATCGAGGGCGAGGGCAAGCTCCTCGGCCTTGCGGGCGAAGGTCTGCTCCTGCGACAGGAACAGGTTTTTGATTAACTGCTGCGTGATGGTGCTGGCGCCTTCCTCGATTTCCCCGTGCTGAAGATTGACGAGGGCGGCGCGAATAATACCCTCGATGTCGAAGCCGGGATGCGTAAAAAATCGGGCGTCTTCGACGGCGACGACGGCTTTCAGAAGCTCGTCGGGCAGTTCGTCGGCGGAAACGATTTTTTTCGCGGCCATGCGCTCGTCGACGGCGTCGCGAAGGAACAGCAGACGTTTCACGCGTGTAAAGCCGTCCGCGGGGGCTTGCGTCGCGGCGTCGGACCGTGCGACCGAGGATGCGACGCTTTCCGTAGCCCAGTCCGCGACGCGCCCTACTGTTTCCAGACGCAGCACTTCGCGTCCACCGGCGAGAAAGAAGCCGAGGAAGAACACGAGAATCAGCCCCGCGCAGAGGCGGAGAAGTGTTTTCATCAATGCTTTTCGCTCCTGTAATATAAGGATAAGATATTATAGCGTATTTTTTGCCGGAGAGAAAAGAAAAATATTCTTGCATTTTTATGCAATACCTGTGTATAATTATTAAAGTTTTTGGACGAATGATTCCGTAAGGGAGTGAAATATCATGAAGGTCAGTATTATCGGCGCGACGGGCTACGCAGGCGCGGAGCTTCTGCGGCTGCTTCTGCGGCATCCGGAAGTGCGGGTTGCGCATATCACTTCGGAGAGCCACGCGGGGCAGTCAATCTCGGCTGTCTATCCGCATCTGGATTGGATCATGAATCAACCGTTGGAAAGCATAGATAATATTGAAGCCATTGGCGAGGACAGCGATTTCCTGTTCATAGGATTGCCCGCCGGGTACGCGATGACAATCGGACTCGAGTTGGAAAAGCTGCCGGTGCGGATCATCGACCTCGGCGCCGATTACCGCTTCCACGATACTTCAGTCTATGAAAAGTGGTACAAGATCGAACATGCGCACAAGGACGCGAAGCGCGTCTATGGACTGGCTGAATTGTACCGGGACGCAATCAAAGATGCGAAGATCATCGGCAATGCGGGCTGCTATACAACGGCCAGCATTTTGGCATTGGCGCCGCTGGTCAAGTACGGTCTGATCGACACGGACAGCATCGTGATTGACGCGAAGTCCGGCGTGTCCGGCGCGGGCCGCTCGGCGAAGCTGCCGAACCATTTCCCGGAGCTCTACGATAATTTCAAAGCCTACGGCGTCGCGAATCATCGCCATACGCCGGAAATCGAGCAGGCGCTTTCAGATATCAGCGGCAAGCCGATCACGCTGCAATTCACGCCCCATCTCGTGCCGATGTCGAGAGGCATCCTGTCTACCTGCTACGCGAAGCTGAAAGACGGCGAGACGGCGGAAAGAGTGGACGGGGCTTTCAAAGCGATGTATAAAGATGAATATTTCATCCGCTTACGAGGGCGAAACGCATACCCCGAGACGAAATACGTACGCGGTTCGAATTACTGCGATCTCGGTTGGCACATCGACGAACGGACAAATCGCGTGATCGTGCTGTCGGCGATAGACAATCTGGTCAAAGGCGCGGCAGGTCAGGCAATACAGAATTTCAACATCGCCTGCGGCTTCGACGAGAAGCTCGGAATCGACATGATTCCGATGTACCCGTAATGGTTATATTATAATTATGCAAATATTAGGGAGGAAAAAACATGTTCAGTGAAGCAAATACGAAAAAAGGCGTTACGTTCCCGCAGGGATTCAAGGCTGCGGGCGTAAAGGCCGGTATCAAGAAGAGCGGGAATCTCGACCTTGCTTTGATTTACACCGAGAAAGAGGCGGCGGTTGCCGGTACGTTCACGCAGAACCAGGTGGCGGCGGCTTCCGTGTTCGTGTCGAGGGAAGTCGTGAAGGGCGGCAAAGCGCACGCGATTTGCGCGAACGCGGGCTGCGCGAATGCCTGCACCGGCGATCAGGGCATGGCGAATGCGCGGGCGATGGCGAAAGCCGCGGCGGACGCGGTAGGCTGCCCGGCGAATGAGGTCATCGTCGCGTCCACGGGCGTGATCGGCGTCCAGCTTCCGATGGAAAAAGTCATGGCGGGCGTCAAGGCGGCGGCGGCGGAGCTGTCCGAGGACGGCAGCGTCAACGCGGGCAACGCGATTATCACGACGGACACTTACTCGAAAGCCTGCGCGACGGAGGTCGAGATCGGCGGCAAGAAAGTCCGTTTCGGCGCGATTGCGAAGGGCTCCGGTATGATCCAGCCGAATATGGCGACGATGCTTTGCTTCATCACGACGGACGCGGCAATCGATCAGAAGCTTTTGCAGGCGGCGCTGTCCGAGATTGTCGAGGTCACCTTCAATATGATTTCGATTGACGGCGACATGAGCACCAACGATATGGTGATCGTGATGGCGAACGGCGCGGCGGGCAACGCGCCGATTACCGGGAAGGGAAAAGATTACGAGATTTTCCGCGACACATTGAAGGAGCTTTGCACGGGGCTTTCCCAGCGCATCGCCGCAGACGGCGAGGGCGCGACGAAGTTCCTGACCATTCATGTGACGGGCGGAGAGTCCTTTGAGAGTGCGAAGCAGGTCGGCATGAGCGTCGCGAAGTCGCCGCTGGTCAAGACGGCGTTCTTCGGCGAGGACCCGAACTGGGGCCGCGTGATTTGCGCGGTGGGCTATGCGGGCGTGCCGATCAAGCCGGAAAAGACGGTGGTGAAGTTCGGCGGGATTCCCGTATACGCCAACGGCGTCGGCGCGTCCTTCGACGAAGCGGCGCTTCGCAAGGTCATGGCGGAACGCGACATCGTGATCGATGTGGAACTTGGGCTCGGCAACGCGGAGGCGACGGTCTGGTCCTGCGATTTCTCTTATGAGTATGTGAAGATCAACGGCGAATACCATACTTAAGGAGGTACAGCAAAATGTTTTCACCGCAGGATACTGCAAACCTGCTTGTCGAGGCGCTGCCTTATTTCCAGGAGTTCTCGGGCAAGACCATCGTGGTCAAATATGGCGGCAACGCGATGATCAGCGAGGAACTGAAGGAAAAGGTCATGCAGGACGTGACGCTGATGAAGCAGGTCGGCATCCGTCCGGTCATCGTGCATGGCGGCGGCCCGGACATCACGGGTTTCTTGAAGAAGGTAGGCAAGGATTCCGAGTTTGTCAGCGGTCTCCGCGTGACCGACGAGGAAACGATGGAAATCGTCGGCATGGTATTGATCGGCAAGGTCAACGCGGATATCGTCACGAGGCTGAACGTCTGCGGCAACCGCGCCATCGGACTTTCCGGCGTGGACGCGGAGCTGATCCGGGCGAAAAAGAAGCTGGCCGTCGTGCATGAGGACGGCGGGGAGCAAAAGGTGGACATCGGACACGTCGGCGAGGTGGAGAGCATCAACGCGAAGATTCTCGAGGACAATCTCGACCGCGGCTATGTCCCGGTAGTCGCGCCGATCGGCGTGGGCGAGGACGGCGCACAGTACAATATCAACGCCGACTATGTGGCGGCGGCCATCGCGGGCGCACTGAAGGCGGAAAAGCTGCTGCTGTTGACCGACGTCGAGGGCATTTACAAGAACTTTGAAGATAAGAGTACGTTCCTCTCGTCGCTGACAAAGAAGGAAGCCGAGAGCTATATCGAGGACGGCACGATTTCCGGCGGCATGATCCCGAAGGTCGAGGCGTGCTTGACGGCGCTCTCGCATGGAGCGCACAAGACCTCGATCATAGATGGCAGGCTTCCGCATTCTCTGCTGTTGGAGCTTTTCACCTCTCAAGGCATCGGCACGGAGATCGTGCAATAGTTTTTCTTGCCCTCCCCAGAGGGGAAGGCGAAGTTCGTGAATTATAATGGTAATGTATGAGGTGAACCAGTTGAAAACCAACGAACAGATTTATGCGGCGGACGCGAGGGATTATCTTCCCGTGTTCGCGCGGTACAAGATTGTGCTGGACCACGGCGACGGCGTTTATGTCTATGACACGCAGGGGAAGAAGTATATCGACTTTCTTGGCGGCATCGCGGTGAACGTGCTCGGGCACGGGTATCCGGCGCTGGTGGATGCGGTTGCGTCGCAGGCAAAGAAGATGATCCACTGCTCGAATCTCTACTACACCGAGGTGCAGGCGGACGCGGCGGAAAAGCTGGCGAAACGGTTCGGCGGCGGCAAGGTGTTCTTCGGCAACTCCGGTGCGGAGGCCAACGAGGGCGCGATCAAGCTGGCGCGCAAATATGCGCATAATATTTCGGAGAAAAAGTCCGGGATCATTTGCGCCTGGCACAGCTTCCACGGGCGCACGCTGGCGACGCTGACGGCTACCGGGCAGCCGAAATACCAGGAGGGCTTCGGCCCGCTGCCGGGCGGCTTTTCCTATGTGGACTTCGGCGATTACGACGCGCTGGAAAAAATGGTCAACGAAAAGACCTGCGCGGTGATGTTGGAGACGATCCAGGGCGAGGGCGGCGTCCATGTGCCGCCGCCTGATTATTTCAAGAAGGTGCGGGCGCTTTGCGACCGTTACGGGGCGGTGCTGATTCTCGACGAGATCCAGAGCGGCATGGGGCGTACCGGAAAATTCTTCGCCTTTGAGCATTTCGGGATCAAGCCCGACATTGTGACACTGGCTAAGGGCCTGGCGGGCGGCGTGCCGATCGGCGCGTTCGTCGCGACGGATAAGGTGGCGTCGGCCTTCCATGCGGGCGACCACGGCTCGACCTTCGGAGGCAATCCGTTGGCCTGCGCGGCGGCGAACGCTGTGCTGGATGCGATGACGCCGGATTTCCTCGCGAATGTCGAAACAACGGGCGCGTATTTCAAGGAACGGCTCCTGGAGCTGCAGGCGAAATTGCCGTGGTTCGTCAAGGAAGTGCGCGGTACGGGGCTGATCCTCGGCATGGAACTGACGAAGGAAGGCCGTGACATTGTCAACGCCTGCCTCGAGGAAGGCGCGATCATCAACTGCACGGCAGGGAACGTCCTGCGCTTCGTGCCGCCTTTGATTGTCACGAAGGCTGAAACCGACGAGCTCATGAATGTTTTGGAACGCGTGTTGCCGCGATTTTCCTGATTTCACAAGGAGGGTTTGATTTTGGACAAGGATTTTCTTACGATTCACGATTTGGCGCCGGAAGATGTGGAGGCTGCCCTTGACCTGGCGGCGCATCTGAAAGCCATGCAGCAGGGCGGCGTTCCTCATCGCTATCTTGAGGGCCGGACGCTGGGCATGATTTTCGAGAAGTCCTCGACACGGACGCGGGTCTCCTTCGAGGTTGGCATGTACCAGCTCGGCGGCAGTGCGCTTTTCCTGTCGTCCCACGATACGCAGCTCGGGCGAGGCGAGCCGATCCGAGACACGGCACGGGTGCTTTCGCGCTATCTCGACGGAATCATGATTCGCACCTACGCCCATGAGACGGCGGAGGAACTGGCGGCGTGGGCGACCATTCCGGTCATCAACGCGCTGACCGATTTGCTGCATCCGTGTCAGGTCATGGCCGATTTGCTGACCATGCGCGAACACAAGGGCAAAGACCTTTCGGCCTTGAAAGTCGCCTTCGTCGGCGACGGCAACAATATGGCGAACTCGTACCTTTACGGCGCGGCGAAAACGGGCATGACGCTGGCCGTGGCGACGCCGAAAACGCATCAGCCGGATAAGATGGTCGTGAAAAACGCGATGAAGGACGCAAAGGAAACGGGGGCTACGCTCCTGCTGACCGATGACCCCGCGGAGGCGGTCAAGGGCGCCGACGTCGTTGTGACGGACACATGGGCCAGTATGGGGCAGGAGGACGAGCACGACGAGCGAAAGAAAATTTTCGCGCCGTATCAGGTGAATAAGACGCTGATGAAAAAAGCCGATCGCCGCGCGATTGTCATGCACTGCCTGCCCGCTTATCGCGGCGAGGAAATCACCGACGAGGTCTTTGAGGCCAACGCCGACGTGATTTTTGACGAGGCGGAAAACCGTCTGCACGCGCAGAAAGCCATCATGACGCTTTTGATGGGGTAAGGACATGAGCGAGGCGAAAAAAGGCACGGATTCCCTGCCGCTCGTTTCCGTCATGATTCCTACTTACCCAAATAGACAAAATCCTGTCAGGGCAGGATGAAAATAAATAATCAACAAAGAAACAAAAAGGAGCTGTTTTTTCATGGCAAACGCAAAAACAAAGGCAAAGACGCCCGCAAAAACGAAGGCGAAGGTTAAGAAGGTCGCGTTGGCGTATTCCGGCGGACTGGACACTTCGGTTATCATCCCGTGGCTGAAGGAGAACTACGACGGCTGCGAGGTCATCGCGGTCTGCGCCGACATCGGGCAGGGCGACGAGCTTTCCGTCGTGCATGACAAGGCGCTGGCTTCCGGCGCATCGAAGGTCTTTATCGCCGATTTGACCGAGGAATTCCTGACCGAATACGTCTGGCCGACACTGAAGGCGGGCGCGGTCTACGAAGGCAAGTATCTGCTCGGCACGTCGTTTGCACGTCCGGTTATCGCGAAGAAGCTGGTCGAGATTGCGAAGAAAGAGAAATGCGACGCTATCGCTCACGGCGCGACGGGCAAGGGCAACGACCAGGTGCGTTTCGAGCTTTCGGTCAAGGCTCTCGCGCCGCAGATGAAGATCATCACGCCGTGGCGCGAGTGGGAGCTTCGTTCCCGTGAGGAGGAAATCGAATACGCGAAGAAGCATAAGATTCCCATCGCGACCGAGAACAAGACCTACAGCATGGACCGCAATATCTGGCATCTGTCCCATGAGGGCTCCGACCTCGAGGATCCGTGGAACGCGCCGAAGAACGATATGTTCCTCGTGACGAAGGCGCCGGAAAAAGTCAACGACAAGGCGGAAGTCATCGAGATCGAGTTCAAGGAAGGCGTGCCCGTCGGCGTAAACGGCAAGAAGATTCGCAGCGCGAAGAAGCTCCTGACGCTGCTGAACGAGATCGGCACGAAGCACGGCATCGGCATCACCGACATCTGCGAGAACCGTCTCGTCGGCATGAAGTCCCGCGGCGTCTATGAGAATCCGGGCGGAGCGATCCTCTACTATGCGCACCGCGAACTCGAATATCTGACGCTCGACCGCGCGACGCTCCATTACAAGGAACTGGTCGCGAACCGCTATGCGGAGCTCGTCTATGACGGCATGTGGTTCTCTCAGCTCCGCGAGGCGCTCGACGCCTTCGTGGATTCGACGCAGCGCACGGTCACGGGCGTAGTCCGCCTGAAGCTCTATCGCGGCAACATCATCTCGGCGGGCGCGAAGTCCAAGTATTCGCTGTACAATCAGGAATTCGTGACCTTTGAGGAGGACGACGTTTACAACCAGGCGGACGGCACCGGATTCGTCAACCTGTTCGGCCTGCCGCTGAAGGTTCGCGCGTTGATGCAGGAAAAGACGGGACTCTTGAAATGAGTGAAAAGATGTGGGGCGGTCGCTTCTCGAAAACGACCGACGAGATGATCAACGATTTCCAGGCGTCGATTTCCTTTGACAAGCGCATGTACCGAGAGGACATCGCGGGCAGTATCGCCCACGCGACGATGCTGGCGAAATGCGGTATTATCTCCGATGAGGATAAGGACGCAATCATTGGCGGCTTGAAGGAAATCCTCGCGAAAATCGAGAACGGCGAGTTCTCCTTTGACGTGGCGCTTGAAGATATTCACATGAATATCGAGAAACGGCTGACGGACGCTGTCGGCGATGCGGGTGCGCGGCTGCATACGGCGCGCAGCCGAAACGACCAGGTCGCGCTGGACACGCACATGTATCTCAGGCGGGAGACCGTCGAGGTGCTTCGACTGATTCTCGACATGCAAAATGCGCTGATCGAGACGGCGAAGAAAAACGCCGACGTGATGATGCCCGGATACACGCATCTCCAGCGGGCGCAGCCGATCCTGTTCGCTCATCATCTGCTGGCGTATTTCTCGATGCTGGCGAGGGACTTCGAGCGTTTTCGCGGCGTTTACGCCCGGGCGGATATCATGCCGCTCGGCGCGGGGGCGCTGGCGGGGACCACGTTCCCGATTGACCGGAAGATGGTCGCCGACGCGCTGCATTTCGACCGCATCTATACGAACAGTCTCGACGCGGTCAGCGACCGCGACTATATCATGGAGTTCCTGTCCGCCGCGTCGATCCTGATGGTTCATCTTTCGCGGCTCAGCGAGGAAACAATTCTCTGGTGCTCGAAGGAATTTTCATTCGTCGAGCTGGACGACGCCCACTGCACCGGCTCCAGCATGATGCCGCAAAAGAAAAACCCCGACGTTTCCGAGCTGGTGCGAGGAAAGACGGGGCGCGTGGTCGGCCATCTGACGGCTATGCTGGCGACGGTCAAGGGACTGCCGCTGGCATACAACAAGGACTTGCAGGAGGACAAGGAGGGCGTATTTGACGCCATCGACACGGTGAAGTTCAGCCTCGCGGTTTACGCGCGCATCCTGCGCGGCATGAAAGTGCGAAAAGACGTGATGCGCCGCGCCGTTGAGGAGGATTTCTCGAACGCCACCGACCTCGCCGACTACCTGGCGAAAAAGGGGCTTCCGTTCCGCAAGGCGCATGCCGTGGCGGGCGAGGCCGTCGGGTACTGCATCGAAAAGAAAAAATGGCTGCAGGACCTGACGATGGACGAGTTCAAGAAACTCTCCCCGCTGTTCGAGGAAGACATCCGCGAAGAGATCCAGCCGGAGACTTGCGTGAAGAACCGCAACTCCCTCGGAGGCACGTCCAACGCGCAGGTAGAGGCGCAGCTCTCCGTTGTCGGCAAACTCGTTGAGGAGGAAGCCAAGGAAACGGACAAACTCGCGGAAAAACAGATTTAAACGTATATAAACAAACGAACAAAGAATCTCCCTCATTCGTAAAAGCGGGCGGGGGAGATTTTTATTTCCTGACCTCCACTTTCTTTTTCCAATCCGTCACCTCGAATTGTCCGGCGTCGTTCACGTTTCCGTTGAGACGCAGGGCGTTTTCCAGTTGATCAGCTGTGAGGTAGATGCCGGATCCCTGTTGGACGCCGGGAACGGTACGGTGTTTAGCCACGATTTCCTGTTTTTCCGCGTTCCACTCCCATTTCGTTTGGAAAGCGGCGAAAAGCGGTACGGCGGGAAGATAGATGTCCCCGTTTGCCTGAACCGCGAAAAATCCCAAGTTGATTCCTTCGCTCCATACGGGAAATGATTTTGCGATAAAAAGCGGTGTCCCTTCGGAGGCTTCAATGTGCGCTGCTATTGCCTCGGAATTTACAAAATCCAATACGCCGTATGGTTGGAGAGCTTCCAACGCGTCTTTTTTTCCGACATCCTGCCACTCGTAGCCGTCAGGGTAGCAGTAAAGATTGATTGTCCCGTCCGCTTGCCTGTCGGCGACTATGCGTTGGTAGATAATCTCGACGGGCGTCCCTGTCGGCACGATGGAAAAAAGCTCCTGGGCGTCCTCGTCATACATCCGTATACAGCCGTTAGAGATGTAATCGCCGATGGCCCACGGAGCGTTGGTGCCGTGGATGCCGTAGTAACCGCCGATTCCCATCCATCGCGTACCGAGAGGGTTGTCTTCTCCCGGCGGCAATACGAATTCCTCGTTTCGAGGCGAAGCCCAAGCGGGATCCTCCTGCTTTTCCTCGACGATGAAATGTCCCGTCGGGGTCGGCGTCCATTCCTTTCCGACTGCAACGGGATATAGTCGCGTCCGTATCCCGTTTTCATAAAGTGCCAACCCGCGGCTCGCCAGATTGACTACGATGCGAAAGCCGACGTCGGGCGCGTCATTTTCTTCCTTCGATTCTTCCAAGGATGCTTTCGTGTCCGGATTTGCATCATTCATTTGTAACGACTCAGAGAAAAATGACGACGAAAGCGAAGCTTGGGTTTCCGATTCCTCGGCGTAGAGTGCGAAGTGATATCCTACGCTGATAGCGATAATGAAAGCAATGAATCCGACAGCCAGATATTTCATGATTGATCATCCTGCAATATTTTGAAAAACAGATACAGAGTCAATATACACTACATCCATGTGTGAAGTTTATCATGTTTCGCTTGATATACATATGAATATCTCTTTTGTGGCGAATCGATAGTTGTATTATAAAATAGTCACTAACGTGCGTCAAATCCTTTTGTTTTGCGGTTTAGCCGTGATTCTTCATGCATAATAATCTTATCCAGAAAAGAGGCAAGGCTTGACTTTGCCCTTGTTTTATCATAATCTATATAAGTTATATGTAGCTGCAAGGAGGCGAGACGATGGTTTCGCGGGTGGAGCATCATGTGGATTTTTTCGATACCGACGCGATGGAGGTCGTGCATCATTCCAACTATATCCGTTGGTTTGAGATCGGGCGCGTAGAGTTTTTGCGGGCGGCGGGCATCACGTTGGGCGAATTGATGGCGGATGGGTATGTGTTCCCGATTACCGACGTCAGCGCGAAGTTTTTGTCACCGGGGCGGTTTGACGACGTGCTGGTGATCGAGACGACGCCGACGGCGCTGACGAAGGCGAAAATGGCCTTCGATTACCGCATCTTGCGGAAGGGCGAGGATACGGTGTTGGTGACAGGCCATACGCAGAACGTGTTCACTAGCCGGGAAACGGGAAAAATCGCGCGCCTGCCGGAAAAATATTATAAAAAACTGGCGGCAATGCTGGAGTAAAGTTTACATGGGAGGATTGGAAATGCTGATACCGGCTGCGGCTGCGATATTCCTTGTCGCATTCGCTTTTTTGATTTTTCGGCTGTTCTTCTCTCTTGAGAAAAACAGCAAAGTGATTGTGCGGACGGAGAAACGTACGCCGTTTGCGTTGGAATCTATGACCGATACCGACGCCGTGCTGTATTGCAGCGTGCCTTTCGAGAATCTCGGCGGCCAATACGGGACGCTGGTGGACTGCGTCGTGCGTCCGCAGCTCCCGTTCGAGCAGTATGACGGCATTGATGCTCGTGGCAAGGCGGAGGTCGAGGGAAAGCCCCGCGAGGACGATTATTTCGAGGCGACGCTGGTCGACTCGCATAACAGTTTGAATATATTGATCAAGGTACGATTGACGGCGCGAAAGGGAATGGACATCAAGACAGCGCTTTCGCGGATGGTCGATTTGCCGCTGGATTTCATTTATACGGAGCTCAGCCGCAATCCGTGGCAGCTGAAGAAATTCCGCGTCGTGCTGACGGCGGAGGAAATCGCGTCGCTGACGGGCGTGACGCTGATAGATGCGTGAGGGGGCGGGAGCATGAACGAAGTGAAAGAATTGCAAAAAATCCCAGTGCCCACGCGTATCCTGACGCACAAGGACGATATCGTGGACGCGATGGAACGATATACGAAGGACAAGGTCGGGCCGGATGATATCGTGACGGTGGCGGAGAGCGTCGTCGCTATCACGCAGAACCATATCGTGCGCCCGGAGGAGTTGACGCTGACCTGGCAGGCGAGAGTGCTCTGCCGTTTCATGCCTGACGTCGGAAGCCTCGCGGCGCCTCATGCGATGCAATCGCTGATGGAGGAGGAAGGCGTTTGGCGCGTAACGGGCGCGCTGTTTCTCGGCTTCCTCGCGAAGCTCGTCGGCATTCGCGGCGTATTCTATCGGCTGGGCGGCGAGCAGGCGGCGTTGATCGACGACGTGACGGGTACGATGCCGCCATATGACAAGCATATCGTCTATGGGCCGCGCAATCCGCAGAAGGTCGTTGAGGACGTCAAGGCGCGGGTCGGCTGTTTCGGGGCGGCAATCGTCGACGCCAACGATCTCGGAAAGGCGCGTATCGTAGGAGCCAGCGCGGGACTTCGCCCGGAAAAAGTGGAAAAGGCGCTCTTAGACAACCCGTTCGGCAACGATTCGCAGAAAACGCCGATCGTCATCCTGAAAAATTTCCGCCAGTACCAGGAGCAGGATTGATATTTAGAGAATAAGCAACCGCCGATTGTTCACGCAGAGCAATCGGCGGTTTTTCTAAAATAGGAAACAGAACAGGCTGCAGATGATTGTCCGGTGACGAAGCGGCTTTGCAAAACGGTGTTGAGTTTGCATGCTGTCTATTTCTCTGCAGTTTGATCAAAACATTTCCCGTATGTCGATGATTAAATCGTCGTAGAGATTCTCATTTATAGGGATAATCGGGATTTGCCGCATCAGCGAATTCTCCCCATTCTTTCCAAGGTACATACAATGTCCCGTTGATGGTCATTCCGGCATCGCCCAAGTAAAATACGGCGCTTTTTGCGTTGCTGTCGTTACGGAGTGCGAGGTATTTTCTCGTATTGGCGGAGAGCTTGGATTCCGGGGCATTGGCGCTTTTGACTTCGATGGCGAAGGTGTGTTTCCAGTCCGCTATTGTGTCTATTTCAAATCCTTTTTGGTCGCGGAAAAACGACAGGTTTGGTTTTTTCCCCTGATTCATGCGGCATTTCAAAAGTTCGGCGACGGCAAAGGTTTCCACTGCGGCTCCTTTATGACGGCTAAGCAGAAGCTCTTCTTTTGAGTCGATTCGGAGCAGGTGGCAAAGCAGCCCTGAGTCGATAAAGTACAGTTTCGGCGTTTTGACGATGCTCTTTCCTAAATTATTGGTGTCCGGCACAAGAAAATGAATAATATATGAAGTCTCCAAGATGGAGAGCCAGTTTTTGACAGTTGGTGCGGTTACCCCAACGGCTTTTGAGATGCTGCCCATGGAGAGGAGCTGACCGCTGTATGTTGCGCATATTTGGACGAATTTTCGGAATGCGGAAAGATTGGTAGGGTTGATTTGATCCCTAACGTCGAGGTCCAAATAGGTATCGATATAGTTTTCGTACCAATCCTCTGCAAGAAAGTGCTTGTCCGGATCGTGGAGCGGCGGGTACTGGCCGCCGAAGATGAGATCATAGGGATTGCCGGGAAGCGCGTTTGCGTCTTTCAGTTCCTTGACGGAAAACGGCAGCAGTTTCAGGAAGGCGGCGCGTCCGGCCATGCTGTCTGTCATATTGGATTTCAATCGAAATTGGCTGGAGCCTGTGAGGATGAATTTGCCGGGGGCAACATCGAAAGCATCCACATGCATTTTCAGAGCGTCAAAGATTTCCGGCACTTTTTGCGCTTCGTCAATAATAGCGCCGTCCGGAAACGCGGCGATGAAGTCGGAGGGATTGGACTTAGCTAATTCGCGCATTGTTCGATCGTCAAATGTGACGTATCGCTTGTTTGGAAATACCGCTTTTGTCAGCGTGGATTTTCCGCTTTGCCTGGGGCCGGTGACGCCGACGATGGGGAACTGGGCGGCGAGGCGGAGAAGAGCGTTGCGTGCTTGTCTGGCAATCATAAGGCGACTCCTTTGGTAAAAATCGAAAGTTTTAACCGGTAATAATCTAAAGTTTAGTATGGGGAAAATCAAAAGTCAATAGAGGGGAAAATCAAAAGACTTTACCCGTTCGTCTTTCGTTGCGACAGGCGGGCTTTTTTGTTATACTTATATTTATGTTATCAGACGCGATTTTTCGCGATGTGGATTAAAGGGGCGACTTGGATGCGGCGGACTCGTAAGAAGCGGAACAGGAAGCGGCGGCTTTTGGTTTTGTCGGTAATGCTATTTTTGTTTGTCGGGATTTGCGCCGGAATCGGCTGGTGGTTTTTCGGGCGGCGGCCGGAGCCAGTGAAAGCGCCGGAGGATACGATTGCTTCGCCGCGGACGAAGGAGATCATGGTGATGGGCGTCGATCCGCGTACCGAAGATACGGGGCGGAGCGATACGCTTTTGATTGTCTCGCTCGATACCGAGGCGAAAAAGGCTTCTGTTTTTTCCGTTCCGCGCGATACGCGGGTGGAGATGGAACAGGGTGCCTACGAGAAGATCAATCACGCTTATGCGTACGGCGGTCATGAATACACGCAGAAACTTCTGGAGAAGCTTTTGGCGACGTCGCTGGACGGGTATGTGCTCGTCGATATTCACGCGTTCGAGCGGATGATTGACGCGGTGGGCGGCGTCGATATCGATGTGGAAAAGCGGATGTATTATGAGGACCCGTGGGACGAGGACGGCGGGCTTGTAATCGACCTGCAGCCCGGCGAGCAGCATCTTGACGGCCGGCATGCGATGCAGTATGTTCGCTTCCGCGATGAGGAAGGCGACATTGGCCGCGTCGCGCGGCAGCAGAAATTTATGCAGGCGCTTTTGGATCGGGTGGCGTCGCCGGAGGTCATCCCGCATTTAGGGGAGATTGTTCAGGAACTGTCGTCGGTAATCAAGACGGATATTGAGACCGGCGATTTGGTCCATTATGTCACAATGCTGCCGGATATCAAAGCGAACGGCGTGTCGTCCCATGTCCTGCCGGGGTATCCGGGATGGTGGCAGGAAACCAGCTATTGGCTGCCTGATATCCGGGAATCTCGAAGGCTGCTGGCGTTTCAGGTGGGCGTGCCCTTTACGCCTGAGCTGGAGCAGCGGACAGCAAAGGATATCGAGGTTTATCAGAGCAGCCTGCCCAAGGATTTAGTGGACGTGGCGGGCATGTTCCGAATCGCGTCGGAGGAGGAAGCGGCGGCGGCGCGGGAACAGAAAGCGATGGAGGAACGGAAAAATATCCGCGTGCGCGTGCTGAACGAGAGCGGCATCAAAGGGGCGGCGGCGGCGTCTGCTGATGTGCTGCGAGGGAAGGGCTTCGTCATCGACAACGAGGACGTAGGCAATGGTGAAACGCGGGATCGTGCGGAAACTGTGCTGACTATCCCGAAGGGGACGGAGTCCTTGTTCGGAGAGCTGCCGTTTCCCTGCGTGGTTCGTGAGAGCGACGATGATACGGCAGTGCTGCGGATAGGAAAGGATTACAATAATGCGTGAACTCTTGGTGGACGGACTGTCCAAATCCTTCGGCACGCTGAATCTTTTCGCGGACGTCAGCTTTCGTGTGGCAAAGGGTGAGCGCGCGGGGCTTGTCGGCGCCAACGGCGCGGGAAAAACGACGCTGATGCGCTGTATACTTGGCGAGGAGGAGCCGGAGGCCGGCACGGTGAAGCGAGACGCGGAAGACTCCATCGGCTATGTGGAGCAGCAGGCGTCGCTTGGCACGGGTACGCTGCATGACGAATTCCGGGACGCGTTTTCGGATATTTTTCGTCTCGGCGAGAAAAAGAAGGCGTTGGAAAAGGAAATCGGACGCGGCGGCGCGGACGAGGAACGGCTGGCGGAATACGGCCGAATCGTCGAACGCTTCGAGCATCTGGAAGGCTACGATGTGGAGAGCCGTATCCGGCGCGTGGCTTTCGGCCTCGGCTTTACGGACGACGATCTTGCGGGGAGCGTCGCGCATCTTTCCGGCGGGCAGAAGACGCGAGTTTGCCTTGCGAAAGCGCTTCTGCGCGAGCCGGATTTTCTTTTTCTCGACGAGCCGACAAACCATCTCGACATCCGCATGATCGAATGGCTCGAGGATTTTCTTCGCGGGTATCGGGGCGGCGTGCTGCTGATCTCCCACGACCGATTCTTTCTCGACCGCGTCGCGACGAAGATCATCGGGCTGGAAAATCAGACGGCGACGGTCTACGCGGGCAATTACAGCTATTACCAAAAGGTGCGGGACGAGCGGCGCGCGGCTCTCGAATCCGCTTACGAAAAGCAGCAGGAAAAGATCCGCGAGACCGAGGAATACATCCGCCGCTACAAGGCGGGCATCAAGGCCAAGCAGGCGCGGGGGCGGCAGAGCCAGCTTGACCGCATGGAGCGTATCGTGCTGCCGCCGGAAAAGGCGCGGTTCAATTATTTCGCGTTCCATCCGCCGGGCGAGTGCGCGGAGCGCGTGGTGGAGATCGAGGACGCGGCGGCGGCTTTCGGCGACCATACGATATTTTCCCATCTCTCGATGCTGGTGCGGCGCGGCGACGGCGTGGCCGTCGTCGGGGCGAACGGCGAGGGGAAGACGACGCTGCTCCGCATGATCGTCGGCGAGCTGGAGCCGTCGGCGGGCAGCGTGAAGCTCGGCAGCCGCGTCAAGATCGGGTATTTTTCCCAGCAGCATGAAGGTCTGCACAAGGAACGCACGGTGCTGGAGGAAATCCTCTACGAGTTCGGCACGGACGAGGAAACGGCGCGGGGTTATCTCGGCGCGTTCCTGTTCCGAGGCGACGAGGTGGAGCGAGTGATCGGCGAGCTATCCGGCGGAGAGCAGTCGCGGCTGGCGTTTTTGAAGCTGATGCTGACCGGCGCGAATTTCCTCGTATTGGACGAGCCGACGAACCATTTGGACATTCCGGCAAAGGAGGCTGTCGAGGAAGCGCTGATGGCATTCCCGGGGACGTTTCTCGTCGTTTCTCACGACCGGTATTTTTTGGACAAAGTGGCAAACGTGACGTTGGAGCTGGAACATGGGAAGCTGACTCGGTATGACGGAAACTATCTCTATTATAAGGAAAAGAAATCGGCGGAAGAAGCCGCGAAGGCGGCGGAGGCGGCTCCGGCGCCGACGGTAAAAGAGCCGAAGCGGGAGCAGCCGAATCCGAAAAAGGAAACGCCGACGGAAAAGGAAAAACGAATCGCGCCGCCGTCGGGCGTCAGCGAGGAAAAGCGGCAGGAGCTGTTGCAGCGCGCGGAGGCGGAGCTGGCGATGGCGGAAGCGGAGCTGAAAATGCTGGAGCGGGAAATGAACGACCCGGAGCTTCAGCAAGATCCGGAGAAAAGCCGAAGGATTGCCGAGGAATACGCGGAAAAAGAAAAGGAAATCGAGCAGCGGTATGAGAAGTGGGGAGCGTTGGCGGAAGGCTGATGATGAAAGGAGGCGGAAGTGATGGAGGAACTTACCGGCGTTGTGGAGAGCGTCGTGTTTGACGCGGGCGACGGGCGTTTTTCCGTGTTCCGCCTCGTGCCGGAGGGACAGCCGGGGCGCGTTTCCGTCACGGTCCCGTCGGCCGCGCCGCTGGTCGGTCAGGAGGTTTCGCTTCGGGGCGATTGGGTCGAGCATCCGCGTTTCGGCATGCAGTTCAAGGCAACCCATATTCGCGTCAACGCGCCGACGAGTTCACAGGGCGTCTTGCGGTTCCTTGCGTCCGGCGCAATCAACGGGATCGGCCCCGCGATGGCGCAGCGTATCGTGGCGAAATTCGGCGCGGACGCGCTGGACGTCATCGAGAACGCGCCGCATCGCTTGTTGGAAGTACAGGGCATCGGCAAAAAAACGTCGCAAAAAATCTACGAATCGTACCATGAGCAATCCGAGCTGAAGGAAATCATGCTCAAGCTGGAAATGTACGGCGTTTCGGGTACATACGGCGCGCGTATTTACAAAAAGTTCGGCTCCTTTGCGATGGACGTTTTGGAGCACGACCCATATCGGATTTCCCGGGAAGTCATGGGCATCGGTTTCCGTACGGCGGATACGATCGCGATGGCGTCGGGCTATGAGCCTGAGAGTTCGGCGCGGATCGCTGCGGGGATACGTTTCGTTTTGGACGGAGTCGCTTCCTTCGGCCATTGCTGCCTGCCGGAGCCGTGGCTGGTTCGTGACGCGGCCGGCGTGTTGGGCATCGACGCTTCGCTGGTTCGGGAAACGGTTCGGGACGAGATCGAGGCCGGACAGCTTTTTTACGAAACGGAGGGCGGCGAGACGTTGATTTACCCGCCCCAGCTTTACCGTGCGGAAACGGAAACCGCTTCCGCGCTTCTCTATATCGCCGACCACGCGGACAGGTTCGAGGTGGATGAGCCGGAAACATTGGCGCGGGCCTGGGAGCGCATGGACGGCATCACGCTGGCGGCCGGCCAGCGGGCGGCGGTGGCGGCGGCGCTTCGTCATGGCGTGTTTATCCTGACGGGCGGCCCCGGCACAGGAAAGACTACTGTCGTGCGCGGCATGATTGGCGTGTTGGAAATGCTCGGTCTTTCCGTTCGTCTCGGTGCGCCGACGGGCCGTGCGGCCAAGCGTCTCGGCGAAGCGACGGACAGGAAGGCGACCACCGTCCATCGGATGCTCGAGGCGCAGGCGGCGGACGACGGGCGCACCGTATTCATGCGCGACGAGGACACGCCGATCGAGGCGGACGTCATTATCCTCGACGAAGTGTCGATGATGGACATTGTTTTGATGCAGCATTTTCTCGCTGCCGTGCCCCGCGGCTGCCATGTGATCCTCGTCGGCGACGTGGATCAGCTCCCCTCCGTGGGGCCGGGGACGGTGCTGGCGGATATTTTGCGTTCGAAAATGTTTCCCAGCGTGCGGCTCACCGATATTTTCCGTCAGGCGGGGGAGAGCCTGATCGTGCGGAACGCTCACGCCGTCAACGCGGGGCGGATGCCGGACTTCACGGCGGGCAATACGTTCGAGTTCCGCGAGATCGCGTCCGAGGAGGAGACAGCGGAGGCCGTTGTTGCGCTTTGCCGGGATGAACTGCCGGCGGAAGGCGTCGATTCGCTGCGCGATGTGCAGGTGCTTTCGCCGATGCACCGCCTTCCCTGCGGCATCGACCGGCTGAACCGCCTGCTGCAGGCAGCGCTGAATCCCGCTACGCCGCATGAGCCGGAGGTCGTTTCCGGGAATTTCACCTATCGTGTCGGCGACAAGGTTATGCAGATCCGCAACGACTACGAGAAAAATGTATTCAACGGCGACGTGGGCTTCGTCGTCTTCGTCGGCGCGCAGGGAATCACCGTGCGCTATGGGGAGGACCATACGGCGGAGTACAAGCGTGAGGAGATGAACTCGCTCCAGCCCGCCTACGCCATGAGCGTCCACAAGAGCCAGGGCAGCGAATACCCGATTGTCATACTGCCCATCGTTCTCGGCCATCGCGCGATGCTGCAAAGGAATCTGCTTTATACCGCCGTAACGCGGGCCAAAGAGCGCGTGATCCTCTTGGGGAGCAGCCGCGCGCTCCGCATCGCGGTGGAAAACGACAAGACGCGGCGGCGCTTCACGTTGCTTGCCGCACGGCTTGCGGGAGCCGTCGAATGATGGAAAAGGAAAAATTTTCCTTCATTAAATATATATCCGATTCTTTGTTTGATTTTCTATTTCCGCCTCGGTGCCCGGCTTGCAGTGCCTATGTGGAAAAACGGGGCGGATGGTGTCCCGCGTGCCTCGCGGCTTCGCTTCGCGTGCGGCGGCTTCCGTTGGGCAGCGAGCACCGTGTGATTTCCGAGGCGTGGGCCTTCGGGCCGTATCAAGGGACACTCCGTTCGCTGCTGCTGCCGTTGAAATTCAAGAAACGGCGCGACGGACTGGCGGCCATTCATTCCTTTTTGGAGGCGGCGGGCGAAGCTTTGCCCCGCGCAGATTGGATGCCGGGGATTGTCGTTCCTGTGCCGCTGTTCGCCGAAAAAGAAAAAGAACGCGGCGGCAACCAGACCGAAATGATTTTCCGCGAATGGCTGACGGCGCGGGGATGGATCTGGCGGGACGCTCTCGTCCGTACGCGGGCGACCGCGCCGCAGTTCGGCTTGTCCGCGCCGCAGCGCGCAGAAAATATCAAGGGCGCTTTTTCTCTCACGGATGATTCTTATATAGAAGAAATTAAGAGAAAATCCGTTCTGCTCGTCGACGACATTTTCACGACGGGCGCGACCATCGCCGAGTGTGCGCGGGTGCTGCGGAAAGCAGGCGCGGCGGAGGTTGTCGCCTGGACGTTGGCAAGCGACAGACAGTAAAATGAAACCGAAAAAATGTTACAGGCTACGCCTGCATAAGAAACGCTAAAAAGCTGATGCTTTCAAGCGTTTCTTATCACGTGAAACAAATAATTAAAATCGAAAAAATGTTTCACGTGAAACAATAGAACAAAACATGAAAAGATTTTCAGAATATGTTCGATTGTTTCACGTGAAACAAAACGAAAACACAAGACTTGCCGTTGAGTAATTTTTGGTATACAATATAGACGAATTTAATATCATTGGCATCAACACATAGGAGTGAGAGGAAAATGGCAGGAAAGCTGAAGAATTGCCCGGAATGCGGGAAACTTTTCATGGATATGGGATCGCGGATTTGCCGTGATTGCTTGGAGAGGGAAGATGAACTGATGCTCAAGGTGGCGTCCTTCGTGCGCGACCATCCCCATTCCACGATCAAGGACATCGTGGAAGGCGTCGAGGGCGTCAAGGAACGTCTCGTCCGCCGCATGATCAAGGAAGGCCGTTTCGTGCAGGACGGCATCGATATTTCCTATCCCTGCGAGAAATGCGGCAAGATGATTCATCACGGCCGTTTTTGCGAGAAGTGCGACGATGAAATTAAGAAGGACGTCATGAAGGCCCAGAAGAAAGCTGTGGAGCGCGCGGTGAAAGCGGTCGCGGAAAAACGCCCGATGGGCACGGGCTTCCGCTCGAAGGATATGGGGCAGAAGCAGTAACAGAGAGAAGGAGAGTCGGAAAAAATTCCGGCTCTTTTTTGTTCGGGTCGGAACGTTTTTAAGAAAACTTTAATATACCTCAAACTTTGTACTAAACACGAGATAATGAGAGAAATATTGAGATAACATGGAATAAAACGGAATATTTGACGAAAAACGGGGGTTAAGAAACCCCCGCCTTTTTTCGATTTATGGGCAGAATCAAGAAACAAGGACAGGAATCTAACGGAGCACGGACGCGCCGGCAGAGGATGGTGAATCCAAATGATTATCAGCAATTACATCCAAGCTGCAACCGGGCTTTTTGCCAATCGGAAGCAGACTGCGTCCGTCAAGAACGTGAAACGCGCGGAAGAACCGAAAGCGACGGAGTTTGTGATGTCCAGCGAAGCGAAGAGCTTCAGCCAGACACTCGCCCAGCTTCGCGGCGAATCGGACAGCGCACGTACGGATCGCGTGGAGGCGCTTCGCCAGCAAATCGCGAACGGGACGTATCACGTGGACTCGAAGACGTTGGCGGCGGATATGCTCGCCATGCGTTATTGAGGCGGCGTTATGTGGCAGAATCTCATCCAGGCCCTGAAAGAATTATCCGACGCGTATGCGGCGCTTCTCAGTATCTCGGGAAGAAAGAGAGCAGCGCTTGTCGCCGTTGACCTCAAGGGGCTGGAGCCCATCGTTGAGGAAGAAAAGCAGCAGCTTGAGCGCATCCGCGTGGCCGAAAAACGCCGGCAGGATGCGCTTTTGGCGTTATCCAGGGAAATCCCGACGAGCCATGCCGCCACCACGATGGCGGAGGTGGAGGCCGCGTGCCCGGGAGAGCTTCGGACGTCGCTGCGTCAAGTCCATGTGCGGCTGAACAAAGCGGTGAACGATGCGCAGGAAGCGAGCGAGGCGAACGAATTCCTGATTCGCCACGCGCTCGGCGCTGTCGAATACCATTTGAACCGCCTGTCGAATTCCTCGATCGACCCGACTTATGGGCAAAAGGGGAATGAAAGCGTCACGCGGGAAAAGAAATTCGATTTTAAGGCATGAGGGCGCCGGATATGGAAAATGGAAGCAATACGACGCTGGAACGGATCGAGTCGCTGCTGAAAGCGGAGCTTTCTCTGACGCTTCGCCTTTACGAGCAGTCGGAGGCGCAGAAAAAGGCGCTGAAGGAAAATCTGAACGGCAAAGCGGTATCGGAAGCGACGACAGCCATCGAAAAAACGCTTCGCGAAATGGAAGCTCACGAGAAAAACAAGGCGGCGCTTCTGGCGGAGATGCAGGCGGACGATATCGAGGCGGTCGTGGGACGGATGCCGTACTCGAAAGAGAAGACAAGGGTGCGGCAGCAGATGAAGCGTCTCAGGGACCTGCTCGAAAAAATGCGCGGCGTCGTGGAATCGAGCCGCAGCCTTTTGAAGAAAGATATGGAATATCTATCTGACGTTCAGCCTGAACGTCATGACGGAGGCTTCGGCTGCGCCGGGCTACGGCACGCCGGACGCGCCCGAACAGGCGACGCAGGGGCGAAAGCTGTTCGATCAGAGTATATGATAGAAAGCCTTCCTCAGAGGGGAAGGCAAATACAGTACGGATGCGAAATACTACCACACGGAAGGCTTGAAAGGAACGAAACATCATGGCACTGCGTTCTACCTTTGCGGGACTGAACACTATGTATCGCGGCGTTACCACGAACCGGCTCTCGTTGGAAACCACAGGTCACAACATGACCAATTCCAATGTGGACGGTTACTCGCGGCAGAGCGTGAACCAGGCTGCGGTCTTGCCGGACACGATTTACGCCAACGGTACGCGCCAGTTTATCGGCTCGGGCGTCGACTCGCTGTCGATCACGCGCGCCCGCGACGTCTACGCAGACAAGCAGTACTGGCGCGAATACGCCGACCAGGAATACGCGAAAACGCGGCAGACCAATTACCAGAAGCTCGAAGCGATTTTCAACGACTCCGACGAAACGGGGCTGCAAAACTCTCTTTTGAAGTTTTATCAGTCGTGGGTAGATATGTCAAAGGAAGCCAGCAACACCAGCGAGCGGGTTGCCGTCATCGAGCAGGCGGGCATCCTCGTCGACCGTGTCAAGGCGTCGGGCAAGCAGCTCCAGCAGCAGATCACGTCGCAGTACGACGACATCAAGATCAACGTCGAGAAGGTCAACAGCATCACCGACCAGATCGTACAGCTCAACAAGGCCATTATGGCGGCGGAATCGGCGGGCGGCAGCGCCAACGACCTGCGGGACAAACGGGACAACCTCGCCGACCAGCTTTCGGGCTTCATGAGCATCTCCGTTTCCGAGAACAAGGAAAACTCGATGTACACGATCGTTTCCAACGGCGCGTCCATCGTCAACGGCATCACGAAGCTTGACCTGACTGTGGGACCTGTTTACGACGACGGCAGGCAGCCGGGTATCCCGAATGCCAAGTATGGAATCACCGACTACAATATCGAGATCGGCGATACCGGCGTCATCTTCGACCCGCTGAGCGGGACGCTGAAGGCCGAGACGGACGCGATCCTGGAGGACAAGGAATATATTGATGACCTCGCGCGCATGGCGGCGTTCCTGCTGACCGAGTTCAACGCTCAGCACAAGGCGGGCGCGGGC
Source organism: uncultured Selenomonadaceae bacterium (assembly GCA_902778455.1). Taxonomy (GTDB): domain Bacteria; phylum Bacillota; class Negativicutes; order Selenomonadales; family Selenomonadaceae; genus RUG12372. The sequence goes on along the minus strand of CACYXR010000024.1, from coordinate 69,643 downwards.
ATGGACGTCTACGCGGCAGACCCGCCGAGCAGTTTCCCGACGACGGGCATCAACTTCTTCGGTGAGAACGACGCCACCCAATATTGCGAAGAGACGGGGAAAACGGTGGCGTATATCTGGGACGAGACGACGCAGTCGGTGGGCATTTATAGCCAAGATAATATCAAACCGACTTACGATTCCGTCAACGACAAGTGGACGGTTGAAGTTAAGATTAGCGCCGACAGTGCAGGCAACGCGTGGAAGGCCCTCGATGGCATCAATATCATCAACGCATTGAAAGTGTCAGACGATATCACGGCGGTGGACGGCGAGCGGAAAATCGCGGCGCGCACCCTCTACGAGACGGATGAGGGCCGTACACCGGAAGCAGTAAGCACCAAAAAGAGAATGTCGCATCTCGATCTCATGAATCTCTATATGACGGCGGACGGAACGGCTCATACCTATGATGTCAGCTATATCACGGGCAAGGATGCATCGGGCAGTCAGCTGGATTTGAACTATACAGTGAACGGCACGGCGGACGGCTCCAATGCGGTCCTGATCAGTACGCTCCTGAATCTGGAGGACAAGAACCGCACGGAGGACAAGGGAGTAAATCCTGGCACACCGGGCATAATTGATTACCAAAACAAGGCGTCCCTCGGCGCCGCTTCATTGCAAAGCTACTACAACAAGCGCATGACGGCGCTGGGCGTTGATTCCTCACAGATGAACAGCAAGGTCAAGGCTCAGGAGGATATCGTTGAGCAGGTCACCCAGTGGCGGACTTCCGTTGCGGGCGTGAACTGGGACGAGGAACTGACGAACATGATCATGTTCCAGCAGGGCTATGCCGCTTGCTCCCGCTGCCTGACGACGATGGACGAGATGCTCGACCGTCTGATTAACTCGACGGGCGTTGTGGGAAGGTAAGGTGAGCTGAAATGCGTGTAGGCAGCCTCCAAATGACGATGAAATACATGACCCAGCTGAACCGCAGCTACGCGAACCAGACGAAGCTGATGGAGCAGAGCGACGGCGCGAAGATTCATCGCCCCTCGGACGCTCCCATCGACTACTCAAAATATCTGAGGTACAGCACTTCCTATGGCGAGAACGACCAATATCAGTATAATATCAAGACGGCGGTCTCCTGGATGAAGAACACGGACGCCGCGCTGGTCGATATGTCGGACGCGATGAAGACTGTCGTGGAAAAGGCGAATCAGGCACAGGGGACGAACACCGCCACCGATATGAAAGCTATTGCCAGCGAGATGCTGGTGATGGTTCAGCAATGCGTATCCGACGCGAATACGCAGGTCAACGGCCGCTACCTGTTCGCGGGGCAGGCGGATCTGATCCAGCCCTATGTTTTGTCGAACGACAAATACGAAAGAGGACTCACGAAAACCCTCGATGACAAGCAGGCGAAGTTTTTCAGCGGCGATACACACGGTGCAACGCAGTCCGGCGATATCACGCAGATGTTGACCATGGAAGGAGATGACGGCAACATCTATTACCTAAACACAAAGAACGGCGAAGTGTATACCAAGGAATTTGTGGATGAAGGGTACAAAGAGTTTATCGCCAACGGGTGTGAGACACTAAGCGATTATCACGAAAATCCGAGTAAGTATCCGGAGCTTAGCGATCCGAAATTTGGAGATCTCGGCGGCGCGATTACCGTTTCCGATCATTTTGACTCGCGCGGCGTTATTAAGGATGAGACTGGCAAGGGAAAACAATTCTCGCCGACTGTTGAGGGCGTCAAGCTGACATTTGAGACCGTCAATCAGTACATCGTCACCTACCAGGGTGACAGGAAGCAGTTCTCGATGGTCAAGGAAAACGGCGCGGCTCAGCCGGCTACCGACTCGGTGAATGCCAGCGTCATAGATATCGCGGGCTCCAGCATCTTTGACAACAAGGAGGCTTATCCTGACGGCAAATATCCTGGCCCCTCCGGTGCCAACGCCTTCAACGACTTGTTGACCGTAGTCGCGATGTGCGAGCGGGACGACAGCCGTTGGATGAGCTCGGACAGCAAGACGCTGGCGAATAATTCCTTCAATACAGTGAATATCGCCCAGACGGTTGTCGCGGCGCGTCAGCAGGTCTATACGGACTGCGAGGAAATGCTGGTCACGCAGAGTGAGACGATTCTCGAGGACATTACCACCGTTCATTCCACCGACGTGGCGAAGCTGGCCGTCGAGATGATGACGGCACAGACGATTTATCAATTGTCACTGTCCGTAGGTTCACGGGTCATCCCGCCGACCTTGGCAGACTATCTGTAAAAAAGATGCAATTTGCGTAATTCCTTGCCTTCCCCTTGAGGGGCGCTTGCGCGGGAGTCCGGTGGACTCCCCGAGAGGTGGCGCGCGAAGCGCGACGGATGAGGTGTAAGGATGTTACACTCAATACAGGCGTTACGTTTCAACACCTCACCCACCGCCTGCGGCGGTCCCCCCTCCCCTCAAGGGGAGGGCAAGATATAGTGGTATGCTATCAAAAGGAGAACAACCATGCGTATAGGCAGCTATAACAGCACAGTCCGGTATCGGAACTCTATCAACCGCACGTACGAGGACCAGACGAAGATCATGGAGATGAGCGACGGCAATAAGCTGCATCGCCCCTCGGACGACTGCGTCGGTTACTCGAAATATCTGCGGCACAGCGTCACTTACGAAGAGAACAACCAGTACCAGACGAATGTCCAGACGGCCATTTCGTGGATGAAGAACACCGACGCCGCCCTTGTCGATATGACGAACTGCTTCTCCAAGATCGTGGTCAAATCGAACCAGGCGGACGGCGCGAATTCCGACGCCGATATGCGCGCCATCGCGGGCGAGATGCTGGTGCAGGCGCAGCAGGCCGTGGCCTCCGCGAACACGAACGTCAACGGGCGCTATCTGTTTTCCGGGCAGAAGGATCTCGTGCAGCCTTATGAGATTTCGAAGGAGATGCAAAAGCGCGGTCTCGCGAAAACCCTCGATGACAAGCAGGCGGAGTTTTTCAATGACACCACGAAGTCCGGTGATGTGGCGCAGATGCTGACGCTGCAGGACAAAAATACCGGTGAAAAGTATTTCCTGAACACTCTGACGGGAAAGGTATATTCCGAGGAGTTCGTCGAAGAAGGCTACAAGGATAAAATTACTTCGGGTCAGATGACGGTCAAAGACGGCGACGAGATTGGGACGATTACCAACTGGGGAACTACGGTGTCGCCGTCAGTGTCCACTTATTTTGATGAGTATGGTGTAATTAAGGATCCAGGTAAAGGATTTGTGTCCGATCTTACAAAGGGTTCATCAATAATTCCACTATCATTGATGTTCGCCACCGTCGAACAGTACATTGTCGAATACAAAGGCGACCGAAAACAGTTCTCGATGGTCAAGGAGAACGGCGCGACGCAGCCCGCTTCCGATACGGTCAACGCGTCGGGCGTCGAGATCGCGGGACGCGGCATTTTCGACAACGAGGATTCCGGCAACGGGCGGCTTCCTCTCGGCTCCGGCAACTATTTCGGGCCGTCCGGCGCCAACGCCTTCAACGATATGTTCACGGTTCAAGCGATGTGTGAGCACGGTAGGAATAAAGGAGCCGGAACTACGGGGCCGGACAGCAACTGGATGAACTCGGACGGCAAGGCGCTGGCGAACGCCGCCTATAATACTGTCAACAGCGCTCAGACGAAAATCGCGTCGCGCCAGTCGGTCTACAAGGATTGTCAGGCTATGCTGACCACGCAGAACCAGCAGGTCCTCGGCGACATCACCGAGGTTCATTCCACCGACGTCTCGAAGCTCGCGGTGGACATGATGACATTGCAGACGGTCTACAATCTTTCGCTGAACGTAGGAGCGAGAATCCTGCCGCAAACGCTTACGGATTACTTGCATTAAAAGCTTGTAATTTTCCGTGAGAAAAGATATAATAGAAGTGGATATTTAGGAAGTTTTTCTGCCAGGGAAGGGGGCTGACCGTGATGCTCTATCTGAATACGCGCCATACGCTCCCGCGCATCGGCATCGATATGGCGGCTTCGACGCTTTCGAGCCGCATCCAGAAGCCGACCGTGGACAGCGCGTATCATGCGCCGCGTTCGAATACCGGCATGGGACGGATTACACTGGAAATCAATTCGTACCCGAGCCGCAAAGCCTACGGCGCGCGCACGATGGGCGATTTCACCGGGGAGAACGGCCAGCAAGGCATTTCCGACGTTCAGTCCGCGACTTCGAGCCATACCCAAAAGGCATGGGCGATGATCGAGAACGCCGCGAAGAAGGGACACAACGAAATCGCCAGCCAGGCCAAGAGCAAGCTGTCCTCGGACATCAGCAAGACGCGGTACTTGGAGGCACAGGCGATTCCCGATCCTGAGGTGCACATCACGCCCGCCGACGAGCCGGGGGACATCGACCCCGGAAGCTGGGACTACAAAATCAACACGGCGGACAAGGCGGATGTCACTTACAACGAGGGGCATTTTGAAGTGTTTCTCGAAGACCGCGGCTCGATACACAGTTGGGTGTCGGAAGGCCACTATGACATTTATGCGTAACCTAGAAAGACCTGGAACAAGCAAAATGAAGTAGGAGGCAGAGAGCATGAAAAAGATCAACACGGTACGTTTTGGCGAGCTGGAGATTGAGGAGGACAAGATCGTCCAGTTTAATGAAGGCATTCCCGCGTTCGAGGACGAGCATGAGTTTGTGTTGCTCCCTTATGAGAGCGACAGCCCGTACACGTTCCTGCAGTCGGTGAATACGCCGGAGCTTGCGTTCATGATGGGCGTTCCGTTCGTGTTCTTCCCGGACTATGAGTTCCAGCTTGATGACGAGGTCACGAAGAAGCTCGGCATCAAGACGGCGGAAGATGTTTTGATCTATGTGCTCATTACGATTCCCGGCGGGGAAATCAAGAACATGACGGCGAATCTCGTGGCGCCGATCGTGATCAGCAAACGCACATTCCTGGCGAAGCAGGTCGTGCTTGAAAAGAGCAAATATACAACGAAGCACCGCCTCTTCAAGGAGAAGGAGGAAAAATAAATGCTAGTTCTCACGCGTAAGCCGCGCCAGCAGATCATGATCGGGGACGACATCATCGTCAACGTCGTGGATGTGCAGGGCGACAACGTGCGCATAGCTATTGATGCGCCGCGCGAGGTCAAGATCTATCGCGGGGAAATCTACTACGCGATACAGGAAGAGAATCGACAGGCCGCGATGCCCGATGGAGTGGACATCAAGAGCCTGCCGAAAGACGTGGGATGACGACACCTCATCCGTCGTGCTTCGCACGCCACCTTCCCCTCAAGGGGAAGGCAAGGGGTATAGCCTTCCCTTTGAGGGGAGCAACATGCCAGTGGTATGTTGCTTGTCAGCCGAAAGCTGACGGATGAGATGTTACCGTGCCGGTTATCCGTGACGCGTCACGGGTTTAGGGATATTTCATTTCTATGGAGGGATTTGTCATGATTGGGAAAATGCAAGATCTCGTCTCCGCCGCCGTTGTGTTCAACGCGGTAGACACGGCGAGCCGTGGCGCGACGGAAAAGCAGCAGCAGACGGCTCCGGAGGTTTCGAGCCAGCCGACGCCGCCGCCAAAGTCGGACGCGCCGGTGCAGGCCGGAGGGGACAGCCGGAAGCTGGGCGCGGATGACCAGAATGCGGACGTCCGTCGGGCGCAGAAGCAGGCGGAAGACCAGCAGCAGAAGATGGACGAGAAGTCAGTCGACCTGATGACCAAAGAGCTCAACGAGCTGATGGACAAGATCGACTGCAATTTGGCGTTCAAGTACAACAAGGACGTCGACGTCATGACGGTCAAGATGATTGACAAGGAGACGAAGGAAGTCCTGAAGGAGTTCCCGCCCGAGGAAATGGTCAAGAGCATGGTCAAGACCAAGGAGTGGATCGGCGCGTTCCTCGACGAGCACGCCTGATTCTCTGATTCCGTAAGGAAAATAGGGATGTTTTTGAACTAAGGAGGGTTTATCATGGGCGTAAATGGTCTTTACGGACTTTCCGGCTCCGGCCTCGACATCGAGTCGATGGTCAAGGCGGGCATGATGTCCAAACAGAACCAATACGACAAGATGTACAAGAAGGAAGTCAAGAACGAGTGGCTGAAGCAGGGCTTCAACGAAATCTATACGTCCTTGAACACCTTCAAGTATTCGACGCTGTCCGACTACAAGATGCAGTCGAACATGAGCGCAATGAACGCGGAGTCCAGCAACAAGACGGTAGTCACGGCGACGGCAAACGGCGCGGCGGTTGCGATGACGCACAACATCGAGGTTACGAGCCTTTCGCAGAACGCGTATCTTCTGACCACGGAAGATGGTATTACGCGGAACAGCTCCGATCCGAAAAAGGCGTCGAGCATATACCTTAGGGATATCGCGTTCCAGAGCTTCAAAGATAATGGTGATGGTACGTTCGATGTCACGTTTGCGAAAGCGGACGGCTCCGCCGGCGAACCGCAAAGGGTGAATGGGGATGACACGGCAATCTCGTTCCTCGTGCAGGCCGACGACAAAGACGTGGACACGCTGCCGAAGGAGGAAAGGGGCAAGCAGACTGTCAACTATACCTTTAGCCAGCTGTTCGAGAGCAAGACGCTCAACGATTTGGCCGCAGACATCAAGAATCTGAATACGAACGTCACGGCGAGCTATGACGCGACCAACGATTCCTTCAGCCTTTACAATAAGGAGAGCGGCTCGGAGGCGACTGTCAAGCTCACGATGGGCAATATCAGCGGCGCCGGGGACAAGGGCGCCGCGGCGCTGTTCAACGCGCTGCACCTCGGCAAGTCTCACGACGGCGAGCTGGATCCCGCGGAGACCTTCGCCTCGGCGGCGGATGCGCCGACCTCCACGGCGGCGCTGAAAACGAAAGACGCGGTCAAGTATACGAAAGAGGGCGTGACCTCGGGCGGCAAATTGAAGGATATCGTGCTGAAGGATATCCAGCCCCACAGTTTCCTGAATGCAGATAAAGAACCGATTAAGGACGACGATGGTAATCCCGTTCTCGTTGATGCGAATGGACACTGCGTTCTCGAAGATGAGAACGGAAATTACGCGCAACTTGATGAAAACGGTAATCCAATTGATGGGACGTATGAGGGAGATCTTCATTTTGTTCCCCTTACCCTTGCAAACGCGAGCGAGTATGTGATTACGAAGGCCGACGGCTCGACGGCCATTGTCGGCAAGGATGATACGGCGATTTCCTTCTCGGTGACGAGAGGGTCTGTGACCAAGGACTTCACGCTGAAATACGGGGCATTGGCGTCGGCAAGCATGGATGGCCTTGCGGATCTGATCAACAACCAGTCTAGCGAATTTGGCGGCAATGTCACGGCAACCTATGACGAGGCCAATGGTTTTGCACTTACGAGTAAGGGCGGCAACTTGACTTTGACGATGGGGGCGGACGGCGGCAACGGCCTCTCGGCGAAGCTTTTCACGAATCTGAATTTGGGCCGGTCGGTGGACGGCGGCGACACGGGCGGAGCAAAGTCCTTCTCGGATGGCGACTCGATGTCGGTGAGCATTGCGGCGACAACGAAGATCGTGAACGGCTCGGAGGGCACGGTGAAGATTGACGGGCGCGTTTATAGCGACGTCAAGGACAACCGCTTGACGGTTTCGGGCGTCACTTACCAGTTCCTGAACAAGACGGAGGGCGCGAAGGCGACGGTTTCCGTTTCCCAGGATACGGACAAGATCATCGAGAACGTCAAGAAGTTCGTCGAGGACTACAATAAGATTCTCGACGATCTGACGAAAAAGTACAATACGAAGCCCAGCGGCGACTACGAGCCGCTGTCGAAGACGCAGGAAGCGGGCATGACGCAGGAGCAGATCGACAAGTGGACGGAAAAGGCGAAAGAGGGCCTGTTCTACCACAACGATATTTTGCGGGAATTGATTTCCGATATGCGCGACGCCATCATGACGCCGGTGCAAAGCGTCCACAGCGAGTACAATTCCGCTTCGGCTATCGGCATTACGTCGACGAACAATCAGGGGCATTTGCAGCTGGACGTGGACAAACTGAAGAAGGCGCTGGCGGCCGATCCCGATTGCGTATACGAGCTTTTCGCGTCCGATCAGGATACGTACACGGAAGAGAAGGACAAGACGAAACGCCAAACTTATATGCTGAAGGATGATTACAATCACCGCGGTATCGCGAACCGCCTGTACTTCAACGCAATCACCGACGGCATCAAGAAGGTCGAGGATTACGCGGGCGTCCTTCCTGACTCCAACGACCAGAGCTCTTTGGGCTTGTTGATTACGCAGCTCAAGGACAAAATGACGAACTTCAAGAAGATGATGGACGACTACCAGACGCAGCTCTATAAGAGGTACGATGCGCTGGAGACGATGATCGCTTCGTTGAACAGCCAGTACAATACATTGTTCGGCGGACAACAGTAAAAAAATAAAGCCCTCCCCATAGGGGAGGGCGATTAATTCCACGATTGAGCAGGAGGTACACACATGGTAAATGCAGCCGAGGCATATAAGCGCCAGCAGGTTTTGACGGCGACGCCGGAAGCGTTGACGCTGATGCTCTATAACGGCGCGCTTCGTTTCATGACCGAGGGCAGGGATGCTATCGAGAGGAAAGACTATGAGGAAGCGAACAACTCCTTGCAGAAAGCGCAGAACATCATTACGGAGTTTCGCGTGACGCTCAATATGGAATATGAGATTGCGCACCAGCTTTTGCCTCTTTACAACTATGTCTATGACCGTCTGGTCGAGGCAAACATGAAGAGCGACGTCAAGCAGCTCGACGAGGCGAAGAACATTATCACAGAGCTCCGGGACGCGTGGGCGCAGGCGATGAAGAAGGCCCGCGCGGAGAAAGGGGCGGCGTCCTGATGGCGAAGGATGCGAGCGCGCTTTGGGAGCAGTATTACGTGCTGACGAAGGAAATGCAGAAGTTCCTTGACCGCGAGGATATTGACGAGTTCCTGAATATCGCGGAGCAGCGGAACGTGATTTTCGACCGCATGATTGCGGCGACGACGCCGGACCACAAGAAGACGGACGAATATAAAGCGTTTCTGGCGAAGCTCCAGCCCGTAGCGAAGGACGTAAAGGATCGCGCCCAGAGCTGGCTTGCCCGCTCGAAGCAGCGCAATGTGAAGGTTCGCTCCTATACCGCGTCCCCCGGTTTCCAGCCAAGCGGGCATATGGTCAATACACAATTTTAGGGCAAAAAACTGCCGCACGTTTTTCCGTGCGGCAGTTTTTTTGCGGCCTATTTTCCCAACGTCGCTTCTTTGATGGTGAGCAGTTCTTCCACCTTCTTTGAGTCGTCGGTGGTCAGGTCGTAGAATTTGCCTTCGGTTGTCTGTACGATGGGCAGGGCATTCGTTTTGTTTTGGTCGATATAGATGATCTTCGCTTTTTCGCCGCTGCTCAGCCGCACCCAGTTTCCGGTCAGCGAGCGGCCCATTTCCCGCATGAACAGCACGCAATAGGCCTCGTCGAGCTTTCCGGCGGTCATGTCCATGCTCAGGCGGTCGAAGATGTCGAAGGGCGACACCTTGTGCGCGTATACGCGGTTCGTGGCCATAGCGTCGTAAATGTCGAGAATCGCGAGAATTTTCCCGAAGGGGGAAATCATATCGTTCTTGAGCCCGGACGGATAGCCGGAGCCGTCCCCGCGCTCGTGGTGCTGGAGCACGCCGGCGATGAGGTCGGATTCGGTGGAGAGACCGGATTTCGCCAGGATTTCCACACCGTAGGTGGGGTGGTTCTGCATGATTTTCATTTCCGACAGAGAAAGTTTTCCCGGTTTGTTCAGGATGTCTTTGGCGATTTTCAGTTTGCCGACGTCGTGCAGCAGTCCCGCAAGCAGCAGGCGCTCGTAGGATTCCCGCGGCCAGCGCATCCATTTTCCCGTCAGGCCGGCCAGGATTGCGACGTGCAGGCTGTGATGGATCAGATAGGAGCCTTCGCAGTCCATGTTGTGGATTTGGGTGATGGCCATGGAATCGTTGCAGAGGCTCGCAAGCTTGCGGTCGGAAATCAGCTGGCCGAGGGCGTCCAGATTGAGGCCCCGGTGGATGGTGTTCGGGTTCAGCAGCTGCTCCAGTTCCTGGAAGACTTCCTGATATGTCCGCACATAATCCGCGTCGAGAAGCTTGTCGGTCTTCGGGTCCGGCGGCGGTAATTTCGCGTATGGGGAGTCCGTCATTTCCGCCTTCGGATGGTCTTCCACGGAAACCGTTTTGATCTCCTGGGGGACGTTTACGGTCAGCATCAAATCGTCCAGAGAGGAGCCTTCCGGGAGCACTTTTTCCATGTAGTTTGGGTCGCGCAGGAGGCTGATGACGAATTCCGTCATTCTCGTTCCGGTTTCCATCAAAATCTTGCCGTCTAGGAGGACGATCGGCTGGACCAGAACCATGCCCGGCTTCAGATCCTTCAGCAGCAGCCGGCGTGCCTGTCCGTTCTCGCTGAACTGGGTCTGCACGTAGCGGATGAATTCTGCCGCTTCTTCTTTCGTCCGTGTGCGGGCGGAATACATATAGTTGCCCATCTGCGCATGCAGCTGGGGCGGTATTGTCTCTTGCAGCACGATATTCGATTTGTAGCGCGTGATGATTTCCGCATGGGAGTGCAGATAGGCGTGGCTGCTGCGTCGTCCCGCGAATACGCAGAAGCGGTGATCGGAGCGTCTGGGGATGATGCACTTGTTGATGGTGACCATGTCTGCCCAGATTTTGTATGCGTCGGTGGAATGTGCGTAGTTCATCATGTCCACGGCGTAGCCTCTCGGCGGCCGCAGATTGATTTCCAGTGCGACGAGCTCGCCTTCCGCGCCGAGAGGGGGCTGGTCCTCGGTCAGCCGGAAGAATTCCAGGTGAATGAAGCGGCCCCGAATGCCGAAGGTTCGTATGGCGGCGCGCCCTGCGTTCCGCAAGTCGTCAGGGATATCCGCCGCGACATAGTATGAGAAGTCGAGCTGTTTGGCGACGATTTCCATGATGGAAGGCGGCCATGCCGTCATTGACTCAAAGAGGGGTTCGCCGTCCAGGTTTACGATCGCGTCGTAGGAATAGATGTTGCCATGCACAAATTCTTCCATAATGTATGGCACGGTGGATTTTTCCCAGAAGAACCATTCCAGCTCGGTGGCAGTTTCAATCAGTTGGACGTCCTTTGCGCCAACGCCCATATCCGGCTTCACAATGACCGGATACCCGACTTTCCGTGCAAAAGCTTTTGCCTCCCGAATGGTGGGGATGGCAGCGTGACGGGGCGCGGCGATATGAGCGTTTCGGAAATATGGCTTCATAGCCGACTTCAGGCGGAACCGTTCGATGTCCGCCGTCTGCAGGCCGGTCTTGATATTGAAGTCTTCCCGCAGACGAGCGTCCTGCTCGATGAAAAGCTCGTTGTGAGATTCGATCCAGTCGATTTTTCCGTATTTGAACGAAAGAAAAGCCACAGCACGGAACATTTTGTCATAGTCCTGCAGGGATTCGACATAATAATATTCCGTCAAAGAGTCCTTGACATGCTTTTCCAGGGAATCGTAAGGGATATCCCCGATGCCGAGCACCGTGACGCCGTTTTTTTTCAGGCGGTCGCAAAACAGCCAGTAGTTTCGCGGGGAATGCGGAGAAATAAAAATAAAATTCATAGCGGCCTCCTTGACTATCTATATATATCTTTTATTATACAACATGAAAAACGTCCTATCAACCGTTTCTATTGATATACGGTGATTTTGCCGGAATATTTTGCTATAATATAAAACTAGAGGTTTATGCGGAAAGGGGCGCGATGCGGTTGCGGATCTCTGCCTGTTATATCGTGAAGAATGAGGCGGCGAGGCTTGCGCGTTCACTTGCAAGCATTTCGGGCGCGGCGGATGAGATCGTCGTGGTGGATTCGGGATCCACCGACGATACGGTGAAGATTGCGGAAGAATATGGTGCGCGTGTGTTTCAGTTTCCGTGGTGCGACGATTTTTCGGCGGCACGGAATTTTTCGCTGTCGAAAGCGACGGGGGACTGGATTCTCGTCGTGGATGCGGACGAGTATTTTGACGAAACCATGGCGGGCAATGTTCGTCGGGTCATCGAGCGATACGGGAAAGACGCGGATTTGTTGATGTTTCCGCGTCGGGAACTGGACGAGGACGCGGGAAAGGTACTGCTGGATTCCTATGTACCGAGGATTCTGCGCCGCGTCGAAGGGCTGGCCTATGAAGGCGCGATCCATGAGGAGCCGCGTCTTCACGGTGACCCCATCCGGCGTATGGCGATGGTGCCCGGCGACGAGCTTTTGATGATGCATACCGGGTACTCGGCGACGCTTTCGCGGGCGAAAGGGGAGCGCAATCTCGCACTTTTGAAAAAAGAGCTGGAAAGCGGGAAGCCGCGGGACTCGATCTATATGTATTTGGCGGAGACGTATGACGGCCTCGGCGATGAGGAAGAAGCGATGAAATACGCGTGGCTCGATGTGGAGGGCGGGCGGAAGCCTTTTGCTTACGCCAGCCGTTCATACCGGATTTTGCTCCGTATTTTAGCGAAGCGGCCGGAAGCATATCGACAGCGGCGCAAGGCGGCGAAGATGGCGGTGAAGGACTTTCCGGAGCTTCCGGAGTTTCACGGGGAATATTCGGAGTGTCTCGGTTTCGGACTCGATTATCGCGGGGCGCTTCGCGAGGGCCGTAAGGCTTTGGCGATTTACGCGGAAGGTGCGGGCAGCGGGCTTGAACCTACGACCTTTGACGAGAACACGGCACGTCTGATTGCGGAACGGGCGGTTCTTTGGGAGCGGCTGTTTCGGGACGAGCGGGCAGAAGAGCCGCTCCGCGATTTGGCGGGGGCGGGGGACTGGCAGGGGCTTTCGAGGGAAGCGCGGCGTTTCACTTGGGAGCAAGGTGTGCGGCTTTTTTCGTTGCTGCTTTTGATGGAGGACGACGATTCGCCGGAGGCGCGCTCGGCTTCGGCTTTGGCGGAGGGATTGCTGCCGTCGGATTTGGCGGCGGTCTGGCAGGCATACATGGGCAGGGAATCCGTACGGGATGATATGAAGGAAACCTGCGCAAAAATCATGGGCGAGGTCGAAAAAATCGCGGGCGCGGGGTGCGCCGCTCGTTTATCGGCGTCGTTAACGGCGGAGGCGGCGGACAATGGTTAAGATTTCGGCGTGCGTGATCGTAAAGAACGAGGAGCGGAACCTTCCCCGGTGGCTCACGTGTGCCCGCGCCCTTGCCGACGAGATGGTCGTGGTGGATACGGGATCGACGGATCGGACGGCGGAGCTGGCACGGGAAGCGGGCGCATCCGTTTATTCTTTCGCGTGGCGCAACGATTTCTCGGCGGCAAAAAATTGCGCGCTGCAAAAAGCGAAAGGAAGCTGGATTGTCTTTCTCGACGCCGACGAATATTTTTCGGAAGAAGATATACCGAAGGTCAGGGCGTATATCCAAAAGTTTGACAAAGAGCGAAAGATAGCCGGCTTTTTCTGCCCGCTGGTCAATATAGACGTGGACCGCGACGGGGCGCTTTCGAACGGCGGTTTCCAGCTTCGGGTATTTCGCCGTCATCCCGATCTAAGATATCACGGCCATGTGCATGAGATGCTTCAGGCGCGTGGAAGCGGTTGGCGGATGGTGGAGGTGCGGGACGTGCGGGTCTGGCATACGGGGTATTCGTCCGGGCTTTTGCGTGCGAAAGCGGAGCGGAATCTTTCTCTTCTGCTTTCAGAGCGAGAGCGGCGGGGAGAGTCGCCTTCGGACGCCTTTTATCTCGCGGATTGCTGCTTTGGGCTGGAGCGGTACGAGGAAGCGGAGGAATGGGCGCGAAAGGCGATTGCTTCCGGTTTCACGCTGGGCGGACGGGAAAAAAGTCCATACAATGTGCTGCTGAATTCGATGCTTGCATTGAGGCGCCCTTTTGTCGAGGTGCGCGAGGCAGCGCGGGACGCGCTGAAGAAATTCCCCGGCACGGCGGATTATAAGGCTATCGAGGGCGTCTCGGCGTGGCAGGCGGAGCAATATACCGAAGCTGAAACGGCGCTGCACGAAGCGCTTACGATGACGGAACCGGGTGCGGGCCATATCCGGGCTATTATTTTAGGCCACCTCGCCGATATCTCCCATCAACGGGGGCAGGAGGCGCAGGCGCTGGATGACGCGACGGAAGCGCTGAAGGAAGAACGATTTTACGAGCCGGCACTTTCTCTGCTCGGGGAAATCCTGCGCGCGCTTCCGGCGGCGGACGCGATCCAGTTCCTGAACACGATTTACGATCCGGCGGCGGACGCGGAATTTCTCGTCCGCATACTTGCAAAGAGCGGCCTCTATGAGGTATGCTTATACTACGATAAAAAGGCGGGAGGCCGTATCCTGTCCGAGGGCGAGCGGCTGCTTTTCGCGAAAGCGTATCCGAGTGCGGCGCGGGAATTGGCGCGGGCTATGATACGCGGCTGCGCAATGGAAGTGCTGGCGGCGCAGCGGGCAGGGATGAAAGTGGATTTGCCCGACGCGCTCCGGAGAGCAGATTCGGGAATTGCGCAGGAGATGCAGGGCTACATTTCCAAACTGGAACAGGTCTTTCCATGGGAGATAGATGCTTGAGAAGGGACGAAACGAGCGATGAACGAGCAGGAGGCAAAGGAAGCGACGCGGCTTCGGGACGAGGCGTGCGCTGCGTTGATGAGCGGCGCGATGGAGAAGGCCCGGGACGCCATCGAAGCGTTTATGCCCTATGACCGCGAGGAAGCGCTGGGGTTGTTGACAAGCCTCGGAATCGAGACGAACGACGCCGGTACGGCGGAAAAGGCATTGGGAGAGCTGGAGGCACTGGCGCCGGAAAAACCGAATACGCGGTATCTTTCTGCGCGGGTGGCTTACATGAAAGGCGCGCGAGCGGCGCTGCTTGAGCCGTTGGAGTCGCTTTTGGAGGACAAAAACGCCGGCGCGCAGATTCGGGAGCGGGTCTGCAACCTTTTGGGACGCTGCTTTCGTCTGCTTGGGGAACCGGGGGAAGCGGCGAAATATGACCTGGAGGCTTCGAGGATTGCTCCGGAGCTTGGCGCAGGCGAGTACAGCAATTATCTTTACGATCTTCATTACCTGCCGGGGATTTCACCGGAGGAACAGCGTGAGGCGGCGGCGCGGTATAACGATTATTTCAAGGATGTGAAACGGTTCACTCATCGTCGGAGGTACGGGGAAAGGCCGCTTCGGATCGGCTATATCTCTGCGGATTTGCGGTATCATGTGGTGCTCCGGTTTGCGACGGCGATGCTTTTGGGGCATGTCAAGACGCCGTTTACGGTTTACGCATATATGACGGGGGAAGAGGACGAGTTTAGCTTGGACCTGTCCAAGGCTGTCGATTACTGGCGGAACCTTCGGAACCTTTCACCGGAGGAGGCAGCGAGCAGGATTTTCGAGGATGGGATTGACATCCTTGTGGAGCTCGGCGGGCATACGATGGGGAATTCTCTGCCGATTATGGCATATAAGCCCGCGCCGATCCAGATTTCCGGCATCGGGTATTGGGCGTCGACGGGGCTCTCGGCAATCGATTATTTCCTGGGAGACGTATATCTGGACGATGAGGAAACGCAGAAGGCGTTTACGGAAAAGCTGCTGGTTCTGCCGCATACACATTTTTGCTATACGGACGTCGGGGCTGCTCCGCTTCCGGCGGAGGCTCCCCCCTGCCGTCGGAACGGTGCAGTGACCTTCGGCAGCTTCAATGATTTCGGGAAGATGTCCGATGAGACGCTTCGGCTCTGGGCGGAGATCCTGGCAAGGGTGCCGGGCTCCCGGCTGCTCTTGAAGGGAAAGATTTTCGATGAGCCGGACAATCGCGCTTATGCACTGGCGCGAATGGAACGGATGGGAATTCCACGGGAGCGGGTGGAGACAAGAGGTTTTTCCCGCGACTATCTCGGGGAATACGCGGATATGGATATCGCTCTCGACACGTTCCCGTATCCGGGCGGCGGGACAACCTGCGACGCGCTTTTCATGGGCGTCCCGGTGGTGACGATGGCGGGCGTGAATCACGGCGGGCGGTTCGGGAAAAGCTTGCTGATGAATCTGGGCTTGGGCGAGCTGGTCGCAAACACTGCGGAAGAATATGTGGAAAAAGCGGTGGGGATGGCCGGGGACGAGGAGCTTTTGCTTGTGCTCCGGCAAAATCTCCGGGATATGATGAGGCGCTCTCCCTTGATGAATATGGAGCAATATCGGAAGGATTTGACGGAGGCCTATATCCGGATTTGGAAGAAGTTCGTGCGGGAGCAGTCCGCGCCGGAAGAGGAGCAATCCGGCGATGAAGCAGGCCCAAGCCGCGAACCAGAATTTCTTGACGAATCTTCCGAGGATGGCTCCCCCTTTACGCACGATCCTGCGGCGGAACATCATGATGTGCTTCGTGTCGGCTATATCCTGCATGGGTCGGAGGAAAAAGACAATCTCTCATTGGTCACTGCTTTTTTTGGATATGCGGATCGATACCGTTTTGAAGTGTACGGGTATGCATTGGGCAAGACGGTGTATAAAAACATTACGATTGTGAATTTGGCCACGGCATGGAGAGAATTGTCCGGCCTTTCGGCGCGGGAGGCGGCAGAGTGTATATACGTTGACGGGATTGACATCCTTGTGGATTTGACAGGGGGGAATGCTGACAGTGCACTTCCCGTTCTCGCCTATAAGCCCGCGCCGATACAGGTGAGCGCCGTACAATCCCGGGGGACGACGGGGGCGAGCGCGGTTGATTATTTCTTGACGGATGTTTATACTGCGCCTAAGGGAGAGGAGAAGTTCTTTTCGGAAAAGCTGCTTCGTCTGCCGGAGAGCCAGATATGCTGCATGCGCCCCAAAAGCGCAAGAGTGTATTCATTGCCTGCGCCTGTTCTGGAAGCCGGGTATTTGACGTTTGGTGTGCTCGCACGTTGGGAAAAGGTGACGGACGATGCGATTCGGGCATGGGCAGAAATTTTGCGCCGCGTGGACGGCGCGCGTCTGCTTGTGCAGGACGGAACGTTTTCTGACAAGGAGCGACGGACGGAAGCGATGGAACGATTGGAGGCAGCGGGATTGGACGAGTCGCGTGTCGAGCTCGTTGCCTGGACGGAATCCTATCTTGCGGATTACGAGCGCGTCGATATCGCCTTGGATACGTATCCGAGGACAGGCCGACGATCGGTTTGCGAAGCCCTTTATATGGGAATCCCAGTAGTGGCGAGAAAAGGGCGCGTTTATGCGGAACGCGCAAGCGAAAGTATCTTGATGAATATAGGAATGGATTCGTTTTGCGTTCCGGATTGGCCGTCATATATCAGAGCGGCCGTGGGCTTGGCGAAAGATCGAAAGCGGCTCACAGAACTACATTTGACGCTTCAGTGGAAGATAGAATCTTCGGCGGTGATGAATGCGCAGCGGTATATGGACGCGCTGGAAGAGGCGTATGGCGATATTTTCGTCGCATGGGAACGAACGGCGGACGAAGAGACGCAAAAGGAAAGCCTGACATGCCGATGGGAGCGATTCCAAAGGGCGCGAGACGAAAAGCGCTGGAAAGAAGCGGCGGCAATGGGCAGCCGTCTTGTGTTCGCCGGTGTCAATCTGCCGGATTCCGTCGTGCATGTCGCACAAGCGTATTACATCCTGAAAGACGATCGGCATTGCTTGTATTGGATGAGGCGCGCGGAAAAGCTGAAGCCGCCGGGAAGAGCGAAGCTTTTAGGATGGCTCGCATATTCGCAGGATCAGCGTTTGTTCCTTTTGTCGGCGGCAAAGACGTATCAGCAGATGCTGTATTCGGTAGGCAGCAGTCAGGAAGACAATCTTCTTCGCCAACAGGTGTGGATGCGATATGGAGGGTTGATGTTTATCCTGGGGGAGGTCGAGAAATCCCTCCATGCTTATACGGAAGCCTATCTTTTGGGGGATACGATTTTTAGCCGGGCCATTGCCTACGGAGGTTTTTTGCTTTCTCATAATAACGACGATATTCCGTCGCAGGATTTGTTCAACCAAAGCAAGCGTTATTCGGAAATATTCCAGGGAATCAAGCGGTACAGCCATTCCCGGCAAAGGCCGGAGCACAGCAGACTTCGCATCGGCTACGTCTCTCCGGATTTCGGTGGGCATGTGATGTCCCATTTTATTGTCCCGTTCTTGATGTTCCGGGACAGGGCCAGGTTTGAGGTGTATGCTTACAACTCCGCGGCGGAAAAGGTTCCGGAGTCGGCAGTCGTGAAGCAGATGGCGGATGTATGGCGGGATATCGACCGCACCCAGCCGGAAGCGGCTGCAAAGGTGATATATGAGGATGAGATCGATATTTTGTTTGACCTCGCAGGACATACGGCGAACAGCGCGGTCTCGGTTTTCGCATGGAAACCTGCGCCGATTCAGATTTCTGGGCTGGGGTATATGGCGACGACGGGATTGGATGCCATGGATTATTTCCTGACGGATTCGTTTGTCGATCCGCCGGGAGAGGGGCGTGAAGCGTATTTTGTGGAAAAACCGCTTTATGTTACAGCGCAATTCTGTTATGCGGTCATCGGGAAAAAAATTTTTCCTGCCTCCAAAGGGGCTCCGTCCAAGCAGCGAGGGTGGGTGCTTTTCGGTGTGTTCAACCAGTACGCGAAGGTCAAGGATGAAATGCTCCTTGCGTGGAAGGAAATCCTTCGTCGCGTTCCGCGCTCCAGGCTGCTTTTGAAGAGCTTTGTGCTGGAGAGCCCTGAGGCGGCGGAAGCGGCATATCAACGGTTGAAAGCGCTTGGGCTTCCGATGGAGCGGGTAATTCTTGAACCAGCCACGAAGAATTTTATGGAACGATATCTTGATGTGGATATTGCCCTTGACACCTATCCATGGCCGGGCGGCGGGACAACCTGCGACACGCTTTATATGGGCGTGCCGGTAGTGTCGCGGTACGGTGAACGGCGCAGTTCACGGTTCAGCTATGGGATTTTGAAGAATGTCGGCCTTGGGGAACTGACGGCGGAAACTGTGGACGAGTATGTAGAGAAGGCGGTCGCGCTGGCGCTGGATGAAGAGCTGTTGGACACGCTGCACAAAAATCTCCGGAACATGCTGGAGCAGTCGCCGGTGATGGATGCCGCACGTTATATCCGCGAGATAGAGGCGCAGTACAACGAGATTTGGCGGAAATGGAGGAGCGGCGAAGCGTAAGATGTATGTTCAGTAGGAAATAATGATAAAAAATTAAAATTGGAGGCGCGGGCAATGGGAAAGGCAAGCCGAAAACTGAAGAAAAAACAGCAGATGGAGGAAGTCGCCGGACAGCAGGCGGAAGTGAAGGGACTAGAGCAAAAGCTCCAAGACCAAATTGAGCAGGAGGCGTATTCTGACGCTTTGAACACATTGGCCGAGCTGGCGGAAAGGAAAACGGTCAGTCCGGCATCGATGTATGCGGGCGCGTATGCGTATTTCATGTTGGGGGACTATGAGCGGGCGGCGGCTTGGATCGACAATACGCTGCAGTTTGCTCCCGGCCATGTGGCGGCGCGCATCCTGCTCGCGCGTCTTTGCATCCTTCAGGAAAAGGTCGACGCGGGACTTTCTATCTTTGATCTGTTGGCAGATAAGTTCCTGCCAGGCATGAGCGACGAAGAGAAGGATGAAGTCGAATCGCTGTCGGGGTTTTACGGACGCAACGAGCCGGAACGAATCCGGAAGGAGTATCCGCATCTTGCAAAGTTCCTGCGGCTGGATGAAGAGGAAGCGCCGTCGGCGTCTCCAGAATCCGTTGCTGTGCCGCAGCCGGAAGCACAGGCGCCCGCTGCACCTGAGCCAAGACAGGAAACAGGCAAGAGCGCGCTGGAGATTTTGCGGAATCTGAAGCAGAAAATCGACGCCCGTGTGCATGGGGACAAAGCGCAGCAACCGCAAGAGCCGCCTTCTGCGCCGGCGGTGCCCGATTCGCGTTCGGAGGCGAATATCTCTTCGCCTTCGGATCAGGGGACGGCCGCTGTGTCCGATACGCCTTCGCAGGCGGGCGAAGCAAACGAAGCCAGAAGGAAGCTTCGCGAGGTGCTAGATAGTCCCCGTTCCATCGCGGAAAAAGTACGGATATTGGATTCTTTCGCAGGCGGATACTACGCGCAGGACAATTTGGAAGCGGCCGAGCTATTCCTGACGGAAGCGCTGAAGTTTGACGAAACGGACGACGGATTGCTCCGGAATCTCGCCGTGCTGCTCGCGGAAAAGGGTGAGAAAGATAAGGCTTTCCAAGCGGCGGCACGGATGCGGCAGACGGATTTCCTGCTTATCCAGGCGATTCGTGAGATGTAAGCCGTATGGAAACGGGTGACGAGCTGAAGCTTCTCCGTTTTTTTGAACCGGGGGAAATGCCTGGCTCGGTGCTGGTCATTGAAAGCATACAATATTTGCCTGCGATCAGAAGCAGGTTCCCCGGCGCTGCTTTGTTTGCCGTCGTTTCGGACCGAGATATGACTCAGACGCCGGAAATGGCGGGGCTGGGCATCAAATGGACGGTCCTCGATTACCGCGAGGAAGTGCTGCCGTTTCCTAGGCATACCTTTGACGTCGTCCTGTCGGAACGGATGCTGGAAAACGTCGCGAATCCGCAGGATATCGCGTCGGGAATCGGGACGTTCATAAAGGACACCGGATATCTCTTGACGAGCTTTGAGAATATTCGGTATTGGCGCGTCCTGCGGGAATTGATGGACGGTCATTATTACGCCATTGTGCGGCGCAGATACGCGAAGCCGGAATTCGAGCGGCTGCTTTACGCGTCGTTTTATAAGGATATATTTTTCGCCCCGGTGCGTGGCGGCGGGACGGGGGATGAAATTAATCCGTTCGTTGCGGCGGGCTTCGAGAATCGACTGAACGACCTTGATACGGAAGTATGGCTGGTAAAGGCATTGCGTTCGTCCTCAGACGTTGCTCTGCTGAAAGCGGCGTATGCACCGGAGGCGCGGAAACGTCTGGCCATACTTTTGCGGCGGATCGAGTATGAGATTGATTTGCCCGAAAATGTCGGCGCGCTTTGGGAGCTTATTGACAAGGATGGTTTTTTGGCGGATTATATCGGGCGGTTTGCGGCGTCGGTCGTCGTGCATCAGGACGTGTTCCGCATGGCGCTTTCGGAGCATTCGCCGAAAGAACGTCAGGCTTTTTTGGATGAGGTCTGGGAGCGTTTGCGGCGGATAGGCGCAGAATGACGTCCTCGAGGATTCTGGATTGTATAAGGGGGCGAAGGTATTGGCGGATGACGGGAAAATCGCGTTCATTACCTGCGTCAACGACGAAGGGCAGTACGAAGAGTGCTTGCTGTATCTTCGCCATTTGCGCCTGCCGCAGGGGATGGCGGCGGAATATCTGCCCATGCGCGGTGCGGCGTCGATGGCGGCGGGGTACAACGCGGCGATGGAGTCTTCCGACGCACGGTACAAGGTGTATCTGCATCAGGACACGCTGGTCGTGAACAAGGATTTCGTGCGGGACATGCTTCGGATTTTTGAGGACGCGTCCGTCGGCATGATCGGCATGGTCGGCTGCCGCTCCCTTCCCGCCAGCGGGATATGGTGGGACGGGCTGCGATGCTATGGCCGGGTGCTGCACGCCTGTGAGCCGGAATCGGTAGTCGATTCCGAAATGCAGGAGCCGGAAGACGCGTATATTGACGTCGAGGCGGCGGACGGGCTGCTGCTGGCGACACAATACGATATTCGGTGGCGCGAAGACCTTTTTGGGGGCTGGCATTTTTACGACACGTCTCAGTGCATGGAGTTCGCGCGAAAAGGCTATCAGGTCGTCGTGCCGAACCAGGAGCGGGATTTCTGGTGCATCCATTGCCCGAGGGAGAAGCCGCTTGCGCCGGAATACAAGGAATGGCAGAAAAATTTTCTGAAGGAGTACGGCGATATGCTGTCGCCGGAGGTATGACGCCGATATGGAGAAAGAAGGTGGCACGTGAAAGAAGAGCGGACAGATCGAACAAATCGAACCGTGTTCGCGTTTGATTTGGACGGGACCGTGACGCGGGAGGAGACGCTTCCGATTCTTGCGGGGGAGCTTGGGCTTTCCGAGGAAATGGCGCGGCTGACGCGGCTGACGATGGACGGACACTTCGCCTTCTCCGAGTCGTTCCGCCTTCGGTTCCATATCCTGAAGGAAATCCCGCTGGCGACAATCCAGGGAATCATGGATACCGTCGAGCTCGATCCGTTGATTTCCGAATTCATCCGTGAACGGGCGGAGGACTGTGCGATTGTCACAGGAAATCTCGATCTGTGGGTTGAGCCGATACTCAAAAAACTGGGCTGCCGCGCATTTACCTCGCAGAGCGCATGGGACGAGAACGAGGGTCTGGTGCTGGCGTCCATCGTCGATAAGGGCGAGTCGGTGCGGGCGCTGAAAAAAGAAGCCGACCGCGTCATTGCAGTCGGCGAGGGAGCGAACGATATTCCGATGTTCGAAGCGGCGGATATTGCCGTTTCCTATGGAGGCGTTCATCGCCCGGTGGAAGCGGCCATCGCGGCTTCCGATTATATGGCGAAGGACGCGGAATCACTTTGCAGGCTGCTTCGGATGTTATGAATGGGGGAGAAAACTTATGCAGGCATATCGGATTCACGGAAAAAACGGCGTGCAGTTCGAGGACACGGAACCGCAGGAATCGTGCACGTATGACATTGTAGACCTGAAACTGCCGGAAGGCGCGAATATCATTTCCGTCGGAGGCGCCCGCGACACGCTTCGCCGTGTCAAGCTCAAAGGCAATGCGTACACGCATCTTGAGACCTTGGACGACAAGCCGATTCTCCGCATTGAAGCGCAGAGGGAATACCTTGCGGCTGGTACGAATGATTTTGTCGTTTTGGATTTCACTGTGGTCGAGGCGGATTTGCAGTACACTTTCGATACGATTTGCACTTACGATGCGCCGGACAATATTTATCATGTCAATTTCGTCAACGGAAAGTACCAGCTCACGGATCTGTACAGCAGCCAGATCATCTCCAAGCAGGAGGCAATGCAGTACAAGGCGAAATGGGGCTGATTTTCCGTCGGGGATTGCAAGGCCGCGCAGGATTTGCTATAATACATTTCGTGCAATTGCGGTTGTAGCTCACTTGGATAGAGCGATCGCCTCCTAAGCGATAGGTAGTGGGTTCGACTCCCACCAATCGCACCATCTTTTATAACATTAGAGCCACTTACGTTTTGTAGGCGGCTCTTTTCTTTTTGCGTGCCTGTGACCGCGTTTGACCATGCTTTAACGATGTTCTCCCATATTTGCATTTGATGCTTTTGCCTTTCCGTAATAATTATTTCAAGGCGAACATGGAAATCGTTTCCGATTTTATTGACAGTGAGAAAAAGGAATGATAAAATAAGAAACGGTTTCCAGTTTTGTTTTAATACTACATTTGCACCTATGGTGCAAATGCCGTCTCATAAATCGCAGTAAAGATTAAGGAACCACTG
The DNA here is from genome assembly GCA_902778455.1 of uncultured Selenomonadaceae bacterium. Classification (GTDB taxonomy): domain Bacteria; phylum Bacillota; class Negativicutes; order Selenomonadales; family Selenomonadaceae; genus RUG12372. Next base: position 46,112 of record CACYXR010000024.1, on the reverse strand, counting down.
AATAAGTCCCTCCGCGCCTCTGCCGGGTCTTTTTCCGTCGACGTAGCGATGCTACGCCTTCGAGGGCTTTTCCTAGACAGTCGAAAAAATCCCTCGACAGATGCACGAATTGACTTAATCAGTGTTTCCTTAAAAACTCTTACCTGTGATTCATAAAGGAGAGAAGCGATGAAATATAACACGAAGCAGAAAAAGGCGCTGCTGGATTATTTGGAGACGGCGCGCGGGCGTCACATCACGGTGGCGGAGATCCGTTCCCATTTCGAGACGCAGGGGCATCCCATCGGGACGACGACGCTCTATCGGCAGATGGACGAGCTGGTACGCGAGGGCGTGCTCCGCAAGTACATCGTGGATGAGAACAGCGCGGCCTGTTATGAGTACACGGGGGAAGAGCCTTCCGGGGAGCCGATTGTCCATTGCAAATGCGAGGGCTGCGGGAAACTGCTGCATATCCGATGCGGGCAGTTCGAGTCCGTTCGGGAGCATCTTTCGGGGGAGCACGATTTTGTCGTCGATCCGAAACGTACGGTACTTTACGGGCTGTGCCCGGATTGCAGATAACTAAAGGAACAATAACGGAGGATAAGATAAGCCATGAAAAAGATAATTTCCTTTTTTGTTTGCCTGATCATGCTTGCGCTGCTCGGCGGCTGCGGCGGACAAACACAGACCGCGCAAACGCCCGGGACAAAGAATGAGCCGAAAAAACTCAAGATTGTCACGACGATATTTCCGATTCACGATTGGACATGGGAAATCCTCGGCGGCGAAGCGGCGCACGCCGAGCTGACCATGCTGCTGAAAAGCGGCGTCGATTTGCATAGCTACCAGCCGACGGCAGACGACCTCGTGAAGCTGTCGTCCTGCGACGTCCTGATCTATGTGGGCGGTGAGTCGGACAAATGGATTGAGGACGCGCGCAAGGAGGCTGTCAACAAGAATATGGTCGTGCTGCGGCTGATGGACGTGCTCGGCGATCGTCTGAAGCAGGAAGAGACCGTCGAGGGGATGGAAGCGCACCATCACCATGACCACGATGAAGACGGCCACAAGCATGATGAACATAACAAAGACGAACACAAGCATCATGAGGAAGCCGCCGACCACAAGCATGAAGAGCATAAGCATGAAGAGCACAAGCATGAAGAACACAGCCACGATAAAGACGGCCATGAGCACCACGACGAATACGACGAGCATATCTGGCTGTCGCTGAAAAATGCCAAAGTGTGCGCGGACGCCATCGCCGATGCCCTTGCCCGCGCCGATGCCGCCAACGCGCAGGCGTACAAGGATAATGCCGAAGGTTACCGTGCGAAGCTGAACGCTGTGGATAAGGAATATGAGGCCGCTGTGGCAGCTTCGCCGAAGAAGACGCTGCTGTTCGGCGATCGTTTCCCGTTCCGTTATCTGGTGGATGATTATGGCCTGAAATATTACGCCGCGTTTCCCGGCTGCTCCGCCGAGACAGAGGCCAGTTTTGAGACGATTGCATTCCTTTCGGCAAAGCTGGATGAATTGAAGCTTCCCGCCATTTTGACCATTGAAGGCGGATCCCGCAAGGTTGCCGAGACAATCCTTTACAACACGCCGACCCATGACCAGAAAATCCTCGTGCTCGACTCTATGCAGTCCACGGTGGGGGATAAGGCGGCCTACGGGCACAATTATCTCGCAGTTATGCGGAAAAATCTCGAAGTTTTGAAAGAAGCGCTGCGATAATGCCGCAAATCGTCTGTGAACATCTTTACCTTGGCTATGAGGGCGAAACCATCGTCAAGGATTTGAGCTTTTCTGTCGAAGCCGGTATGTATCTCTGCATCGTCGGTGAAAACGGCGCGGGCAAGTCCACTTTGATGAAGGCGATTCTCGGGCTTCGACCGCCGCTTTCCGGGCACGTTGCATTCGGAGACGGTCTGAAAAAGCAGGAAATCGGTTATCTTTCCCAGCAGACCGACGTGCAGAAGGATTTTCCCGCTTCCGTGCGGGAAATCGTGCTGTCCGGTTTTCAAGGGCGCATGGGATTTCGTCCGTTTTACAGGCAGGAGGAAAAGGAACGGGCGGCGAAAAATATGGAGCGCATGGGCGTTGCAGAGCTTTCCGACCGTTGCTATCGAGACCTTTCCGGCGGGCAGCAGCAACGCGTCCTTTTGGCACGCTCGCTTTGCGCCACGGAAAAACTGCTGCTCCTCGACGAGCCGGTGTCAGGCCTCGATCCCGTTGTCACCGCCGATATGTACCGAATCATTGGTGAGCTCCATCGGTCGGGCGTCACTATCGTAATGATTACCCACGATGTGGCTGAGGCGTTGCCCTGTGCCACGCATATCCTGCATCTCGGTCATTGCGTCTTTTTTGGGACGCGGGACGAATATCTGCGCGAAAGGAAGGACGCGCCGGAGGAAAAGGAGGCGCGCCCGCATGGAAGCTTTAATTGAAAAACTCACGCTGTATATGCAGTATCCGTTCGTGCGGTACGCTCTGATTGTCGGGGTGCTGATTGCCCTTTGCTCGTCGCTTCTCGGCGTCACGCTGGTGTTGAAACGCTTTTCCTTCATCGGCGACGGCCTTTCCCATGTGGCTTTCGGCGCGCTGGCCGTTGCCACCGTATTGCAGACCGTGAACAAAATGACCGTGGTTCTGCCCTTGACACTGCTTGCGGCTGTGTTGCTGCTCCGCACCGGAAAGGACACGAGAATTAAAGGGGACGCCGCCGTCGCCATGATTTCCGTCACGTCGCTGGCCTTCGGTTATCTCCTGATGAATGTGTTTTCCTCTTCGCCGAACGTTTCCGGCGACGTGTGCAGCACGCTCTTCGGCTCCACGTCAATCCTGACACTGACGAAGCAGGAAGTCTGGTTCTCGGTGCTGCTTTCCGTCGTGGTGGTGCTGCTGTTCGTTTTTTTCTATCAGAAAATCTTCGCGATTACCTTCGACGAAGATTTCGCCCGGGCTGTCGGCGTCAATGCGAGCCGATACAACCTGATGCTCGCCGTGATTATCGCCGTGATCATCGTGCTGGCGATGAACCTCGTCGGTTCGCTCTTGATCTCGGCCTTCGTGATTTTTCCCGCGCTGTCGGCTATGCGGATTTTCCGCACATTCTTTTCCGTAACTGTCTGTTCGGCGGTGCTCTCCGTCGTCTGTGCTCTGGCGGGTATTTTGGCGTCAATCCTTGCGGGCACTCCTGTGGGGGCCACCGTAGTAGCAATGGACGCAGCCGCGTTTCTGCTGTTCTGCATAGCAGGTCGGCTGCGTGGGGCATGACGCTGTCATCGAAGAGGTTTTCAATAAAAAGTCATCTTTTCAAAGGGAATCCCGTCCGTCTCATAAATCCCGTAAGAAATAGACATTTCTGACGGGGAATAATATAGCCTTATCAAAACAAAAAGGGGGAAATCGCACACCCCTTGACGCTCCGTGTCGCCTCGGGTATAATCAGATATTATAGTACGCTCATATGCAGGTCTTGAACATACGATGCAAACGTGCCGTTCCACTGTCGGATTCTGCCCCATCTGCCATCGATGCACGAAAGGATGAAGTGATTATGGGGTTTCCATTAGAGCCGTCGACACCTCATAAGGAAGCGTTTCCGCAGCCTGCTGCCGATGCTTCTTTCACTGAATCGTCATGGGGGATGACGTCGTCGTCTGCGCTGATTGATAACATAGAAAACGAAGTCCAGAAAATGAAGGCAGAAAAGAAACGCGCCTTTCACGATTCATGGGAGAAGTGGCTCGCGAAAACATTCTGCGTTGTACTTGGCGGTTCCTTCGATGAAATATTTTTAGCCAATGCGCGGCAGGCATTCGACGAGTTCCAGGCCTTGACGGCTACGCGGCTTGGTCTTGAAAGAAGTCGGATTCGATTCTTCAGTCTCTGCGAGAACATTCCGCTCCAGTCCAGGAAAAAAATCCTGTCCACCGTCGCTCCTCGTCAGCTTGCATTGACCCTGTCCGGATTCGCCGTCGACGATTTCAAGAAAGAATATCAGGCAATGGCGTCCGCGTATCGCGGCAATTCCGATGAAGTTTCTGTTGAGGCAAGGGAATCCTGCATCGCTCTTTTCTCGATGATGGGAAACGAGTCTGATGGTCTCCGGAAAGCCGTTGTCGCCGCTCTGGATAGATTCGTCAGCGGGATTGCGCCCATGGTCGGGAAATCCAATGCAGCGAAGATGTTTATGCGGCTCACTCAATGCATCCCGAAGGCGGAGCGGCAAAAGATATTCTTGGCCATGAGCCCGCAGGATTTTGGGGAAATGCTATATCATTTCCTTTTTTGACCAATATATACAAACAAGCACGCCCCGAAAAAGGACGTGCTTGTTTTGTCGTTATATGCTTTTATCCCCCCATGCCGCTGCATTTGCAGCGACATGGGGGGATGTAAATCGCAGTAAAGATTTACAAATCCGCAAACGCAGCCGCCGACGAATCATCATTTTGCAGATCGTGCTTTGGCTATTCCTTGCCTCATAGCAGCGTGCGGATACTTTCGCTGATTTTTCTGGCGATATAGGGATTGTTCATCGTATAGAGGTGGATGCCGTCGACGCCGTGGGCGAGAAGATCCACGATTTGCTCGGTGGCGAAAGCGATGCCCGCTTCGCGCAGGGCTTCCGGCTGGGACTCGTATTTCGCCAGCACGCGCTGGAATTTTCTCGGCAGTGTCGCTCCGCAGAGAGTCACCATGCGTTCAATCTGCTTTTTGTTCGTGACGGGCATGATGCCGGCTTCAACGGGAACGTTGATTCCGGCTTTTCGCGCTTTGTTCAGAAAATCATAGAAAAATGCGTTGTCAAAGAACAACTGGGAAATCAAGCGGTCAACGCCCGCGTCCACTTTCTTGCGAAGGTTTCCGATGTCCGTATCGAGGTCGGGGGCTTCGATGTGGCCCTCGGGATAACAGGCAGCGAAGATTTGGAAACGGTCTTTTGCGTGGGCGCGAATGAAGGCGATGAGGTCGCTGGCGTGATGGAAATCTTCTTTCGGCGTCAGGTCCGGCACGCGGTCGCCGCGCAGCGCGAGGATTTTCCGAACGCCGTTGGCTTCCAGCTCGTCGAGCATGGCCAGCACGTCGGCTCGGCTGAAATGGATGCAGGGCAGGTGTGCGATGCCTTCGCGATGGTATTTGTTCTGGATGGCGGAGGCGACCTCGATCGTCCGATGGTTCGAGCCGTCCGCCGAGCCGCCCGCGCCGCAGGTGACGCTGATGAAGTCCGGCTCGAGATCGGTCAATTCATCGAGAGTACGGTAGACGGTGTCCATGGGCATTTCCCGTTTCGGCGGGAAAATCTCAAAGGAAAAAATGGCGCGTTGCCGTTCTGCGGTTGCGGGCATGGAAGATTCTCCTTTCTATTCCTCGCGGCTGCGCATAGTGTAGTCCTTGTCGTCGTCAATCAGGGCAATCATCAGGTCGGCGAATTCAGGGTCGAACTGGGTGCCCTTCCCTTTTTCGATCTCGGCGCGGGCGACGTCCTGGGGCAATCCTTTGCGGTAGCTGCGGCTGGATGTCATGGCGTCATAAGTGTCAGCAACGGCAATGATTCGGGCGGCTCGGGGAATTGCCTCGCCTGCCAGATGATCCGGGTAGCCTTTGCCGTCGTAACGCTCGTGATGGTAGCGCGCGCCAATGGAAAGGTCGGGGAATTGGCTGATATTTTTCAGGATTTCGGAGCCGATGATGGGATGGGATTGGATGGATTGAAATTCATCGTCGTCCAGTCTGCTGGCTTTGTTGATGATGGTTCCGGCGACGCCGATTTTTCCGATGTCGTGCAGGAGTCCCATATAGTAGATGCGCTCCTGCGCTTCCTCGTCGTCTCCGGCCCGTTTCGCGAGCATCCGCGAATAGGTCGCGACGCGCTCGGAATGGCCGTGGGTGTAAGTGTCCTTCGCGTCGATGGTCTTGGCGAGGGCGATGGCCATTTCCTTGAACAGCTCCTGGCTATCCTTTAGGCGTTTTTCCGCGAGGGCTGTCTGCCGCTTGACCTCCTGCGCGAGATTTTCCTGCAGGTATTCGTAGCGGAGCACGCGGCGCACGCGCTGGCGCATGACATCGGGGATGAAGGGCTTTCGCACGAAATCGGTCGCGCCCTCGATGAAGCCCTTGGCTTCCAATTCGACGCTGATATCGCCGGTCAGTATGATGATTGGGATATCGGCGGTGCGCGGGTTCTTTTTCAGTATGCGCAGCACGTCGAATCCATCCATGACGGGCATACGGTAATCAAGCATCACGAGGTCGGCTTCATGGGACGCGAGCCACGAAATGGCTTCCGGCCCGGAGGGAGCCGTGGTCACGTCCGCCTCGGCTTCGAACGCGCGGGAAATCATTCGCAGGTTCATATTATCGTCGTCTACGGCGAGAAGCTGAGGCCTGCGTCCGCCGTACAGGGAATCTGACATAGGGAATCGTCCTTTCGGTATTGGGATATCTTTCCTGATAAAATATATAATAGCAGGAAAGTGACAGAAAGAAAATAGAAAAGAAAAATACGCTCCGCAAAAAACGGAGCGTATTTTGTCTTGTCAGACTTTTTCCGCACTGTCCACGTCGGAGGCGTCCACCGGGACGTGCTCCAGGAGCTTTGCCCCGGAGAACATGCTGGAGACTTCGCTCTCGCCTTCCATGAACTCGGCCCTCGTGACCATGTAAAGATGGCCGGAGGTGAAGAGTACGATGGCCCATGCGGTATAGTGGTGGACAAGGTGCATCATCATCTCGCCGCCCAGCCAAACGTTGACCCAGCCGAAGAGCGTGCCGCCAATCCCGCTGGGCTCTGTCATGTAGTACATGGCAAAGCCCGTCAGCACCTCGATGGCGACAAGCACATACAGTCCGGCGTAGGACATCCGCGCCAGCGGGTTCCTGAGGTACGAGCGGTGAAACTTCTTGACGAGCATATAGTGCATCGCGACGTCGATGGTGTCGGCGTAGAAGCGGCCTTCCCAAAAGTGCGGGAACAGGCGGTCGCCCTTGTTCACGATGAAACCATAGATGCGCAGGATAAAGGAAGCGCAAAATGCGTAGGCAGCGAGAAAATGGATATTCCGCACCCAGTCCATCAGCATGCTGGTCTGTGTCGGTTCCAGCGCCATGATTTCCAGCGGCTTGCCGATCAAAATGCCCGTCACGAAGAGCACGATGATCGAATCCACCATGATCCAGTGGAAAATGCGGAGCCACGGGCTGAACAGGTAATATTCCCGCCGTTTCTGGATTTTCATGTTGTCATGTTCCATGCCAAGCCCCCCTTACGATTCGACGCGGGTCCCCGTGTAGGGATCGGTGGTGACGACTTGGAGCTGTTCGCCTTCCGTATTGAAAATATGGGTTGCGCATGCCATGCACGGGTCGAAGGAACGGACGACCTTGACGATTTCGAGAGGCTTGTCGGGTACCTTGACGCGGGTGTCCATCATCGCCATCTCGTAGGCGCCGTGTCCCGCCTGGTCGTCGCGCGGGCAGGCGTTCCATGTCGTAGGCACGATGCACTGGTAATTCGCGATGCTTCCGCTTTCGATGTTCACCCAATGGCTGAGCGCGCCGCGCGGCGCTTCATAAAGCCCGACGCCTTTCGCCAGCTTCGGCCATTCCGACGGTTCCCATTTCGCCATGTTCGCGACCTGCGAGTCGCCGGATCTGAGATTTGCGATGAGCTGGTCGAAGAAGAACTTCGCGATTTCCGCGTTGAGCTGTGCGTCGAGTCCGCGCGCCGCCGTTCGGCCAACCATGGTCGGCAGCCAGACGTGGGGCGCGAGGTTCAGCACCTTCGACACCGCGTCGATCTGATCGAGCATCATCTTCTCCGCCCATGTCGGATCGGGCAGCATGCCCTGTTGGGCGCGGGTGTAAATCACGATATAGCGCGCCAGAGGCCCGACCTCGCAGAGCTTGCCGTGCCATTTCGGCGTCTTGAGCCACGAATACTTGCCTTTTTCGTCCAGTTCCTTCCAGTCCGTCGGCGTGCCGACTTTCGGCGCGGTGAATTTCGGTTCGGTGACGCCGTCCCACGGATGGAGCGATTTGTTCGCTTTCGAGCCCGGATATTCATACCACGCATGGGCGACTCCTTCACTGAACACTTCGGGATTGCTGAGATCCTCGGCGGTCAGCTCGGTGAATTTTGCCTGCGCAGCGCCTGCGCCGAAGTTCTCGACGACGCCGTTGCAGCGGATCAGGCATTGGCGGAAAAAATCGCCGTTCGACGTGCCGGAATACGTGTCCATCGGATACGCGCCGAAGCCAAGTACCCGCGTTTTTGCGAGGCCGCCGCCGTCCGTCATGCCCTTTTGGACATAGATGTGTCCGACGGCGAGCAGATCCGGCAGATAGAAGGTATTTGCCAATGTACGTCCGAGATTGAGGGCGCGGTCGACGATGGCAAGGCGCGCCGTGTTGACCGGAGCGTTGCCGTCCTCGAGGGAAATCGAGCAGGGCATGCCGCCGACGATATAATGCGGATGCGGGTTCTTGCCGCCGAACACGACATGCGGTGTGACAAGTTCGCGCTGCTTGTCGAGCATTTCGAGGTAATGGGCCACCGCCATCAAATGGACTTCCGGCGGCAACAGCTGGTAGTCGGGATGATCCCACCACTGGGCGGCGAAAATGCCGAGCTGCCCGCTGGAAACGATTGCCTGCACCTTGTCCTTGATGGCCTTGAAATAGGCCGGCGTCGCCTCGGGGAAGGCCTTCGGGTACGCTTCAGTGTCCGAGGTATCGGGTGCGCGGAACGGAAGCTGGTAGGTGTTTAATATCGTATTTTGCAGGTTCGCCGTAGCGGAAGGATCGGCCTTCAGCGCCTCGACGGGACTGACCCAGTCGAGAGCGTGCAGATGATAGAAATGCACGATATGATCCTGTACCGTCAGAGAAGCTGCCATGATATTGCGGATATAATTGGCGTTTTTCGGAATCTTGATGCCGAGGGCGTCCTCGACGGCGCGCACCGAAGCCAGCGCATGGGCCGTCGTGCAGACTCCGCAGATGCGCTGGATATAGGCCCAGGCGTCCCGCGGGTCGCGCCCGTTCATGATCAATTCCAATCCGCGCCAGGCCGTTCCGCTGGAAAGGGCGTCGGTGACTTTGCCGCTGCCTTCGTCCACGGTCATCTCGACGCGCAGATGGCCTTCGATTCGAGTGACCGGATCAACTGTTACATGCTTCATTTATGCGCTCCTCCCTCCGATTCGGCTTCTTCGGCTTCGCGTTTCTGCTTCTGGATGACGCTCATCGCGCCGTGGAGAGCGACGCCTGCCGTCGAGGCGATAGCCAGCCCTGCGCCGATGGTGTCCACGTCGCCCAGCGGGCCGTATTTCGGCAGACGTTCCGAGAAGGATGCGCCGGAATCCCAGAAATTGTTGTTCGCGCAGCCGATGCAGGCCGCACCCGATTGGATCGGATAGCTCATGCCCTGATACCAGCGCAGATTGCCGCAGGAGGCGTAAGTCTCCGGGCCGCGGCAGCCGAGACGGTACAGGCACCAGCCCGCTTTCGCGCCCGCGTCGTCGTAACGGTCGGCGAACATGCCGGCGTCGAAGAACGGACGGCGATAGCAGGTGTCATGAATGCGATTGCCGAAGAATTGCTTCGGGCGGTTCTCACTGTCAAGCGGCGGCAGCTTGCCGAACAGGGCGACGTGCATGACTACGCCGGTCATGACTTCCGGAATCGGCGGGCAGCCCGGAACATTGACGATGGGCTTCGTGCCGACGTAATGGCCGACGCCGCTGGACCCGGTCGGGTTCGGCTTCGCGCCCTGGATGCCGCCCGACACCGCGCAGGTGCCGTAGGCGATAATGGCCATCGCGCCTTTCGCGACGCGCTGGAACGTGTCGACGAAGGGCTTGCCGCCGGACATGCAGTAAACGCCGTTGTCTGTCGTCGATATTGCGCCTTCCACCGCAAGAATGTAATTGCCCCAATATTTCTTGACAGTTTCTTCCAAATGATGCTCAAACGGTTCGCCGCAGGCCGCGCTCAAAAGATGATCGTATTCGAGAGCGATGCTCGACAGCACAAGATCGGACGCCAGCGGCGACGCCGAGCGGATGAACGCCTCGTCGCAGCCCGTGCATTCATGGCCGTGCATCCAGATCACGACCGGCAGAGGTTTCTTTTCCGCCGCCTCCACAACCTTCGAGACCATGTCCGTCGATAGCCCCATCAGGCTCGTCAGCGCGACGCACCCTTTGATGAAGCTGCGGCGGCTCAGTCCCCGCCGGAGATAGGCTTCCCATAAGCTTTCCCGTTTTTCCACAGCGTTCCCCCCGTTCGGAATTCGGATTGCATAGATAAATTCTATACAAAAATAACCCTATACAAAATAATACTTATTTATTATTTTGACAAGGACGCGAAAAATCCTTCTTTTTCATTCATCTTTTTTATGCATATATTGATTAATTTGTGTGCGCTCTTTATAATATGGAAAGAAAAAACAAACGTACGGAGGGCAAGATGGAACAGGGAGAAGATTTTTTCCTGCGGGATAATCAGGTAATCGAGCAAAACGAGGCGCTTTCGGAAAAAAGCAAGCGGCGGCTGAACCGCTCAAAGGCCGAGAACACGGTCAAGGCCTACGACGCCGACTGGCGGGATTTCCTCGACTGGTGCAAGGACCATGAAAAAAAGCCGCTGCCCGCCGAGCCGGAGACTATCGTAAACTATGTCAACGACCTCGCGGATAATGCGCGGGCGAACACCGTCGCGCGGCGCGTCACGGCTATATCGGAAAACCATATCGCGGCCGGCTTCGACGGCGAGCGAAATCCCGCCAAGAACGGCGTCGTGCGCGCGGCGGTGGCGTCGATTCGCCGAGAGAAGGGGACCTTTCAGCAGGGGAAATCCCCGATCCTGTTGGAAACGCTGCCGCTGCTCGCCGATTGCTTCGTAGGCGACAGCCTGCCGACGCTCCGCGACCGTGCGCTGATCCTTTTGGGATTCGCGGGGGCATTCCGACGCTCGGAGCTGGTCGCCGTGCAGGTGGAGAACCTGACCTTTTCCCCGCAGGGGCTCGTCGTGTTCATTCCAAGGGCGAAAGGCGACCAGACCGGTAAAGGCAGCAGCGTCGCGATTCCTTTCGCGCCCGATGCGACTATCTGCGCCGCTCGTGCCGTCCGGGACTGGATCAGCCGCACGGGGCTCAAAACGGGGCCGCTGTTCCGCGCCTTCAAGCGAAACGGTGAGCTTCGCGACGCGCCGCTTTCGGACAAATCCGTCGCGTTGATCGTGAAAAAATACGCGAGGATGGCGGGCTTTGATGAAAGCAGATTCGCGGGACACAGCCTGCGAAGAGGCTTCGCCACCAGCGCCGCTCAGCACGATATCGGCGTTCTCGACATCATGCGCCAGACGCGGCATAAATCCGAAAAAATGGTCCATCGGTATATCGAGCAGGGAACGCTGTTCAAAGATAATCCGTTGGGGAAAATGTACAGGGATTGAACCTCGAAAAGAAACGCGCCCACCACCTGGTGGGCGCGTTTCTTTAGCTGCCGCGGCAGCGGAAAAGAAAAATATGAACAACACTTTCTCATGGCGTAGCAAACCATAAGAAATCTTATGACGGGGATTGCGTCGCATTATTCCTGTATTTTGTGGGCGGAATGCCGAACCGTTTCTTGAATGCCGAAGAAAACTTGGCCGGATTTGTGTAGCCGACTTCCTCGGCGACGGCGGCTACCGGAAGCGTCGTTTCCCGAAGCAGCCGCTGCGCTTTCTGGAGACGAAAGTCCTTTTGGTATTGGTAAATCGGGAGGCCGTAAACGCTTTTGAACGACGTTTTCAGCGCTGTGACGCCTGCGCCGAATTCAGTCGCCAACTGTTCTATCGTGATATGCCCGCATCCGTCGGCCGTCAACCGCTCATGCACAGCCTTGGCAAGCGCTGCGTGCCTTTTATTGAGATAGATCGGCGTCTCGCGGGCTGTGGTATCGTTTAGATTGGTGAGGAACATCAGCAGCTCCATTATCTTGATTCTCAGATGGGAACGGCTTTTTTGCCGGAATCCGTCCGCAATAGCCGTCTCGATGGCTATGAGCTCCGGACTGCGGCGCAGTATGTAACAGCGGGATCGCATATCCGCCAGCGCATGAATCCGCTCCATACGGATATCCAGCTCTCGCAGAGCCTCTGCATGATGCTGTGGAAACAGCTTTATGTCCAGAAAAATATTGATTCCCAGATATCGTTTCGTCGGAAATATGCCGCGGGATTCCTGCTTCCCGAAGAAGCCCAGGGAAAAATCCCCGGCGGAAGCGAAGTAGCAGTACTGCCGGTTGACGTTGCACTCAAAACGTCCGTCGATGCAATATCCCATATCAATGACGTCCTTGTTCAGCGTCAGCGGCGTATCGCAGCGGCGCAGACGAAAATCCAAAAGAATCGCCTCAAGGCCGGGAAAAACCGCGCACGCGGTAATCGTACCGTCGCCGGTTTCATTTTCGATATGATAACGTTCGAATCCGTCGGTACTGTCTATGCATGCATACGAAACGTCAAATTTTTGTTTCCAGTCGAATGAATCCATCGTGTCCGTCTCCTTGTTCGCCATATCCTCAGTATGATGGCTGTCCGCTTTTACGACACGCACTGAAGGCGGGCAACGTCATCATAACATAAAGCCAAGTCATTTGTCTGCATTATTATGAACAATAGGAAACAAGAATGCGTCTGTTTGGATAGGCAACGCCCGATTGGTTGTTGTTTACGTTCCGACAGACGGACTAAAATACAATCAGCTTAGTATGAAACGATACGAAAACAAATATGAAACTTGAAGGGGGCATTTTATGAAAGGAACATACCTGGGCTGAACGAAAAGGGAAGAAACAACGTATGAGCAAGGCTATTGCGCCTAAATCGCGGTAAAGGAGAATCAGGGAAATGAAATTACAGGGAAAAGCTATAATGGCATTCAATATCCTATTGGCGGTCGCCTGCGTCATCGTCGGCGTACTTGGATATTTCACGGCGGACCGCGGATTTGGATTTGCACTGGAGCAAAAAGCGGTGCACGACCTGGAGGAAATCCACGCCGTGCTGGAAGCCCGCTATCCGGGCGCCTGGGAATCAAAGCCGGACGGCCTGTATAAAGGCGCGAAGAAGTTCGACGGCGACGACAAACTGCTGGACGAATTGGGGCAGCTTTCGGGCAACAACGTGACGATGTTCAACCAGGACACGCGCGTCGCGACCACATTCAAGGATGCCGCCGGGAAGCGCCCGGTCGGGACGAAAGCGTCGGAGGCGATTATTGCCACCGTCCTGCGCAACGGGAATTCTTTTTCCGGTTACGCGGAGGTCTTGGGCAACCGTTATTTGAGTGCGTATAAGCCGCTCAAGAACGCGAGCGGCCAGGTCGTAGGTATGCTGTTCATGGGCATTCCGACGAAGGAACTCGATGAGATCCAGGTGGGTTTCATCGTGACTATCGCCGTCGCGATTATCGTGCTGCTCGTCGCCATCGGCGCGCTGTCCTGGTTTGTCATCGGACGGATCGTCAAGCAGATTACGGGACTTGTAGAGCATATGGGCGAGATGTCGCAGGGGAATCTGCGGCTGGAGCCGCTGGCCGTCACTTCCGGCGACGAGATCGGCCAAATGTCGGACGCGTTCAATTCGATGCTGAAGAGCATTCGTGGCTTGATTAACCAGATGGCGAATACGGCTGAACAGGTCGCGGCCAGCTCCGAGGAGCTGACGGCCAGCTCCCAGCAGGCGGCGGAGGCGGCTACACACGTCGCGCAAACCGTCATCGAAGTGGCGGGCGGCATGGACAAGCAGCTGGCCAGCGTAGACAGCGCCAAGCAAAATATCGACGCCGCGTTCATCGATATCAACGCCATGACGGAAAAAGCGGCAGTCGTCACGGAAAACACCGAGCAGATGGCGGGTGCGGCGGATCACGGCGCGGAGCTTATGAACAACGCCATGGACAAAATGAACGGCATCGAGCAGAGCGTGGCGAATTCGGCGGAGGTTGTCAAGAAGCTCGGAGAGAACTCGAAGCAGATCGGCCAGATTGTCGAAAGCATCTCGGCCATCGCCGACCAGACGAACCTCCTGGCGCTGAACGCCGCCATCGAGGCGGCACGGGCCGGCGAGGCGGGACGCGGCTTCTCCGTCGTGGCGGAAGAAGTCCGCAAGCTCGCCGAGCAGTCTCAGCGTTCGGCGGAGGAAATCAAGAACCGCATCGCGATTATCCAGGGGGATACGGAAGACGCGGTAGTCGCCATGCAGGCGGGCACCAACGAGGTCGCGCTGGGTACGCAGGCCATCCGCGAGGTGGGCGAGCAGTTCCGGGACATCACTTCGCGGGTCGCGTCCATCAAGTCGGAGATGGTGGAAATCAACGACGAGGTTCAGAAGGTCTCGAAAGGAATGCAAGGCATCGTGACCGCGATGGATACCATCGACGAAGTGAGTCGTTCCACCAGCGAGGAAACCCAGAGCATCTCAGCGGCCGCGGAAGAGCAATCCGCGTCCAGCGAAGAGATTGCCTCGGCGTCCCATTCGCTGGCCGACCTCGCGACGGATCTTCAAACGGCAACGGGCAAGTTCAAAATATAATCGGAACGCGTTCAAAAAAACTTCCCATACAAAAAAGCTGCAAGCATTGTTGCCTGCAGCTTTTTTTTTCGATTGTATCACGGTTTGGCGGCAATCTCGGAAACGGCGACCAGCGCCGCTTCGCCGCTGATGGCGATTCGTCCGTTGCCTTTCAAGCGGCAGTATAGATGTCCGCCCCGGGCCGACGACTGATACGCGTGAATCTCCTTTCTGCCTGTGACTTCGGCCCAGTAGGGGGCGATTTGGCAATGGGCCGAGCCGCAGACGGGGTCTTCGGCGATGGCGAGCTTCGGGAAGAAGCTGCGGGATACGCAATCGCTTTCCGTGCCCCGGGCGGTGACGTTTTGTCCCCTGCCGTCCAGTTTCCATAGCAGCGCTTGGTTTGGCGTCATGCTCCGGATTTCTTTCTCGTCGGCAAAGACGCAGACGAGATCCGGACCGAGGAGCGCCTTGACGGGGCGGACGCCGAAGGCGGCTTCCATATCGTCCGTGACCGGAATCTCTCGTTGCGGATAGACGGGAAAATCCATCTCGTACAGTCCGCCCTTCCGCGTGACGGCCAGTGTGCCGCTCTGCGTGAAAAAACGCACGCTGTCCTTTTCCTTCTCGTAGTAATTCAGCATCACGAAAGATGAGGCTAAAGTCGCGTGGCCGCAAAGGTCTACCTCCGTCCCCGGCGTGAACCAGCGCAGCCGCCATCCGTCCCCTTCCTTGACGAGGAACGCAGTCTCCGAGAGATTGTTTTCCGCCGCCAGCTTTTGCATGAATTCCTCAGGAAGCGGCGCTTCCGTCACGCAGACCGCCGCCGGATTGCCCGCAAAGGGTTTGCTTGTGAACGCGTCGACGATGTATTGCTTCATGTGGCTTACCTCCGTTCAGTTTGTTGCCGTCTGCCATTATACCATTTTTGGGAAAGTGTTGCCCGTCTTTCTATTGCCGGTTTTCGAGGGGGAATGTAGAATTGAATTGGGAGAAAGGAATGGTTTTTGAGGTATGATTGCAAGGGATGGCATTTATTATCGTTCCGATTCATAAAAACCCAATTCGATGAGGTTGCCGTCAGGATCCCGAAGGTACAGGCTCTTCATTGTGCCGAGTGCGCCGTGCCGTATTACCACATCCGACACAAGCGGCGCGTTTTTTTCGCGAAGCTCCCGGTATGCCGTTTCTGCGTCCCCTTCCGCAATAAAGCAAAGATCCAAGCTTCCCGCCAGCGGAAACGAGGCCGCCGGCAGAAACTCGGCAGGCTTTGTGTGAATGTTGATCTTTTGCTCCCCGAAATACAAAGCGTATCTTCCGTCATGCTGTTCCGTGCGAAATCCCAATATTTCCCCGTAAAACGAAAGACATTTTTCAAGATTGGACGTGGTCAGTACGAAATGGTCAAACCCCTTGACGTTCATAAGAATAACTCCTCCTCATCAATGTTTCCGTGTCGTTCTTCGATCACGGCAATTTCCAGGACAGCGGGGGACTTTAGGAACCACTGAATAAGTCCCTCCGCGCCTCTGCCGGGTCTTTTTCCGCCTGTCGTCGTCAAATCCCTCTCGACGCCCTCTCGACGTAGCGATGCTACGCCTTCGAGGGCTTTTCCTAGACAGTCGAAAAAATCCCTCGACAGATGCACGAATTGACTTAATCAGTGTTTCCTTTATATTTTTTTTATATTTTATCATGTCGAGCATAAGGTGTTCATGTTTTTTTGATTATATCGGTGAGTCAAGCCGAAAAGGATAATCTTGTCGTAAAAACGCGCCAAAAATAAAAAGCGAGTGTTTTTTGCGTGCTTTTATGATATGATGAAAAGAAAACCCGCATAAAATAAGGGGGTTATGAAATGGAAAACGGCAAACTGAATCTCGAAGAGGAAATGCAGGCGAAGTGGGAGGAAAAGAAACGGGAGCTGGAGGAGGAAGTCCATATTGCGCTGGTCGGGCAGCCGGGGGCGGGCAAATCCAGCCTTATCAATAAACTGATCGGGCGAAAGCTTTTCGAGACGGGCGTCCATACCGATACGACGGTGGATATGCAGGAGGCGGCTTTCGGCACGCTCCGTATCCATGATCTGCCGGGGTACGGTACGGCGCGCTTTCCTGTTGAGCGATGGGTGGAGGAATTCCACCCGGAGCAGTACGATCTCTATCTTTTCGTGTTCGAAGGCAAGCTTCACGATTCCGACGCCATCCTGTTTTCATATCTGAAACAGTGGCGCGACGAGCGGGAGCATCCGTTTTTTATCGTGCGGAACAAGAAGGATCAGATTTGGGATGAGGAGAAGCCGAAGACCGAGCTGATGGAGGAAATCGCGCGGGATGTGCGGGACAAGCTCGGCGAGCCGGAGGCCCCGGTGCAGTTTGTAAGCTGCAGGACGGGCGAGGGCATCGAGGAACTGAAGCAGGCGATTTTCGCGGCGGATGTGCTTGGCGTGAAGGCGTCGAAGCTGCGCGCGGAATTCCAGGCGACCTCGATGGAAGATCTCGCGTACAAGAAACAGCATTCGATGAAGGCGGTCAACACTTACGCGTGGCTCGGCGCGGCGAACGCGGTGAACCCGGTGCCGGGGCTGGATGTCACACTGGATGTGGGCATGTTTTATAAGCTGCTTTCGGAGATTCGGCGCATTTTCGGTATTACCGACGATATGGCGCAGACATTGGAGAAGTACAAGGTTCTGGCGCCTATCGGCCAGCGCGTCTTTTCCTACGCGACGCAGGAGGGCGTCGTGATGATGGTCAAAAAACTTGCGGGAGAGTTCGCGGGAAAGGAAATAGCGAAGTATATCCCCTTCGTCGGTCAAGCGGCGGCTGCTGCCACAGGCTATATGATGATCCAGAAAATCGGAGAGAAATACGTGGAGGACTGCTATACGATCGCGCAGGAAATCCTGCGGGGCGTATTGAAGCGGTGATTTGCTTTTTGACCACGTTTTGGTAAAATAACAGGGATGAAATACTGCCTCCCCTGAAAGGGAGCAGCATGCCGGTGACATGTTGTTCGGCACGAAGTGCCGGAGGGGGTTCGTGAAGAATACCTATTAAAGAACTCATTTATTTTTATTTAAGGAGATTGCCGATGGATAGATTGAATCGCATCAACGAGGCGGGGACGGCATACCTGATCGCGGAGACGGATTTGAATTCGATCCGCCTGATGGGGGCGGTCGGGCGCAAGTACCGTGCCGCGAAGGAAGCGGCAGAGAATGCGCGGGACAATCTGGTCGCCGTGTTCAAGGAAAGCGGCTATACGCTGGAGGAGCTTGAGTCGCTGCGGATGCCGGACGGAAGCCCCGCGTTGGGCTACGGGATTATCGACGTTTTGAAAAATGAGGTGTAAGAAGTAACAATGGCACGGGAAATCAAGGTTTACAACACGCTGTCGCGGCAAAAGGAAGTCTTTTCCCCGCTTGAGCAGGGCAAGGTCGGCATTTATGTCTGCGGCGTCACGCCGTACAATGATCCGCATATCGGCAACGCGCGTCCGTTTGTCACATGGGACGTAATTCGGCGGTTCTTTGCGAAGTGCGGCTACGAGGTGCGCTATATCCAGAATTTCACGGATGTGGACGACAAGATTATCCGCACGGCAAACGAGCGCGGCGTGACCTGGAAGGACGTCGCGGATCGGTATATCGATGCCTATTTTCATGTGATGGATGAGCTGAACGTCCGCCGAGCCGACGTTTACCCGCGGGTTTCGGAGACGATTCCCGAGATTATTGAAATGGTACAGGGACTTGTGGACAAGGGCTTTGCTTACGAACTGGAAGGGGACGTCTATTACAGTGTCGAGGCTTTCAAGGGTTACGGCAAGCTCAGCGGACGCAATCTCGACGATATGATGGCGGGCGCGCGGGTCGAGGTGGACGCGCGGAAAAGGAATCCGATGGATTTCGCGTTATGGAAGGCCGCGAAACCTGGCGAGCCGTTCTGGGAAAGTCCGTGGGGCAAAGGACGCCCCGGCTGGCATATCGAATGTTCGACGATGTCGCTGAAGTACCTCGGCAAGACCTTTGACTTCCACGGCGGCGGCAGCGACCTGATCTTCCCGCACCATGAGAATGAGATTGCCCAGTCGCAGGCGTATTGCGGCGGCGAGGACTGCTTCGCCCGGTATTGGGTGCACAACGGCTTTATCACCATCCACAACGAGAAGATGAGCAAGTCGCTGAATAATTTCTTTACGGTGGCGGACATTCTCAAAAAGTATCCGGGGGAGGTCGTGCGGTTCTTCATTTTGCAGACGCATTACCGCAGTCCTCTGGATTTCAGCGACGAACGCCTGAAGGATGCGCAGGCCGGTCTCTCTCGGCTTGCGAATGCGAAGGAGAATTTGGAGTCGCTTTCTGCGCGGAACGGAGACTCGGATACTGCGGAGGAACTTGCGGCGTCCGCGGAAAAGTCGCGGGAGGCCTTCTTCGATGCCATGGCGGATGATTTCAATACCGCGCTGGCCATCAGCCATTTGTTTGCCGTGGCAAAGGACGTCAATGTCTATTACAACGACGTTGTAAATCACGGAAAGGCTTTTGACGCGAAAAATTTTGGGCGCGTCCGGGCGGCTTTTGAAGACATGGCTGAGATTATCGGAGTTCTGGAGAAAGCGGCGGCAAAGAGCGACGAGGACGCGGAGATTGACGCGCTCGTGGAGGAACGATTGGCGGCGCGCAAGGCGAAGAACTGGGCGCGGGCGGATGAAATCCGTGATAGTCTGAAAGCGCGCGGCATTGTCCTGGAAGATTCCGCGACGGGCACGCGGTGGAAGCGCGCATGAGATTCAAAGACCGTCAGAGAATTGCGGCGTCGGTTTTTGAGATGGACGAAGCGGGTGAGCTGAAGCGGAAATATGAAGACGTCGCCGTGGGGGAGATGCACCCGCTGGTGCTGGCTTTCGTCGGAGACGCGGTTTTTCATCTTTTCGTGCGGAAGCGTCTCCTGTCTTATACGCAAACGCAGGTCAATATCCTGAATGATTTCAGCGCGAAAATCGTTTCGGCTGTCGGGCAGGCGCGTGCCTACGCGGAAATCGAGCCGATGCTGACCGAGGACGAAAAGGAAATCTTCCGGCGGGGACGGAACGCCCAAAGCCGTACGCCCCGCGCTTCGACGGTGCAGGAATACCATATCAGTACGGGATTTGAGGCACTTTTGGGAACCTTGTATTTGAAAAATGAAACGGAACGCCTGCGGGAAATCTCCGAGGCGGCGTTTCAGGCAATCGCGAAGAAGATGGCGGCCAAAAAGCCGTAAAAGGGAGGGCATTATGATTCAGGTAACGCTTTTGGAACATACGCCGGAGCCGGAACGTGTCGTCGCCATGTCGGCGCGGCTTTGCTATTCGCCGTCCGGGGCGGCGGAGCTCTCGGAGAAGATGACGACGGAGACCATAGAAAAGATGGTCAAGATGCTGGTCGAGATGGGGCACGCCTCTACGCTGGAGCATGTGTCCTTCACTTTCGGGATCGAGGGCGTGTCGCGGACGCTGACGCATCAGCTCGTACGCCATCGGATTGCGTCTTATTCCCAGCAATCCCAGCGGTATGTCGCGGCCCATGATTTCGCCTATGTCACGCCGCCGTCGATTGCCGAAAAGCCGGACGCGAAGGAAAAATTCGACGCGCTGATGAAAGAAATCCGGGCGGCTTACGACATGTTTACGGAAATGGGCGTGCCGAAAGAGGATGCGCGATATGTGCTGGCGAACGCGGCGGAGACGAAAATCGTCGTGACGATGAACGCGCGCTCTCTGCTGCATTTCTTCAATCTGCGCTGCTGCAACCGGGCGCAGTGGGAGATTCGCGCACTGGCCTATAAGATGTTGGCTGAGGTCAAGAAGGTCGCGCCGCTGCTGTTCAAGAACGCGGGGGCGACCTGCGTGGCGACGGGCAGCTGCCCCGAAGGTAAGATGACCTGCGGGAAATTCGATGAAATGATGAAACTCCGCGAGGAATAAAATGGAGAAAAAGCAAAGACCCGCCGGAAGCAAGACGGGCAGGGGTGAAGGCAAAACATTGCGGCCGTCGAACAAGGTTCCGCGTCCCGTTTCGGAGGAGCCTGTTTCGCTGCCCGAGGACGTGGTTGTCGGGCGCAACGCGGTGACAGAAGCCTTGAAAAGCGGGCGCGCCGTCAATCGCCTGCTCGTTGCCGAAGGGGACGGGTATGGCTCGATTCGCGAGATCGTACGTTTGGCGCGGGAAAGCGGCGCTATTGTCGAGACGGTGGCGCGGAATAAAATCGAGGCTGTCGCGAAGGGAGTCCGGCATCAGGGCGTGCTGGCCTATACGTCGCCGGTGGATTACACGCCGTTGGACGAGCTTTTGGAGGCGGCGCGGAAAAAAAGTGACGCGCCGTTCTTGCTTTTACTGGATGAATTGGAAGACCCGCATAATCTCGGCGCGATTCTCCGCACGGCGGACGCCGTAGGCGTGGACGGGGTGCTGATCCCGAAGCGGCGAAGCTGCCCGTTGTCCGCTACGGTGGCGAAGACCTCCGCCGGCGCTGTGGAATATGTGCCGGTGGCGCGGATAGGGAATATCGCGCAGACCATCAAGGACCTGAAACGGGAAGGCTTTTGGGTTGTCGGGGCGGATATGGATGGGACCGTGGATTATTTTGACGCCGATCTGACCGGGGCGACGGTGCTTGTCGTCGGCAGCGAGGGGCGCGGCATTTCCCGTCTTGTCCGGGAAAGCTGCGACATCCTCGTGAAAATTCCGATGCTCGGAAAAATCAATTCGCTGAACGTATCGGTGGCGGGCGCGGTCCTGATGTATGAGTCGCTGCGTCAGCGGCGGCAGAAAGGCAAGCCATGAAAAAAGCGGCGGAAAAAGTGCTGTGCTATCATTTTGACGAAGAAACGCTGGACGCGGTGCGCGCTGTTATGCGAAAGCTCGGCGTCGAGTGCCGTGCGCTGCCGGAGGGAAGCTGGCGGGAAAAAATCGGCTTTCTGCTGGGGATGAAGGGCTTTGCGCCCGCGACGCGGGACGACGAAGCGGGATTCGTTTTCCCGGAGCCGGTCATGGTGCTTGGAAATATCAAGGGAAAGCGGCTGGACAAGGTGCTGGAAGCGATGAAGACGGCTGGAATCCCGCCAATCCGATACAAGGCGGTGGCGACGCCGTTCAATACCTTGTGGACTCTCCGACGTCTTTGCGAGACGATGAAGAAAGAGCATGCGTTTATGGCGGAAGGGGCGAAAAACGATGACGGCAAAGCATGACGGGCGATGGGATAACGAGAAGCTGCCTGTGTCGGCAAACGAGGGGAAGATTTCCATGCCGGATGAGCCGGAGGAGGAAGAAGAGGATTCGTCTTCCGATGGGCGCCGTTGGCGTTGGGCAGTGCTTGTGCTTGTATTTTTTGTCGCGTTGGGCGGCGGGTTTCTCGCGGCTGGCTATTTGCATGACAAATCCCAGGAGGCGAAAAACGACCGCATCCAACAGGAACTGATATTTGCCCGGCAGGAGGAAAGCCTTCGGAAGCAGGAGGCGGCTATCCGAGAGCAGCGTGAGGCGCTGGAACGGGAAAAGAGGGCGCTGGAGGCGCGCCAGCGGGAGCTGGAGGCGCAGGCGGACCGCGCGGCGGGCCGCAACGAGCAGATCGACGAAGCGGAGCGCAACAAGTCTTCCGTCCGTAAAGTCTGGGAAGAAGTCACGGGCAAGGATAAAGAGCGCAAGAAACGGCAGGAGGAAAACGAGGATATCCAGACCCGTTCCAAGCGGGATGTGGAGGAAATCAACCGTTCCATCGACGAGGCGGCGGAAACGCTCAAAATGCTGAACACGAAGCTCGCCGAGCTGGAGGAGATGCGCCAGAAAGCCGAGGATATGAAAGACAAGGCAATGAAGACTTATGAGGAGCACGAGGAAACGGTGCAAAAAATCCTGCGCTTTTTCGAAAGTGCGATGGATATGATAGGCTCGCTGTCGTCGAAGGGGTAACATAAAGAAAACACTGATTAAGCTACGTCGAGAGGGATTTGACGACGACAGGCGGAAAAAGACCCGGTAGCGAAATAGTCCAGTGGACTGTTTCGCGGAGGGACTTATTCAGTGTTTCCTCAATGGCGTGGCTGTTTGCCGCGCCTTTTTTGGAGGTACAGGAAATGCTCAAAAAATGCTGGAAGCTGTTGTTCGTTTGTATTGCGCTGCTCGTCCTCGCTGCCGGCTGCGGCAAGGACACGGCGAAGCAGGAAGCGCCCGCGTCCAATGGAGCAAAGTCGGCGCTTTCCGTCGGTTTGATGCCCGATACGGATTCCGTTCCTTTTATCGTCGCGAAGGAAAAGGGATTTTTTGCAGAAGAAGGCGTCGAAGTGACGCTTCATCCGTTCAAGAGCGCGATGGATCGGGACGCGGCGCTGCAAAGCGGTCAGATCGACGGCGCGATTTCCGATCTGCTGGCGGCGGCCTTCGCCAGAGCCGGCGGCTTTGACGTGCGTGTGACTTCCGCGACGGACGGCGCCTATCAGATGATTGCGGGCCGGGGAAATGACGCGGCGGATGTCCGAGCATTAGCCGGCGCGGAGATTGCGGTCTCCCGCAACACGATTATCGAGTATGTGACTGACCGTATCCTTCGGGAGAACGGCATGGACTCTGACTCGCTGCAAAAGGTTTCCATTCCGCAGATTCCTGTGCGGTTGGAAATGCTGCAAAACGGGAAGCTGCCCGCTGCGACACTGCCGGAGCCGATGGCGAGCATTGCCGTGGCAAACGGCTGCAAGTTCCTGACCGGTTCGGGAGAGCTGGGCATCAATCCCGGCGTTATGCTGTTTTCTGCGAAGGCGGCGGCGGACAAGAAGGAATCGCTGAAAGCGATGTACCGTGCCTATAACAAGGCGATTGAGTATTTGAAGAAGACGCCGCGGGAGGAATATATCGGGATGGTCGTGGAAAAAAGCGGCTTTCCCGCCGCGGCGAAGGACGCGCTGAAGCTGCCGGATTATCACGCCGCTGCGCTTCCGAAGGAGAGCGACGTGACGGAAGTCATGCGCTGGCTGAAAGAGAAGGATTTGATCAAGCAGGAGTACACCTATCAAAATCTCGTCGTTGGAGAATTCCTGCCGTGATTTGCGTCTCGAACCTGTCGGCGTATTATGATACGGCAAAAGGGCGGAGCATGGCGCTGAAGGGGTTGAACCTTGAAGTGCCGAAGGGGGGAATCTGCGCGCTCATCGGGCCGTCCGGCTGCGGAAAATCAACGCTGCTGCGGATCCTTGCGGGCATTGCCTCCAATTACGAGGGCGAAGTCTCGATTGAGGGCGCACCAGTCAATCCGAAGTCGCTCTCTATCGGGTTCATCCCGCAGAATTACGGTTTGCTTCCATGGAAGACCGTGCGGGACAATATCCGCCTTTCGTGGAAGGTCAAGCATCCTGAGACGCCCGTTCCCGACGGAGAGGAAAAAATGCTGGCGCGGCTCGGAATCGGCGAGGAGTTTCTGGCACGATTTCCCCGCGAGCTTTCGGGCGGGCAGCAGCAACGGGCGAGCCTTGCGCGGGCATTCCTTTTGCAGCCGGATGTGCTGTTGATGGACGAGCCGTTTTCTGCGCTGGACGCCATTACGCGGGAAGAAATGCAGGAAGTTTTTTTTGAGCTCTGGCGCGCACAGGCTGTCACGGCGGTAATCGTTACTCACGACATCGAGGAAGCTCTGTATCTCGGGCAGACCATCGTTGTGCTGTCATCCTCGCCGGGACGCGTCTCGATGGTGATGGAAAATCCGCATTTTGCCCGGCGGGAAGCTTCCGGCGATTTTGCGGCGCAAAAGGCGCGGCTTCGCGGATGGCTGACCGGGAAGGGGGCCGAGGCATGAGAAAGCGGATTCTTGCATCGTTCTTCGGGGCTGTATCCTTGTTTTGCGCATGGCTCATATTGGCGGAGATTGTCCGGCTTCCAATCATTCCGTCGCCCCTTCTCGTCGTGGAAAAGATCAGTGAGATTTTCTGCGGGACGATTGCCGTGCACGGTATGTACAGTCTCGGACGAATAATCGCGGGCCTTCTGCTTGCCGTCGGCGTCGGGCTGCCTGTCGGCGTCCTGATGGGATGGTCGCGGCGCGCGGACAGGCTGCTGGCGCCGCTGGTGTATCTGACCTATCCGGTACCGAAAATCGCGCTGCTTCCGATTGTCATGCTGCTTTTCGGTCTCGGCGACGGATCCAAGACGATCATGCTCTTTTTGATCCTCGTCTTCCAAGTGGTCATCGCGGTGCGTGACAGTATCCGCGCCATTCCCGAGGAAGTCTTTTATCCGCTGGCTTCCTTGGGGGCAGGTTTTCGAGTGATTCTTTGCGAAGTGCTTCTGCCCGCGTCGCTGCCGAAATTCATGACCGCGATTCGCGTGGCGATGGCCACTGCGATTTCCGTGTTGTTTTTCACGGAAACCTTCGGCACGCAGTACGGCATGGGCTACTTCATCATGGACGCGTGGCTTCGTGTCAACTATCTTGAAATGTACTCCGGCATTGTCGTATTGAGCGCGATGGGACTGTTCCTGTTCGGCGTTCTCGACTGTGCCGAGAGATATTTCTGCCGCTGGCAGGGGCGAGAATAAAAAGAAGGTTTGCGGCATATCGTTTCTTTGATATAATTGTTTGATATAATTAAAGGGGTAAAGTTAGGATTATTATTTGCCTTCCCCACAGGGAAAGGCAAGAATGGAAAACGCTCGTAATGCATATAGATAGGAGGCGGCGACAGGCATGGCGGAGAATTTCGTGCATCTGCACGTGCATACGGAATACAGCCTTTTGGACGGCGCCAGCCGTGTCGGCGAGCTGATCGACGAGGTCAAGAAGCTCGGCATGAAAGCCGTCGCCATTACCGACCATGGGCAGATGTACGGTGTGATGGAGTTCTACAAGGCCGCGAAAAAGGCCGGGATCAAGCCGATTATCGGCTGCGAGGTCTATCTTGCCCCTAAATCCCGGAAGGATCAGTTCGAGGTGGACGGCGTCCGATACCATCATTTGATTCTGCTGGCGGAAAATGAGACCGGCTACCGGAATCTCGTGAAACTTGTTTCCCTCGGAAATATCGAGGGCATGTGGTATAAGCCGCGCATCGACAAGGAGCTTCTGCGTCAGTATCACGAAGGGATCATATGCCTTTCCGCCTGCATCGCGGGAGAGATTCCCCGTGCGCTGATCCAGGATCAGCCGGACAAGGCGGACGCTCTTGTCGCGGAATATATCGGGATTTTCGGCAAAGACAATTTTTTCATCGAACTGCAGAGACATGGACTCCCAGAGGAAGAAAAGGCGTCGGAAGGTCTGATCCGTCTCGCGAAAAAGTACGGCGTCGGGCTGGTTGTGACCAACGACTCCCATTATACTCATAAGGAAGACGCTTCGTTTCACGACGTCCTGCTCTGCATCCAGACGGGAAAGACGTTGGACGACCCGGGGCGCATGCGCTTCCAGAACGATGAGTTTTATTTGAAATCGCCGGAGGAGATGGCGAAGCTGTTTCCCGAGTATCCCGAGGCGATGGAGAATACGCTCCGAATCGCCGAACGATGCAGCGTGGAATTTACTTTCGGAAGGCATATCCTGCCGAGATTCCCGCTGCCGGATGGCCTAACGGATGAGGCGTACCTTCGTCAGCTTTGCGAGGAAAAGGTCGGCGGCCGGTACGAACCGGTCACCGAAGAAGTTCGCAAACGGTTGGATTACGAGCTTGGCGTCATCCACCAGATGGGATTTGACAGTTATTTCTTGATTGTCTGGGATTTTATCAACCATGCAAGGGAACGAGGCATTGCGGTGGGCCCGGGGCGAGGCTCGGCGGCGGGCAGTATCGTCGCGTATATTCTAGGCATCACGGATATCGACCCGCTGAAATACGCGCTGCTGTTTGAGCGCTTCCTGAACCCTGAACGCGTGACTATGCCGGATATTGACGTGGATTTTTGTTATATCCGTCGAAAAGAAGTCATTGATTACGTAAAGGAGCGCTACGGGGACGACCATGTGGCGCAGATCATCACCTTCGGCACGATGGCGGCGCGGGGTTCCGTGCGTGACGTGGGACGCGTGCTGGGAATCCCTTATGCCGAAGTCGACAAGGTCGCGAAGCTGATCCCGACGGAGCTTGGGATAACCCTCGACAAGGCACTGCGGGATTCGGTGGATTTCCGGAAACTCTATGAGGCGGATTCCGGCGCGCGGCGAATGATTGATTACGCGCGAAAAATCGAAGGGCTGCCCCGCCAGTCGTCGACTCACGCGGCAGGCGTCGTGATTGCCCGCGAGCCCTTGACGAATTATATGCCGGTGCAGATGTCCGAAGGGATGCTGGTGACAGCTTTCGACAAAGACCTCGTCGAGGAACTCGGGCTTTTGAAGATGGATTTCCTCGGTCTTCGGACGCTGACGGTCATCGGCGACGCGATTAAAAATATCGAGACCGTCCGGGGAGAGAAAATCAATACCCACGATATCCCGTCCGAGGATCGGATGACGGCGCAAATGCTCTGCGAAGGCAAGACAGGCGCGGTTTTCCAGATGGAATCGGCGGGGATGACGAAGCTGGTCAAGGATCTCGCGCCGGAACGGTTCGAGGATTTGATCCCGACGGTCGCGTTGTACCGCCCCGGGCCTTTGGGAAGCGGCATGGTGCAGGATTTCATCGACGGGCGCAAGGGCAAAAAGAAAGTTTCCTATCTCCATCCGCTGCTCGAACCAATCCTGAAAGAGACTTTCGGCGTGGTGCTGTACCAGGAGCAGGTCATGCAGATCGTGCAGGTGCTGGCAGGGTTCTCCCTCGGCGAGGCCGATATTCTTCGCCGCGCCATGGGGCATAAACAGCCGGAACTTCTGATGCAAAAAAAGGCGACTTTTCTGGAAGGGACAAAGAAAAACGGAATCCAGGATTCGCTTGCGGAGAAAATATTCGAACTCCTGACACACTTTGCGAACTATGGCTTCAACAAGTCTCACAGCGCCGCTTATGCGCTGGTGGCTTGGCAGACAGCCTATCTGAAGGCCCATTATCCAGCGGAGTTCATGGCAGCGATGCTTACAAGCGTCGTAGATTCCAACGACAAGGTGGCAACGTATATCGAATTGGCGCGCCGCATGGGCATTCCCATCCTGCCGCCCGACATCAACGCGAGCAGCGCGAATTTCAGCGTCGACGGGCAAGCAGTCCGCTTCGGCCTTGCCGCTGTGAAAAATGTCGGAGAACAGGCGATTGTCGTGATGGAAAAAATACGGAGCGACAGCGGCCCATTTCTTTCCCTGTTTGATTTTTGCCGTCGTGTCAGTTCCAAGCAGATCAACAAGCGCGTAGTCGAGAGCCTGATCAAATGCGGGGCCTTTGATTCCTTCGGCGCTAAGCGCTCCCAATTGTTGGAAATCATGCCGCAGACGCTGGATGCGGCGAATCGGGCGCAGCGTGACGAGGAGAGCGGGCAAATCGGTCTGTTTGATGAGGCGGAGGACGCAGACATGATGGAAGTCCCGCTGCCGAATATTCCGGAGGCTGAGTTTTCGCAAATGCTCGCATGGGAAAAGGATATTACGGGCTTCTATATCACCGGGCATCCCCTGGACGCGTATAAGGAAGTGATGGGCAAGCTGGTACCGTTGGAGAAAATCCTGGACGGCGGGGTCAGGGACAAACAGCTTGTGCGTGTTGCGGGGCTCGTAACGAAGGTGAAACGTTCCACGACGAAGAAAGGCGATACAATGGCTTTCGCGACGCTGGAAGATTATACCCGTGATATTGAAACCGTCGTGTTCCCGAAGATATTTTACGAGGGCACGGAGCTTTTGGCGGAAGATAAGCCCGTCGTGATCCAGGGCCGGGTCGATATGGCGGAAACGGGAACCAAACTAATTGCTGACAAGATATGGCCGATGGAAGGCTATCGGACCGAATATTTCATTATGACGAACACGGCACAGGCCACGGAACAAAATTACGCGTGCCTTCGCGCAGTTGCAAAGGAGCATCATGGGGAACATAAGGTGCAGCTTTATCTGACAGATCGGAGAAAGAATACGCCTCTTGAACAGGATTATTGGCTGGACGGTTCGCCGGAGGCAAAGGCGGCGCTCGAAAAAATATTTGGCGTGGGTTCGGTGAAGGAACGATAAGGTATTTGTCAGTTATCAATGGAGGGAAAAACATGTGGAAGGCGATTTATATCGTCGCGGATCAGGCGCAGGCGGACAAGCTGTGCGGCTTGTTGACAGAAGAAGGCTTTCTCGCGCGGGTCAAGTCTGTTTCCTGCGAGGAGGATTCGGCCTTTGAGATACAGGTCCCAGAGGCGGAGGCGGAAGACGCGCAGTCGGTGATTTCCAATATGGGCGCTGAATTTTGAGAAGGAAAACGGCGTTACTGGGCGCGGCAGTCATGCTTGCTTTTAGTTTCTCTCCGGTTCTTGCGGCATGGGAAGAAGCCGACGAAAGCGCTGTGTCTGTTCAGATGGAATCAGGACAGCCTCAGACAGGGGGGCAACAACATCAAACAGGCGGAGAGCCGGAGGATCCTCCGGTCTATATCCCGCCGGGAGACGCTTTACCGCATGTGACCGCGCGTTCGGCGGTGGTCATGGACGCGCTGACGGGTGAGGTGCTTTATCAGCGGTGCATGGACGAGCGACGCTATCCGGCGAGCACTACGAAAATCATGTCGCTGATTACGGCGCTGGAATCAGATAAAGTCAGCTTGGACGACGCGGTGAAAATCAGCGCTGCTGCCGCGGACATGGAAGGCTCGACGATGTGGCTGGAGTATGGTGAGCGGTATCGTCTGGAGGATCTTCTTTACGGCATGATGCTCGTTTCGGGCAACGACGCCGCCGCCGCCGTCGCGGAGCATGTGGCGGGCAGCGTACAGAAGTTTGCCAGGCGCATGACGGAAAAAGCGCAGGAAATCGGCGCGAAAAATACACGCTTCACCAATTCCTGCGGGCTTCACGACCCGCGCCATTACACGACGGCGCATGACTTGGCGTTGATTACGGCCTACGGGTATAAGAACAGCGTGTTCCGCAAAATCGTCTCAACGAAAGAACGGCGTGTGCCTTTGGTGAAGCCGCCCTTTTCCCGTGAACTGGAAAACGAGAATATGCTGCTTTGGATCTATCCGGGAGCGAACGGCGTCAAGACCGGCTACACGGACGCGTCGGGGCGTTGTGTCGTGACGGCTGCGGAGCGGGACGGAGTGCAGTTGATTGCAGTTGTGCTCGACGGCATTTATATGTGGAACGATTCGATAGCGATGCTCGATTACGGCTTTCGTCATATCGAGGCGCGAGAGTTCGTGAAAAAAGGGGAGAAGTTGGCGACTGTTGCCGTCGCAGGCGGCAAGGAACAAACGGTCGCTCTGGTGGCGGAAAAGGAGCTTCGCCTTCCCGTTCCCAACGGGGATGCGTCAGCCTACCGGCGGGAAATCAAGGCGCCGAATTCGCTGGAAGCGCCGGTGCGGCGGGGCGAAAAAGCAGGCGAAGCCGTATATTATTATAAGGGCCAAAAAGTTGCCAGCGTCCCGCTGACGGCGGAAAGCCATGTGGGAAGGGAAAATTCTTTCCTGGGAGGCCTGGCAAGGTTCTGGCACAGGATTACTTCGTTGTTTACATAGATTTTGAAAAGAGGACTTCATGGAACGGTTGCAGAAGATCATCAGTCAGGCGGGCATTGCATCCCGTCGCGCGGCAGAGAAAATGATCGAGGAAGGACGTGTGACGGTGGACGGCGTCGTGGCGTCTCTCGGCACACAGGCGGATGTGAACTCGCAGACGATTTGCGTGGACGGTGAGCCGATCGGCAAGGCGGAAGAACACGTCTATTTTCTGCTGAACAAGCCGAAAGGATACATTTCGACGGCGAAGGATGACCGCGGGCGGAAGACGGTGCTCGATTTGCTGCCGGAGGTTGACGCGCGCATTTATCCGGTGGGGCGCCTGGACAACGGTACGGAAGGGCTTCTGCTTCTGACGAACGACGGCGAATTGATGAACGGCCTGCTGCACCCGGCGCGGGAAATCTGGAAAACCTATATCGCCCAGGTTGAGGGTAGATTGGAGAAGTCGGAACTACAAACGCTGAAAAACGGAGTAACGTTGGAGGACGGCGTCACGGCTCCGGCGAAGGTGCGCGTACTTGATTGGGATCAGAAAAGCGGGCGGACAAAGCTGGAAATATCTATCCACGAGGGGAAAAACCGTCAGGTGCGGCGGATGTGCAAAGCGGTCGGTCATTCCGTACAGGCGTTGAAACGGACGGAATTTGCCGGACTGAGCCTTTCCGGTGTGAAACGAGGCGAACATCGCGCATTATCAGCGGACGAAGTCGAGTATCTGTATGAGCTTGCGAATCTGCCCATGCGCTGCGGAAAGCGGAAGGGCTGAACATGGGTAAGATTCTTGTAGTCGGTGCGGGTCCTGCCGGCATGATGGCGGCAATCAAGGCGTCGGAAAACGGCGCGTCGGTCACGCTGCTGGAAAAGATGGAACGTGTCGGCAGGAAAATGGCAATCACGGGCAAGGGGCGCTGCAACATGACGAACGCGGCGCCCGTGTCCGAGATTATAAAGAATATTCCCGGCAACGGCGCGTTCCTGAACAGCGCGATCCGTTTTTTTGACAATGAGGACGTCATCGCTTTTTTTGAAAACGCGGGCGTACCGACAGTCACGGAGAGAGGCGGGCGTGTATTCCCTGCCAGTTCCAAGGCGTCTGACGCGGTGGACGCGCTCCTGCATCGGCTCCATGAGCTGAACGTCACGGTTAGGCTTCATGCGACGGTACGAGATATGCTGACGGAGGATGGACGCGTGCGGGGCGTGCGGCTCTCGTCGGGGGAGGAGATTTTTGCGGCCGCGGTAATCGTCGCGACGGGCGGCGCGTCCTATCCGCGCACAGGTTCTACGGGCGACGGCTTCCGCATGGCCGAGGCCGTCGGGCATACGATAGAGCCGCCGACGCCTGCGCTCGTTCCACTGGAGACAGAGGAGGAATGGCCGTGGGAGCTTACAGGGCTTTCGCTGAAGAACGTCCGATTCCGTCTGTTCTCGGAGGTTGAGCCGTCGGAAAAAATCGGCGAGGCTTTCGGCGAAATGATGTTCACGCATTTCGGCGTCACCGGACCGATTGTTCTTACGCTTTCCCGTGCGGCGGCGATGTATCTGCGGACACACGAATATATTGCGGCGGAAATCGACCTGAAGCCCGCGCTGGACGAGGATACGCTGGAAAAGCGTGTGCAGCGCGATTTTGAGCAGTACAAGAACAAGCAGGTGAAAAACGCGATGGTCGACCTTTTGCCTGCGCGGCTGATTGCGCCGGTGCTCGATCTTGCCTATATAGACGAGGAAAAGCCGGTGCATCAGATTACGCGGACGGAACGGCTTCGTATCGTGGAAAAATTGAAGCATCTGCCGCTTACGATTACCCGTACCAGACCGATCGATGAGGCGATAGTGACGGCGGGCGGCGTTTCGGTCAAAGAACTGAATCCGAAAACGATGGAATCGAAATTTGTGAAGGGATTGTATTTTGTCGGCGAGGTAGCCGACGTGGACGGATTTACGGGCGGCTACAATCTGCAGGCGGCGTTTTCCATGGGCGCAGCGGCAGGGACGTGGGCTGCAAAACAGAGTGAAGAGTGAAGTGTGGAGAGAAATTTGATGAAACAAAGAAATAAAAAAGAGATTACGCGGGTTGTCAGCGGATTGCATGGCGAGATCGAGATTCCCGGCGACAAGTCCGTTTCCCATCGGAGCGTGATGTTGGCGGGACTTTGCGATAAACCGGTGCATATTACGAATTATTTGCATGCGGCGGATTGCCTTTCGACGGCGGCGGCGATGGAGATGCTGGGGGTTTCCGTGCGGTGGACGGACGATACTACATTGGACGTCACGGGGGACGGGTTTGACGGATTGATCGAGCCGCAGGGGATTCTCGACGCGGGGGATTCCGGTACGATGCTTCGGCTGATGATGGGACTGCTTGCGCCGCAGCCGTTCCTTTCGACGTTCACCGGGGACGCGGCGCTTTACCGTCGCCCGATGGGACGCGTGATAGAGCCGCTTTCGCGTATGGGCGCCCGTATTGCGGGCCGCGCGGGCGGGAAATATCTGCCGATCACGATCCTGCCCGCCGAAAAAAAGCTGCAGGGGATCGAATACAAGATGCCGATGGCCAGCGCACAGGTGAAATCGGCAATCCTGCTTGCGGGGCTTCGAGCCGAAGGTGAAACGACAGTCATCGAGCCGTTTCCCTCCCGTGACCATACGGAAAGAATGCTTCGCGCTTTCGGCGCGGAGATCCGGCAGGACGGAAACCGTGTCTCCTGCCGCGCGGTGAAAAAGCTTTCCGCGCCGGAATCCATCGAGGTGCCGGGGGACATCAGCTCGGCGGCCTTCTGGCTCGTCGCGGCTTCAATCATCGAAGGCAGCGACCTTCTGCTGAAAGGCGTCGGCGTCAATCCGACGCGTACCGGCGTGCTTGACGTTCTGCGGGACATGGGCGCGGATATCGAGCTCCTGAACGAAAAGGAGAGCGGCGGCGAGCCGATGGCAGACATTCGTGTCCGTTCGGCAAAACTCCGCGGCGTTTCCTTCGGCGGCGCAATCATTCCCCGATTGATTGACGAAATACCGATTCTTGCGGTGGCGGCGCTTTTCGCCGATGGCGATACGGTGATCTCGGACGCGGGAGAGCTTCGCGTCAAGGAAACGGATCGGCTGCACGCCGTTGCCGTCGAATACAATAAGCTCGCGCCCTGCGTCGAGGAATCGGAGGACGGTCTCGTAATCCACGGCGGCGCAAAAAAAATCCGCCACGCGGAATGCTTCTCCTACGACGACCACCGAATGGCCATGTCGCTGGCGATAGCGGGCGCGGCAGGAGACGGCGTGACAATCGAAAATCCGGAGTGCGTGGACATTTCGTATCCGACGTTTTATAAAACTTTGAAGAATTTGCAATACTGACGTACATAGTCCTCCTCGTAAGGGGGACCGCGCCAGCGGTGGGTGAGGTTCTGAAAGTTACGTTTGCGTTAAACGCTTTGTTATAAAATGGATATTTCTTTTTGGAGGAACGCATTATGAAAAAAACGGTGGCAATCGACGGGCCGGCGGGCGCGGGCAAGAGCACGATTGCGAAGCTCGTCGCCGAAAAGCTTGGCTATATCTATATCGACACGGGCGCGATGTATCGCGCGGTGGCGTGGAAGGTGCTCGATACGGGTGTGGAGACGACGGACGAGGCAATCATTCGCACGGCGGAAAAACTTGATGTGCGTCTGCGCATCGTCGGCGATGCCGTTCGTGTGTTTGCGGATGATACGGATGTGACGGAGGCAATCCGAACGCCAGAAGTCACGGCGCTGGTTTCCAAGGTGGCGCAGCTCGGTCCGGTGCGCTCGAAAATGGTGGAGTTGCAGCGGGGGATGGCAAAAGACGGCGGCGTCGTCATGGACGGGCGCGACATCGCTTCGAACGTGCTGCCAAACGCCGACGTGAAAATCTTTTTGACCGCATCCATCGAGGAGCGTGCGCTCCGCCGCTGGAAGGAAATGAAAGCGAAAGGCTATGACGAGCCGATGGAAAAACTGGCCGCAGAAATCGCCGCTCGGGACAAGGCGGACAGTGAGCGCGCAATTTCACCGCTGGTACGCGTGCCGGAAGCAACGCTTTTGGATACGACGGGCATGACGATCGAAGAGGTCGTTGCGCAGGTCATGGAATTGTGCGGGTGACGGGCGATGATACTGTATCGGATTCTTCACGTGATCTTCCCCGCATTTTTCCGTCTGCTCGGCGCAAAAGATTACGGGGCGGAGCATTTGCCGCCGGAGGGCGGCGTAATCGTGGCGGCGAACCACATGAGCAACTGGGACCCGCCGTTCCTTGCCAGTTTTTTGCAGCGTCCCGTCAGCTATATGGCGAAGCAGGAGCTTTTCGAGATTCCGATTTTCGGCACGGTCATCCGCTGGCTGTTCGCGTTTCCGGTGCGCCGCGGCGCGGCGGATAGGTCGGCGGTCAAGGCGGCGGTCAAGGAACTGCGTGCGGGCCGATGCGTCGGCATCTTTCCCGAAGGAACGAGAAGCAAGGACGGAGAAGTGCATAATTTTGGCGCAGGCGTTGCGTTGCTGGCGTCGATGAGCGGCGCACCTGTCGTACCGGCGGCCATACTGGGAACGGACAAAATGAAAAAACTCAGGGTAATTTACGGCGAGCCGATGACCTTCGAGGGAAAGGCAAACCGGGAGACGCTGGATGAATTCTCAAAAAAAATTCGCGAAGAAGTTATTAAAATGAAAAAAATGTACGAAAAAGAATAGAAGGAATGGAGAAGCGGGGCTGTCGCAAATGCTGATGCAACGGCCCCGCAGATTTTTCCTCATTTTTCAAAAAAGTTATGGCAAAAACTGATAAATTTGTGGTATACTCTAAAATAGCTTGTAAAAGGCTGGGTGATGTGGTAATCTTATGGAAGTGATTTTAGCGGATTATCTCGGCTTTTGTTATGGTGTCAAGCGTGCGATCCGGCTTGCGCGGGACAGTGCGGCGGAGAAAAACGCTTCCACGCTCGGGCCGATTATTCACAATCCGCAAATGGTTGCACGCCTCGAAGAAGAGGGCGTAGGCTCGGTGGATTCGCTGGATGAGGTGCCGGACGGGGGGACGCTTATCATTCGTTCCCATGGCGTCGGGCCTGCGGTTTATGAGGCAGCGAACGCGCGGCCTATCAAGGTGGTGGACGCGACCTGCCCCCATGTCAAGAAAGCGCAGATGGCGGCGCATCGATTGGCGGAGGATGGATTTGACGTCGTCATTATCGGCGAGAAAAAGCATCCGGAAGTCAAAAGCATTTTGGAATGGGCAGGCGGAAATGCCGCTGTTGTGGAGACGGAGGAAGAGGCGGAAGCGCTTCCGAATTATCTGAAGTTGGGCATTGTCGCTCAGACGACTTTTTCCGGCACGCGATTTCAGGAGATTGCCGCGAGACTGATTCCAAAATCCAACGATATACGGATTATCCGAACGATTTGCACAGCTACCGATCAAAGACAGTCTGCCGCGCTTGCTCTTGCGGCAGATGTGGACATGATGCTGGTTATCGGCGGGAAGAACAGTGCGAACACTACGCGTCTTGCGCAGATTTGCGCGGAAAAGACCGTTGTTCATCATATTGAAACGGCGTCCGAAATGGAGGACGCATGGTTTCACAATATCAAGAAAATCGGGATCACAGCTGGGGCCTCGACTCCGGACTGGATCATCAGGGAGGTATATCAAAAGTGTCAGATGTAAACGAAAACATGGAAGCCCTGCTGGCGGAGAGCCTGCAGGATATTCAGGAGCGCACTGTCGTCCAGGCGACGGTGGAGCAGGTGGAGCACGGACAGGCGTTGGTCTCCATCGGCGCGAAAAATGACGTTCCTATACTTAAGAAGGAGCTTGCCTATCCCGAGCCGGATTCAGCGGAAGACGTCGTCAAGGTCGGCGACGTAATAAACGTCTATGTGGTGTCCAAAGGCGGCGAGTACGGCTACACACTCTCGAAGCTGAAAGCCGATCAGGAAGAGTCATGGAAGAAGCTCGAAGGCTGTGTCGAGAAAAAAGAACCGCTGGAAGTTACGGTTTTGAAAGCGATCAAAGGCGGCCTTTCGGTCGGCGTGCAGGGACTTCGCGGATTTATCCCGGCGTCCCATGTGGGGCTGCATTATGTACAGGATCTTTCGTCCTTTGAAGGAAAAGTATTTGAGGCGTTGCCGATTGAGTTTGACGCTCCCAATCATAAGCTTGTGCTTTCCCGCAAAGAACTTTTGACGCAGGAACGCGAAGAAGCGCAGGAGCGCGTCTTTTCCACGCTGGAAGCAGGTCAGACAGTCAAGGGAACGGTCAAGCGTATCGTCGATTACGGTGCGTTTATCGATGTCGGCGGCGTGGACGGCCTCGCGCATATTTCTGATCTCGCCTGGGATCGGGTTAAGCATCCGTCCGATGTGTTGAAGGTCGGTCAGGAGCTGGACGTTTTTGTCAAGAATGTCGATCAGGAGCAGCATCGGATTTCGCTCAGCGTCAAGGATACGCTGCCCAATCCGTGGTTCGAGCGAGCGGCTCGGTATGAGGAAGGACAGATTATTGAAGGCAAGGTCATCAAGCTGACGGACTTTGGCGCGTTTATGGAAATCGAGCCGGGATTCGACGGCCTGATTCCGATGGGCGAGCTTTCCGACAAGCGTATCGCGCGGGCGGATGAGGCCGTGCATACGGGCGATGTGGTGAAGGTCAAGATTCTCCGCATTGATACGGCGCGCAAGCGCATTTCGTTGAGCATCACGAAAGCGGCGAAAGAATTGGAAGAGAACGCGGAAGAGTAAAAGAAATTGGGGTGAAGGAGTGATGGGGACATCACTCCTTTATTTTTTGCAACGGGCTTTTTGAGGGAGCAAAACATTATGGAACTTACGCCGATGATGCGGCAGTATCAGGCAACGAAGGAGCAGCACCCGGACGAAATTTTATTTTTTCGTTTGGGTGATTTTTATGAAATGTTTTTCGACGATGCAGTGCTTGTCTCAAAGGAATTGGGACTGACATTGACGAGCCGCAGCGGGGATACGGAAAAATCGCCGATGTGCGGTGTGCCGTACCATGCGGCGGAGAGGTATATCACAAAACTGATCCGGCGCGGATACAAGGTCGCCATTGCCGAGCAGATCGGTGATCCAAAATCGCCGGGACTGACGAAGCGGGAGGTCATCAAGGTCATCACGCCGGGTACGATCTTGTCCGAGGACGCATTGACGGCGGCACAGAACAATTATATCGCGCTTCTTTACGAGGACGGGGAGCGTGCCGTGCTCGCAGGGGCGGACATTTCTACCGGTGAATGCTTTTACGGCTTGTACGACGGAAAAAACAGGATTCAGACGCTACTCGACGAATTATATCGTTTGGCTCCGGCGGAGCTTTTGCTTGCAGGGGAACCGTCTTTCCGCCCGGAGGTTGAGGAGTTTTTCACGCAGCGGATGGCGCATTGCGCCTTTTCGTCGCTTCCGCCGGTCGAACGTCCCGAGGATATGATGCTTCGCCATTTCGGCGCGGAACGGCGTCCGGGGGACAAAGGCGCGGAAACGGCTCTTTCTACACTGCTCGACTATTTACATCAGACGGTCATGACCGACCTCAGCCATATCAGCCGATTGACAAGGCTGGAATCTTCGGGGCGGCTCGTCCTGGATACGACAACGCTTCGGAATCTTGAAATCACACGCAATTTGCGGGACGGAAGCAAGAAGAATACACTGCTCGATGTTCTTGATTTTACAGGTACGGCGATGGGAGGACGACTGCTCCGCAAATGGCTGGAGCAGCCGCTCGTTGTTGTGGCCGATATTCGCGCGCGCCATGATGCAGTAGAAGAACTCCTGAAAGAGTTTTCTGTGCGGACGGGCTTGCGCGAAAGCATGAAGGAAATATACGATTTCGAGCGTCTTTTGACGAGGGCGGAGGTCGGCGCGGCCAACGCGAGGGATCTCGTTGCGCTGAAGCTGTCTCTTCGTGCGCTGCCGGGCGTCAAAGAAATGCTCGCATCGGCGCAGTCTGCGCTGCTTTGCCGCAGCCGTGACCGTATAGGCACATACGACGAACTGGTTTCGTTGTTGGAGCGTGCTATCGTTGACGAACCCGGATTTTCCGTTCGGGAGGGCGGTATCATTAAAAGCGGCTATGACGAGGAGCTGGACGAATATCGCCGAATTTCTCACGACAGCAAGAAAATGCTGCAGGAAATCGAGGAGCGCGAACGCGAGAAAACGGGTATCAAGACGCTGAAAATCGGTTACAACAAGGTTTTCGGCTATTATATCGAGGTCAGGAACAGCGGAAAGGATCTCGTGCCCGTCCATTATGTCAGGAAACAGACATTGGCGAATGCGGAACGGTTCATCACTGAGGAACTGAAGGAATTTGAGACGAAAATCCTCGGCGCTCAGGAAAAAATCGTCGCGATTGAATACAATCTTTTCAACGAGGTCAGGGAGCGCGTCGTTGCCGAACTGGAAAGCATCCAGTGCACGGCGCGGGAATTGGCGATAATTGATGTGCTTGTGTCCATGGCGGAAGCTGCGGATACACACGGTTATGCGCGGCCCACGATCAGGGAAAATGGCGTGATTCATATTGTGGACGGTCGTCACCCGCTGGTTGAGCGGATTTTGACGCAGGATCTTTTTGTGCCGAATGACGCAGAACTGAATCATGAAGAAAGCGAGATTATGTTGATTACCGGTCCGAATATGGCGGGCAAGTCCACCTATATGCGGCAGACTGCGTTGATCGTGCTGATGGCGCAGGCGGGAAGTTTTGTCCCTGCGCGGGAGGCGGCAATCTCGCCCGTCGACCGCATTTTCACGCGCATCGGCGCCAGCGACGACCTTGTCAGCGGGCAAAGTACATTCATGGTAGAGATGAACGAGGTCGCGCAGATATTGAAATACGCGACGAAGGACAGTCTCGTGATTCTTGACGAGATCGGGCGCGGCACCAGCACCTTCGACGGCATGAGCATTGCCAGGGCCGTCGTTGAGTACATCCGCGACCATATCCATGCGAAGACGATGTTTGCCACCCATTACCACGAATTGACCGATATGGAGAGCGAGCATATCAAGAACTGCTGCGTAGCGGTAAGGGAACGCGGCAGCAAGGTCGTGTTCCTGCGGCGTATCGTTCCGGGCAGCGCGGATAAATCCTACGGCATCCATGTTGCACGGTTGGCAGGGCTGCCGAAGTCCGTCACCGACCGCGCGGAGGTCATTCTTGACGGGCTGGAACAATGTGCGCTTGCGCCCGTTCAGACAGATTCGGGGCAGCGGGAAACGGAGGCGCCGAAAGATACGGGCATGACGTCGCTGTTTGCTTCGCCTTTGGCCGACGAGCTTTTGGCTCTTGACGTGATGGCGATGACGCCGATCGAGGCGATGAACGAATTGTATAAATTGCAGCAGAAGGCGCAGAAGGAGGCGGGCAGAGCATGAGCATCGTTCATCTTCTGGACGACGACACCGTCAACAAGATCGCGGCGGGCGAGGTCGTTGAGCGGCCCGCGTCCGTTGTCAAGGAGCTGGTCGAGAACGCCGTGGACGCCAGCGCGACTGCTATCGAGATAGAAATCATGTCGGGCGGCGAGAGCTTGATGCGCGTCACCGACAACGGCTGCGGCATGAGCCGGGATGACGCGGAGCTTTCCGTGCAGCGGCACGCGACGAGCAAGATCAAGGACAGCGAGGATATCTTATCGGTACCGACGCTGGGGTTCCGCGGCGAGGCACTTCCGACGATTGCTGCCGTTTCACGGTTTTCCCTCGTCACACGTCGGGCGGAGGACGAGCTGGGAGTTTCTGTCCGAATCATGGGAGGAAAGAAGCCGGAGATTACCGACGCGGGCGCGGCTCCGGGAACCACTGTGAAAGTGGAAGACTTATTTTTTAATACGCCGGCGCGAAAAAAATTCATGAAAACGACGCATACCGAGGGAATGAAGATTAACGACTGCGTTGTTAAAGCCGCCTTGGCCGAGCCGGGGATTTCGTTCCGGCTGATCAGCAACAACAAGACTACAGTCAAGACCCCAGGGACGGGATCGCTGCGTGACGCTATCGTCGCCATTTACGGCGGGGCTGTGGGCGAATCGCTTTTGCCGTTGTCCTTTGAGGACGAGGATGTAAAAATAACCGGTTTTTTGACGAAGCCGTCAATGCTTCGCAGCAGCCGCGGATGGCAGACCTTCATTGTCAACGGGCGAGTCGTGGAAAACAAGGCGATGGCACGTGCCATAGACAACGCGTACCATTCGCTGTTGCCGAAGGCCGGGTATCCTTTGGCGGTGCTTGTCGTTAAAGTGCCGGTGCGGAGCGTCGACGTCAATGTCCATCCGCGCAAAGCGGAAATCAAGTTCGAAGACGAGGGAAGGATTTTCAAGGCCGTTTACAAATCCGTCGTCGACGCTGTGCGGCCGGAAGGGCAAAGTCTGGAGCAGGTCGCCGCCGTTGCCCGTGTACCGGAGCATCGGGGCGGAGAAACTACGCCGTCGTTTTCCGTGGCGTCGTTTTCGCCCACGGCTGCGTCCGGGCCATCCTCGCTGCCGCGTCCGTTCCTGCCGACCGTGCCCTTCGCGGACAAGGCGGGCGTGGAGAATTTCGCCGAGGTGCAGAAAGAACTGGCGGCGGAGAAAAACGGCGCGGCGCAGGTTTCCTATGAACAGCAGCAAATTGCGCCGCTGGTGGCCGACGCGCCGGATGTGAGGGATGACGCGCAGCTTTCGATGGTGCCGATCGGGCAGGTCGCCATGTGCTTTATCATCGCGCAGGACGGCGACACGCTTTACATCGTCGATCAGCATGCTGCCCATGAGCGCATTTTGTACGACCGGTTTTCCGCTTTGGCGGACGATATACCGTCACAGCAGCTTCTCGTCCATCTGTTTCTCGATTTCAGCCCGCGGGAGTCGGAGCTTTTGGAGGAACAGCAGGAGCTTTTCCAAAAGCTGGGTTTCGATCTCGCCAAAAGCGACGAGAACCAGTTCCGGCTCTGCTCGCTGCCTGCCGATATTCCCGTCGGCGAGGCGGAAACGACGCTTCGGAAGATACTCGAATGGCTGACGGAAATGCACGCGCCGACGGCGGCGGAGATCCGTCACGCCTGCATCGCGATGACCGCCTGCAAAGCGGCGATCAAGCGCGGCGACGAACTGAACCTTCGCCAGATGCAGCTTTTGTTGGAGGCGCTTTCGCGAACCGCGCGTCCGTACACCTGTCCCCATGGCAGGCCGACGATCCTGCGGTTTACCGGCGGGGATTTGGCGAAAATGTTCAAGAGGACATGACGATGGAAAACAAGAACGCAATCGTTGTGACGGTAGGACACAAGGCGAAACCGGAGCACTTTGTGCTGGCGCGGGAAATGGCGGAGAAACTCGGAGCGCCCTTTTCCGAGCGGGGCAATACGTCGCTGGAGGCGATTCGTGAACGGTTCGGCGTTTCCTGCGTGATGGTCGCGAAAGAAAAGCTTGTCGTCGATACGCCGGACGGCGAGCTTTATTTTCATCCGGGCATGGCGCATCTGCGGCTGAAAAATCTGCGTCGCGGCGAGAGCGATCATTTGCTGAACGCGCTTGCTCTTGCGGAAGGGATGCACGTCCTCGACTGCACGCTCGGCATGGGGGCGGACGCCATCGTGGAAAGCTTCGGCGCGGGGGAAACGGGCAAGGTCATCGCGCTGGAAAAAAATCCCGTTGTCGCCGCGTTGATTGCGCATGGGTTGGAAACGTCAGATGGCGAGCATCCGACGACGGTGGCGGCGATGCGGCGCGTCCGTGTCGTTTGCACCGACTATCTGGATTATTTGCGAGAACAGCCCGATAATTCTTTTGACGCCGTTTATTTTGACCCGATGTTCCGCCATCCGTTCACGGAAAGCGCGGGCATCCATCCGCTACGGTTCTTGGCCGATCCGCGCCCGGTTTCGAGCGAGGCAATCCAAGAGGCGAGACGAGTAGCCCGTCACCGCGTCGTGCTGAAGGAGTCGAGCAAAAGCGAAGAATTTGCAAGGTTAGGTTTCACGGAGTTTGAAGGCGGGAAATACAGCAATGTGCGATACGGTGTGATGCGGATGGAATAAGGGGGGAATTCTGACCATCGCGGTTGTCTTGCGGTGAAATGAAACGGAGGTTATAATTAGGGCCGGGAATCGATGGGAGTCATTATGGCATGCAACATTAGATGCAAAAAATGAATTGCATGGAGTGATATTTGAAATGAAGGAACTCAAGCACTTAGAACAAATGGTCAATGAAGGCAATCTGTTGGAGGCTATCGATGCCATGGCATCCATATCCCCAAAGGATCTCGACCGATGGGATGTTCAGAACTTGATGGGGAAGGTTTGCACGCTTTGCGAAGATTACGAGAATGCCAAAGAATTGTATCGAAGGTCTTTGAAGCAGCATCCGGATCAGCCGGAAATCCTTCAAAATCTCTTTGCCCTGCGCGAACGGTCAAAGGGGAAGAGGCCGACAGAATTGGCTGCAAACAGAACGGCAAAGCGCGTTTTGATGATTGCCTACTATTTCCCTCCTCTGTCCGGCTCCGGCGTATTTCGGTCTTTGAAATTCGCCAAATATCTTCCCATGTTCGATTGGAAACCCACGGTGATTTCCGCAGAGACTGCTCCCGTGTATTGGAATTGGTCCGATGAGAGTCAAATTGCGGAAATTCCCGAGGATGTGGAGGTCGTACGAATTTCAGACTTGGTAGGCACCAGGCAGCTTTCAAGCATCGATGAAAGTCAAGCGCGTGATTTACTGGAATTTTTGCTCGGGGCGCTTTGCAAAAAACAGGAAGCCGTGCGGTTATTCGAGAAGATTCTTCAGACCCAAAGCGGAATAGAATATTTGCTGGTGTTTCCATGTTGGGCACTTTTTTGGACTTATCATGTGACGAAGTTTATTGAGGAGTGTGTGAACTTGGCGGATTTTCGTGCCGTTTACACCACCTCCGGTCCTTACAGTGCACATTTAGCAGGTTTTCACCTCAAGGAAAAATATGGAATTCCTTGGGTGGCGGATTATCGGGATATGTGGACGATGAATCCGACGACCCCGTTGTTGGATATGAACAATCCGTTCCATCAATTGAGCAGGGAGTTGGAATCCATTTTGTTGCATCATGCGGATTGCAATATTGTAACAGTGGGAGAAACGATTCCGATCTATACAAAAAGTTTTCAAATTCCACAAGAAAAATTTGTGGGGATAACGAATGGATATGACGAGATGGATTTTTCAGACATAACGGATGAGATACATCGGAAGGAAAAATTCACCATTAACTACAGTGGGTTGTTGTATTCGAAGCAGAGAAGCATAGCGCCTATATTGCAGGCCATTAAAGAATTAAGCGATGCAAATGAGGTGGATCTCTCACGGATAATCTTTCGTGTCGTAGGCGCGTCCGAAACAGGCTTTGAATTGGTGCAGAAATATGAAATGGAAGCGATTTTCCAGTATGTACCCTATATACCTCATAAAGAAGCGATTGCTTCAAATCTGGATTCTAATTTATTGTTGCTTTTAGTGGGAGATGATCCTGCAAGCAAAATGGTATTTACCGGGAAAATATTTGAATACCTCCGCAGCGGACGGCCCATTCTGGCTTTGGCCCCGAAGGACGGAGTGGTAGATTTGCTTTTGAGGGAAACGGGACATGGTAAAGCATTTTTGGGAACGCAGATTCCTGAGATTAAGCAGATGATTCTTGAGGAATATACAAAGTGGAAAAATGGCGAATCTATTGTATATTCCAGTCAGGGGATTCAAAAATACGAACGGAAGGCATTGACGGCAAAATTGGCAGAGGTTTTGGACAAGGTCATTGAGACAAGGGCGAATTGATCAACACGCTTCAGGAATATAGCAAAGGAGATCGTTTGCATGGCAGATATTTCGTTTACAGTCGTCACCCGTTCGCCGGAAGAGACGGCGGCTTTGGCGGAGCGGCTGGGTGCGGCAGCTGAGGCGGGGACCGTGCTTTGCCTTGTCGGTGATCTCGGCGCGGGGAAAACGCTTTTCACGCAAGGAT
This sequence comes from uncultured Selenomonadaceae bacterium, assembly GCA_902778455.1. Classification (GTDB taxonomy): domain Bacteria; phylum Bacillota; class Negativicutes; order Selenomonadales; family Selenomonadaceae; genus RUG12372. The sequence goes on along the minus strand of CACYXR010000024.1, from coordinate 1,923 downwards.
TTGCGCGGGGGCTGGGCGTGACGGGCGAGGTTACGAGTCCGACATTTGCATTGATGAATCAATATAACGGGCGGCTTCCCGTCACGCATTTCGACCTTTACCGATTGGATAGGGAAGAGGAACTCGACGATATCGGGTTTTACGAATATGCCGAGGATGGTAGGGGCGTCGTGCTGATCGAGTGGGCGGACAAGTTTCCCGACGCTTTGCCCGAGCCGCATATTCGGCTGGAAATCGAGCGGGGCGAGACGGAAAACGAGCGTCGGCTCACGTTTTCCGCAACGGAGGAGGATAACGCGCTATGGCGGGTATTGACGGAAAAATGACGATCCTTGCGATGGATACGGCGACGATGGTGTCGAGTGTGGCTGTCGCGACAGGGGAACGCGTACTGGCGGAGTTGACGGCGGAGACACGTTTTACCCATTCGGAAACGCTGGTGGTGAATATCGAGGAGGTAATGCGCTTGGCGGACGTGAAGCGCGAGGATCTTTCCGCCGTCGCTGTGAGCTTGGGGCCCGGTTCATTTACAGGGCTTCGTATCGGATTGGCGGCGGCGAAAGCGATTGCCTATGCGCTGTCGATTCCGTTGGTAGGCGTGCCGACCTTGGAGGTTCTGGCGGCGGCGTTCCCGTCGCCGGGGGCGGTGGTCGCGCCGCTGATTGATGCACAAAAAGGAAACGCTTATTTTGCGCTTTACCGTTCCGCGGAGCAGGGGCTTATTTGCGAAAAAGAAGTTGCCGTTGCGTCTCCGCAGGAGATAATTGCGACCATTGCGGAGATTAAAAGTCCGGTGATGATTGCGGGTGACTTCACGCGAAAGCTGGCAATGAAGGATATCGAGCTTCCGAAAAACGCGACGCTTGCGCCGATTACGCATATCATGCCGCGTGCCGCGCTGGTTGCCGCACGTGCCATTGTTCGATTGGAAAACGGCGAGGGAAACAGTCCGATGGATCTGGAGCCGATTTACGTCCGACGCTCCGAGGCCGAGGTGCTTTGGGAGAAGCGGCATAAGGAGGAGCAGCCGTGATTGCCTTTCGTGAGATGAAGCCGGAGGACGCGGAGGCGGTGGAAGAGGTCGAAAAGGCGTCGTTTTCCATGCCCTGGTCGCGGAAGTCCTTTTGGGAGGAAGCGGCGAACGAACGCACTTATTATCTTTTGGCGCTTGACGATGACAAGGTAATCGGCTATGCGGGCACATGGATTCTGGACGACGAGGCGCAGATTACGAATGTTGCCGTGGCGCCGGAGTATCGCGGGAAAAAAGTCGGCGCCGGATTGATGACGGAATTGATTAAAGAGGCAAAAAAACGCGGCGCAACGCGTATGACTCTCGAAGTTCGCCCGTCCAATACGGCGGCCCTCGCACTCTATGTAAAATTCGGATTCAGGGATTGCGGGCACAGGCCGCATTATTACCTCGATAACGGCGAGGATGCCGTAATCATGTGGAATATGGATTTATAAGGGGGATTTTGTCTGTAGACAAAATTTGAATAAGGCGTTATGACTCGGCGGAAATCCGCCTCGTCGAAACGCTTCTGGGGTGATTTTGTCTGTAGACAAAATTTGAATAAGGCGTTATAATATCCGCGGAAAGAGCGATGAAGGAGACATGATGGCGGGGAATCATCCCACAGAGAGAAACGCCTTGGCTGAAATCGTTTCGGAAAAAGACCGTCACCACCGCTTCGGAGCTTCCGATGAGGAATCGGACGTGGACCGCGCGTTAGGCGGTTTGAGTTGGCCTTTTTATCATGGCAAGCAGGGTGGAACCGCGAGCAGACGTCTCGTCCCGCATTTGGGATGAGGCGATTTTTGTTCAAGGCTTTAGCCAGTTGAGCGAAGCGAAACAGAGAACCACCCGCTATGCGGGTGCGCGTCAAGAAGTTATACAAAAAAATAATCACCTCTCGCTAT
>CACYXR010000023.1 GCA_902778455.1 uncultured Selenomonadaceae bacterium | reverse complement strand
CTGCAGGCCGCCCAGTCCATGCTCGCGCAGGCGAACCAGAACTCCAGCTCCGTCCTCTCGCTGCTCCAGTAAGAGGAACTTTCTCAGCAACATACCTAATTCTAGGCGCCATATTAAAGGCCGTCCCGAAAGGGACGGCCTTTTCTAATAGGTGCGCACACCGGCCAATCGCCGCATCCAGCCAATCTACTCATACATGGTGCACGTCTTTTCGAATTGTATATTTCAATTCGAGAGTAGTATGAGTTGCGTGCGTTAACAAGCAACATGTGGTATACTGTGAGCAAATGAGCGTCTTTTTGGGGGGATGACGGGTGCCGGAGATTTCAGTGGTGGTTCCCGCCTATCAGGCGGAAAAGTGTTTGGGGATCTGCATGACAAGCATATTGTCGCAGAAATTTCAGGATTTTGAAGTAATTCTTGTCGATGACGGCTCGACGGATGGAACGGCGGAACTTTGTCATCATCTGGAAATGCAAGACGCGAGGATACGTTTTTTGCAGCATACGAGGAACAGGGGGGCGTCCGCCGCAAGGAACACAGGCATTATGGCGGCGCGGGGGAAATATATAGCTTTTGTGGATAGTGACGATTTGATTTTGGAAGACGGCTTCAAGAATATGTATGAAGCGGCCGAACGATATGAAGCGGATGTCGTCGATACGCGGAATTATATGAAGACGAATGCTGAAAACAGCGAAATACTGGCAGGAAAGAATTATCCGATCACACATCATATGGAGATGGAGCCGTTGCAAGGGGAATCATTGGTTCCTGTGGATTATACGGAAAGGATGCGATTGTATTTTCAATACATGCTCCATGCGGTGGTTTGGAACAAGCTTTACCGCCGCGATTTTTTGAGTCGCTACGGGCTACTGTTTCCTTTGGTGAAGACAATTGCGGAGGATTATCTTTTTTCCTGTTGTTGTCTGTTTTTGGCGATGCGGTATTTACGGGTGCCTGACGGTTTTTATCTTTATTGCGAGAATGGGGCATCGTTGACGAGAAAACCAAAATCGGAAAGACATCTTGCAATGGTGCTGTCTTCGATGATGGATGGCGCGGCGTATCTTGCACGGTATCTTGGGCAGGAGCCATTTTTCGCGGAAGAATCGTTTAGGTTGGAAGCAGTCCAGCAGCATTGGTTTAGATATTGCAAGCGGTCTTATATTTATCCGAATGGGTATTATCGCGGCGGGCAATTTACCCGCGCGGCGGACGCTGTAGTGAAAGGCGTGCTCAGGGAAAGGTTCGGCGCGCAGGCTGATTTCGTCGCATACCTGTTTCATTCGATGAATGCACATCATGCGGAAGCTTTGGAGCTTTTGGACGAAAATGAAAAAAAGAAAGATCGGAAATAAAAGGAGGAGCCCTTCGGGATGGAGGGCTCCTTTTTCGTCATTCCCCGCCTGCGCGTTTCCACAGGAACCAGAGCAGGCAGTCGAGGGCGGAGAGGACGGTCAGGATTGCGAGATCGCCGAGATTGATTTCCGCGAAGCTGAAAGTGCGGATCGAGACGCCGGTGGCGACGAGACAGACGGCGAGCAGCGCCAGCAGGATATTTTTCTTGTTCATAGGAGACTCCTTTGCATTGGTTTGCAGAATTTTCTTCTATTATAATACGAATTGCGCTATAATATCGATAGTTTTATTCGGAAATTTTCGGGAAATGATGAATTATGTTTTCCGTGGGAGGTTTTTTTATGCGTATCGTGATCGTGGGGGCGGGGAAGCTCGGGTACAGCATCGCTGAGCTTTTGTCCGGGGAACAGAACGACGTGGTGGTCATCGATCGGGATGAGTCGCGGCTGGAGGCGGCGAAGAATACGCTGGACGTGCTGACCATCGCGGCGAACGGGGCCAGCCCGATCACGATGAATGACCCAGACGTGCGCGGTTCGGATATCCTGATTGCGGTGACGGCGCAGGATGAAGTGAACATGATGGCCTGTATCCTCGCAAAAAAGCACGGCATACGGCATACGGCGGCGCGCATCCGCGATACGGAGTTTTTGACCAGTGCGAAGGAATACGTGAAGGAAAATTTCGATATCGACCTGCTGCTGAATCCGGAGTATATTACGGCGATGGAAATTTTCCGCATCCTGATGACGCCGTCGGCGCTGAATGTGGAGGATTTTGCCGAGGGCAAGGTGCGGCTGTTCGAGACGAAGGTAAAGCCGGATTCGCCGTACGCGAATATCGCGCTGAAGGATTTGACGCTGCCGGATTCGGTGTTGGCGGGCATGATTTTCCGCAACCATCAGATGATCATCCCTCACGGCGACGACAGGCTGCTGCCGATGGACAACGCCTATTTTATCGGCAAGACGGAGAATATCGAGAAATTCAGCGAGGACTTTACGAAGCGGGACGCCACGCAGCTCTCCCGGGTGGTCATCATTGGCGCGGGGCGCACGGGGCGCGTTCTTTCGGCGCGGCTGGCGGAGAAAGGTGTGCGCGTGAAGCTGATCGAGAAGGATAGGGAGCGCTGCCGCATGGTGTCGGAACGTCTCGCGGGTGTGATGGTGCTCTACGGCGACGGCACCGATATCGACCTTTTGACCGAGGAAGGCGTTGGCGAGGCGGATGCGGTCATCTGCCTGACGGAGGACGACAAGCTGAACCTGATGCTGGCGCTTCTCGCGAAGCACCTCGGCGCACGGGAGACGGTGGTGCGCGTGGCGCGCAGCGAGTATGTCGACCTGATGGAAAAGGTCGGCGTGGACGTGGCGCTTTCGGAGCGTCTCTTGTCCGCCAGCGAGGTTTTGGCTTTCGTACGGCGCGGCGGCGTGGTGGCCGTTTCATTGCTTGAAGGCGCGAAAGCCGAGGCGGTGGAGTTCATCGTAGGCGCCGGCGCGGCGGTGGTCGGCCGTCCGCTGAAGGCGGTCAGCCTGCCGAAGGAATGCTTGATTTGCGCCTATGTACGCGGTTCGGAAGCGTATGTGCCAAACGGCGACTCGGTGCTGGAGGCAGGGGACCGGGCAATCTTGTTTATCCGCACCCAGCACGCGAAGAATGTTATGAAATTCTTTAAGGGGAACGAATAGAAAAAGAATGGAGTGTGGAGTTAAAAGCAAGTTGATTTGGCGATAGCTTAAATCTTGACTTTTGGAGAAGGGGGGCGGGGGTTTGCGAACGCGACTTCTTTTGTATCTTTTAGGATGGACCGCGATGGCGGCCGGGGTGTCGCTCCTTTTGCCCGTACCGGTTTCCGTTTCGGAGGGCGACGGGTTTTGCTGGGCGTTCGTACTTTCGGCGGCGGTTCTGATGTTGCTGGGCGGATGGGCGGCCTGGGCGGGGCGCGAGCATCCGGAACGGCTGTTGGTGCGGGAAGGCGCCTGCTTTCTTGTGGGCACATGGATTCTTTTGACGGTGACGGCGTCGCTGCCGTATCTCCTGACGGGAACTCTTTCTTTGGCGGACGCCTGGGCGGAGGGAGTGTCAGGCGTCACGACCACGGGGCTGACGCTGCTCGCCTCGGACGCGCCGCGATCGCTTGTTTTATGGCGAAGCCTGACGCAGTGGCTCGGCGGCGCCTGCATTATCCTTTTGCTTTTGACGGTTGTGCCCCAGGTGTCGGAATGGTTCGGCATGTCGCTGGTGATGCCGCGGGGGCAGCGGGCGAGCCAGCTTTTATCGTCGATGCGGCGGACTTCCCGGCGCGTGATGGGAGTCTATGCGGGAGCGACGGCTGTCGCGGCGGCGGTTTTTTTGACGCTTGGGCTGCCTGCCTTCGACGCGATGAATTTGGCGATGGTGACGCTGGCGACGGGCGGCTGTTATGTGCCGGAGACGAACGTGGGAAGCCCGTTGTTCTTCCTGGCGCTGATGGCAGTAATGCTTTTTTCCGCCGGTAATTTCTTTTTTTACGCGGAAGTAACGCGCCGGGGATTGGTCGCCGAAGACGCGGGCGCGAAAGAGATGAAGGCCATGCTGCGTCTCGTGGCGGTGGCAGGGTTTCTCGTTTCTTTGCATCTGTGGGTCAGCGGAGCTTATGGCGTTTCCGAGAGCCTGCGGAAGGGCTTTTTCGCGGCGGCGGCTTTTTTGAGCACTACGGGAATGGACCCCGTGCTGCTTGCCGGTTGGCCGGATTTCGACCGCTTCGTGCTGATCCTTTTGATTTTCATCGGAGGCTGCATTGCGTCGTCGGCGGGGGGCTTGAAAATCCTGCGGCTTTCGGTGCTGGTGAACGCGTCCATAGAGGAGCTTCGGCGGACGCTGCATTCGCGCATGGTTTTGCGTGTTTCGGCTTTGGGGCGGGTAGTGCCGCTTTCGATGGTGGGGCAGCTTTTAAGTTTTTTCGCGCTTTATACGGCTGTGTTTTTTGCCTCGGCTATGGCGCTTTCCCTGGGGGGGATCGCGCCGCTTTCCGCTATGGGGCTGTCAGCGGCGTGCCTGACCAGCGCTGGGCCGGCAGCTCTGCTCGCAGGGGACGTGAGCGTCTATGCGGCGATGGGCGAGGGCTGGCGGCTCTTTTGCTGTGCCCTGATGCTGCTGGGGCGCCTGGAGGTGTTTTCGTTCCTGTTCGTGATCCAGACTTTGGCGAGCCGTTGGGAAGGACGGTGGTAGCGTGAGTTGGGGACGGATGTCGTTTTTTCTCGGTCGTCTTTTGTCCGGGTTTGCTGTGGTGGCTCTGGTTCCGTTCCTTTTTGCGCTGGCGGCGGGGGAAGCGGTGCAGCCGTTTCTGATGATGTTCGCGCTTTCCGCGGGGCTTTCCGCCGTGCTTCGCCGTTCGGGGGCAAGACGGGCGGACGGGCTTTCCCTGCGGGAAGGTATTGCGATAACAAGCCTGGGGTGGCTTTTGTGTTCGGGAATCGGTTCCGTTCCTTATATCTTGGGCGGTCATCTCGGAGTTATCGACGGGGTGCTGGAATCAATCTCGGGATTTACCGGGGCGGGGGCGACGGTTATTACCGCCCTGTCCCAAATACCGGACAGCGTCCTTTTGTGGCGATCCATGACGCACTGGATCGGCGGGCTCGGCATCGTTGTCTTTTTCATCGCCCTTTTGCCGCAGTTCGGCGAGGGTGCGGCACGCATCTTTGAAACCGAGAGCGGGACGCCCGTTCCGGCACGGACGCGCCCGCGCATGAAGACGACGGCGCAGGCGCTTTTCGCCATTTATCTGACGTTGACGATCGCGGCTTCCCTCGCTTATTGGGCAGCGGGCATGACGATGTTCGACGCGGTGAATCATTCCATGTCCACGATTGCCACCGGCGGCTTTTCCACCCATGATGAAAGCGCGGCCTATTTCCACAGTCCCGCCATCGAGTGGTGCATGATTCTCTTCATGCTGCTTTGCGGCGTGGATTTCGGGATGTATATCGGGATGCTGCGGGACGGAGCGAAAGCGGCGCTGAAAAATGTGGAGATGCGTTTTTTCCTCGCGATGGTGCTTGTTTCGACGCTTGTTATGGCGGCGGAGCTTTTGGCGTCGGGCATGGACGTGGGGGAAGCCGTGCGGACTTCGATGTTTCAGTCGGCGACGGTATCCTCGACGACCGGCTTTGTGTCGGCGGATTTCGACCAATGGCCGCCGCTTTCAAAGATGTGCCTGCTTTTTATGATGGCAGTGGGAGGCTGCTCCGGCTCCACGGCCGGCGGCATCAAGGTAATCCGGATTTTGCTGGTGGCGAAACTGATAGGGCTTGGAGGGCGGCGCGCTCTTTCTCCTTCGGCGCGGGAGGAGGTGCGGCTCGGCGGACGGACGGTCAGCCGGGAGGTACTCATGGGGGCGGGCTATTTTCTGTTCACCTATTGCGCGTTGGTGTCCCTTTGGTCGCTGATTTTCGCGTGGGACGGTTCCTCGGCCTTTGATTCCATTGCCTTGGCTGTGACGACGATGGGAAATGTGGGGCCGGGTTTTGGGGATTGGGGGGCGACGTGCAACTATGCCGCGCTGCCGACGCTGTCGAAATTGACGGTTGCCGCTTCCATGCTGATCGGGCGACTGGAAATATTCCCGATGCTTGCGCTGTTCCGCCCCGGATTTTGGAAAAAAGAGCGGGGCTGGGACTGAAGAAGCCTTCCCCTTTTGGGAAGGTGGCAGCCGCAGGCTGACGAATGAGGTTTTGTTGAATACTGCACCGCTTACGCGGTTCCCTCTCCTCAGTAGGGAGGGCTAAATTAGAGAAAGGGGGGATGGGCTTGGCTTGGCGCGTGGTCTTGTATTTTCTCGGTCGGATTGCCTGGGTCTGCGGCGCGGCTTTGCTCATTCCTTTTTTTACGTCGGTGGCCTATCATGACGAGGCGACGTTTTCCTTCGGCCTTTCGATTCTTTGCTGTATCTTGGTCGGCGGATCCTGTTGGAAGGTCGGGTATATGGAGGACGGGCTGATGACCGTCCGGGAGGGTATTGCCATTACAGGTCTGGCCTGGTGCATGACGCCTTTTTTCGGCATGCTGCCGTATACGCTGGGTGAGCATCTTTCGTTCGTCGACGGATTGTTTGAGAGCATTTCCGGTTTCACGGGCTTCGGGGCTTCGGTCATTTCCTCGCCGGAGCTTTTGCCGGAAAGCGTCCTGCTTTGGAGGAGCCTGACCCAATGGCTGGGCGGCCTCGGCATCGTCGTTTTCTTCATTACGCTGTTGCCGAAAGCGGGCCAGAACGTCATCCATATGTATGAGGCGGAGTCCGTGGGGCCGACGGAGGATCGGATGCTTCCAAGACTCAAGGACATGACAGAGGCGCTGGTCGTTATCTATATCGGACTGACGGCGATGGCGGCGGCACTTTTCGCGGCCTGCGGCATGCACGCCTTCGACGCGGTCAATCACGCGCTGACGACAATCGGCACCGGCGGGTTCTCCACGCACAGCGAGAGCATTGCGTACTTCGACAGCGTCGCCATCGAAATGGCGGTGACATTTTGCATTCTGGTGGCGGGCGTAAGCTTCGCACTCTATTATCGGATCTATATGCGCGGCTGGAGCGCGCTGTCGGAAAATACGGAGTTCAAGGCGTATTTCGCGATTTTTTTGGCGGGCACCGTCATGCTGTGGCTGAACCTTTGGTGGGACGGAATTTACGGGCTTTGGGAATCCCTGCGTTACGCGGCTTTCCAGACGGCTGCGATTTCGACGACGGGCTTTGCGTCGGCAGACTTTGATCGTTGGCCGACATTTTCGAAGTGTCTGCTGCTCTTTTTGATGATGGTGGGCGGCTGCGCCGGCTCGACGGCGGCGGGCCTGAAGGTCACGCGGGCGGTGCTGCTCCTTCGCATGGCGGCAGCGCAAATCCGGCAGCGCCTTCACCCGCGCATGGTCGTCAGCGTCCGCATGAACGGTGCCATCGTGCCGCCGGGCGTGCTGCTTCGCGTCGGGCTTTTCTTTTTCGTTTACCTGTTTTTTATCGTGTCCGCTTCGGCTTTGATCATGTTCGACGGGGTGCCGATGTTCGACGCGATCGGCATGAGCGTTTCCGCCGTCTCGACGGTGGGGCCGGCCTTCGGCGTGGGCGGGCCGACGGAGACTTATGCGCCGCTTTCCCCCTTCGTGAAAATGGTGCTGTGTTTCGTGACGCTTTTGGGGCGGCTGGAATTTTTCACGATCCTTGTGATGCTCCGCGCGGATTTTTGGCAGGAACGCAAAGGTTGGTAAACAGGATCGGATTGAAAAAAGCGGCGTGCAATTTGGTTTGTGTTGTGCTATAAAATATATAAGATAAATGTGTTTTGACTGGCGGTGGAAAAATGCAGGTGAACCCGACCGATAACAAACAGAAATTCAGCATGGGAATGTTCCTTGTCGCACTCGGTATCGTATACGGCGATATCGGTACGTCCCCGATGTATGTGATGAAATCCATTATCGAAGGGAACGGCGGGCTGGCCTGTGTGGATCAGGAGTTTATCGTCGGTTCGCTGTCGTTGGTCATCTGGACCATCACGCTGCTGACAACGATAAAGCATGTGCTGATTGCGCTGAGGGCGGACAACCACGGCGAAGGCGGGATCTTCGCGCTTTACAGCCTGGTACGCCATTGCGGGAAATGGCTGATTGTTCCGACGATGATCGGCGGATGCACCATGCTGGCCGACGGCGTCCTGACTCCCGCCGTGACCGTCACGACTGCCGTGGAAGGCTTGCGCAGCATCGAGGCCGTGAATGATCTTCTTGGGGAAGGGCAGTTCATTGTTGTGCTGATAACGCTGGCGATTGTCAGCACCCTGTTTATGCTCCAGAAAAGCGGGACCAGCTCGATTGGCAGGCTGTTCGGGCCGGTCATGGTGGTTTGGTTTTTGTTTTTGGGCGTCACCGGCTTGTTTTTGACCCTTGGCGACCTTTCGATTCTTCGGGCCTTGAATCCGGTTTATGCCCTGCGCATCCTGTTCAGCCCTGACAACAAGGAAGGCCTGATGATTCTGGGCAGCGTGTTCCTGTGTACGACGGGCGCGGAAGCTCTGTATACGGATATGGGGCATGTGGGCCGAACAAATATTTTCGTCAGCTGGCCCTTTGTCAAAATTTGTCTGGTCTTGAATTATATGGGGCAATGCGTCTGGATTATCCAAAACCAAAGCGATCCTGTCATGCAGGCCATTCCGAGTATCAACCCGTTTTATGTGATGCTTCCGGAGTCGCTTCGGCCGGCGTCAATCCTGCTGAGCGCGATGGCGGCGATTATCGCCAGTCAGGCTCTGATCAGCGGAAGCTATACCCTGGTGCATGAGGCTGCCAGCCTTGACCTCATGCCCCATTTGAAAGTGCGGTATCCCTCGGACACCAAAGGACAGATTTATATTCCTTCCGTCAACAATATCTTGTGGTTTCTCTGCGTGGTCGTGATCCTTTACTTTCAAAGCGGTTCCCGGATGGAAAACGCCTATGGCCTTGCCATTACCATCAGTATGCTGATGATGACGATCCTGTTCGGCGTATATATTGGAGTGCTTCACAAATACCGGCTGGCTGCGGTCCTGTTCGTTGCGGTCTTCTTTGCGCTCGAGGGCGTATTTTTCGTATCGAGCCTCGGGAAATTCGTGCACGGCGGGTATGTCGCGATCATCATTTCCATGGCGATCCTCTTTATCATGATTTCCTGGTACCGCGGAACCCAGATTGAGCAGGCACAGAATATTTTGCTGAAGATGCGGGAGCATCTGGGCGATATCAAAAATTTGCAGGACGATGAGTCGATTCCGATGTGCAGCAACAATATGGTGTATCTGGTCAAAGGAGACGAAACGGAGGAAATCGACCGGGATATCCTGTATTCGATTCTGGACAAAGAGCCGAAGCGGTCGGACGCCTATTGGTTTATCAGCGTCAATACGACCGACGACCCGAACCAGAAGCATTATAAAGTGGAAACCTTCGGGACGGATTACATGTTCCGTGTGAATCTGTATCTCGGTTTCAAGGTGAAGCCGAGCGTCAATATCTATCTCCGGCAGATTGTCCATGATCTGCTTTCGACGGGAGAGTTGCCGAAACAAACCAAGCGTCACTCGATTTATGGGGCTTCCGATGTGGGCTCTTTCAAATTCTGCATGATCCGAAAAATGATGCCGCAGGAAGGCGATATTGATTTTTGGGATAATCTGCTGATCCATGCGAAGTATTTTATCCGCCGCATCGGCGGCAACCCGATCCAGTGGTTCGGACTGGAAACCTCCAACGTAATCATCGAATACGTGCCTCTGTTCCTGGCTCAAAGGCAGAAGGCGGACCGGCTGGAAAGGATTTGATTTCTCTGCGGAGGCAGTTGTCATTTTTCCGCAAAATCGGTATAATTATTTCCAAGGAATGTATGAGTAAGCCTTCGGAAGCGGGGGGACAGTATGGAGATAGGAAAAATCACTTCGCAGCGGCAGCAGTCGATGCCGTCTTCCGTCCACAGCGGGATGCGCCATGTGGACGAGACGGATACTTCGTTCTCGGCAGAGCTGACCGATCAGCGTGGCAATATGACCCGCGAGGAACTGGAAGCGCTCCTGAAAAAAATCGACGAGCAGGGCGCGAAGCTGACGAAGACGCCGACCTATGACGAACTGCGCGCGTATCGGAGTCTTGTGCAGGAGTTTGTAAACGAGGCCGTGGCGAATATGTACGAGCTGCACACGTCGGCGGGATGGGACCGCATGGGGCGGCAGAAGGTCTATACGACGGTGCGGAGCATCGACGAGGAACTGGAGAAAATGGCCGAGCATATCCGTCTGGGACAGTCGGACCAGCTTGACATCGTGGCGAGTCAGGACGCGATCCGCGGTATGCTCGTGGATCTTTACAGCTGATGGCGGAAGAAAAAGAAGTCTTCGTCCTTTGCGTTCAGCCGGGCGCGTGGGCGGCAGTCGAAGGGCATGGAAAAACGCGGGCGCGTCTCGCGCGCCTGCTTTCGGAAAAGCGCGTGCCGCACGCGCTTCTTTTTTCGGGGCCGCAGGGCGTCGGGAAAAAACAGGCGGCGTTAGCTGTTGCTGCGGGGTTTCTCTGCCTAAACCCGAAGGACGGTTTGGCCTGCGGCGTCTGCGAAAGCTGCAGGGCGTTGGCGGCGGGGACGCACCCGGATTTTTTCGCGGTTTTGCCGGAGACTTCGGGCAAAACCGTGCGAAGTATAAAGATTGAGCAGATTCGCGAGATGCGCGGCGCAGTGGCGCGGGCGCCGAAATTTTCGACGCGGCGAGCGGTCTTGTTGGACGACGCGGAGACGATGAACGACGCGGCGGCCAATGCGCTGCTGAAAACCTTGGAGGAGCCGCCGGGGGATACCTTGTTCCTGTTGGTAACCGGGGCGCGGCAGGCGCTTTTGCCGACAATTGTTTCCCGTTGTATGCTGGTGCCGTTCGCGCCGCTGGACGACGAAGCGATGACGCGGGTGCTGGCAGCGCATGATGTGCCGGAGGAACTGCGCGGATCGCTGATTGCGCTGTCGGGCGGCAGCGCGGGGCGCGCGCTTCAGCTTTTCGCCGATGACGCGCTTTCACTTCGGGAAGATGCGATGGCGACGCTGGAAAAGCTGCCGCAGATGACGCCGGAGACGGTTTTTTCCGTCGGCGCGCGATTGGCCGCGTTGGACCGGGAGCGGCTCTTGGAATGGTTCCGCTATATGCGGATGCTGCTGCGGGATGTTCTCGCGATTATGGAAGGCTCCGCAATGTTGATGAACGGGGATTTCAGTGACAGATTGTTCGCGTTTGCCGGGACGCTCACGGCGGATCGGGCGTTTGCAGCGGAGCGGGAGGCGACGGAGGCGGCGAGGCGGCTTTCGACCTCGAATGCGTCGCCGCGGCTTCTGATAGAGAGTTTTTTGTTGAAGGCAGGAAAATAAAAAGAAGTATGGAGGTCAGGATGCAGACGGTAATCGGCGTCCGTTTCAAGCAAGCGGGCAAGATCTATTATTTCGGCGTCGGGTCGATGGAAATCGCACAGGGCGACGACGTCATCGTGGAGACGTCGCGGGGCATGGAGTTTGGCCATGTGGCGCTCGGCCCGCGTGAGGTGGAGGACTCGGAGGTCACATTGCCGCTGAAGGCTGTGGAGCGCAAAGCGACGGACGAGGACCGCGCCCGGGTCGCGGACAACCGCGCAAAGGAAAAGGAAGCGTTCCGCATCTGCGAGGAGAAAATCGCGGCGCGGGAGCTTGAGATGAAGCTGGTCAGCGTGGAATACACCTTCGACGTCAGCAAGATCATTTTTTATTTCACGGCGGACGGGCGCATTGATTTCCGTGAGCTGGTCAAGGATTTGGCGGCGGTGTTTCGCACGCGGATCGAGCTTCGGCAGATCGGTGTGCGCGACGAGGCGAAGATGCTCGGCGGTATCGGCTGCTGCGGGCGTCCGCTTTGCTGCGCCACGTTCCTCGGTGATTTCGTGCCGGTGTCGATTCGCATGGCTAAAGAGCAGAATCTTTCGCTGAATCCGACGAAAATTTCCGGTATCTGCGGGCGGCTGATGTGCTGTCTGAAATATGAGAACGACGTTTATTGCGAGCGGCGGCGCGAGCAGTCGGCGCTCCGGAAGGCGCAGGCGCCGCATCCCGGCGGGCGCGTGGCGACGATGGAAGGCGACGGCAAGGTCATTTCGATCAACGCGCAGCGCCGCTCGGCGACCATCCTGCTGGACGACAGCCGGACGGTTGTGGCGTCTTGGGAGGATATCGTCGAGCAGGAAGAGGATTTGTCGGACGTCGCGGCGTTGGCGGCGATTGCGATGCTCCAAAACGAGGAAAACGGCGAGGAGCAACGTCCGCGCAGACGCGGCGGGCGCGGGGAACGGAAGGAACGTCCGCAGCGCGGCGACGGCGAGAACCGGAAAAAAGGCTCTCGCGCCGAAAGCGAAGGTGCGCCGAAGCGACGGGGCGAACGCCCGGACAAGGGCGGAAAGCCGCGCAGAGAACGGGACGGCAAAGGCGGCAACAAGCATGCGTCTCATGACAGGCCGCCGCGCCGCGAGGACAATCGAGGACGTTCGCGCAAGAATTTTGCGGAAACGCGGGACGGGGATCATGAAGGGCGTCCGCCTCGCGAGGAATGAGCGTGTCGATTCGCTGGATCATTTGGGACGGCGAATCATCCAGCGTACGGACGGATTCCGCTTTTCGATGGATGCGGTGCTGCTCGCCCATTTTCCACGGTATGGGAAGAAGTGCCGCGTGCTCGATCTCGGTACGGGGACGGGGGCAATCCCGCTTTTGATGGCGGAAAATGCCGCCTATGTCGAGGCACTGGAAATCGACAATGCGATGGCGGGCATGGCGGCGCGCAGCGTGCTCTTGAACGGGCTGGAGAAAAAAATCCGCGTGCGCTGCGGCGATTATCGGGAAATCCGGAATCTCATAAAACCGGAAAGCTTTGACGTGGTACTGGCAAATCCACCCTATGGTGCCGTTTCGGGCGGTCCCGTCGCGAAAGGGGCGCAGGCTGGAGCGCGGCAGGAAGTCACGGCGACGCTTTCGGACGTGGTGAAGGCGGCGCGGTATGCGCTTCGCTACGGAGGTAAATTCGCGATGGTGCATCGTCCGGCGCGGCTGGCGGAAATATTCGCGGCGATGGCGGCGAACCAGCTTGCGCCGAAACGGATGCGCCTCGTGGAGCCGCGAGCGGGAAAATCCGCGAACCTCGTTTTGATCGAGGCGGTGCAGGGCGGCGCGCCAGGAAACCTTGTAGCGTTGCCGACGCTGCAAGTGTATGGCGAGGACGGGAAATACACGGAAGAGCTTTTGGGCATCTACGGAAAAAAAGAGTGAAAAGTTTTGGGGCGGTTGTATGGAAAGGGGAAGAATTGGCGACAGTGTGCCGGCGTTCGGCACCCTTTACCTCTGCGCTACTCCGATTGGGAATCTCGAGGACATGACGTACCGTGCGGTGCGCGTTTTGGGCGAGGTTCCGCTGATTGCCGCCGAGGACACGAGGCGCACGAGGCAGCTTCTGACGCATTTCGGCCTTTCAACGCGGCTTACGAGCTACCATGAGCACAACAAGGCGGAAAAAGGGCCGGAGCTGATCGGGTGGCTGCTGGCGGGAAATGATCTGGCCTGCGTCAGCGACGCGGGGCTTCCGGGCGTCGCCGATCCCGGTTCGCAGCTTGCCGCCGACGCTATAGCGGAAGGGATATGCGTCGTGCCGATTCCCGGCGCCAACGCCGCGCTTTCCGCGCTGATTGCTTCGGGGCTCGATACCGCGAGATTCTCATTTGTCGGCTTTTTGCCGCGAACGAAGGATAAGCGGCGCGCGAGTCTTGCTGAAATTGCCAATCGTACCGACACGCTGATTTTTTATGAAGCGCCCCATCGTCTTATCGAGACCTTGAAGGCGATTCTTGATGCGTTGGGAGACCGTCCGGCGGCGATTGCCCGGGAGCTGACGAAGAAATTCGAGGAGTTCCGTCGGGGCAGTTTGTCGGAGCTTTTGGCATGGTGCGGGGAAAATCCGCCGCGGGGGGAATTCGTGATTGTCGTCGGCGGGGCGGAAGCTGTGACGGAAAACATGTCGAAAGCAGAACCGGAGGACGTTGTTGAAGCTGTGCGCGCATTGGCCGCCGGGGGAATGGCGAAGAAAGAAGCCATCCGCGCGACGGCGAAACGAACGGGACTTTCCCGACGTGACGTTTATCAGGCGGTGTTGGCGGCGGAAGGGAAAGCAAGCGAAGAATAATAGGAGAGGATTTTCATGAAGAAGTTGTTTTTTGCCTTGGCGCTTGTGCTGCAGCTGTTGCTGACGACGGGCGCCGTCAGCGCGGCGGAGGCGGAAGCTTCGCCGGAATGGGTGAGCCGTTTGCCGCAGGCAAAGGACGCGAGACAGCTTTTCGTGGTGGCGGGCGTCGGGAGAACCACGGCCTGGGTTTCCATGCACGAAAAGGACGCGGACGGGATCTGGCGCCAGATTATGACGACGCCGGGGGTCATCGGAAAGAACGGTCTTGGCAAGACAAAGGAGGGCGACGGCATGACGCCGGTCGGGACGTTCCGTTTTAACGCGGCCTTCGGTATCGCGCCCGATCCCGGCTGCGAGATTCCCTATAAGCAGGTGGACGAAAATATTTATTGGTCAGGGGACGTGCGCCCCGGCATGAAGTATAACCAAATGGTGGACATCCGTGAGCTGCCCGATTTGGAAACGGAGAGCAGCGAACATATCGTGGACTACGATCCGCATTATACTTACTGTATGAACATCAGCTACAATGAGAAGGGAACGCCCGGCCTCGGCTCTGCGATTTTCCTGCACTGCTTTGGCCCTGCGAAGCCCTACACGGGCGGCTGCGTCGCGCTGCCGGAGGAAAAAACGCGCTTTGTTCTGCGGTACGTCCGTCGGGACTGCGTGGTAATCATCGGCCCGCTGCAAAATCTTTCCCCGGAAACTGCTGCGGAGTGGGGAATTTAACGGAATCAATCGAGAAAGATAATTAGGAAGGAAACAAAGAAGGCCGTTTCGCGACGGCCTTCTTGATTTTATGGCCTTCGATTGATACAATAAAGAAGTTATTGATGAAGGGGGCTTTTTGATGTCGAACAAATCTTTTTACATAACGACGCCGATTTATTATCCCAGCGCGAAGCTGCATATCGGGCATGCCTACTGCACGACGATTGCCGACGCCATGGCGCGGTTCAAGCGGCTGGCCGGGTACGACGTGTTTTTTCTGACCGGCAGCGACGAGCATGGGCAGAAAATCCAGCAGGCCGCCGAGAAGGAAGGCATCACGCCGATTGAGTACGTGGACAAGATCGTCGCCGGTTTCCAGGCGCTTTGGAAGCGTTTGCACATCTCAAACGACGACTTCCTGCGCACCAGCGAGCCGCGCCATCATCGCGTAGTGCAGGAATTTTTCCGCCGCGCCAAGGCGAAGGGAGACGTCTACAAGGGCGAATATACTGGCCTTTACTGCACGCCCTGTGAAAGCTACTGGACGGAGCTGCAGCTTGACGAAAACGGCTGCTGCCCCGATTGCCACCGTCCGGTGGAGAAGGTGTCCGAGGAAGCGTATTTTTTCAAGCTGTCGAACTACGCCGACCGACTTCTCAAGCATATCGAGGAAAATCCAGATTTCATCCGGCCGACCTCCCGCCGAAACGAGATGATCAGCTTCATCCAGCGGGGGCTCGACGACCTCTGCATTTCCCGCACGTCGTTCGACTGGGGCATCCCCGTTCCGGACGACGAGAAGCACGTGATTTACGTCTGGTTCGACGCGCTGACGAACTACGTGACGGCGGCGGGCTTTTTCGACGATCCCGAAAAGTTCAGGAAATTCTGGCCGGCGGACGTGCATCTCGTCGGCAAGGAAATCGTGCGGTTCCATTCGATTATCTGGCCCGCGATATTGATGTCGCTTGACCTGCCGCTGCCGAAGCAGATTTACGGCCACGGCTGGCTGATCGTGGACGGCGACAAGATGTCGAAGTCGAAGGGCAATGTGGTGGACCCGAATCTTCTGATCGACGAATTCGGCGCCGACGCGATCCGCTATTTCCTGCTGCGGGAGATTGCCCTCGGGCAGGACGGCAATTTCTCCAGGGACGCGCTGATCGGCCGCATCAACGCCGATTTGGCCAACGACCTTGGAAATCTTTTGCACCGTACATTAAATATGATAGGAAAATTCCAGAACGGCGTCATCGAGGACGCGACGACGAAGAACGAAATAGACGCGGCGCTGATCGCCGACGCGGCGGAGTTGGTCGCCGCCTATGAATCGGGCATGGAGAATATGGAAATCAGTCCGGTCATGAAGCGGCTCGGGGCGTTTATCGGCCGAGCCAACAAGTATATCGACGAGACCGCGCCCTGGGCGCTGGCAAAGGATGCGGCGAAAAAGGCGGAACTGGCCACGGTGATGTATAATCTTGCCGAGAGCCTGCGCGTAATCAGCGTATTGATCTCGCCGTTCATGCCGGAGACCGCGCCGAAGATCTGGGCACAGCTCGGCATGACGGGAGATATTTGGGACGTTCGGCTTGATGTCGTGAAGGCATGGGGCGGCGTTCCGGCGGGGCAGCATATCGGGCAGGCCGAGCAGCTTTTCCCGCGCATCGAGGTGGAAAAGGAAGAACAGCCCGCGAAGCAGGAAAAGCAGAAAGCCGCGCCAAAGCAGGAGAAGAAAGCCGAAAAAGCCGAGGTGAATGCGGAGGGCGTCATTACCATCGACGAGTTCAAGAAGACCGAGCTTCGCGTGGCCGAGGTTACGGCGGCGGAGCGCGTGCCGAAGACGGACAAGCTGATGAAGCTGACGCTGACTCTCGGCGATGAGACGCGGGAGGTTGTTTCGGGCATCGCCGACGTCTACACGGCGGAGGAACTTGTCGGAAAGCATGTGATCCTCGTCGCGAATCTGAAGCCGGCGAAGCTGCGCGGCATCGTTTCCCACGGCATGGTATTGGCGGCTTCCGACGGAGAACGGCTGCGCCTGATTGAGACCGATATGCCTGCCGGAAGCGTGGTGCGCTGATATGGCGGAAAATCTCGACCCCGGCGCACGAGCGGCGGCGGAGCAAAAAGCGCGAAAAGCGGCCCGGGACGCTGCGCGGCAGGACGAGTCTTCGGAAATAAACAAAATAACCGCTGGGAAAAGTGACATCATCCCGCCTTGGGAAATGGACGCCACGGGGATTGCTCTGGTCGACACCCATGCCCATATCGACGGCGAGGACTTCGACGGCGACCGCGAGGAAATGCTGGCCCGCGCGAAACAAGCGGGCGTCGTCGCCGTCATTACCTTCGGCGACACGATGGAATCGTCGGCGCGCGTCGTGAAACTTGCGGCTTCGCATGAAAATGTCTTCGGGGGCGTCGGCGTCCATCCGGAAAATGCTTTCCCGCTCACGCAGGCCGAGGAAGATAATTTTTCCGTCTGGGCAAAAGAAAAGAATATCGTCGCGATCGGCGAGATCGGACTTGATTATTACTGGGAAAAAGACGAGGACAAGCGCAAATTGCAGCGGAAAATGTTCGTCCGTCAGCTCGCTCTGGCCCGCGGCCTGGATTTGCCCGTCTGTATCCATGACCGGGAGGCCCACGGCGATCTGATGTCAATCCTGAAAACCGAGGGTCGGAAAAATCGTGGCGTCATTCACTGCTTTTCGGGAAGTTGGGAAATGGCGAAGGAGCTTTTGAAGCTGGGGTGGTACCTCGGCGTGGACGGGCCGCTGACGTACAAGAACGCGGCGAAGCTGCCGGAAATCGTTCAAAAGATGCCCGCGGATCGTTTGCTGGTCGAAACGGACTGCCCGTATCTTTCGCCTCTGCCCTATCGCGGCAAGCGGAACGAACCGGCCTATGTCCGCATCACGGCGGAATGTGCGGCGAAAATCCGCGGTGAAAGCCTTGCGGAATTATCCGAACAGACGACCGAGAACGCCTGTGCGGTATATGGATTAAATTTTTAAGTTACAAGAAAACTTGAAAACGCAAAAATGAGAAAATAAAAAGACGCATCTGAAAAATGATGTGTCTTTTTTTGTTCGTTATGCACGGTTACTGGAGTACAGCGCATAGACCTATTTTTTCACAAAGTGGTTGGAATTTGCAAAAATGTAGGCATTATAGAAAACTTTATCCCATTTTTTAGCTGAAAATAAGCTGAAAGTGGGTGAAATCTCCATGAAAATTTGACAGGCGCATTGGTCAAATGGTATAATGAGTTCGCAGATGAAAATGAAGCTGCATAAAAAGGCGTCCGGCGGGAAGGCCGGGCGAAGGGGAAACGATTCATGCGGCAAAGGGGCCGACGAATTCGTTTCCGGCTGTCATGGGGATGGAGCGGTGAAGGTGCTTCCGGGAGGAGCGCGGCTCCAGGGGAATCCCTTGGGATGACGGCGTGCACCGAAAGCGGTTCATGCGTCGGCCTGCGGTGACGGGCGACGGGTTGGGCTGGTTTCGTCTGTAGGGAGGAATTGGATGAATGTTTTTGAGAAGATACGAAAGACGTTTAGCGGAAGCAGGATGACACTTTGCGCGGGACTTGCGGCAACGGCAATTCTGACGGCGGGCGCGGGCAGCGCCAAGCACGTCACGGTTTTCGCCGATGGGCAGGAAGTGCGTTTGACAACCACAAACTCGGAGCCTGCAAAGATTATTTCGGAAGCGGGCGTCGAGATGGGGAATTACGACGAGTATCGGATGTCTACGTTCCGTGTGAAGGACGACACGGAAATCCATATCGTGCGCGCGGTGCCGGTTAAGCTCGAGATGGGCGGAACTGTCCGGGAAATGCAGACGGCGCGTGCGACGGTCGGACGGCTCCTCGATGAGCTGGGCATTGACCGCACGAAATACCAGCCCTCGCTGAGCGAGGACGCGCTGATCCGCAAGGGGCTCCATATCAAGCTCCGCACGCCGGAGGAAATCGCGGCGGAGGAAGCGCAGGCACAACAGGCCGCGCAGGAAGAAAGCCTCGCGCTTCGCGAGGGCTACGTCGAGACGTCGCGCGGCGCAATGCGCTACACGAACGTGATGGTCATGGAGGCCAGCGCGTACCTGCCGACGGATGGCGGCGGCTCCTGCGTCACGGCGACGGGACTTCCGGCGACCCACGGCGTGGTCGCGGTAGATCCGGACGTGATCCCGTTGGGGACGCGGCTCTATATTCCGGGCTACGGCGTCGCGATTGCGGCGGACACCGGCGGCATGATCGAAGGCGACATGATCGACCTCTGCATGGAGGACTATGACGACTGCATGGCGTTCGGACGCCGGGACATCGACGTGTATATTCTTGAAACCTGAATGATACAGAACCAATGAAAGGCTTCGCGAAAAGCGGAGCCTTTTTCTTGTGTTTTTCATTCTGTCTTGCGAATATAACTTGTAAGAAGATGTTACCCAACTTATAGGTGGGGGTGGCGAATATCATAACAGGCGGGAGCACATATCTCCCGCCTCGTTGAAAGGCCAAGAGGAAGCTTTGTCTATCGACAAAGCTGGAACAATGGCCTTATAAAAAAGAAGGATGTGAATGAATGCTTCGGTTTTGGTTGATTGTGGCCGCGGTGCTTTGCGTTGTGCTGGGGCTCTCCGCCTGGTCGCTGGGCGCAGTGATTCCGGCGCGCTGGCTTACGCGGGCGCGTGCCGCGATGGTGACGCTCGATATCGCGTCACTGCTGCTGTTTTTTGGATTGATTCGCCGTCATGACGGTATTTCGGAGTCGCTCCTCCGCACGGGCGTCATCCTTTTCTCGATTTATTGGATGGCGAAGCTGGTGCTGATGGTGCTGGTTGGGATCGGATGTGCCCTGCGCGGGGTGTACCGCTTTTTCGTCTCGGATATCATCATTACACCGATGGATATGGAGCGGCGTCGGCTGCTGAAAGGCGCGGCGGCGCTTCCCGTCGCGGCGGCGGCGGCGGGCGTCTATGGCGGCACGGCGGGCAGGACGGACATAGCGCTGCGGGAATATATCGTTCCCGTGCCCGGTATCGACGACGCGTTGGATGGATTCTGCATTGCGCAGATCAGCGACGTCCATCTCGGATTGTTTTTTTCGTTGGAAGAATGGCGTGCGCTTCTGGAACAGGCGGCGGCGACGGGGGCAGATGCGCTGGCTGTCACCGGCGACCTTTTCGACGACAACGATATGAACGCGGAGGCGGCGAAGATTCTTGACGAATTTGTGCCGCGGTTCCCAAAGGGAATCTGGTTCTGCTACGGCAACCACGAGTATTTCCGCAATATCGAGGCGATGGAGGAGGCACTGGCGAAAACGCG
The DNA here is from genome assembly GCA_902778455.1 of uncultured Selenomonadaceae bacterium. Classification (GTDB taxonomy): domain Bacteria; phylum Bacillota; class Negativicutes; order Selenomonadales; family Selenomonadaceae; genus RUG12372. The sequence goes on along the minus strand of CACYXR010000023.1, from coordinate 9,412 downwards.
GGTGCATGTGCTGCGGGACGAAAGCGCGCTTGTGACGGCTGGCGCGCGGCCGCTTTGGTTCCTTGGTGTCGATTATCCGCGGATGCGCTCCCTTTTCAAACTGGACGGCGCGAAGTCGATGGAAAAGGCCATGCAGGGCGTGCCGGGAAATGCGGTCAAGGTTTTGCTCGCGCATCATCCGGACTTTTTCGATGCCGCGGCGCAGTATGGCATCGAGTTGGCGCTGGCGGGACATACCCACGGCGGGCAGCTCGGACTTTTCGGCATACCGATCGTGCCGCCGGTCTTCAAATATATGCGCGGCGTTTACCACGTCGGGAAAACCTTCGGTTACGTCCACTGCGGAAACGGGAGCTGGTTCCCGTACCGCTTCGGCTGTCCGCCGGAGATTGCGGTGTTCGTTTTGAAAAAATCATAACGTAGAAAATGTATTTGGTTTTATGATTGTAAATATTTTCCGAAAACAGTTAAGATTTCATATAATCATTTCGATATAAGGATATGAGGTTCTTTGAGAACAAGCAAGGAAGGGATTCGATATGCAAATCCACAACGGCAGTCTCGCTGTCAGATTTTCCTATGATGGAAAAATGACACGCAAAGAGGAACGGGAGTCGTTGAGCCGTTTGGCGGATACATACCGCCAATGGAACGAGAATTATCGACAGACAGGCCGCCCGTTCGACGTCATCAGGAAAAACGAGAAGAAAGGGCTTATCGACATTATCGGCAATGTGCCCAAGGGAGAATTGCGGTCTTTCGAAGCGCCGCCCTTTTCTGTGGAACTCAGCCCGGAAGCGCAACAGGTCTTGAAGAACAAAGCGCTGGAGGAATTGCCGGAGAGCGAAACGAGATTTACACCCGTGACGGAAGGAACGGAATATACGCCCGTGACGGAAATCCGTTCTGAGCATTTCCTTTGGACGGAAGAGGACGGCATCGTGGAAACCGTCACGGAAGCGGAGGAGCTTGCCGCGCGCAAGGAAAGCTTTCGACAGGAAGTTACAGGCGCCATCAGCCAAAGCATCGGCGAAATCCTGAAACCGCGCGCAACCTATGAGGAAGCTTTTGATGCGCTTTACACACGGGAAGGTGTCGCCTGGAAGTCTTCTTTTGACGACAGCAGCTATGGCTTCACCCATATCCTGACGCCCGTGAACGGTGCATTTGGCGCGCTTGCCGTGCATCTGAACGATTATCTTGAAAAATTCGGTGCGGAAGACGACTATTATGATACGTTGATGAACGCTTTGGACGAGTTCGACACGGGCGACGACAATGCGCTCTTGCGGGAAATACGCGCCATGGTGCAGACCGTAAAAGACGGCAGCACCATCGACGTGCAAAGCGACGAATTCAAGCGCGACGTGCAGGAAGCGATTGACGAAACGTATGGCGTCGCGAAGAAAGCGGCGCGTCGACAAAAGGAAAAAGAAGACGGCCAAACGAAGCCTCAGGAGCAGGCGGGACTTTCGTTCCTCGATATGGAGCGGCTGAAGGCGAAGGAGGACAAGCAGCTTCTCGACAAGCTGACAGGCGAGGACAGCAGGGAAAATCCGGATTCGGCGGGCAAAGTGTTCGCGCAAAACCGGAAAGGCGAGGAGAATACGGATTTTCGGGACAAGCTGCGAAAGGTCGACGAGAACGTGGAAGACAAGCCAGACGATTCACCTCGCACGGTGAAAGCAACGGGAACGCCGCTGCGCAAGGAGGATGCGGAACGGCTCGCGGCCGCCTATGACGCATGGGACGAAATCAGCCAACGACAAGGCTGGGGAACGACAAAAAAAGAAACATGAATTTTTTATACAAAAAGCCGCAGGTTCGGCGCCTGCGGCTTTTTGTTTTTGCGTTTTTTCCGCAAGAGATTTGCGCGGAACATTCGGCTCATTTTCATTTTTTCTGTTGTATCTTTTTGTTGACATGCGGGGACAAGTGTGCTACATTATATCAGCGACGTTTTGTGCGCGTTTTATTTTTGTGTAAGTTCCTCAGGAAGGAGTGCATCACGATGGCCAAGAGTGCGAACCGCAACGCGATTACGTTGGCCTGTACGGTTTGTAAGAACCGCAATTACAGGACCAACAAGAACAAGAAGAACGATCCTGACCGGATTGAGCTCAGCAAATACTGCAAGTTCTGCAAGAAGCACACGCCGCATAAGGAAACGAAGTAAGTTTTTTGTCGGCAGCTTGAGGATGTGAAGGTTTTGGCGGAAGAGAAGGCAGCGGCAGTTTCGTCGTCGTCCGGATTTAATCTCATAAAGTTTCTTGGCGAGACCAAAGCCGAGATGGGAAAAGTATCGTGGGCGACCAGACAGGAGCTGGCTATTGATACCGCCGTCGTTGGGGTGGCGGTTGTGATTGTCTGCGCGTTGATCTGGGTTTGCGATACATTCTTTTCCAGATTGTTCACGCTCATTCTACGATAAGGCGGCTGAAAACGATGGAAGCAGAAATGCAGTTTACGGATCCGGAGCAGTCGGAGCCCAAAGGCCCGCAGAAACATTGGTATGTGATTCATACTTATTCGGGCTATGAAAATAAGGTTAAGGCGAATCTGGAGCGCAAAATTCGCTCGATGGGGCTGGAAGACAAGATTTTCAACGTAGTTGTCCCGATGGACGATGACGTCGAGCTGCAGAACGGCCGCAAGAAGATTATCAAGCGCAAGGTCTTTCCCGGCTATGTGCTGGTAGAGATGATTGTCGATGATCAGTCCTGGTATGTCGTCCGCAATACGCCGGGCGTGACCGGGTTTGTCGGCTCGGAATCGACAAAGCCGATTCCGCTGAGCGAGAGTGAGGTCCAGAACATCCTGAGGCCCGAGGGCGAGACGACGCGGCGTCGTCCGGCGTTGGATATCGAACCGGGACAGCAGGTGCTTATCAATTCCGGCGCTTTTGAGAGCCAGCCGGCGACGGTCACCGAGGTGGATCGTGAGCGCGGAAGGCTTAAAGCGGTGGTCGAGATTTTCGGGCGAGAGACTGTCACAGATCTGGATTTTGACCAGGTGGAGAAAATTTGAAAATTTTAGTATAGACGTCTGTTATAAGGAGGTGTAAGCATAGATGGCAAAGAAGGTTGCGAAGCTTGTCAAGCTGCAGGTGCTCGCGGGCAAGGCTACGCCGGCTCCCCCGGTAGGCCCGGCGCTCGGTCAGGCCGGCGTGAATATCATGGCGTTCGTCAAAGAGTTCAATGAGCGCACGGCGAAACAGGCGGGGCTTATTATCCCGGTGGAAATCACCGTATTTGAGGATCGTTCGTTCACGTTCATTACGAAGACGCCTCCGGCGGCGGTGCTTTTGAAAAAGGCCGCGAATATCGAGAAGGCGTCCGGCGAGCCGAACAAGACGAAGGTCGCGAAGCTTCCGCGGGCGAAGGCGCAGGAAATTGCGCAGCTCAAGATGCAGGATCTGAACGCAGCCGACCTCGAAGCGGCTACCCGTATGATCGAGGGAACGGCGCGCAGCATGGGCATCGAGATTGTCTGATCGTCTCGGCCCGTGAAGACGTGGGAGGTACAGCCGTTTGTACCACGAAAGGAGTATTTTGATGGCAAAAGCAGGCAAGAAGTATCAGGAAGCCGCGAAGCTGCTGGAAGACGGCAAGCTTTACGCGCTTTCCGAGGCTGTGGAACTGGTCAAGAAGACCGCCACGGCGAAGTTTGACGAGACGATCGAGCTTCATGTCCGTCTCGGCGTCGATCCGAAGTATGCGGATCAGCAGGTGCGCGGCGCTGTCGTGCTGCCGCACGGCACAGGCAAGACGAAGCGTGTGCTCGTTTTCGCGAAGGGCGACAAGGTTTCTGAGGCGGAAGCGGCGGGCGCCGATTTCGTCGGCTCGGATGAGCTCGTTGCGAAAATCCAGGGCGGCTGGTGCGATTTTGACGTCGCTGTGGCTACGCCGAATATGATGGGCGCCGTCGGTAAGCTCGGTAAGATTCTCGGCCCTCGCGGCCTGATGCCGAACCCGAAGCTCGGCACGGTTACGATGGATCTCGAGAAGGCAATCAAGGCGATCAAGGCCGGTCAGGTCGAGTACCGTACGGACAAAGCGGGTAATGTGCATTGCCCGATCGGCAAGGCGTCCTTCGATTCCCAGAAGCTCGTCGAAAACTACCGTACGCTGGTTGATACGCTGATCAAGGCGAAGCCGGCGGGCGCGAAGGGACAGTATATCAAGTCCCTGACGCTGGCGGCCACGATGGGGCCCGGCGTTCCGGTTCAGCTTGCAACGAAGCCGGAATAACGAGGACGGGATGTCTCTCGTCTCGTTGAAACGCCAATAGAGGAGGTTTTGCCTGCGGCAAAGCCGGAACGAAGGCGTTATATCCAAACTGCATATATATGGCCGAAGACAGCAGGCGGGAGCAATCCGTAAGACCAGCCGAGGTCGGAATCGCTGCACTTTCCTGCGGTTTCGGGTCTTTGGCCGGAAACCGCAGTTTCATTTTTTATTGATAAAAACGAATGGAAGGAGGTGTATTGGATGTCCGCCATTCATGACAAACAGGTTTCTCAGGAAAAGAAGGATATTGTCGCTTCCCTGAAGGAAGAAATGCAGTCCGCGAAAGGTGCGGTCTTCACGACATACAAAGGCCTGACTGTCGCGCAGGATACCCAGCTCCGCCGCGCGCTCCGCGAGGCAGGCGTTTCCTATCATGTCATCAAGAATACGCTGACGACGATTGCCGCGAAAGAGCTTGGCCTCGACGATCTCGTTCCGCATCTGAACGGTACGACGGCTCTGGCGTCGTCGAAGGAGGACGCTGTCGCTCCGGCAAAGGTTATCAGCGAGTTCATCAAGAAGAACAAACTGGCCGACGCGGGAATCTTGACCGTAAAGGTCGGCCTGGTCGACGGCAAGGTCATCGACGCGAAAGAAGTCGAGGCGCTGGCTTCGCTGCCGTCCCGCGAGGTTCTGCTTGCGAAGCTCTTGGGCAGCATGCAGGCCCCGATCAGCAACACGGTGGGTGTGCTCCAGGGCGTTATCCGCAACGCCGTCTATGTGCTTGACGCGATCCGTCAGCAGAAGGAATCGGCATAAAGCGATTATTAGCCTTCCCCTCTGGGGAAGGTGGCAGCCCGTAGGGCTGACGGATGAGGTTTTTGAACACAGAGGCTGATATAAACGCAACGTTGAAAAACCTCACCCACCGCTGAAGCGGTCCCCCTCCCCATAGGGGAGGGCATATAATGAAAAAATGTTAAAAAATGGAGGTATTTTACAAATGACGAAAGAAGAAATTATGCAGGCTATTGAGAGCATGACGGTTCTCGAGCTCTCCGAACTGGTTAAGGCTATGGAAGAGAAATTCGGCGTTTCGGCAGCGGCTCCGGTCGCTGTTGCCGCTGCTGCCCCGGCTGCCGGCGGTGCTGCCGCTGCTGATGAGCAGTCTGAGTTCGACGTCATCCTGAAGAGCGCCGGCGACAAGAAGATCAACGTCATCAAGGTCGTCCGTGAGATCACGGGCCTCGGCCTGAAGGAAGCGAAGGCTCTCGTTGACGAGGCTCCGAAGCCGGTCAAGGAGAAGGTCGCGAAGGCGGAAGCTGACGAGATCAAGGCGAAGCTGGAAGAGGCCTCACTGATTAAGTCAATTCGTGCATCTGGCGAGAGATTTTTTCGACTGTCTAGGAAAAGACCTCGAAGGCGTAGCATCGCTACGTCGAGAGGGATTTGATGACGGCAGTCGGAAAAAGATCCGGTAGCGAAATAGTCCAGTGGACTGTTTCGCGGAGGGACTTATTCAGTGGTTCCTTAAGTATTACAGAATAAGAGCAATTCTTGCTTTCATTGAATCGTTGTGATAGAATGAACTGCAGGACAGATATGTATATCACGCAGCGGCGAGGACGTGATGGATGTGGATGGTTTCCGAAAGGAATTGCGCAAAAGGACAGCGAATATGGCAATAGGTTTTTCTTCCCGGCTATGTCAAATGGTTTTGACATAGCCGGATGTTTTTGTCAAAGGTTTTTGCTTTTTTCGTCTTTTTTGTTGTGCCTTTTTATAGGAAAATGATGTCGGAAGGGGAAGCGTTATGAGTGATTTTTCCAATCGCGTTGCCCGGCTCCGAAAGGAGCGGAAATTGACGCAGCAGGAGATGGCCGAAGCGTTGAAGCTTTCACGGCAGACCGTGTCAAACTGGGAAAAGGGCAGAATCGAGCCCAGCATCGGCGTCATTTCAAAAATCGCATCATATTATGGCGTTACCATTGATTTCCTTTTGGGGCATGAGATGTACACGACGCAGTATGAGAGAAAGTATCAGCAGGAGGGCTTTTATTGGGGAAGGAAAATCAACTGCCTCGCCCATGAGGTGCTGCGGCTGATGCCGCCGCAGCGGCCGCTCCGGCTTCTGGACGTGGGCTGCGGCGAGGGACAGGCGGCGGTGTTTTTCGCGAGGAACGGCTACCATGTGACCGCCTTCGACATCGCGGAAAGCGGGCTGGAAAAGGGACGGCAACTCGCGAAAGCGGCGGGTATCCATGTGGATTTCTTTCAGTGCGATCTTTTGCATCATGAACTGATCAATACTTACGATATCATTTATTCCACTGACGTGCTGGAATACGTGCCGTCGAGAAAACGGGAAAACGTGCTGCGCGGTTTTCGCGGCCATACGGCGGTGGGAGGTCTGAACGTCCTCGACACGTTCGTGGAGAAGAGCTTCATCAAGACTGCGCCGGACTGGGAGCACGACAAGGAATTTTATTGGCAGACGGGCGAGCTGTTTTCCCACTATCGGGGAAACTGGAGGATTGAGCTGTGCGAGGAGTCGATTTTCGACTGCGACAGCTCCGGGGTTCCGCACCAGCACTGCATGGACATGATGATTGCCCGCAGGATGGTATAGGAAGATGTTTGTGGATAAAGGTATGGAAAAGTGGATAAATATGTGGATAACGTTTTGACATTTCCTTGGTCCGTCATATATTTCCGTGAAAAACGGGACTTGTGATACAGAAAGCGTTTTATCAAAGAAAGGGTGGTAAATATATCGCTGACAGTCTTGCAATGATTTATGCTTTTGGATTTGGATTTCGTGCAATAACGAAAGGAGGTTTTCGATATGAAGAACTCGCGAAGGATTTTTATTGTGGCCGCTCTCCTGGTATTGATCGTGGGCGGATTCTTTTATTATCAACAGAAAGAACGGGCGGCGGCGCAGTCGGCGCGGGAGCTTCGGCTGTCCGGCAACGTGGACGTCCGCGAAGTCTCGCTGGCGTTTCGCGGCAGCGACCGCCTGGGCGAGCTGCTCGTCGCGGAAGGGGACTCGGTGAAAAAAGGACAGGTCCTGGCGCGGCTCGAGACGAAGGAGCTCCGTCTGACGATGGCGAAGACGCGGGCAGAGATCCGGGCGCAGGAGAGTGTCGTCGAGCTGCTGCACAACGGCACGCGCCCCGAGGAAATCCATCGGGCGGAGGAAGCTTTGAACGCGGCCCGCGCCAAGTCGGATTTCGCGGAAGGCGTCATGATCCGTCGTCAGCAGATTTATGACGAGGTGGAAGGCGTCAGCGTTCAGGAACTCGACAATGCGATTTCCCAGGCGGCGGCAGCGGCGGCAGAGACCGCGGCAGCGGAACAGGCCTACGCGGAAGCGGTGGCAGGCCCGCGCGTCGAGGAGATCGCGCAGGCGGAAGCGAAACTGGAATCGCTGCGGCAGGAACTGGCGCGGCAGGAATATCTTTTGAAGGAAACGGAGCTGATCGCTCCGTCGGACGGCGTGATCCGCTCGCGGCTGCTGGAGGTTGGCGACATGGCGTCGCCGCAGCTGGCCGTGTTCAAGCTGTCCCTGAACGACAAGAAATGGGTGCGCGCCTATGTCCGGGAGACCGATCTTGGAAAGGTACACGAAGGCCAAAAGGCGACGGTCACCATCGACAGCTTCCCGAAGGACCCCATCGAGGGGCAGGTGGGCTACATCTCCGGCACGGCGGAATTCACGCCAAAGACGGTGCAGACCGACGAGCTGCGCACCTCGCTTTTGTATGAGATCCGCGTCTACGTCGACGATGCGGACAACCGTCTCCGGCTCGGCATGCCCGCCACCGTCCGGGTGGAACTCTGATATGAACGAAGAAACAATCGTCGAGGCGAAGGAACTCGTCAAACGGTTCACGCCCAAAGGCGCGCCGCCTGTCACGGCGCTGAGCGGCATCGGGATTTCCCTGCAGACGGGCTGCCTGACCGCCGTGATCGGGCCGGACGGCGCAGGGAAAACGACGCTGATGCGGCTGATCGCTGGCCTGCTCACGCCCACCTCCGGTACGCTTCGCGTGCTCGGCATGGAAGTACAGGGCCACGAGCAGGACATCCAGAACCGGCTCAGCTATATGCCGCAGAAATTCGGCCTCTATGAGGACCTGACCATCGCGGAGAATATGACGCTCTACGCGAATCTTCACGGCGTGCCGGAGGAGACGCGAAAGACACGATTCCCCCATCTCCTGGAAATGACGGGGCTGACGAAATTCACGGAACGGCTGGCGGGCAAGCTGTCCGGCGGCATGAAGCAGAAGCTGGGGCTGGCCTGCACCCTCGTGCGCTCCCCCGACCTGCTGCTGCTGGACGAGCCGACGGTGGGCGTCGACCCGCTGTCCCGCCGCGAGCTTTGGGACATCCTGCAAAAGCTGTCCCGGGAAGAACGGCTTTCGATCTTCGTCAGCACCGCCTACATGGACGAGGCGGAGCTTTGCCGCCGCGTCTATGTGATGAACCACGGCCGCATCCTGGCTGTCGGCTCTCCCGAGGAGCTGCGCGGGCTGGCCAGGGGCCGCTGCTATCGCATGACGCCGCCCGAGGGACTGCCGATGCGCGTCCTGCAGGGCGCCTTGTTGGACGACAAGGACGCCGTCGTGGACGCGGTGCCGGACCGCGGTACCGTCCATTTCATCCGGCGGGAGAATGTCACGGAGGATAAAATCCGCGGCCTCGCGCCGTTTCCCTTCGCGCCCTCCGAGGAACAGCTGGAGGACGGCTTCATGTGCCTGCTGCGCGAAGACGAGGAAAAGAACGCCGAAGGAAAAGCGGAGGACCTCGACCTCGCGCCTCTCGACCTTTATGGAAATCACACCCTCGGCAGCGATATCGACATCGAGGTGAGGGAATTAGTGCGCAAATTCGGCGACTTCACCGCCGTGGACAAGACCTCCTTCGAGGTGCGGCGCGGGGAAGTCTTCGGCCTTTTGGGGCCGAACGGCGCGGGCAAGACCACGACTTTCCGGATGCTCTGCGGTCTCCTGCCGCTGACCAGCGGCCATCTCAGCGTCGCCGGGGTGAATCTCCGCGACGCCCGCACGGAGGCCCGCGCCAATATCGGCTATGTGGCCCAGAAATTTTCCCTGTACGGGAACCTGACCGTGGAGCAGAACCTGTCCTTTTTCGGCGGCGCCTACGGCCTTTCCCGG
>CACYXR010000022.1 GCA_902778455.1 uncultured Selenomonadaceae bacterium | reverse complement strand
TTTTCGACTGTCTAGGAAAAGACCTCGAAGGCGTAGCATCGCTACGTCGAGAGGGATTTGACGACGGCAGTCGGAAAAAGATCCGGCAGAGGCGCGGAGAGACTTATTCAGTGGTTCCTTTATCTTCCCAAAGATTCGGCGATGCTGCCGCCGGCATTTCCTCCGCTGTAACCGCCGTTATAGTCTCCGTCGTAGCCGCCGTCATAGCCTCCGCTGCTGCCCGAAAGCGAATCGGCAATGCTGCCGCCGCCGGAATACCCTCCGCTGTGGCCTCCGTCGTAACCGCCGCTATATCCGCCGTCGACCCCTCCATCATAGCCGCCGCCAGTTCCGCCGTCATAGCTTCCGCTGCTGCCGCCCGTCATCGAGTCGGCGATGCTGCCGCCGGAGCTTCCGCCGCTGTATCCTCCGTCATAAGCGCCGTTGCCGCCCATTCCGGTTTGCAAGAGACCCGGGTCGGCGCCATATCCTGTCTCGGCAAAACCGCCCTGCTGGCCCGTGGCTCCGGTCATCGAGTTGTCCACCGACGTAGTGATTTCTCCGTTCTTGATCGTATAGGTGACCATATTGGACAGCGCGGAGTTGTTCGTCGGATCGATGAACTCGAAAAAGTAGCCGTAGGTGCCGTCGCCCACATTTTCGTCCTTGACCTGCGGATTCGCGCCGATAGTGAAGGTGTCCACCTCAACCTCGGTGTATTCGGTATCCGGCCCGGAAAGAGTCATGCCGTAATGGAGGGTGGTGATCGTGTCGCCTGGCTTGAGCTGGATTAGCTCGCGGCTGGCCACGAGGCTTTCAAGACCGCGTTTGTCGTCTTTTCTCGCGCCGAGGATATTGTATTTCTCGCTCTTGTAATCATAGACAACCTGCAGATTGACGGGGACGCCGTTCAGCTTCAGCGGGATCGCGTAAAGATTGAAGTCGTCGTTTTCATAGGTTATCTCGACATAGACGGGATGCCCTTCCAGCATCGGCCATGTGCCGAAGAAGTTATCCGTGAAGCGGCCGCGGTCCCAATCGGCGTTGATATTCGAGTCGGAGCCGAGGTCGACCATGACGTCCTGTTTTTCATCCAGATACACCAGCTGGCAATGGACGACGGACAGGAGATCGACCGCCGAGGGTGAAAGCTGCACGAAAGCGTTGCCGTCCTTGTCGATGTCCACGGGCGTATCCTCAAGCTGCCGCACGTTGTAGATCGGGTGGGAGCCGACGGCGGGCGCCGAAGAAGGAGCCGAGCCGAGGATGGTGGCGCTGATGCTCGCGCCCGCGCCGGGGGTGATGATTTCCGGCGTGTAGGCGGGCGCCCCTCCGGACACATATTCCTGCGCCGCGCCGGGCATCTGCCCGAAAATCAGATAGTAGTAAAGGCACTTGATCGGCCCCGGCGAGACGTCGATATCCGCGTATGCGCGCCAAACGTCGGCGTCGCCGTCATAGGGATGATAGCAGGAAAGGCCCTGTCCGCCCGGGCGGTAGGAGCCGTTGACTCGATAAAGCACGCAGTCGTTTAATGCCGAGAGAAGCGGATCGGCGGTCGAGGGCATAAGATTTCGGGTGTTCTGCGCCAACTCTCCGATATCCACCATGTCGTAGTAGCCTTCTTCACGGGTGTTGCCGCCGTAGTTTTCCGAGACGGACGCGCTGCGGGAAAACTGCGTGAAAAACTGCCGAGGATCTTGCGCGGCGGCCTGCAGCGCCTCGACGCCATACGCGCCGTAAGCGGCCACCAAATCCGGAGCTTTCGAGACGTCGGAAACGGAAAGGGTGGCGATTTCCTCGGAGGAGTTGCCGTCCGCAACGCAGCCCTGGTAATAGGTATCGCAGATCACTTTGCCGAGCCCCGCGCCGCCCATGGCGGGATTGTCCGCCAATGCGCCGAGCCAGCCGGTATAGTTCCAGCCGCAGCCCGGCTCGCTTTCCTGCGAGGCCACCATATAGCGGGCGAAACCGTGCAGCGAGGCAAGACTGTCCACCGTCGCCATCAGGCAGGCGTCGAAGCCGATGATCTCAAAGGGAGGAGCGTCGGGATTCGAGCCGTAGACAGAATCGAAAGCGTCATGGACCTCGTCGAGGCTCATCATGTTGTCGGTGCGCTCGTCGTAGCAGATGCCGCCGATACTGCCGCCGCCGTGGTTCCAGAAAACGAAAATACTGTGGTCGGCGGAGAAGTTGTCCCTGCCGAAGCGCAGGAAGTCCGCAAGACCGCGTTCCGTCCCCATGTCCGCATTGGGCGTCGGGCCGAGATTGTGCATGCCTTCCGAATCATAGAGAAAGCGGGCCGTGCCGCCGCTGGGGATGCCGCTGGTTTGCCACCTGTTCGCGCCGCCGGTCTGGATCACGACCTTGACATTCGGCGGAAGCTGGACCTTCTGGAGCTCCCGCAGGTCGGCGGAAGCGGCGCCGTTATCGGTTTCAAGATCGGTGCCGCAGAGATACCAGTAAATAATCCATGTATCGGACGGGCTGTAAGCGTCAGAAAAATCTGCGCTCGGCCCCACATGCGAAGCGGCGGAAGCCTGTTGACCGCCGGCGGTAAAAACCAGGAGCGCCGCCGCGGCAAGAGAGGCAAGTTTTTTCGCGAGTTTTCGTTTCATGAAGAGCCCTCCTATGTCTTCTATCGTTTTAACGATACATCTTTTTTTCAGTTTGTCAAGAAAACGCTGAAAAAATCCTCAGCCGCCTATTGTTCTTCAGCATTTTTTCATGTGGATTTCAATTTTCTTTTCTATAATTTGTTTGATTTTTGGAATCGGAAGGGGCATGATGAATGCGAAAATTGTTATGCGCGGGGCTTCTTTCCCTGCTCTGCTTCGGGAATTTTTCAGCGGCGCAGGCATCCGCACTTCAGGTGGGCGACGAGGGCAGTGAGGTCGCGGAGGTGCAGACGGCGCTTTCCCGGCTCGGATACGATGTGACGCCGGACGGTTCTTACGGACCGGGCACGGCAGCGGCTGTGACGGCATTTGAGGCCGCGAACGGAATGGAAACGGACGGCGTTGTCGGACCGGTGGTTTATCAGGCGCTTTTGGGGCGCACGATGCCGGAGATTCACCGCGGCGACAGCGCGGTGGTACGCCGCCTGACCAGTATCGCGCTGCAATATGTAGGCGTTCCTTATGTGTACGGCGGCTCAACGCCGGACGGTTTTGACTGCTCGGGCTTCGTCAGCTACGTTTTCCGTCAGGCGGGCATTTCGCTTCCGAGGACGGCAGACGACCAATACCTGATTGGCGTGCCGGTGGCATTCAACAATCTGCGGGCGGGAGACCTCGTCTTTTTCGTGGACGACAGCGGCGAGTTGTCCCATGTAGGCATGTACCTGAAGGACGGCGAGTTCATCCACGCTTCGATCACGACGGGCATCGACTTCGACTCGCTTTACCGCGACTGGCGCCGCGAGCATTATCTGGGCGCGCGCCGAATCGTTCCCTGATTGCTTCAATATTATATTGTACGCGTACAAAATCCCGGGAGGCGGCTCCCGGGATTTTTCTTTATGAATTACATAGGAAAAATGTATTGTAGCCTTCGCACAAGAATGGTAAAATGAGGAAGTTGACACGCACGGAAAATCCGTTGCAATATGCAAAATTAAGGAGCCTGGAATAAATCATGAAAGCCTTGCGGTATTTTTTGCTGGTCGTGGCGTTGGGACTGGCCGCGGTTTTGGTCGCAGATATCACGTTCCTCGGCACGGCGATGACGTATCTGCGAGAGGGGCGCATGGCCTACGGGCTGACGATGGGCGGGCGCAGCATCGGCGGTATGACGCGGGAGGAAGCCGCGCGGGAAGTGGCGCAAAGCGTGAAAAAATCCCTCACAGGAGACGCGCTGGTGCTTTCCCTCTACGGCGGGGAGAAGACATTTCCTTTTTCGGCGGAAGAAGTGGGCCTGGACGCCGATATGGACGCGATGCTCAACGCAGCTTACCGCACCGGACGAAGCGGCACTTCCGTCCAGAATTTTTATGAAATGATAAAATGCGCGCTGAACGGTAAGGAAGTTTTCGCCGAGGTGAAGCTGGATGAAAAGCGCCTGGCCGAAACACTGGATCGCGTAAAACAGGAAGTGGACCGGCCGCCGGTGAACGCGTCCGTTATGTTCACAGCAACAGGCATACTCCACAACGAGGGAACAACAGGGCGTCAGATGGACGTGGCGGCGCTGACGGAAAAGGTGAGACCGAAGCTCCTTGGCTTGCACCTTCCGTGCCGCGAAGCGATCACGCTTGTCGAAACGGAGCCCGAAGTTACTCTGAAGGATATCCAGCCGATCGACGGCTTGCTGGGCAGCTGCACGACTTATTACGGCTCGGAAACGGGACGCGGCGACAATATCGAGATTGCCACGGCGGCACTGAACAACCGCATCGTACTCCCCGGCGAAGAGCTGTCTTTCAATACGCAGGTCGGCCCGCGCCTGCCGAGCCGGGGCTACGAGACCGCGCCGGTGATCGTGGACGGGAAGGTGGAGCAGGATTTCGGCGGCGGCGTCTGCCAGGTCAGCTCCACGCTTTACAACGCGGTGCTTTTGGCGGGGCTGACGCCGACAGCGCGCACGTCCCATTTCTATCCGTCGACCTATATTGCGGCGGGGTTGGACGCGACGGTAGCCGACGGGCAGATTGATTTCGTGTTCCAAAACACACTGCCCCACAGCGTCATTTTGCGGGCGGGCGCCTATGACGGCTCGCTGACGGTGGAGGTCTACGGACACCGGGAGGACCTGCCCGGGGAATACGATCTGGAAACGGCCATCATCGGGCCGCCGCCGACGGTGGAGGTGTACCGGGTGCTGTACCAGGGCGACAAGGTAGTCGAACGCGAATACCTGTATACGGACGTCTACGACGTGCCGCCGGAAGAGGACGAGAAAAAACCGGAGCCATCGCAAACTACGTCCGAACCGGAGCCTGACCCGGAGCCAAGGCTGGAACCGAAACCGGACGCGCCGGTACCAGCGCCCAAGCCCGAAGCAAAAACGGAACCGGAGCCGAAACCAACCGCAAAACCGGAGCCGAAACCAACAGAAAAGCCGACGGCAAAGCCGTCGGCGGAGAAAACAGACAAACGATAGTATATAATGGAGGAATCGCAATGAGCCTTACGCTTTTGTCCCCGTTTGCCGGGACGATCCATCCAATCGAGGAAGCGCCCGATCCGGTCTTTTCGATGAAAATGTTGGGCGACGGATTTTTCGTGACGCCGTCGACGGACGAAGCTTTTTCCCCCGTCGACGGGGAAATCACCTATGTCGCGCCGACGAAGCACGGCATCCGCATCACCGCCGCTGACGGCACGAAGGTGACGCTCCATATCGGCACGGAATCGGGCGAGCTCAAGGGCGAAGGCTTTACGGTTTTCGTCGCGGAGGGTGCGAAGGTAAAGACGGGCGACAAGCTGCTGACCTTCTCGCCGGAGCTTCTTCGGCAGAATCCGAAAACGACGGACGCCTGCATCTTACTGATTGAAGAAATGCCGGAGGGAAAAGAAGTACGGCTGACGGCAAGCGGAGAGGTAGCGCCGCTGGCGGCAGTGGCGGAGATTGCTTAATAAAGTTCCTCTCTCCTGTCGTGGAACACATCGATCGTGCGCTTGATCTCATCTCTCACGGAAAGATCAATCTCGGCGGTCAGGATTGCCTCCCGTTCGTCGGCTTCTGCGAGGCGCACGCCCCACGGGTCGATAATCGCAGATCGTCCGCCCAGCGGCATCCCGTTGGCGAAAGTACCGCTGCCGTTGACCGCGACGAAAAAGACCTGGTTCTCAACGGCGCGAGCCTGCGAGAGAGTTGCCCAATGCTCAATCCGGGCGGTGGGCCATGCGGAGGGCAGGAAAATCACTGCAGCATCGTCCAGCGCGTATCGCCGGAAAAGCTCCGGAAAGCGCAGATCGTAACAGACGGCAACGGCACATTTCACGCCGTCCAGGGAAAAGACCGCGCGATGGTCGCCCTTGCGGAAGAATTTGTCCTCCTTTGCCGGAGAGAAAAGATGCGTCTTGTCATAATCGGCGACAAGATCGCCGTTCCGATCGAAGACATAGCAGCGGTTCGCGATATAATCGCCGATTTTCACGGCGACGGAACCGCCGACAATATGAACATGGTATTGTTTCGCCAGCAATGAGAGCAATGTTTTCGCCTTTGCTCCATTCTCGTCCACATATTTTTCAAGCGGACGAGGGAAAAAGCCGATGTCCCAAAGCTCCGGCAGAACGACGATATCGGGAGCGTCAGCCATTGCGTCTTCCAACATGCGACGGAGCGCAGCCATATTTATCTCCCGCGCACCGATGGCGACGGGCATTTGCAAAACGGAAATTTTCATTTCGATTCACCTCGATATCAGCATAACACAACATTTTCAATAAAGGAAGAACGATATGATCGAGAAAGTGCAGTACAACATCGGGGACGTCGTCCGCATGAAGAAGAAACACCCCTGCGGCAGCGACCTTTGGAAAATCACGCGCATGGGCATGGATTTCGGCATGAAGTGCGAGGGCTGCGGCCACACCGTGATGCTCCCCCGCGTGAAATTCGAGCGCATGGCCCGCGCCATCGTGGAAACGGCGAGGACGGAAGACAATGAATAACGCAGCGTTTCTCGAGCCGTCGTCGATGACGGCTTTTTTTGCGGCGCTTTCCCGACGCGCGTTCCTTTCCATGAGCCTTCGGGCGACGGCGGGCGGGCTTTTGGCGTCGATTCTCGCGCCGATTCGCGAAGCATTCGCGGGAAGCAATACAGCCCCGCGATATTTCCGCCGGATTGTGACCAGGGACAACCGCGCCTCGGCCATGATCGAATGGCAGACCGACACGGCGCTTTCCGAGCCGCGTTTCTTTTGGCGCGAGGCGGAAGGCAAAGCGGAGAAAACCGCCGATGTGGACGTGAAATATTTCGCGCTGGACGGCCGCTCCGTGTTCGTCTATCGCGCAGCGCTTTCCGGACTGCGCCCCGGAAAACAGATTGAATGCCGTGTAGAGGCAGCGGGACGGAACGCGGGCTCTTTTTCTTTCCGAACGGACGACGGCGGCGCTGTGCAGGCATTAATTTTTCCCGATTCCCAGTGCGAAAACAACTATGACACTTGGGCGCGGGTTTCCGGCGATGCGGCATCGCGCTGCCCGGACGCCGAGCTTTGGGTCAACATGGGCGACCTGGTGGACAACGGCGCCAGCTTTTACCATTGGGACGGCTGGCAGTCCGCAACGGACGCGTCTCTCGGCGGGCGCGCATTCGCGCCGGTTCTGGGAAACCACGAATGTTATTCCGAGGACTGGAAATTGTGCCGCCCTGACGCCTTCCTCTCCCTGTTCGCGACGCCGGATAACGGCAGCGCGAAATATCAGCGCTACTATTATTCCTTCGATTACGGCCCCGTGCATTTCATCGTGCTGAACACGCAACAGGAGGAATTGAACGGATTGACGCCGGGATTGTTCGAGGAACAGGCCGCATGGCTGGCCCGGGATTTGAAAACGGCAAAGGCGCGTTGGCGCGTCGCGCTTTTGCACCGCGACCTGATCGATTACGACCAGGAACCGATGATACGGGATCCGTTTGTCGCAACGCTTGTGCCCGTTCTGGAACAAAACGGGGTTGACGCGGTGCTGACCGCCCACGCCCACGCGTACCGCAGGCGTCGATTGTCCGCATGGCGCCCCGCGAAAAACGGCGTACCGTACATCCTGACGGGAAACGCGGGAAACTGTTTTTACGATGTCGAAAAAAACGAAATCGACGAGATCGCGTTCCCGGACAACTTTCTCAACTACCTGACGATGGAAGCGGACGAAACGAAGCTGACCTTCCGCTGCTTTTTGCCCAACGGAATCCTGAAGGATTTCGTGACTTTAAGAAAGCAACCGGAAACCGACGAGTAAGACAGTCAGAAACGGAGCAAAACCATGAAAGACCATATCATATCCCGAAGAAAATTCCTGTCGATGATGGGCGGCGCGGCGATCTCGCTCGTCGCCGGATGCGCGTTTTCCGGAAAGGCCGCCGCGCCGATCCGAAAAGCGGCGCGCATCCTGACCGGGGATACGTCGCTGGACGCGCGCTTTTTGCGGCAGATTATCACCGCCGACAGCCGTACCTCCCGAACAATCATGTGGCAGTCCGACGCGCCGCAGGAAAAAGCCGAAATCGTATGGCGCGTCGCGGCCGACGAAAATAACGGCGAAAAGGAAGCGGAAATCTTCTCCGCATCCGCCACAAGCGAGCATTACACCGACGACGGGCAGGACGTATATTTGCATACCGCGCGCGCGAATAACCTCGCGCCGGGGGCGCATTACGAATACCGCGTGATTTGCGGCGACGAGGGCACGGACTGGACGCCCCTTTCCACCGACGACGGCGGCGCGTTCAAGGCGTTGATCTTCCCCGATTCCCAATCCAGTGATTACACCGACTGGAAGAATCTTGCGCAGGACGCATACAAGCGCAATCCCGACGCCGCGTTTTTCACGAACCTCGGCGACCTCGTGGACAATGGCGAGGAGCACAGTCAGTGGGACGCCTGGTTCGACGCGGTGGAAGGCATGGAGGAGCGGATCCCCTTCGCGCCGGTCATGGGCAACCACGAGACCTACGACAAGCAATGGGAAGTTCGCCTGCCGCTGGCGTATCTCGCCGAGTTCAACGTACCGGAAAACGGCAGTCAATATTTTTCCCGCTATTATTATTCCTTCGATTTCGGCGACGTGCATTTCATCGTACTGAACACCCAATGGGACGAGACCGAGGAATTTCATCCTGGACTGTTGGAGGAGCAGTTGGAATGGCTGCCGAAGGACGTCGCCGCCAGCGACAAGAAATGGAAAATCGCGATGCTGCACAAGGATGTGCTGCGATACCGCATCGAGAAACGCCCGGAACGAACGGAAGGCATCAGCAAATTCGGCGAAGCATTCATGCCTTTGTTTGACGAACTTGGAATCGACGTCGTGCTGTCCGCGCATCTGCACACGTATCGAAACCGGGGTCACATCAGAGCGTTTCAGCGCGACCCGTCCGGTCCGCTTTACATCCTGACCGGCGTGGCAGGAAACGTCCGCTACCCCGGGCTCTGGATCGACCACGCGCTGGACGAGAAAATCGCTCCCCAGCCGGAAACAGACAACTATATGACACTGGAAGCGTCGAAAGACGCGCTGCGGTTCCAATGTTTCCTGCCCGACGGCACGATCATCGACGATTCGACGGTAAAAAAATGAACACAAAAAACGGCCCGTTTTCCTCTTGCAATCGAAAACGGGCTGTGCTATACTATGCGCGTGATAAAGAAAGCACGGCAATGAAGCCATACGGATCGGCGCGGACGGCGCACGATGTTCGTGTGGCGTTTTTTAGTTTTCCGTGCAAACCGGAACATCGGAAAGGCGGTAATCAAAATGGATGATCTGTTGTATGTAATTCCCGCGAACACCCCGAAGAACAAAATCGCGAGCATGCTGAAATCCCATCCGGAAATCAAGTTCGTCTCGCTGGTCGGCATCGACCTCGCCGGCAACGACACCGACGAAAAAATCCCGATACGAATCTTCCTGAAAGATATGGACGAATTTTACGCAGGCACTGCGGTGCAGACCGACGGCTCCTCGGTGGTGCTGCCGGGCATCGCGACGCTGAACAACGCGAAGGTCGATATGCCGATCGACCCGTCGGTCAACTGGTTCGTCGATTACAATTACGAGCATTTTGATGACGAGACGGAGCGTCCTGTCGGCACGCTGCGGATTCCCGCGTTCCTGATCCACGAGGGCAAGCGCGTCGACTCCCGCGCGGTGCTGGCGGACACCCTGGAATTCGTAAAGAAAGAGCTGCTCGCCCTTTTCAAGAAGCATCCGAAGCTCTCCGGCCTCGAGCACGTGAACGGCGCGGAGGTTACGGACATCAAGTTCACCTCGGCGACGGAGCTGGAGTTTTGGGTCAAGACGCCGCTGGAGGAAGCGGACATCGCAGAGATGAGCGCTTCCCAGGTCATGCAGGAACAATACTGGCAGAGAACGCGCGGCGCGGTGCGCACGGCTCTCGAGCAGAGCGTGCTGCTCGTCGACAAATACGGCCTGAAAATGGAAATGGGCCACAAAGAGGTCGGCGGTCTCAAGGGGCATATCAACGAGGCGGGCGCCATGTCCCACGTCTGCGAACAGCTGGAAATCGACTGGCAGTTTGCCGACGCGCTGCAGGCGGCGGACAATGAGCTCCTCGTCCGCACGCTTGTCAAGGAAGTGTTCCGCGAGAACGGCCTCGAAGTCAATTTCAAAGCGAAACCGATGATTGGTCTCGCGGGCAACGGCGAGCACACCCATATCGGCATGGCGGCGGTCATGAAGGACGGCTCCATTGTGAACCTGTTCGCGCCGAAAGAAATGAAGAAGGATTTTTTGAGCGCGGTGGGCTACGGCGCGATCATGGGCCTGCTGAAGAATTACGAGGCCATCAATCCGCTGGTCTCGGCCACGAACGATTCGCTGAACCGCCTGAAGCCCGGATTCGAGGCGCCGGTCTGCATCGTGACCTCGCTGGGCAACACACCGGAAATCCCGTCGAGAAACCGCACGATTCTCGCGGGTCTCGTCCGCGACGCGCAGAACCCGTTGGCGACGCGTTTCGAGCTTCGCGCCTGCAACCCGTACACGAACACGTACCTCGTACTAGCGGCCGTTTACTCCGCTGTTTTGGACGGCGTGAAGGTGGCAGCAGAGCATACAACGAAGGAACTTCTCGCGGAGCTTTCCAAGAAGCCGGGCGAAAAGGGCTTCTATCTGGAAAAGGATCGCGCTTACCGCAGCGAGCAGGACGTATTCGAGGACTATACGGCGGAAGAACGCGACCGGATGTTTGGCGCGCCGCCGGCGACGGTCTGGGAGAACATGGAGAACCTGAACAACTACCCGGAGAAAAAAGCGGTCATCACAGCGGGCGGAGCATTGGACGAGAAGATCCTGCACGCCTTCGTCGAGGGCGCGCTGCTGCGCTGGAAGACGGAGCTGGTGAGCCGCATTATCCCGGAGAACCGCGCCATCGTCCGCAACGCGCAGGAAATCGTCTCCGACTTCGTCACCGACCAGGACGCGTACAACTGGACAAAGATCAGCGGCATCCGCAGCTACCTCGCGAAGGACAGCATCGACGAGAAATCCCTGTTCACGCTCCTGACCAACGCGCTGATGGGCGGCGACTACGCCACGGCCTCCGGCCTGCAGGTCGAGATGTACGACAAGATCGAGGAACTGAAGAGCCTTTACGACGCATACTCGAAAAACATGATCTGATGACACTCACCCCCATACGAAGAAAAGCCGGCCGCGGTTGCGGCCGGCTTTTCGCATGCAGCAAGGATTGACCTTTGCGTCCGTCTATGGCATGATATCATTGATTGATAATAAAAAAGACTGGAGTGATTTGGATGAAAGTCCGCAAATACAAGCCCGAGGATATTCCCGCCATGCTCGCGATCTGGAACGAGGTCGTCGAAGCGGGCGATGCGTTTCCGCAGGAAGAACTATTGGACGAGGAAACGGGCGCGAAGTTTTTCGCCGAACAGAGCCGCACAGCCGTCGCGGAGGACGAGGGGGAAGTTCTGGGCCTTTACATCCTGCATCCGAACAACGTAGGCCGCTGCGCCCACATCGCGAACGCCAGCTACGCGGTCTCCGCGACAGCGCGCGGAAAGCACATCGGCGAAGCGCTGGTCTTCGACTCGCTCCGAAACGCAAAGGCGTTGGGATTCCACATCCTCCAGTTCAACGCGGTAGTGGAAAGCAACATCCACGCCCGGCATCTTTACGAGAGGATCGGTTTCAAGCAGCTAGGAACGATTCCGAGAGGATTCCGGATGAAGAACGGAAGGTATGCGAATATCTGCCCGTATATTTACGAGCTGTGAATACGATGCCGTAAACCAAAGCCCTTCCCGCACAAAATCAACGTGCGCGGAAGGGCTTTTGACGTTTATTCTCTTCGCATTTTCTTGAACCGTTCCCCGGTCATCATATGGTCAACAAGAATTACCTTCTGCGGGACTTTGAAGCTTTCTAACCGTCCTTTGCAGAATGACCGCAGCCTTTTCTTGAAAGCCGCCGCATCTTCGCCCGTCGACAGCTTCACCCGAGCTTTAACGATATTTCCAAGCATTGGATTTGCTTCTCCGCTGACCGCCACATCTTCCACGCCCTCCATTTCCTGAAGAACGCTCTCGACTTCCGCCGGAAAAACCTTCTGTCCGCCAACATTGATCATTTCCGAGCGGCGCCCCAATATCCGGAAATATTCGCCGTCTACCAACACCTCATCGCCCGTCTTGAACCATCCATCTTCGGTAAAGGGGCTCGGAGCATTCAGATAACCTAGCATAGCCGACTTTGCCTTGATTTCCAAGAGACCATCGACAACTCGCGTCTGGAAATCCTCACCGCCGATTTTGACCCAGAGAGAATCGGATGCTTTTGATTTTGACCGCATGATTCCTATTTCTGAAAGGCCATAAGTTTGGAGCATTTTAACGTTTGGAAAAAGCGCATGAAAGCGCTCCAACGTACTTTCCGGCATTGCCTCCGTTCCGTAAGTCACCATCTTGAGGCTTGATAAGTCATATTTTTTGTATGCTTCGCTCAAAAGGAGCAAATTGATGAACGTGGGAGAGGTTGGCAACACCTCGGCTTTGTATTTTTCAATGCTCCGACAAACAGCCTCCGGCTGCCGAGAGTCCAATGTGATAATACAACCTGTGTTGGAAAGAACATAAAGCAATGTATTGACGCCGCCAATATGATCGAAAAGAAGGAAGGTCAACATTCGCATACATTTTCTTTCGACTTTGAATTTTTCCAAGAGTGGCAGGAAATCATGCACTGCCGCTTTACTTTTTCCTGTGGAACCGGAAGAAAAAAGAACCAGCCCCGGATGCTGTTCTTGTTTGAGTTTCGCGAGAATGTCATGCGACGCGGTTCTATCCTCTTTATGGAAGATAAAGCTGTCGTCTCTATTCAGCACGATGGACGTTTCTACTTCCGCGATTTCTTTGAATTCATCCTTTTTATGCGCGACACTTTCGGTAAGCGGTACAACAACGCAGCCAAGTTCAACAAGCGCTAAAAGGAGCGCTGCAGCATGTGGCGAGAAGTCCGCCTCGACACTGACGACAAGTGGGCCCGAAATCTGTTCCCGCAGTTTTTTGAGATCGTTTTCAACACATTCTAGAAGTTCCTGATAAGTATAGATTTTGTTATTCCATACCATAGCTTCGTTTTGTGCATTTTTACGAAACCTCTCAAGAAAAAAGTCAATGTACAAGTTCAGACGCCTCCCAGATAGATGACTTGCCCGGTAATAAAGTTACTTTCTTTTCGCAGAAAGAATTCAATAACGTTTTCAACGTCTTCATATGTCCCGTAACGATGAATGGCCTGCCGCTCGAGTAAGTGTTCCAGTTTTTCGGACGTTACGCCTCGAATAAGGTCTGTTTGAATGGGGGTAGGTCCAACGGCGTTGACGGTAACACCGAAATCAGCATATTCCCGAGCCAGGGTTTGTGTCAGAGATACGATGGCGGCTTTTGATGCGGCATAGACAGCCTCGCCTGCCAGCTTTAGCGGGACGGCAACAGTAGAGAAGTTTACGATACGCCCGTAATTTGCTTTCCTCATGAGCTTCGCCGCCTCACGACAGAGAAGAAATGTGCCAATCGTATTTGTGGACAGGACTTGCTGCACGGCTCTGACTGGCGTCAAAAGGGAGTGATTCATAGAAGCAATCCCCGCATTATTGATGAGTGCGTCAAGCCGTCCGTATTCTTTGGCAACAGCACGGAACATTTTCTTGACTGCCGCCTCATCGGCGACGTCCGCCAGGAAATGGCAGTAATTCTTTTTCCCTTCCGCCCAATCCGGCATTTCCCGACTGCATCCGATAACGGTATCTCCTTGGGAAACAAAATAATCGGCCAGTGCCGCACCAATGCCTTTGCGTGTACCGGTAATCAGGATGATCCTGTCCATGTCACGCCTCCAACAATTCTTCGATGTAATTCGCGAGAGAACCCACGGTACGGAAAGGACTATGCTTCTGCGACATGGCCCGCTCATCGGCAAGCGTGATGGATTTGCCCGTAGCGTCCTCCACAGCTTCCTCAATATCGAGAACGAGCGTTACAAAGTCCACCGAAGTCAAGACGCCGCCCTCGCCGAAAAGCACACTGTCCGCCCCCGCAGACAGGTCGACTGGTTCGTCGAGATTGTCATTGTAGGATTGGACTTGAGTTGTGATAAGCGATATGAGTTCTTCTTTTGTCACGGGCGATTCCTCCTAGTCTTTATCATGGAATGGTACACTTTTATAATTATCATCCAATACGCCAAGGTTCAAAAGGACCATTATTTGCAATGCCTTATGCTTTTCGTACATGATTCGGCTCTATAGCCCCAAGCACAAATGCTTCCTCGGTCGCACCGTCAAATTTGAATCCTAATGCCTGATGCACCTTGATAGAAACTTCATTGTCGTCAAGTATCCAGCCAAGATATTTTCGACAATCTCTGTGCAGCCGCAGATTTTGACGTAATAAAATTGGCGCATAAGGCATACGGGAGCGAAATTCTTCCACAGATACCACATAACGAGAATATACGCTCATTCCTTTTTTCTCAAAAGAATGAAAGGCCGCAATTACATCGTTTTCCAAACGTGCGACCAAAATTCTCTTCGCCTTAATTGCCTCCTCTATTTCATCCTTATCCGGCCAATGATCCAACAACGGGTCAAAATAACGCCGGAGGATTTCCTCGATGCGGGGCAAATCATCTATCCGCGCATACTCCACTACAATCTTTTCCGGCGTCTTCGGTTCATTGACTTTCACAACACGCTTTAACAATGCATAATGGGAAAAATTCGCCGCGCGCAACAGATTCTTGACGGGCTCATTTTCCCTGCTCCGATTCAACACCATAGTAATAATTTTCTCCGGTGCGTCCACAAGGAATGATTTCAAATCCTCCGTCAGCGTTTCACTTTTTACATTCGCGAAATATAGCCGTTGGCACCCATACCTTTGGCGCAACAGCAACGCCGTCGTCGGCGTCGCTGCAACGGAAACCTGCCCCTTTTCTACCCAACGTGTCAATTCGTCATCGCGTGCGAGAAGATTGCTGAACCACTCGTCACCATTTTCCTCAATTCTCTCAAACGTGACCTTGACCTCGGCAAGCGTTTCCGCTTTTTTCAATTCCATATGTTCCGCTTATCCTTTCACCAATGCGTAAAGATCGCCAATGGTCTTCGCTTTTCGCACATCCGCCGGAGCGACGGGCTTCTTCGTACGCTTGAAAATCTCCGACTGGAACATCACCGCGCTCAGCGAATCCCACTCTTCAATCTCGTCCAGCACCATTTCCGGCTTTACCGGTTCCTCCGCGTCGAGGATTTCATCCATCATGTCCAAAAACTCTTTTTCCGTCATTATGAGTTCCTCCGTAGTTGTAATAAATATCTTCATAGATGGTATTATAACCTCTCTACCCTATGACTTTACCAACATCTCTTTGAGCTTCACACGATCCATCTTGCCATTAAGGTTTAATGGCATCAGATCCAGTTGTTCGTACCGTTTTGGTACCATATATTCAGGTACGAGAGACATCAGTTTTTCTCGTAGCTCTTTTGCGGCAATATCACCCACATAGCAAAGAATGATTTGGTCTTTTGCCGCGTCAAAAAGACAACATGCCATTTTAACAGGAGGAAGAGAAGCCGCAGCCGTTTCAATCTCGCCTAGTTCTATGCGGTGCCCCAAATGTTTGATCTGGAAATCCTTTCGCCCGTCGTAAATCAATTCTCCTCGTTCATTATAATGTACAATATCGCCGGTGCGGTATATTTTTTCCGGATAATATGGATTCAATGGGTTCTGCACAAACACTTCCGCTGTTTTTTCCGGATTTTTGTAATAGCCATAAGCCAGCGACGTTCCGCGTACGCAAAGTTCGCCTTTTTCGTCGCTGTGTACAAGCTCGTCTTTTTCGTTTAAGACTAAAATATCTGAATTGCGGCATGGAATCCCGATTGGCACCGGCTCCGCGTCGATCAATGCTCGATTTACGACATAGTATGTGCAGTCTACGGTAATTTCCGTAGGGCCGTACAGATTAGCAAAAAGCGCGTTGGACAGTCGCTTACGCCACATATTTAGCTGACGCGTCGGCATGACCTCGCCCGCGAAAAGAACAGTATGCAGGCAGTCGATTTCGCACTCGTCCAACAAATCGTAATTGGCAATTTGTGTAAGTACCGACGGAACCCAAAAGACAGTATTGATTTTCTTATCGCGAACATATTCCAAAAGGCGAATAGGGAATGCGAAACATTTGCGTGGAATGATATAGGTAGTCGCACCGTTTTTCAAGGTGCTGTAAATGTCAAGAACCGAGTTATCAAAATAGAACGGCGCTTGATTACCGAGAACGCTCCCGCTGTCAAGATGAAATGTTTCCTCCACCCAATCAATATAGTCGATAACCGAGCGATGACCAATAATGACGCCTTTGGGGGTTCCGGTAGAGCCGGAGGTGAAAAGTACATAAAGCACATCGGTATCAATTAATCTCTTTTGGATGTTATCGACTACTTTTTCATCTGGTTTCTGCTGCACTATGTCATCGTAAATCCAAATATGCTTTTGTTCGTTGAAAGCCGACGCCATTTTTTCTGAATAGGCGGTATTGGTAATCACCGCGCCCGGCTCCAAAGTTTCCAAGATTTTTCGTATACGACTTTCCGGCATATCGGTATCAAGCGGAGTATAAAAACAGCCCGCATACGCTGCGCCGAGGAAAGCCACAACTGCCTGCACGCTTTGCCCCAGAGCCACAGCAATCGGCTTTTTGAAAAGCCCTGCTTTAATCAAGCTTGTAGCAATCCGCTTGGCGCTGTCTCTCAGTTCACAAAAGGTAAGTACGGAATGTTCGTCGACAAAAGCGGGTTTGTTAGGATATTTTTTAGCCGTAGCTTCTAAATAATCGGTTACGAGTCTTGCCATTTGCATTTCGCTCCTATATATCAACAACGAGAAGTTCTCCCACCGTCAACTATAAAATTCTGTCCCGTAATCCAACGGGAATGCTTCGACAGAAGAAACGCGACCATGTCCGCAATGTCCAACGGTGTGCCTTCGCCCAATAAAGAATTCGGACCGTCCTGCGGCATCTCCATGTCGCCCACCATTCTTTGTGTTCCCGGCGTTACAATCCCCCCGGGCAAAACAGTATTGACGCGAACACGCGGCGCCAGTTCGCAGGCCATTGAACGAGCGAAGGAATCCAAAGCACCTTTTGAGGCGCTATATAAGGACATCCCCTTCGCTCCTCTTTGACTGGAAATACTGGAAATAAATATCACGTTTTCCAGCGTTTTGCCGTTGATTTTCTTGCTCGTCAGAAGTTTCAATATCTCGACCGCCGAAAAGAAATTCACGTCCATAATTTGGCGCATCGTTTCCGTCGTAGTCATACGGAGCGGCGCCAGCGGTGCAATGCCTGCTGAATGCACGAAACCACTGACGTGAACGGAGTTTGCCTTGAGAAAGGCGGACAGGTTATCTGCGATTCCTTCTACATCTGCAAGATCATAGCGCCAAAGCAGATGTTCATCTGCATTCTCGCACATGGTCCGTGTTTCTTCGAGTCGTTTTTCATCACGTCCACCAAGAACCACAGGATACGTCTTGGAAAGCCGGATTGCCGTTGCACGCCCGATGCCACTGGACGCCCCCGTAATCAATATATATTTATCCATCACTCAATACTCCGCAAATTCACAGAACCGAAGCGGCCCTAGCTTCATGACGATTGCGCCCCACGCCAGTCCTACGCCGAAGCCCGAAAGGCAGACATCGAAAGACTGCTTGCAAACCTTGTCCGCAAGATTGAAGCAGATATTCGTAGGAATCGTCGCACCGGAAGCGTTGCCGAAATGCGAGACAATATTGCTCGGTATTTTTTCCCGAGGGATTTCCAGTTCGTCCGCCAACTTTTCCACCATGAACTTGTTGGGCTGATGAAACAGAAACCAGTCGATTTCTTCCTTCGTCTTGCCCGCTGTCTGTAAATTATCCTCAATCAGCGGCGGTACATCCACCTGCATGAAATTGAACACTTCGCCGCCCTTCATCACGATATTGTCCAATGAGCGGATATTGCCGTCCTCGTCTTCGTGCTCGACGGCCGTTTCCGGCGTACAGGGCATACGGAAGCCTCCGGCAGGAATCATCAATGCGTTGGCCCGTGTCCCGTCCATTCGCATTTCGGCATGAATGTCCGTCATTTCGTCACAGTTTTCCACGATGGAAACGGAAACGGCGTCCCCTGCCAACGGATATGTTTTCCGATCCTTGGGCGACACTTTCCGGCTCAAGGCTGTGCCGACAATCAACAGGACTTTTTTATCCCCTAACTGCTCCAATAGCTGGAATGCCTGCAAAAGTCCAATGACATAGCCCGAGCAGCCTTGAATCATATCAAGGCAATACACGTCCTCGGAAAGCCCCAGCCGGCCTTGGATGATATTGCTTGTCGGCGGCAGGAAGTGGTCGGGGGAATCTGTTACGAGAAGCAACGCGCCAATCTCGTCCTTTTTTACAAGTCCGCGCGCAAAAAGCTGCTCCGCGCCGAATACCGCCATATCCGAAACGCAAGTATCAGGCTCGACGATTCGATGCTCGCCGTAGCCCATGACTTCCTTCATGCGCTTCATACGGGCGTTCGTCGCCGTGTAGTTCCCCATTTCCTCCTCGAAGGTCCTGACGTTCTTCGGGATAACGGTCAAAATGCCGCCGATGCGCTTGCCATGAAACTTAAACTTCATCAGTTACACCATACTTTTTAACAAGCGCCTGGATTTTCGCAAGGCTCGAAAAATTCTCCGGCACGATTTCGCGCCCCTTGATGGATATGCCATATTCCTTATCCATCATGGAAACAAGGGACACCACGTCAAAAGAATCGAGCATCCCGTCCTCAATGTAGTCCTCACTTGTCGTGAAGTCAAACTCCGGACGAAGCTCCTGTAAAATATCGATTATTTTTTTCATAGTATTTCAAATGCCTCCTCCCCGTAAAAAACATTACCAATCTATTGGCGATGCCGGATTGCCAAATAGTTTTTGACCTCGTTTGGCACGTTTAAAAACAATGCTATTAACACCTATATACACGTCATCTTCGATAATCGCATGTGGAAGTGCTTTGGCGCTATCAGCCAAATACACTCTTCCCCCTGCTTTTGCATAACCCATTAAGCCGGCATTTCCCATAAAACTGCAATAATCGCCTACTTGTACATCATGCGCAATGCCTGACCGCGCATTTATGATAACATGATTTCCAACAATAGTGTCCGGCCCGACATGACACAAAAAAGCAATAATACATCCTTTTCCTATTTTCGCTGTTGGCGCTATCAAAGCCGTACGATGAATCAAGTTGATAAACACCGCGCTTTTTAGTTCCATCCTCTTGGTTATACGCTCACGAGCAACACAGTCAGCAATCGCACAGGTAAATACGTCATCCGCTTCTGCCTCGTAGCTTTCTACATCCCCCAAAAGCGGCGATGGCAATTTCTTGTATTCTTGTTCGTCCAGTTTAACATCTCCGTCCAAAAAGCCTTTGATATCCCATTCTGTCCCATAGCCAAGAGAATTCTGTGCGTGCCAATGCACTTCGCGGGCAAAACCGCCAACGCCGATGATAATTAGATGTTTCATTGCAATAATCCGTTACCTCCTGCATTTCAATAGAATTTCACAGATATATTCCACATCAGTAAGCGACAAATCTGCATACAACGGCAGCGTCAGAACGCGCTTGCTGACATGCAAAGCTACGGGAGTTGCGCTAACGTCATACCTTCCATAGAAGCAATCAAATGTACTTGTCAGTGGATAAAAATACTTTCTCGCGCCGATGCCCGCTTGTGCCAACGCTTCAAAAACCTCGTTCCGGCTCGCGCCGAAGCGTTTTTCGTCAACCACGATTGGAAAATAAGCGTAATTCGACGCAACGTCTTTTTGCACAGGATTAAGCTGCAAGCCGTCCACATCCTTGAGGAGTTCGCAATATCGTTCCGCGACCGCTTTCCGTTTTGTAAGTGCTTCGTCAATATGTCGCAGATTGCAGATTCCCATTGCCGCGCAAAACTCGTTCATCTTCGCGTTCGCGCCGACGCCGTCCACACATTCCGGCCCCCGGATGCCGAAGTTTTTCAGTCGGTACAGCTCAGCGCCGAGCTCCGGATCCTGAAAGCACGCCGCGCCGCCTTCAATCGTATGGAACACTTTCGTCGCGTGGAAGCTGAAACAGGAAACGTCACCTAAAGCCGCAACGCTTTTATTTTTATAGCGAACACCGAACGCATGCGCCGCGTCGTAAATGACCTTAAGGCCATATTTTTTCGCGATACGGTCGATTTCCTCGACATTACATACATTCCCGTAAACATGAACCGGCATGATGGCCGATGTTCGATCGGTAATCAGCCGTTCCAGCTTCGTGACATCTATCGTAAAATCCGTCGGGGCAATATCACAAAACACCGGCGTCAGCCCATTCCGCACAATAGCATGAGTGGTCGAAGCAAAGGTAAACGGCGTCGTAATGACCTCCCCCTGCAGGTTCAGTGCTTGCAGGGAAAGCTCCAATGCCATGTGCCCGTTCGTAAAAAGCTCGACGCCGTCTATATCCCAATATTGCCGAAGTGCTTCCTGGAAGGTTTGATGCTTCGCCCCCATATTGGTCAGCCACCGGGAATCCCAGATGTCTCGGACTTCTTTTATATATTCGTCAAAATCCGGCATGGATGGGCGTGTGACGAAAAGAGTATTTTTTTGAGTCATTGGATGGGCTCCTATTCAATCATCTTGCTTCGGCGAAAGCTTCAATTTTTATAGACCACATAAACTGTCGCCGTATCGGAAAGTCCATTTTCTTGCATTGTCGTCTCACCAAAATCGTCCGCATTGTATTCCTCAACGGAAAAACCTGCTTCCTGCAAACGTTCCAAATAACCCTGTTTTGAATATTTCCTTATATGATCGTCCTGCCCGAAACGCCGCCAACGCTCTCCCACATCCGTGCAATTCGAATCTTCGTCGATTTCCTTTTGCAGCAGATCGATTGGCACGACGCAGATTCCTTTCCCTCCCCGACGCAGAATCCGCCAAAGTTCCCTCATGGCTTTTCTATCATCCCGGACATGCTCCAGCACATGGGAACAGAGAAAAAAGTCAATGCTTTCCGTCTCAATCTGGTGCATGTCCATAATATCCAGCTTATAGTCGACGTCCGGCATGAAAAGATCCCCGCACTTGTAATCCGCCAGCGGGAAATTCTTTTTGATGAACGATCGCGTAGCTGCCGACGGAGCAATATCCAAAATGTGCAGATTGGGCTGTGCCGCGTCTAAATGTCGTTTCATCCATATAGCATAAGCACGTTCTCTATCCGAAGCGTAACAAGAGGGACAGGTATATTCCTCTGCGTTAAGCATTTCATTTTGCCACGCAGGGGCATTGTATTTCTTTGCCATCTCTGCGTATCCCGACGGAAGCGGATAGTACCGCCCCACATAATGACCGCAACATGCGCATTTTTTCTTTGGTTTGCCCTTTGCCGCGATATGCGTCTCATCAGCGTCCAATGCTTCGCCAAAGTCAAACTCATACCCATTCAACACTGACGCAGTCATACCCACCATGACCTGCTCCAAGACCCGCAAATCGCTTTCGTCTTCAGGCGAAAGTTCCGGCTTATCTTCCTGATACACAGAGATATTTTGCGCCGCTGTCCTTGTCCAATTGAAAATCGCGGTTCGCAAATCCCACTCATTGTCGAGGAAAACTTTTCGTTCCCATGCGTATCGAATGTTGATTGCCCAGTTGATCATGACCCGAAAAATCGTGCCGAATGATCTTTGCTGCTGACCCGAATGCTGGCGGAACTGGCTCAAAGGCTCCCGAATATAAAGCACGTCGCCCTGCTCCATAAGATTCAGCCACGTTGGCACATCCGACAGCAGATACCGTCCCTCGGTGCCTGTCCAGCCTAGCTTTCCGTTTTTCATCAGCTTTTGGGGAATCAAGGCAGTGGTCGGCTCGCCGATTCCGTTCCAAAGCAGTGTCAATATTTGGGTTCCGAGGGATTTGCCGGAGAAACGTCTTGTTTGCTCCGCGATTGGAGCGGTGCTTCTTGCGTCACGCAACACGTTCCCATCCGCGTCAATCAGCTGGCGATAGGATGTGACCAAGGTAACGCCGGGATTGAACATATAACAGGAAACCATTTCCGCGATTTTTTCGGGCATGAAGACATCGTCGTCCATCAGCCAGTTCACATACTCCGCCTTGGGATTATTGTAATTTATTGCCCTTCCCCAGTTTCCAGCCGAATCATAATCCGGATGATGCTCATATTGTATCCATGGATATTTTTCCAGATACGACTGCATCAATTCTTCCGTGCGATTGTCGGGGCTGTTGTCCGTAATGAATACATCGAGATTCCGATAAGTTTGGGCCAATACGCTGTCCAATGCAATCTTGAAGAATTTCGGACGGCAGTAAGTGGGAATGACGACGGAGACCAACGGGAAAATGTCCTGGGAATATTCATCGAGAAAATTCTCATTGGCCGACATGGACGCGGATACATCGCTCCCGGCATAGACGAGCCATGAAGCGTCCTGGCGGACTACATAAGACTTATACCCCCGCCGCTTGAACTCGAAGGACTGCGAAGCACACAAAAAAAGGTCGTCGTGAAAAAGATCCGTACGCCAGGGAATATCGTATTGCGTCATCAAAAGGTAGAAATCCAACGCCTGCACTTCACGAAGCGGCTCGTCAAACACGCCGGACATGTGTGTCTCGCCATTCTTGTCCGACCATTTGCCGAGCCGTTTGGGAGACTCCCAAAACGGGGCGTTCGGCGGAATAATTTCCGTCCCTGACACCCCCAACATGCCGATTTCCGGGTGACGGGAAAAAATATCCACCATTTCCGTCAGAAGATTTTCATACATGATCCACGCCGAGGAATCCATGTAAACTTTATATTTCGCGTCGCTATTTTCCAGCCCCGTCCGGTACGCTTCGCCACGGCTTGTCGCATTCGCCACGGGAATCATCTCAAGCGCGACCCCGGCCGGGCAAGAAAGCTCCTTTACACTCTCCGCGCATATCTTGTAATCAGCCTCATCCTGCACATAGACAATGACCGCTATTTTTTTCTCATCGAGTTGTTTTGCCACCGCAACGGCCTCCCTGTGAGTCATCCGAAATTTTCGCACTTTTCCCAAATCATAGCATAACTGTCCGCTTGCCGCAAGATATCCACACTCCTATCCACATCCTGTGTACAAACATTCGTGCTTGTTCATGCTTTTTTCATACTTCTCTCAGTAAAGATTTAAACATCTTAACTGCGCTCGGTATCATTTGTTGATTTCGGGAACGGCCAGCGAAAAATGCACGACCACGTCCGGCCAGCCTTCCAGCGGCACCCAACCGCGCACGCGCTCGGCGAACGGGCGGTCCAGTTTTCCCTCTCCCGTGGACAGCGCCTCGGATTTGCGGCATCCCTTATGGCTCTCCGGAGCGCCGAAGGCCGCGCAGATTTCACCGGGCGTCCGCCCGTTTTTCGCCGCGAAGGCGTTGACCGCGATTACATGGTGCTTGCCGTCGATGAGCCGTGCCTGTCCCGGGAAGTTCTCCCACGTCTTGTGGAATGCCTCGATCAATTCAGCATAACGCTTGTCCGCCGTCATATCCAATCCCCCCGTGTTTTATTTTCTATATCCCTTCATATTATACAGGAAAAATGCGGCGCGAAAAAGTGCGGCGCGTTTCTTTGTATCGCAAAAATTTGTATGCTATAATTGCAAAAGCGACAGGAGGGAGCGGCATGGGCAGAACGAGATTTTTTCGTTACGGCGAAAAGGAAACGGCGTACCTGAAATCGAGGGACAAGAAACTCGCGGCCGTCATCGACGCTGTCGGCCCGATCCGGCGGGAATTGGACACGGACCTGTTTTCCGCCGTTGTCCGTCATATCGTAGGGCAGCAGATTTCCGGCAAGGCACTGGCCGCAGTCTGGGGGCGGCTTTCAGACGGCCTCGGCACGGTGGACGCAGCGGCGGTGCTGGCCGCGGGTGAGGAAAAGCTGCATTCCTTTGGCATGAGCTTTCGCAAGGCTTCGTATATTACGGACTTTTCCCGTAAAGTCGAGAGCGGGGAATTCCGCCTCGCGGCGCTGAAAAAAATGAGCGACGCAGAGGCCGTCGCCGCTCTTTCGTCGCTTTCCGGCGTCGGCGTCTGGACGGCAGAAATGATTCTGCTGTTTTGCCTCGAACGTCCCGACGTAATGAGCTTCGGCGACCTTGCGATCCGACGCGGGCTTCGCATGGTCTATCGCCATCGGGAAATCTCGAAGGAGCGATTCGAGATGTATCGCCGCCGATTTTCCCCTTGCGGCAGCGTCGCGAGCCTGTATCTCTGGGCGGTATCCGGCGGCGCTTTGCCCGGTGTGTCCGACCCGGCGGAAAAGAAGCGGGGCAAAACATCATGACCGTTTTCGCAAGCTGCGCCTCACCATTGGGGAAAATATTGCTCGCCGCCGACGACGAAGGACTGACAATGCTTGATTTTTCCGACACAAATGATGCCGCGCCCGTTCCCCTCCACCATCCGATCCTGCAGGAAACGAAACATTGGCTCGACCTTTATTTTTCCGGACGAAATCCCGAATTCACACCGCCGCTCCATTTGCTCGGCACGCCGTTCCAATTGGAAGTCTGGCGGCTTCTGCTCAATATCCCCTTCGGAAAGACGACGACTTACGGCGCACTGGCGAAAGAGATCGCTCAACGTCGCGGCGTCCGGTGCATGGCGGCGCAGGCTGTCGGCGGCGCAGTTGGGCGCAACCCGGTGGCGCTGATCGTGCCCTGCCACCGCGTGATCGGCGCAGACGGAAGCCTGACCGGTTACGCAAGCGGCCTTGACAAAAAAGCATGGCTTATGGCACTGGAAGGAATCGATTTGCAACCGCCCTTTCAGCCTTTTTAGAGGAAAAAATGATTTAATGAAAAAAAATTGTGCATAAAGGAAGAGCGCATTGAGCAAGAAGAAAACTCAAAAACATAAACCCGCCCACAGCAAAAAGAACGACTATGGCTTTTGGATTTGGATCCTTGCGATTATTTTCCTCGCGTTTGGCGTCGGCGCGGGTTTTTACTTTGCCTCGTCGAGCCTCTTTGACAAGCCGGAAAAACGTACGCGCACGGAGACTCACTCGTACCAGCCGACGGAAGCGCTGCTGGTAGCGAAGGACAAGACTACAGTGATGATCATGGGCGTCGACGAGCGCGTGGACGACGTAGGCCGTTCCGATACGCTGATGATAGCAACAGTGGACCCGAAGAAAAAGAGCGCTTCGCTGCTCTCGATTCCCCGCGACACCCGCGTCCATGTCCCCGGCTACGGCTACGACAAGATCAACGTCGCTTATTCCCTCGGCGGCCATGAGCTGACGCAGGACACCGTCGAAGAATTCCTCGATACGCCGATAGAGCATTATGTCCTGATCAAAGTCCCCGCCTTCAAGCGCATCATCGACGCCATCGGCGGCGTGGATATCGACGTGGAAAAACGCATGTACTATGTCGACGAATGGGACGACGACGGCGGCCTTGTCATCGACCTCTATCCCGGGCCGCAGCATATGGACGGCGCGACGGCCATTACCTACGTCCGATACCGCGACGAGGAAGGCGACATCGGGCGCATCGAGCGGCAGCAGAAATTCATGCAGGCCGTCATGGATCAGGTTATGTCTCCCTCGATTATCCCTCGGCTGCCGGGCATTATCCGCGAAGTCATGAGCTCTATGGAAACGGATTTGTCGTTCCGTCAATGCCTGGAACTGGCCGGCGCACTGAAGGAAGCGAAATCCAACGGGCTGACGACGAAAATGGTCGCGGGGCGCCCGCTTTACATCGACGAAATCAGCTATTGGATTCCTGACCTTTACGACACCCGTGAGGATATGGCCGACATGCTCGGTATTTCCATCAGCGATAACGCGAAAAACGAAATGGAACGCGACGCCTCCGCGTATGCGGCGTCCATCCCGTCGAACGCCAAGGAAGTGCCGGAGGACGACAACACGATCGGACGCTTGATTCGTGAAGGCGCAAAACCTCCGCGTCCCGGCGACCGCGACAGCGTGACTTCCCCGACGTCACCACGCACCGGCAAAGGTTCGGAAGACGAAAGGCCGCGCCCGACAACGACGAAACCGGATGCGCAGCCGACGGATACGGACAACACCTCCCTCAGCCAGGAATCCGACGACACGAAAACGAATTCCGAAACGACCGCCGAAACGAAAACGCCGGCCACCACACCGACGCCGGACGAACGTGACGAAACGGGCAGCACTGTGGCCAAGCCGACGACACCCACGCCGCCCGTTCCCCCAAGAAACCCGTTCCCGAGCCGAGTCCCGGCGCCGAGCACGGCAGGAAGCAAAACAAATTAAAAGCAATGCATCTGCAAAAACGTCAGCGCGATTTCTTTTCGCGTTGACGTTTTTTATTGACAAATGAAATATTTTTTCGTAATATGATATTAAATAAATATAGTCAAATGAAAATATATAAATTAATATTATAAGCCAAAAAGGAGATGAGAAAATGTATTTCGACGACTATGACAGCCCGGTATTCCGCCCGCCCAGCGAGGCGCGGAGCTTTATCCTTCGCCTGACGCGCGGCTGCGCGCACAACAAATGCACATACTGCAATATGTATCGGGGCGTTCCGTTCCAAGTGCTGACCGACGAACAGATCATGCGCCAGATTGCGATGGCGCAGGCGTACAACGCTAAGGCTGTGCGCCGCGTGTTTTTCGCGGACGGCGACGCACTGGTGCTTTCGACCGAGCGCCTGCTCCGCGTTTTGAAAACGCTCCATGAAGTTTTTCCGAATTTCGAGCGTGCCTCGTCCTATGCCGCGCCGAAGGACATCCTGCGGAAATCCGTGGACGAGCTTCGAGAGCTTCGCGAGGCGGGGCTGGAGCTTCTTTATTACGGCATGGAAACCGGTGACGGGGTGACGCTGGCGAAAATCAACAAAGGAGTCGACGACAAAGAAAGCATCGAGGTCGGCCAGCGCGTCATCGCGGCGGGCATGAAGCTGTCGATGATGGTGATTCTCGGCATTGCCGGGGAGGAAGGCTCGGAGCGTCACGCGCTGGAGACGGCGAAAGCAATCAACGCCATCCGCCCGACTATGCTCGGCGCGATCTGCCTGATGCTTTACCGGGGCAGCGAGCTGAAAGCGGAGTTCGAGCGCGGCGAGTTCCGCCCGCTGTCGCCTGCCGAGCTGATGGAAGAACTGAAGCTGATGATCGAGCATGTCGACCTGCCGGCAAGCGAGCACTGCCTGTTCCGCAGCAACCATATTTCAAACTACGTCCCGCTGAAAGCGACGCTTCCCGAGGACAAAGAGCGGCTGCTTCACGACATCGAATACAGCATCGGCGAGCTGAAAAAGCTCAAGGATTGGGACGTTTACAATCACGACAAATATTAAGGAACCACTGAATAAGCTCCTCCGCGCCTCTGCCGGGTCTTTTTCCGCCTGTCGTCGTCAAATCCCTCTCGACGTAGCGATGCTACGCCTTCGAGGGATTTTCCTAGACAGTCGAAAAAATCCCTCGACAGATGCACGAATTGA
This sequence comes from uncultured Selenomonadaceae bacterium, assembly GCA_902778455.1. Classification (GTDB taxonomy): domain Bacteria; phylum Bacillota; class Negativicutes; order Selenomonadales; family Selenomonadaceae; genus RUG12372. Next base: position 5,824 of record CACYXR010000022.1, on the reverse strand, counting down.
CTTAATCAGTGTTTCCTTAAAGGCTGATTTAATTTTTTCGAAAAAATGTTTCACGTGAAACAAACGAACATAACCTGAAAAAAACATGAAATCAACTTGGCGCACAAAAAATGCCGGATTCCAATGACGGAACCCGGCGTTTTTCTATTTAGTCATTCTCTTTCTTGCGGCGGCATCGGGGGCGGAACGGGAATCGGTTCTTCCCCGCCTCTCATTCCGGGGCGTCCCATGCCCGGCCCCATGCCCGGACCGCCCATCATCCAGCCGGGGCGGAAGGCTTCGCGCAATACCGACGCATCCAGGCCCAGCTCCTTTGCCACGTCATCCCAGCCGTTGTTGATTCTCTTCATCGCGAGAATGTCGCGGGCGTTTTTGTTCGCGGCTTTGCCAAGAATCCCCGCCGCGCGCACGTCCCTGGGATGGTAGCCCTCGCGGAGCAGCACCCGCGCTTCATCCGGCGTCAGGTTCGTCTTATCGTCGGCAATCCGGGCCGCCATCAGTTCTCCCATCGTCTCATGGATCATTTCCCGCGTGACGCCCAACGACTCGCCGACGGCGCGCCAGTCTCCCTGCTCCTCGTAAATCGCCATGACCTCGGCGAAGGAATGGCCGCTGGTTTTTGCCAGCATCGAACAGGGAAAAATGTCGCGGAACGCACGGGGATTTTCAGCGAGGTAAGCAGCGACCTCCGCCTCGTCCACGCCGAACATTTCCGCCGCCCGAGCCGCGGCCTCTCTGTCGTTCATGCGCCACGGCCCCCGCTCCATCCGATGGTGCTCCATCGGCTCGCCGGTGTGCGCCTGCGCCTCACCCGTGACGCCGAAAAGGGTCGCTCCGAAAAGCACGCCGCCCGCCGCCAATGCCATGATCATTTTTTTCTTCATCCGAAAAACCTCCTTGCAGCTTCCTTGAAATAAGTATAACAGAAATAAATGAAACGTGCCTAAAAATATAATGGATATTGAGTGAAAATTCTTTGCATGATATAATAAAAAGAAAATCGCTTCATTTCATTAAATTTATTCAATATTGACCTGCGCATGCCCGATATGGGCGAACCGGAGATTTGGGACGGATTCGATAAGTCATGGGCGTTTTTCGGAAGGGGGAACACGATTGGATTCCATCGTTCTTTACACAGAAGAAATCGACGATCTCAACGAGGCTTCGAAGGAGCTTTTCTCACAGGCGGAGGGCTTCACGCTGAAAAAGAACACGCTCGGCATTCTGTTCGCGGAAGAGGACGCCGATTACCCGGCGCTCCATGCGCTGCTTTCCGATCGCTGGGATTTCCCGATTGTCGGCTGCACGACGCTGGCAATGCTGCTTATCAAGCAGGGCTGCACAAGGACAGGCATTTCCGTGTTGCTCTTCACGGCCGACGACTGCGACTTCGCTTTGGGAATGACCGAAAATCTGGACAAAGAAAATTACCGGGCGGAAATCCCGCTGCTCTGTGAGACTCTCAAAAAAGAACTCCCCTCCGCCCCGAAGCTCGCGCTGACATTCGGCGGCATGGTCGCCAGCGAGAAGAATGTGCCGGGGGACGAGGTCGTCGCGGTTATCGAGGAAGCCCTCGGCAAAGACGTGCCCATTTTCGGCGGCATTGCCTCGGACGGTTTCAATTTCAACAATTACAGCGTATTTTGCTGTGACCGCGTAACGCAAAGCGGGCAGGCGATTGTCCTCGTTTCGGGAAATATCGCCCCTCTCTTTGTTACGACGAATTCCGTGGAAAACCGGGCGGACGTCACTTACAGGGTCACGGAAGCGCGAAGCAACCAGGTCCTGCGGCTCGGCAGCGGCACATTTGTCGACGCGCTGCGCCGCCAAAATATGGAAGTCAGCAAACAGAACGTGGTCGGCGACTATTTCCTTTCGCCTTTCGTGTTGTCCGTCGACCTCGGGGACGGCGACTTCGCCGAGATTACGCGCACACTTTCCCTCTTGAATCTGGAAACGGGCACCGGCGTCTTTCTCGGAGGCGTACCGGAAGGCTCGGTGCTGCGCATCGGCATCATGGACCGGAAAGACGTCCAAAAGTCCGTGGACCAGGCCTTCGACGAGATGCTCGCAAAGCTGGCGTCGGACGGCAAACGGCACACGCTTCTCTGCTATTCCTGCGCCGCCCGGTTCCTGGCGCTGGCCAGCAATACAAGCGCCGAAGCTGAGGCCTGCCAAGCCCGGGTTCCGGACGGAATATCGATGCTTGGCATGTACGGCAACGGGGAATTTTGTCCGCTGCCCGGCAATAAGACAGGCAAGCTCCACAATTTCTTCCACAATTTCACATTCACCATCATGGCAATATAAAAATAGAGTGAATAGCGGAGAGCGAAGACAGGCAGCGTCATCTGCCGTGCCCGCTGTCCACTGCCCGCTCCGATATGAGCAATGCTTTAAGGAGGATGCTGTTTTGGATTCCATTGTGCTATACACCGAAGAAATTGACGAGGTCAGAGAAGGCGTGGCGGAGCTTTTGGTGCAGACCTGGGAATTCCCGCTGAAAAAGCATTCCCTCGCCCTGATTTTTGCGGAAGAGGAAACGAATTTCCAGGAGTTTCGTTCTATTTTAGCTGAGCATTGGGATTTCCCGATTGTCGGATGCACTGCGATGGGGATGCTCGGCAGAGAGGGATACTACGGAATCGGCGTCTTCGTTTTGCTGATGACCGCGGACGACTGCTTCTTCGCCGCCGGCATGGCCCGCGAGATGAACGCGGACAATTACAACGCCAAGATTGCGGAAACTTATCAATCGATTGCGGCAACGCTTCCGTCCCCGCCGAAGCTGATTTTGAGCTACGGCAGCATATTCCCGCCAGATCAGCATGTGTCCGGGGACGACGTGGTGGACGCAATTTCCGAAGCCGCCGGAAAGAACATTCCGATTTTCGGCGGGCTGGCGGCGGACGGATTCAATTTCAACGGTTTCCGCCTTCTCTGCAACGACGAAGTGGAAAAATACGGGCAGCTGATCATCCTGATTGCCGGCGCCGTCGACCCGAAATTCGTCACAATCAATTCCGTCGAAACCCGAGCAAATTTCTCCTATGAAGTCACGAAATCCAGCCACAATGAAGTCTCCTGTCTCGGGAACGGGACTTTCCTCGAAGCTTTGGAGCATGAGGATATGGCGGTGGACAAAACGGACGTCCTCGGAGACTATCTGTTGTCGCCTTTCATTCTGGCAATCAACCGAGACAACGGCGACAGTGTGGAAGTCGTGCGGAATCTGTCCACGCTGGATCACGAAAAAGGCTCCGGCATATTCCTCGGCGCGGTGCCGGAAGGCTCAATTTTAAGCGTCGGCCTCATCGGACGCGCGGACGTACAAAAATCGGTATGGCAGGCCTTCGACAAAATCTTTGACGAAATCCGCAAAACCAAGGGCAAGAACAAGACGCTGCTCTGTACTTCCTGCGGCGCCCGATTCCTTGCGCTGGCCAGCGACACAAGGGAGGAAACGGACGCGTACAGCGGCCGCCTGTCGGAAGACATGGCGTTCCTCGGTATGTATGCCTATGGGGAGTATTGCCCGGTGAAGGGCAACAAGACCGGTGAATATTACAATATGTTCCACAACTTCACGTTCACGATTATGGCGATATGAGGTAGATAGTATGGATATCGTAAACCCGGATAACCGCCTCCAGATGGAAAACAAAAAACTCAACCGCGAAATCAAGCGGCTGAAAAAGGACAACGAAGTCCTGCGTATCGCCAACGATCAGGCGGCGCGCACCCAGGCCTATATCCAGAAGGACAGCATGCGGCAGGTCTTTTACAACAACCAGCTCCTGAAGACTTACCCGTACCTTCTGATCCTGACGGACGAACAGCTCCAGACCGTCATGATCTCGGACGTGTTCTTTCGCTACAGCGACAAATATGACCGCGAGGAAATCAAGCGCGGCGTATCGATTCGCGAAGTGCTGACAGATGTGCTGCCCGAAGACGACCTTTCGATTCTGCTGGAAAAATGCGAGGCGGCGCTCCGGCAGGAACCGGTTCCGCCGTATCTCTTGCGGGCCGTCGTTGCCGGGAAAAAAATCGACTGGCAGATCACGATCAAGTGCATGATGAAGCAGGACGGCATCGCCGGGCTGAACATACTGTTTGTCGATATGACGGACGTCATCAACGCAATGGAGCGCGCAGAAGCGGCGGACAAGGCCAAGAGCAATTTCCTCGCGAACATGTCCCATGAAATCCGTACGCCGATGAACGCGATTGTCGGCATGTCGGAATTCATCCTGCGCGACAGCGCCGACGAAATGGCAAAGCGTCACGCCACGCGCATCAAGTCGGCGTCCCGCACATTGCTCTCAATCATCAACGATATCCTGGACTTTTCAAAAATCGAGTCCGGCAAGATGGAGCTGATCAACGATTCGTACCAGCTCGCCCATCTGATTTCCGACGTTGCCGCAATGCTGAACGCGCGCCTGCAGACAAAGCCCGTGACGTTCAAGACCGATATCGACGGGAGCACCCCGAATCGTCTGTTCGGCGATGAGGTGCGCGTAAAGCAGATTTTGATCAATTTGCTCGGCAACGCGCTGAAATTCACGCAAAGCGGCTCCATCACAATGACCCTGCGCCACGAGAAAATGGACGGAACGCATTGCCGACTCTTCTTTACGGTCAGCGACACGGGCATCGGCATCAAGCGTGCGGATCTGCAAAACATTTTTTCCAGCTTCACCCAGGTCGACACGAAGCGCAACCGTGCCGTCGAGGGCACGGGCCTTGGTCTCGCGATCTGCCGCCAGCTCGTCGCGATGATGGGCGGCTCGATCCGCGTGGAAAGCGAGTACGGCAAGGGCACGGCCTTCCACTTCGATATCGTCAGCGCAGTGGAAGGCTGGCAAAAGCTCAGCGATGCGCAAACAGCTCCGTTGGAGCAGGCAGGAACCGCTTTCCATGTAACATTCTGCGCTCCGGAGGCTCGGGCGCTGGTCGTCGACGACAACGAAATGAACCTTGAGGTAGCGGAAGGAATCCTCGAGCCATACAAAATCGCCGTCGTCAAGGCCATGAGCGGGCCGGACGCCATCGTGCATTTCGCCGAAACGTCCTTCGACGTCATCTTCATGGACCACATGATGCCAAGCATGGACGGCGTGGAGGCCATGCGCCGCATCCGCCTGATGAAGGGCGGCGAGGAAGTCCCCATCGTCGCGCTGACCGCGAACGCGCTTTCCGGCGCGGCGGCGGAATACAAGAAGCTCGGCTTCCAGGCTTTCCTTGCGAAGCCTATCGCGCCGAAAAGCATGGAAAATATCTTGCGCAGCCTGCTGCCTCCGCGGCTGATCCGTCCGCTGGAGGAAGCGCCGCAAGAGCAGCATGCCGCAGCGGCTTCTGCGTCAGCACAGGCGACCGGCTCCCTGAAGGACGCCATCGACGAGGAGAGCGCGCTGAAATACTGCATGGGCAACCGCGCTTTTCTGGAAAGAATGCTTGCCACCTTCCGCAAAAACGAAAAATCCAAGCAGATCGAAACCTTTTTCCGCGTGCGGGATTGGGACAACTACCGCATCGTCGTCCATTCGCTGAAGGGCAACGCGCTGACCATCGGCGCCCTCAATCTCTCCGAGCACGCGAAGGAACTGGAATTTGCCGCCCGGGACAACCGGATTGACGAAATCATGGAAAAGCACGGGCCGTTCCTGAAAGAATACCGTGCTCTCCTCGATGCCATCGACGCGAGGACGAAAAATTAAGGAATCACTGATTAAGTCAATTCGTGCATCTGGCGAGAGATTTTTTCGACTGTCTAGGACGTGACATGCCAGTGGCATATCACGCCTCGAAGGCGTAG
>CACYXR010000021.1 GCA_902778455.1 uncultured Selenomonadaceae bacterium | reverse complement strand
TCAATTCGTGCATCTGGCGAGAGATTTTTTCGACTGTCTAGGACGTGACATGCCAGTGGCATATCACGCCTCGAAGGCGTAGCATCGCTACGTCGAGAGAGATTTGACGACGGCAGTCGGAAAAAGATCCGGTAGCGAAATAGTCCAGTGGACTGTTTCGCGGAGGGACTTATTCAGTGGTTCCTTAAACATCAAAAAAAGAACCGAGGGAAAGCGCAATCTTCCCCCGGTTCTTTCGTTTTTACGCAGTAATTACGGTTGGCCGCCGTTTTCAAAGGCCATGATCGCTTCCAGCACGGAGCCGGAAATACAGCGGGCCTTGTCGGAAATCAGGCTGCAATGCGCCGGATTGATGCGGGGATCGATCTCGGCCACGGCCATATCCGCAGTCACGCGGTAATTATCATGGATAATGCCGCGCAGCACGCCGTCGATCGGCGTCACCACCGGCACGGTCTGTCCCCGGTCGTCGTAAATCTCCGCAACTGTCTCACCTGCGCGGAAAATATGGGAAATCGTATGCGGACTTTTGATCATTCCTTCCGTCGGCGCGCGCAGAAAACCGCCGTCCGCTATGGCGTCCTCCGCAGTCCGCCGCACGCGGCAGCGCCCGTTGTAGATAATGCTTCCGAGACTGTAGGAGCGTATCGTGTCAACAACGCAGTTCACATCCTCCATCGCGCAATAGCCCGCGCCCAATCCGATCCGAAAATCGGCAGGCAGCTCGCGCTTCGCTTCGTCCTCCCTGCCGTCGAGAGTGTTCACGAGGATATGCGGCGGAAATTTCCGCACATAGCGCCCTGTCGGATCGACCAGCATCGTGACTTTCCCGGCTGCCGTCAACGCAAGCGCGGTTTTCAGATTTTCCGCGCAAACACAGGTCACGCGCTCTACGGTTTTTTCCCCGTCATAGACCGCGTCCGAAAACGAGATCTCGCGCCGCAGGGCGGACGGACGCGATTTTTCCAAGATCAACACCTTGTACCCGACCCGGTGCAGCCGGTGCGCAACCGCTGTGCCCAGCTCGCCGCCGCCGCGCACAATCACCAAATGCTTCATATCAGCAATCTCTCCTCATACATTCACAACCCAAAAAAGCAAAGAACGGGCGCATATATCTTTTCTCGGTCCGCTTCCCCTTATCAATCCGCCTCGTATGGACGTACCCGCAGGCGCAGGCCCCGTGCCGCGCAAAGCTCCCGGCAGCGCGCAATCTCGCCGTCGTCCTCCACATGGTCGACGACGGTCAGCACCACGTCCGGCACATATTTTTTCGCGTGCTCCGCGAAAGCCAGCATCGCCTCGAAGGACTTCATTCCGAACCGGCTGCGCGTCAGTTCCAGATACCGCTCGGCATTCGACGCGTTCAGGCTGATGGAAACCGTATCCAGCAGTCCGTCAAAATCCGGCGCCGTGTCCCGCCCGTGAAAAAGATCCGATAATCCGTTGGTATTGAGCCGCGTCTTGATTCCCCGATGCTCCGCCCGAATCCAACGAAGAATTTCGAGCAGCACGTCAAGCCGCATCGTCGGCTCGCCAAAGCCGCAGAAAACGATTTCCTCCACCTTTTCCCAGGGCAGCGCGGAAAGCTCCGCAATCACCTCGTCCGCCGACGACTCCTTTTTCAGCCAAAGAGAATGTTCTTCCGCCATTTCCTTCAACGAGCGCAGGCAAAAAGTACAGGCGCAAGTGCATTGGTTCGTCAGGTTCACATAAACCCCGCGTTTTTCGCCCGGATGCAGCGCGAAGCCCTCCGCCGTCGTCACATATCTGCCGCCCGGCTCCACCGTATAAACGATCATGCAAAAACTCCTTTGTTTCCTCATTTTACGCGCCGAAGCCGCGGCCTTTCGAAATTCTGCTCTCTCGGCGGCGCGGATTTCGCCGCTTTAACGGCTTTCGGCTTTTTCGCGTTCCCGACGCCGATATTGACCACGACGCCGACCACGAACATGCTGACAAACAACGAGGTTCCGCCGTAACTGATAAACGGCAGGGGCACACCGACGACCGGCGCAAATCCGGAAATCATCAGCAGATTGATGGAAGCCTGCCCCACCAGCAGCATGGTCATGCCAAACGCAAGCATCTGCCCCAGCGGATCCTTCGCGCGAATCGCAATCTTCACACCATGATAAGCGAGCATCGCGAACAGCGCCAGCACAAAAAGCGCCCCGATAAAGCCCGTTTCCTGGCACCAGACGGAAAACGCAAAATCCGTATGGGCCTCCGGCAGATAATGATATTTGCTGATTCCCGTGCCCATGCCCATGCCGAAAAGCCCGCCTGAACCGATGGCCTGAAGCGACTGCACGCTTTGATAGCCCGCGCCCTGCGCATCCATCCACGGATCGAGAAGCGCCCGGACACGCTGCAGGCGATACGGCTGCGCAACGCAAAGAAGCCCGCCTGCCACAAGGCCGCCGAGAAACAACTTTATTTTCGTTTCTTTTTTCATATTCGAGCAAACCAGCATGAACAGCGGGACTCCGAGAATGATCATCGCCGTCCCCATATCTGGTTCAATCTGTACCAACGCGGCCATCGCCACGATCATATAGAGTTCCTCGTGAAGAAGATTGCACCGCATGCCATGCTGCACACGCCAGGAAATATAATAGGCTTCCAAAAAAATGGCCGTGGGCTTCGCCAGCTCCGCCGGCTGGAGCTGGAATCCACCGATGGAAAGCCAGCGCTGCGCGCCGTTGACCTCAACGCCGGCGAAGGCAACGGCAATCAAAAGGGCAAACACCAAACCGAACCCGACTTTCCGGCATTTCACCAGCTTATGATAATCGAAACCGTACCCGATCAAAAAGCAGACGGCGCCCGCCCCCAAGTTATAAAACTGCTTGCGGATGAAGAAATACGGGTCGTCGTAATTCGTGCCCGCGACGACGAAACTGGAACTGAAAACATTCAGCGTACCGATCACGAGCAGCATGACCGTGACGCCGAGAATCGCCTCGTAGTCGCTGATCCAAAAACGCCACTGGCCTGACGCCTCATCCCGTGCTTCCGTTTCGTTCACCGCTTTCTCCCTCCTTTGCCCCGGGTTTCGCGCCCGGCGGTTTCCGATATGTTTCCGCGTACAGCTTGTCCAATTCCTCTTTTTCGCGCACCGGCTCAAAAAAATACCACGGCGCCAAAGGCGCTTTTCCGTATTTCGCGATAAACGCGGGAATATAATGCAGGAACAGCCGTGCCGCCCCCTCCGTGTCATAGGCCGCGTCATGGAACTTGTCTTCGGCAAATGTGAGTCCCGCGTACTCCATGCACGACTGGAGCGACGGCTCGTTCCCGCCGCCCCGATCGAAACGCACCGCCATGGTCAAATCGAGAATATCCCGATGAATTGCCGTGAGCGGATAGCCCTGCCGCCGGAACATTCCCCGAAGCGAAATCATATCGTTGTGAAGCGCGTTGCCCGCAAAGCGGCCGTCCCGGGAAAGGAAATTGTAGATTTTTTCCGCCGCTTCCTCCTCGGGAATACCGTTTGCACGCAAGAAAGCGTCGGTCAGATGGGTCAGCTCCGCCACGTAACGCGAAAGCTTTGGTTTTTGGCGAACATAAAGGTCAAGGGTCTCCGTCCTGACCGTCCCGTCCGGCGCCAACGTCAGGCGGCGTCCCGCGAACTGGATCGGGCGCTCGTAATTCATTTCCATATCAAAGATTGTAATTGGAAAGCAGCGGCGAAATTCACGCTCCGCCTCGTCCTGCGTCACGGGATGCGGCATAAAGTCCTGCGAGCGGAAACGTTTGGAATTGCTCTCATGGAACGCCCGCAAATGACCGAAAACTTTCTCCGTTTTTTCATCCGCGCGGAACACAATCGCGTGCGCCCAGTCCTCCGGAGAAATCCGCGAAGCCAGCGCCACAAAAACGGCGTCCTCCGCCCGGGAAAGGCGCGCCCTGCCGACGACAACGGCAATATCCGACGCCGAGAGCAGGCCAAATTCCGTTTCATAGGCGCGTTTTTCCGCCCGAAAAACCGCCTGCCGCCCCGACACCCGCGGCAAAAAAGCGTCCGTATTCACAAAGTATCGCTGGAGATGCGTATAGAGCCGAAACAGCTGCTTCGGCAACGGAAAAAGAGACCGCCCCGAGAATATCAGTATCGGTCTGATAATCCCCGCCGCCGTCCTGCCGCGCAACTCGCCCATAACGCCCTCCTTCGTTTCCTTTTTTATCTTCTCTAGTGTATCAGAAATACAAATTTTTTTCTACTATATATAAAAGATCCCCGCGCGAAGCACAAAACTTTGCGCGGGGTTTTGCTTTCCTGCCTGGCTAGATCTCCAAAAGCGCCGCTTTCAGAAAATCCGTATAGCGCGCGCGCGTTTCGCCCGTGCTGTTCTTTGCCGCCCAACGGAGCACGCCGAGATTCTGCTCGTAATTCGGCGCTCCCGGTTCCAACGGAAGCTCGCCTTCCACGAACTGATCGGCGACCTTGAACCGCACGCGGTTCAACAGCTTCTGCACCGTCGCGGGGCCCATGTGCATATCCTTCGCGATGGCACGGATGGTCTTGCCGCCATACACATGATAAACGAATATTTCCTGCCCTTCCTGATCCGGATCGTATTTCGCCGGACGGCCCGGAGGGTTCGCCGCCGTCCAATGCTTGAGCGCCATGCGGATTGCCTCGATACCGTCCTTGTCAATGGGCATTTCATGAAGCTCCTCCATGCGATCCCTGGAATGATCGAGGGAAATACTTTCCAAAATCCGCCACTGTTCTTCTTCAAGAGCCAAAAGCAAAAGATACCCTTTGCGATCGTCCCGGTGCAAAACGTAAATCGTTTCAAAATCCACCATGCGCCGCGCCAGCCGCTTCCGAGCCATCATTTCCGCGCCGTCCAGGTTCAGCTTCATCGAGCTCATTTCTCCGCCTCGCTTTGTTTTTGATATTAGACGGAAATAATGATACGTGATTTTTGGCGGAAACGCAAGATTTTTCTCGACACAAAGCTTCCAAGTATAATTTAGGGAGCAAGAAAACAGGACCTTCCAATTTTCTTACACCCACAAAATTATTCCGGGAAAAACTCCCGCAGAACTTCCTTCGGATCCGGCTCTCCGAGGAAGGAGCCGATCAAAAACAAAATCAACGACAGGGAAATGCCGATGGTGATCTGATGCAGGCCCATGATCTTGAAGCCCAGCCCCTGCGCCAAACAATAGGCGACAGTGCCGCCGCCCATCGAAAGGAATGCGCCGAGCCGGTTCGCCCGCCGCCAGAAAAGTCCAAGAAGCAGCGTCCAGAAAAAAGCCGTTTCCAGCCCGCCGAAGGCGAACATATTGATAAGCCAGATCAGGCTTGGCGGCGTCAGCGCAATCAGGAACACCGCCACGCCGAGGATAGCCGTCACCGCCATACTGAGGCGGCGAAGCGACGCGTCGGAAGTCGTTTTTCCCTGCGCCTCCCGATAATGCAGATAGACGTCCTTGACGATGGCCGAGGAGCCGACGAGCAACAAGCTCGAAATCGTAGAAATAGACGCCGCGATAGGTCCTACAATCGCGAAGCCGATCAGCGTCGAAGGCATTACGGTGGCAATCGTAATGGGAATGATATTGTCGATGCCGCCATAGCTTGCCACCGGGCCGGTCATTGCGCCGTGGACTAAGATGCCTGTGAAATTGACGCCGATATTCATGAAACCGACGACGACGGTGCCGATAATCATCGCACGGTGAAGACTTTTCGTGTCGCGGTAGCTGATGCCCCGCACCACGGACTGGGGCAGCGCGATGGTGCAGATGCCGACGAGAATCCATTGGGTCAGGTAAAGCCCCGCGGGCATTTTCCCGCCGGAAAACGGCTCCAGCATTTTCGGCTGGTTTGTCGCGATATGATCCATGATCGCCGCATAACCGCCGCCCATTTCCAAAACATAATAGAAAAGAAGCACGATGCCGATCATCATCATGATTGCGCAGCAGGCGTCGGTGATGGCCACCGCCCGGAATCCGCCGATAGTCGTATAAACGACCACCGCAAGTCCGAACAGCACCAGCCCCAATTCATAGCTGTACCCGGTGACGGCGGCAAACAGCTTCGCTCCGCCGACGAACTGCGCGGTCATCGTCGCGCAGAAAAACAATACGATGATAAACGCCGCCATCGCCGCCAACGCGTCGGAGCGGAACCGCCGCCGCAAAATATCCACCACCGTCACGGCGCCGAATTTCCGCGCCAACATCGCGACGCGCTTTCCGAAAATGCCCAGCACGAGAAAGACCGCCGTGACCTGAACCACCGCCATGTAAATCCAGCCGAAGCCGACGCTCCAGGCCATGCCGGGACCGCCGACAAACGAACTGACGGAACTGTAGGTCGCGACGGTGGTCATGGCCAGTACGAAACCGCCGAGATCGCGGTTGCCGACGAAATACTGCCGAAGAAAACCGCCCTCGCCCGTCCGCGCCTGCCAACGCACGAAAAAGCTGATGCCGAGCATCACGACCATAAAAAGCGCCAGCGGCAAAAGCGCCTCGGGGCGGCCCGTATCAGTCATGGCGCTCATCCCCCAAATCCATATCCTTGAACACCCATTTCGTCAGCCCCCAGACCAGCACAATCGCGAAAATCCAAACGCCCACGGTGGACGCCGCCGCCCAAAGCGGCAGCCGGAAAATCGTCACCGAGCTGCCCGAAAACCCGAAGCCCGCGAACAGCCAAAAAGCGATCAGGATCAGCAGCGCAATCCCCGTAGCCGCCGCCTCCCGACACACCTGCCGATATTTTTCTTTCTCCGTCATTTTCTCACCCCGTCCTGAATTTCATCATACTATATACAACGCCTCCGCACAAGCTATTTCCTTTTTACATACGTCTCAACCCGCATCGAATTTCCGTCCGTACGGAAAACAATCGCTCCGTCCCTGTCCGTGCGGTACGTTTCCACCTTCGCATCAGTCAGCGCCTCCAGCGTTTCCTTCGCCGGATGCCCGAAACGATTCCCCGCGCCCACATCGATGACCGCCCAGCGCGGGGCGACGGCAGCGAGGAACGGCTCCGAGGTCGAGGTTTTCGAGCCGTGATGGCCGACCTTCAGCACCGTGCTTTGAAGCGCGCCAGGCGTTTTTTCGAGGAGCTTTGCCTCCTGCTCTTTTTCCAAGTCGCCGGTAAACAGGAATGACGCCTTGCCGTAAGAAACGCGATACACGTTGCTGATCTCGTTGCCTGAACGTCCGTGTTTTGATGCGTCCGGCGCGAACAATACGTCGACGGTCACGCCGTCCAGTGTCAGCCGCGTCCCTTCCTCGACGGCTATGAACGGCGTCGTCGCCAATTCCGCCGCCGACAGTCCCAACGACGCCTGATAAGCGAGGTGTCCTTCCGCCGCTGTCAGTACGCGCCCGACGGGAAGCCGCCGTAAAATGCCCGCCAGTCCCGCTGCGTGATCCTCGTGGGCGTGGGTCAAAAACACCGCGTCGAGTTCAGTGACGCCGTACTGCAAAAGATACGGTACGTCGACGCGCCCGCCAAGGTCGAAAAAGCCGTCCCGCACGCCGCCCGTGTCAATCATGATCGCACGCCCGCGGGGCGTCACGATGAGCGCCGCATCCCCCTGGCCGACGTCGATGAAGTGCACGGCCATCTCGTTCGGGCGCAATGCGTTCCGGACGGCGAAGGCAAAAAGCAGCGCGCCGCAGACGGGAACGATCCATTTCCACGGCAGCATGCGTAATCGAATGAAAACGACGTGCCGCATCTCTTCCGTCTGCGCGGCGTAAAACAAAAACGCGTAATAGACCGCCGCCGCCCCGATGTTCATGGGCGGCAGATAGACGCTGCTCATCGGCAAGGCGGCCAATACCCGCGTCAGTTCATAGGCAAAGCCGAGCAAAAGGCTGTCCATCACGAAAACGACGCGGGCGAGGAACGGAAGGACGATTGCAAGCAGACCCGCCAAAAGCGCCGCCACCATCAAGAGTTCCAAGATGGGCACGACAATGAGATTCGCGACAAACGCCGAAAGGGAAACGGCATGGAAATACCAGGCGCAAATCGGAATCGTCGCAAGCTGTGCACCCAGTGTCAGTGCCAGACCGTCCCGCAGGGTACGGGGCAGCGATGAAAAAAGCCCCCATTCCCGCAAACACGGTGAAAGGCAGAGCAATCCCGCCGTCGATGCGAAAGAAAGCTGAAAGCTGACGTCGTACAGCAGAAGCGGCGAGACAAAAAGCATGGCAAGCGCCGTCACCACGAGAATCCGTCGCCCGTCATACTCGCGTCCTGTCGCCAATGCAAAAAAAGAAAGTCCGCCCATGATCGCCGCACGCACGGCGGGCGCGACGAATCCGGAAAGCGCCGCGTAGCCGAACACCGCAAAGGCGACGAACACCGCCGCCATCCCGCGCCGAAACGAGAACGCCGACGCCAGCCACGCGACAAGGCTCGCCAAAAGCGTGATATGCGAACCGGAAACGGACAAGATATGCACAAGCCCCGTGGTCGTAAATGCATCGACCAGCTCCGGGCGGATTCCCTCATAACCGCCGAACACCATCGCAAATACCGCCGCCGCGTCCGCCTCCGGCATCGCTTCGCGCATATTCGCGCGGTAATGGGCGCGGACATTCTCAACGCTTCGCAAAAATCCGCCCGCCATCGGAACAACATCAACACCCGCTTTCCCGGCGTGCAGCCGTGCCGTGACGCCCCGCGCCCGCATCAGTTGTTCGATATCGATCATGCCGGGATTCTTGTAGCCGCGGATTTTGAGCACGCGCCCCTGCGCCGAAATCCTATCGCCAATCCGTGCCGTGACCTCATTTTCGCTTTTCGCCGCTGCATAGATATAAATCCCGCCCGTCGCATTCTCCGTATCCGCGCGCTGCGCGTCCACCAGATAACGGACGCGCACGCCCTCCGGCGCCGACGTGATTTGCGGCGCTTCGCGCAATACGCCGGAAACATACGCCATTTTCCCTTCCCATCGGGAAATATCGTCCGCCGGAATCGGCAAAACCATCAGTGCGCGCACTAGGCCGAGCACAAAAAAGAGGAGCGCCGCCGCTCCCCAGATTCGCGCGTTCTCCGCCATGACGAGACGCGCCGACCACAGCAAAAGTAAAATCCCCGCCAAAAGAAACCCGACAAACACAAACGACGGCGCGCCTTCCGCAAAACGCTCCGCCGCGACAATTCCAAGAACTGCGGAAAAAAGCAGTACGCACAAAAAAGAAAGCTGCTGCTGCCCGATTTTCATGCGCCCGCCCCCTTTACAGTTCCGCCTTTTCCCGTATCTTTTCCAACTTTTCCGGACCGATACCGCGTACCTTTGCCAAGTCGTCTATGGATTCAAACGGACCGTGCTCGTTCCTGTACTCTACGATTCGTTTTGCCATGGTTGGACCAATGCCCGGCAGCTCGTCGAGCTTTTTCTCGTCCGCCGTGTTGATATGGATTTTCCCGTCGCTTTGAGCCATGTGCGCCGCACTGCCGCCTGCGTCCGGCCGTTCCGGCACGCGGATCTGCATTCCGTCCTTCAGCGGCTGGGCGAGATTCACATTCGCGAGATCCGCTTGGGGCAGCACGCCGCCGCAGACCGCGATAGCCTGCTCCACACGCTCCGACTTTTTCATCGCGACAACGCCCGGCTTCACCACCGCGCCGCTGACATAAACCGTGATCTGCTGTTCCTCCGCCGGACGCACGCCGGCATCCAGCGGCACGGCATCCTCCGCCGTATCGCGGAACAGCATCGCGCCCGTGAAAAGCACCGCCAGCGCAACCGCCGCCAGCACCAGCATCGGCCGCCGAAACATCGGCATATATCTTCACTCCCAATTTTAATTCTCTATTCCTTTGCGCGCTTCGACGCCCTTTTGATAATAATGCTTGACCTCGCGCATTTCCGTCACGAGGTCGGCGCGTTCCATCAGCCAATCCGGCGCGTTCCTGCCCGTCAAGACCAGTTCCGTTTCCTTCGGCGCTTCATCGAGAAATTTCTCAACTCGCGCCCTGTCCAATAGTCCGAAAAACAGAGCAACATTTAATTCATCGAGAATCGCGAGCCCGTATTTGCCCGATTTAATTTCCCGCACCGCTTCGTCGAAGCCCGCTTCGATCATTTCCACATAATCCTTCGGCGGCTTGCCCGGCTTAAAAATCACGACGCCGTCGCCCCAGGCCGCTCGCTCCTCTTCGGAAAGCATGCCTTCCGTTGCAACGAAAAAAGGCTTGCCCGTAGTCGAGAGAACGGCGCGCGGCGCGAAGCCGCGCAGGATGTCCTGCTCGCTGTAGGCAAGCCCTTTCATGAACTGCATCATATAAACGCGCATCCCCGCGCCCAACGCGCGGACCAGAAGCCCGATCGCCGCCGTGGTCTTCCCCTTGCCCGCGCCCGTGTATACCTGAAGCATTTTTTCGCCTCCATTCTTTAGCCTTCCCCGCTGGGAAAGGTGGCAGCCAAAGGCTGACGGATGAGGGCTTAAGACGTAATGATAACTATAAACGAAACGTTACAAAACCTCACCCACCGTCTTCGACGGTCCCCCCTCCCCAAAGGGGAGGGCAAAGTTCCTTTTACTTGAAGTCCACAAATTCGTTAATTCGCGCCCCGCCCTTTGTCATCGGCTCTACGAAGCTCCTGTGGATATGCAGCACGATGACGCGCGGCTCGTTTGAGGCCAGCGCCTTGTCAAACGCCGCCGCGAAGTCGTCGGGCGTCGAGACCTCCTCCGCCTCGATGCCGAAGCTTTTCGCGTAGCCGACATAGTCCATCGGATAATCAAATTCGCAGGCCGTATATCGCTCGTCGTAAAAGACCTTTTGCAGCTGGCGGATCATGCCGAGGCTCGTATTGTCCACGATCAGCGAGATCACAGGAAGCCCCAAACGCGCAATCGTGTAATATTCGCTGCCCGTCATCTTGATGCCGCCGTCGCCCGCAACGTGGATTACGCGCCGGGATTTGCCGAAGGCAATTTGTGCCCCCTCCGCCGCCGGAAGGCCGAAGCCCATCGTGCCGAGGCCGCCCGAAGTCAGCCATGTGCGCGGCTCGTCGATATGGAGATGCAGCGCGCACCACATCTGATGCTGTCCCACGTCCGTCGCGAAAGCGAAAGGCTTGCCCGCCGTCGCCCGCGCCACATGATGCAGCGCCCAAGGCAGCGTCAGCCGCGTCACGTTGTAATCGTAGGCGTATTCCTCGCGCCAGCTTTCGATGCGATCCCACCACGCGTCGAGATTCGTCACGGGTTTGCGCTTCATCAACAGGTCGAGGATCGTCTTCATATCGCCCGCGAGACCAATGGAGCTGGCGATATTCTTGTCGATTTCCGCCGGGTCGATGTCGATATGAATGAATTTCGTGTTTTTCGTGTACTTGTCGAGACTGCCCGTCTGCCTGTCGGCGAAGCGGCTGCCCACCGCGATGATCAAATCCGCCGCCGCGATGGCGTTGTTCGCCGCTTTCTTGCCGTGCATGCCGGCGAAGCCCAAGAGCTGCGGGTGCTTATGGGGCAAAGCCCCGATGCCCATCAATGTTTCGGCTACGGGGAAACGGTATTTCTCGACGAATTTCCGGAAATCTTTCGACGCGTTGGCGGAAATGACGCCGCCGCCCGCGATGACCACGGGACGTTTCGCATGCAGCATCACGTCCTCAGCCTCCGCCGCGCAAATCAAGAAATCCGCGTCCGGTTTGTGATGCGGTTTCTTTTTCGGTTCCTCCGGGATGAAATTCACCTCGGCGAGGAACACATTCCGCGGTACATCAATCAGCACCGGGCCGGGGCGTCCCGCCCGGGCCACGGCAAAAGCCTCCCGCAAAGCGGGGACAAGCTGCTTCGGTTCTTTGATTTTGTAATTGTGCTTCGTGATCGGCATGGTTACGCCGACAATATCCGTCTCCTGGAACGCGTCGCGCCCCAAAAGCGCGGTGTCCACCTGTCCGGTGATCGCCACCATCGGAATCGAGTCCATGAACGCCGTCGCGATGCCCGTCACGAGATTCGTCGCACCCGGGCCGGACGTCGCGATGCAGACGCCGACCTTGCCGCTGGCGCGGGCATAGCCGTCCGCCGCGTGAGCCGCGCTCTGCTCATGCGTCACGAGGATATTCCTGATGCGTTTGTCGTCCCGCAGTGCGTCGTACAGCGGCAAAATCATACCGCCCGGATAACCGAAGACCGTATCTATCCCCTGCTCCGCCAAACACTCGACAACCGCCTGCGCGCCTTTCATACCGCTTTCCCCTTTCCATCCATTACGAGCGAATCAGCAGCCCGTCATCATCCTCGAACTTGTTTTGGCAAATCTTGACCAAATCGATAATCGTACCGATGCCGAAAAGACCGCCGGTCAAGAGAAACAGCACGCCGCCTTTCCAGCGCCCCACATAAAACCGATGGAGCCCGGAAAGCCCAAGGAAGCCGATGATGCAAAGGAACATCACCGTGTCGCGGTTGTATTGCAAAGTAAACGCTGTGGAACAGGCGGGGCAAATGCTTTCTCCGGGGTAAAGCTCCCGGCCGCATTTTGGACAAAACATATGTATCCTCCCTAATTGTCTGAATCACATCTTCCATCACAGCCGATCGAGAATCGCCTGCGTCATGCTTTCCGTATTCGCCTTCTTGAAGCCCTCCGTCCAGAGGTCGGGGGTACGGAACCCGTCTGCCAGCGCTTTGTCGCAGGCGGCTTCCACCGCCGCCGCCGCTTTTTCTTCCTTCAGAGAATAACGGAGCAGCATCGCGGCGGAAAGGATCGTGCCGATGGGGTTCGCGATGCCTTTGCCTGCGATATCCGGCGCAGAGCCGTGGATCGGCTCGAAAAGGCTCGTTTGCTCGCCGATGCTGGCGCTGGGCATCATGCCGATGGAGCCGCCGATAACCGCAGCCTCGTCGCTCAAGATGTCGCCGAAAAGATTACCCGTGCAGATCACGTCGAACTGTGTCGGGCGCACCGCAAGCTGCATCGCGCAGTTATCCACATACAGATGGTCGAGCGCGACATCCTTATAGTCCTCATGCACCTTTTCCACCGTGCGCCGCCAGAGCCGCGACGTCGCCAGCACGTTCGACTTGTCCACCGACGTGACTTTGCCGCGCCGCAGCTTCGCCGTCTCGAAGGCCAACCGCGCGATGCGGTCCACCTCCGGTACCGAATAATTCTCCAGGTCCCAGGCACGCTCCGCGCCGTCTTTCATTTCCGACTCGCAGCGGTCGCCGAAATAAATGCCGCCAATCAATTCGCGCACGATCACGAGGTCGACGCCCTTGACCAGCTCCGGCTTCAGCGGCGAATACTGCACCAGCGCGTCTGCCACCTTCACGGGGCGCAGATTCGCGTAAAGGCCGAGCCCTTTCCGAAGTCCGAGGATCGCCTTTTCCGGACGAAGCGTCGGCTCCACCGAATCCCATTTGTCGCCGCCCACCGCGCCGAACAACACACCGTCCGACGCCTTCGCCGCCACGAGCGTTTCTTCGGGCAAAGGCGTACCGAATTTGTCGTAGGCCGTGCCGCCCGCGTCATGGTAATCATATTCGAGGGAAAGCCCGAACTTCCCGTCCGCTTTTTTCAGAACGGCAACCGCCGCCTCCGTAATCTCCTTACCAATCCCGTCGCCGGGAATCACCGTGATTTTCTTCGTCATGCTCAACGCTCCTTTGCAAAACGCGCTTGATGCGCTTTCCCTATTATACCTATATCATGCCCTCTCCGCAACAAAAAGCGAAAAGTTCATTTTGCCTATTAAGTTTTCCGACAATTTCCCGATAACAAGATTAGGAGGTGGTGCCAATGATTGTACGTTAAATATTATTCAGCCGAAAGACAACGATGCCGCTTGGTCTTTCACGGATGAAAGAGAGCGGCGCGGCTTTGAGCGATTGAGAAGCCGCGGAAAGGAGAATATGCAGAACACCATTGAACACAATGCGGGAGCAGTGCGCGCTTTTTCGGGCTGCACGCCGCAAAGCGCAGGGAATCTTTTGCGCGTCGTCGGCGGCAAATCCTTTACGGATGTGTTGGCAGAGAAAAGGATGAAGCTTTTTTGTTCGGCTGCCTCAAACATCGTGAAGACAAAAAAGCTCATGCCCGACGGTTCCATTGTCATTACGACGAAAAAAGGCGGCAAGGTCGTGGATCGGACGACGAAAAAGCCGCACCTCGTCCCGGTGCCCGACCCCACAGCAGAGGGCGGCGTGCGTATGGAACCACAGTTGGATATTTTTGAGATGCTGATGGGAATGTAAATTAGGACAGAAAAATCAGGCACGGACGCCCCTGAAAAGGAGCGAATCACAATGGACAATTCACGAATATTCAGCGCCGCCCACGGGCTGAATGTGACGAAAACGCTGCTGTCTGCGAAAACAGCGCCTTCACGGAAAACTGCCTGCGGCTCCTCTTTCGCGCAGACGCTTGTTTCCGTCACGACGCGAAAGACTACGATCACCGTCACGAAAACGACGACGGAAATGACGATGGCGGAGTACCAAGAGTACATCTGGGAGAAAATCGATAGCTTTCCTTTCTCCCCGACACGACCGTATGACGAACAAACCATCAAAATTTCCGAGAAATGCTGGAATCGCATGAAAGACGATCCCGAATACGAAGATAAGATAATGAACATTATCAAGGACGGGCGGCAGTATCCCGACCCGTTCTTCTGCATGGGGAGTTGCGGCGCATATGAGGTGCTGGATTTCGACGGCGGCGAAGGTTGTCTTTCGCACACGTTCAGCAAAAACTTCGGCGGCAGCAAACTGGGCGCGTCAAACCAATTTGACAAAGAGTCGGAAGGCGCTTTCTGGTCGAACCGCCGCAAGCAAACGAAGGAACGGTACAAGGAATCCGAGGAACGCTATTTGCGGCGAAAAAAGGAAATGCAGATGGAAAACCTGCACGTCCGCAAGATGCGGCTGATGGCGCAGGGCAAATACGACGAGGCAGCATCCGTCATCGGCGCAGGCCTCCCGGCGTCCCTGCTGCTCTCGGGACTCGGCGGAACGGGCGCGGGACTATAATTGACTCTATATAAAAATCCTGCGGGGGACTTCCTCGCAGGATTTTTATATATCGAGATTTATGCAATTCCCAATTTTTCTTTCAGTGCGTCTTGCAAGACGCCGCTGAAATTAATATTTTCTTCCAATGCCATCGTATTCAACCATTCGGGAATCGAAAGGGTCTTCTTGACCGTTTTGTTGCTAATTTTGCGCCGATATGCAGCCGTATCTGCGGAAACCATCACTACAAAAGCATTCTCACCGACTTCCAATTTTTTTGGATTCGTCGGCGTGGGCAGCGGCTCTTTGTCTACCTCCGCGTCCCAACACGCAAGCCCGAGAAAATCTTCCGCCATAAGCGTCGCTTCTTCCATCGTTTTTCCCGCCGTCGCACCGGCCCAATCAGGAAACGTCACGGAATACCCGCCGCCCTCTTTCGCCGAAACTTCTTCAAATATAGCAGGATAAATGTATTTCACGACCGTTCCCTCCAATCATATCATTCAATTCCGGCGTCCTTCAATATCTTCTTCGCCGTTCCCGTAGGCAATTCTGCCGCGTCGTGCCTTGGTATCCGAATTTTCCTGCCGTCCGCCGTTTTCCATACATCATGCTCGCCGCCGTGCCGATAAAAAACGCAGCCATATTGTTTCAGCAATCGCTTTAATTCGGAAACTTTCACCAAGGCTCCCTCCTTTTTGTTATATTATACTACGTATTTTACGTATTGCAAACATGTTAAATCTGCTTTTTCATCCTTGATTGACAGAATCCCTTACATCTATTTATAATTAGGGAACGAAAGAGCGGCGAAGTGCCGCAAATTCTGGAGGAATACTACCATGATGAACCGTATGATGGCGGAGTGCCGGGCGGCGGGGTTTTCCGCTGCGGATATCGGCAGCCGCTTCAAGATACCCGCGGGCGTCGTATCACGTTGGGAACGCGGCGAACTTCGGCCTCCCGCCTGGATTGAGAGCAAGGTCCGCGATTTTCTCGCCGACGAGCGGCGAAAGAATCATTTGAAAGCTTGCCGCGGACAGGGCGGCGCGAACGTGCGGCAGGGCTGGAAACGATGAGCTGCGCACACCGTCGAAAGCGCAAGGATCGTCACGCGAAAAGCAAACCGCGCCACGCGCATCAGCCACAAAAAACGCCGCTTTGGCGAAAAATTACGCGCGGTCTCCGCATGATCGCCGCCTGCGCCGTTTGCGCGTTGGGCTTCACGCCGCCCGCCACTGACGCCCAAGGCGGGATTATTACGCAGCCCGCGCCAGAAATCCTGACGCGGACCTCGAGGGAAAAGCCGGTTTCCTACGCGCCGGTGCTAGCATGGACAAAGGAATCGAACGCCGTCGCGTATGAACTGGAATTTTTTTCAAAGTCAGTGTCAAGGCTCGATCCGCAGGAACCCGACGCCCGCGCCGTGTTCCGCACTTCGGACGTTTACGAGAACGCGGTCAACCTTCCGCTGGACGAAATGCGGAAAGGACTTTCGGACAAGCAGCCGCTTTGGTGGCGCGTCCGCGCTCTCGACCTTGACGGCACGGCAATCAGTCCCTTCAGCCGCCTCGCGCCGCTTTATACGAATCCAGCGCTGCCGCGGATGAACGCGCCGCTTTTGCATCCCGTTGCGGACAAAGGGCGCGGCTCCGCCATGCTGTTCCCCGTTTACAGTTGGGTGCGCCCTTACGGCGCAGCAAGCTTTGAAGTCGCGCTTTACACGGAAGACCCGGAGCGAAAGCCGGACGCCGCGCCTATCGCAAAGTGGATCGCCCCTTACGGCGAGCAATACGACGAGACGCCGCGCATGGGGGACACGACTTACTATTGGCGCGTGCGCGCGTTGGACAAAAAAGGCACGCCCGGCGCATGGTCGGCCACCTCGGAGTTCCGGCTGGAACCGCAGCATTGGGAAATCGCGGTGCTCGGCGACAGCATCAGTCATGGCGGCGGTCACGTTTCCTACAACCCCGAAGCCCTCGAATACAGCTGGCTTTCCTACCTCAATTTTCCCGCCGTGAATCTTTCGCAAAGCGGCGATATCACGCGCCTGATGGCAGACCGATTTGAGCGCGACGTGCTGCCCTTTTCGCCGGATTACCTGTTGATCATGTGCGGCACCAACGACCTTCGGGCGGGGGAGTTCACCGTCGAAGAGGCCATCGCGAACATGGAGCGCATCAAGGAAAAATGCGTATTCTACGACATCCGTCCGATTTTCCTGACGCTGCCGCCCATCAACCCGTCGAACATCGGACGCGTCTTCGGCGAGGAAATCACCGACGAATGGCAGGAGCGATTCGCGAAATTCAACGCATATCTGCGTCAGCAGCCGCACATCGACACGGCGGCGGCCTTCACACCTTACGCGGCCAACGGCGAGCTGCCCGAATGGCTCGGACTCGACGGGCTGCATGAGGATATCACCGGCAAGCAGCTGATTGCCGCCCGTGTCAACGCGAATCTCGAAGCCGCGAAACAGGCGGCAGACGAATTCTTGCAAACCCAGCAGCAAATACAAGCACAAATGCAAACATCAATACAACCGGACGAACCTCGAAAGGAGACAATGAACGATGCTGAAAGCGATTGAAATGAAAAAAGGGATTTACTGGGTCGGCGCCGTCGACTGGTCCATGCGGAGCTTCCACGGCTATTCGACGCGCCGCGGCTCGTCCTACAACGCCTATCTGATCCTCGACGAGAAAATCACATTGATCGACACCGTAAAGGCGCCCTTCGTTGCGGAGCTTTTGGAGCGCGTTTCCTCGATAGTCGATCCGAAGAAGATCGATTACATCATCTCGAACCATGTGGAACCGGACCACTCAGGCAGCCTCCCGATCATGGCGAAATGCTGCCCGAACGCGAAAATCGTCACCAGCGCCCCCAACGGCCTCAAGGGGTTGACCGGACGTTACGGCGAGCTCAACTACCAGGCGGTCAAGACCGGCGAAACGCTTTCCCTCGGCGCGCGCACATTGTCCTTCGTCGCGACGCCGATGCTGCACTGGCCCGACAGCATGGTCACTTACTGCCCGGAGGAAAAAATCCTGTTCTCGAACGACGCCTTCGGCCAGCACCTTGCCGCGAACCGCCGCTTCGACGACGAAAACGACCTTCATATTATAATGGAAGAAGCGAAAAAATATTACGCGAATATCCTGATGCTTTACGGCAAGCAGGCGCAGACCGCCCTCGCGGCGCTCGGCAGCCTTCCCATCGAGATGATATTGACCGGTCACGGCATATCTTGGCGCACACATATCTCGGAAATCCTCGACGCGTACAAGAAATGGAGCGCGGGCGACCTCGAAGAAAAGGCCGTCGTCGTCTTCGACAGCATGTGGGGCTCGACAGAACGTCTCGCAAAAGCAATCACCGACGCGTTCACCGCGAAGGGCGTTCCGGTCGCGTACTTCGACCTGCGCGCCGACCATATCTCCGACGTCATCACCGAAGTATTAACCTCGAAATATCTGGCCGTCGGCTCGCCGACCATCAACAACCAGATGATGCCGCCCGTCGCGGCGTTCCTCTGCTACCTGAAAGGCTTCGTGCCGAAAGCCCGCAAGGCCTTCGCCTTCGGCTCCTTCGGCTGGGGCGGGCAAAGCGTCGGCCTCGTCGAGGATGAACTGAAAGCCGCCGGCTGCGAAGTCTGCCTCGAAAAAATTCGCGTCAAGGACGTGCCGACGCAAGACGATCTCGTTGCGCTGCGGGAAAAAATACTGGCGCTGTAAAAAGCATACGAAACCTTGCCTTCCCCTCACGGGGAAGGCTTTTTTGCGTTCGTGACACGCAAAATGAAACGTCAGGGATTTTTTTCATTTATTTTCATCGTTTTTTCATGTATACATGTTCCACGTATTGCCCCGCATGGAAAACTGTGCTATCATAGGGCGCATAGCACCTGCCGGAAACGGATGCGACGCTGAAAGACGCGGCGTTCGGAGCTTGCGGGAGCGAAAAATGTTTTAATGTATTGGGAGGAGTTTTGTATGAGCATGAAGAAAACCCTTGTGTCCGCGTTGACGACGGCTCTCGTCGTGGGCGCGGCCTCGACGACGTTCGCCGCGGCGAATCCGTTCGAGGATGTCCCTGCCGATCATTGGGCGTACGACGCAATAGCTCAGCTCGCTGCGGATGGCGTGATTGAAGGCTACGGCGACGGCACCTATCGCGGCGACCAGGAGATTACCCGCTACGAAATGGCACAGATGATTGCCCGCGCCATGGCGAAGGGCGGCGGAGACAAAGCCCTGATCGACAAGCTGGCCGCTGAGTTCGCCGACGAACTGAACAACCTCGGTGTCCGCGTCGCCGCTCTCGAAAAGAAAGTGGACAACGTGAAATGGACCGGCTTGGTTCGCTGGGAATATTACAATAACTGGAGCGAAAGCAAAAACAACCTCAGGGATGAAAACCACATCCAGTATTACAAATTGCGGCTCACGCCGACCATGACCATCAACAAGCATTGGACCGGCGGTGCGCGGATTGACTACAATTCGGATGCCGACACGGCTTCAAACACTCCAAGCAACAGGGGTGACAACAGCACCTTCAAGGTTGACCGTATTTGGGTGCAGGGCAATTACGACAATCTGACCATCAAGCTCGGTAAGCCGCATTTTAGTTCGAGCTATGAAGGCCATGGCGGCGGTATGGTTTACGATCACCGCGTCGCGGGCGGCTATGTGACTGTCGGCAACAAGCTCCAGCTCACCCTTGGCGGCGGGCGCGGGAACTACGGTCATACAAACGATGCTGCCGGCAACAATAATGTCGGCGAGAGTGTGATGTTCGCCGAACTGGGCGGACAGGTGAACGACAAGTTCGGCCTCGGCGCGGGTTTCTATCGGGTGAGTAGTAAGAGCGTTTACGGCGAAAACGGCACTTACCAGAGATCCTATGATTCCGGCTTGGCAGGGAACGAGAAAGCCTTTGGCTCCGATAACCGCAACATCTGGAAAATCGGCTTCGACTGGAAGTTTGCGCCGAAGTGGCTGTTCAATGCCGCTTATGCCCGTTCCAATGGCAACTGGGAGTCGAAGTTCAAGCAGGCTTACTCCTTCGAGGTTGCTTACAACGGCGGCCGCTATACCGATTTCACGAAACAGGGCAGCTTTGGCGCGTTCGTCGCTTATCGTCATCTTGGCAACGGCGCAGTCATCGCACCGGTCTATGATGGCATGTGGATGCTGACTGAGAAATCGCAAAAGGGCGTCGAAATCGGCGTATCGTACGCGCCCTTCAAGAATGTCCTCGCCACGTTTATCTATTTCAACGGTCAGGACATCGGCGTCACTGACGACCGCAAGGCTCAGCAGCTCTACGGTTGCCTTGATTTCTTCTTCTGATTCACAACATACGCAACCTCAAAAAAACGGCGTGCTTCGGTGCGCCGTTTTTCTTTGCAAAAATTTTTTCAAAAAAACATCTGTCCCTCTTCCATATTCAAAAATTTGTGATATACTATTAGTCAGGAAAGGTGTCGAAGGAATCGGCACCGCATGGAAGAACGGGAACGACAAGGGAGTGGATCAGGATGTCGATGGTAGTCAGGAACAATCTGTCAGCAATCAATACGTTGAATACGCTGAACAGGAACCACAGCGCGCTGATTAAGAGCCTGCAGACGGTCGCTACGGGCATGCGCATCAACAGCGCGAAGGACGATGCGTCGGGCTACGCGATTTCGGAACGAATGCGCGTGGAAATCGCGTCGTTGGATCAGGCCAACCGCAACACACAGAACGGCATGAGCATGATGAAGGTGGCCGAGGGCGCCGTGCAGAGCACGGTGGACATTTTGAAGACCTTGAAGGAAAAGGTCATCAACGCGGCCAACGACACAAACACGGATGCCGACCGGATGCAGATTCAGAAAGAGCTGGATCAAAGCATCGACCAGATCAATGACAACGCGAATCTCACCTATAACGGAAAGTATCTTGTCGACGGTTCAAAGAACGGCAAGAGCGACGGAACATATACGGCGCTGACAAACGAGAGCCTTTCTGAAAAGACGAACGGCGGCATTCGTTTGACGGCTTTGAAAGATCGAAACGAACAAAACCTTAACATCCAATCCTCGGATTCAGTAACGGTGTCCTATGTTCAGCAAGGAAAGACTTACACGACGACATTCCAGGTCGGCAACAGCACCTTGCAGGACATCTTTATCAAAGCGGAAGCCATCGACGGCTCCACGCAGACCTTTGCTGACCAAACGAACACGAGCGTAGGCATCGCGTCTGGTGCGCCCAGCTCGGAGGCGGTCATCGAACAAAGAACCCAACTCTATAATGCTTGGCAAGCTTCAGAGACGGCGTTGACAAACGCGAAAAATGCGGTAAATGCCCAGCAGGGAGTTGTCGACGGAACGCAAGCCACAATCGATTCAGCGCAAGCCGCAGTGATCAGCTTGACCGCGTTACAGTCGGCTGTGTCGAGTACTTTTTCAGCACTAAGCAATGCCGTAACCAATAATAGCGACAGTGTAACTTATACAAAAGCAGGCCCCTATAGCACTGCCGCCCCAACAGTTAACGCCGCAGGGATAACGGCAGGATTTAACGATTGGGTATCTGGTGGAGTCGATACAAGTATTGCTACTTCTCCTGCCCCCAATCAGTTATCGGATAATGGCAATGAAGAGTTTTTCTATGCTGTTGTAGATGGCAGTACGATAGGGGGCAATACATATACACTAAACAATCCAAGTGCTTCCATTACCGCTATACGGAGTAATTACAGCAACTATAAAACGGCCTATAATACATATGCTAGTACTGACTATACGGCCACTAGCGGCACCAAAGGCTACGGCGATAAGGCACTAAGTTATGCCAATGCCGATTTGGCGGACGCGAACAGCCACATGGCGTCAGAGCAAGCGACCTTGGCTAGTTTGGAAAGCGCTCGGGACGCTGCGCAAGTCGACCGTGATACAAAAGCGGGCGCATACAACTCGATGTTCGGCCCCTTCCTCCTGTATGGCGATAATGTGGGTGTGGACTATGCGGGCCAGCTGCAGACAACGCCCGACTTGGGAAGCGCCATTACAGTTACAGCCAATGGTCTTGGCGTCGACGGCCAGATTTCGGGCTTGACCATCAGCGTCAGCGACTCGAACGGCAATATCAAGAAATCCGTCAATGCGGTGCTTGACGCTTGGACGGAGAGCATTCGCGGCGAGAACGCTTCGCCGGAGGACAACGCGCTGGTGCTGCAGACCGGTTCGCGTGCCAATCAGGCTATCAAGATCCGGCTCTCCGATATGCGGGCACAGGCTCTCGGTTTGCAGGGCAAAGACGGAACGACGCTGAATGTTTCGACGCAGGAGAAAGCCAATGCCGCCATAAATGTGTTGGACAATGCGCTGCAAAAGGCGCTGGACCAACAGACAACCATCGGCTCCATCGAAAGCCGCCTGGCCTATACTTCCGCGAACCTGACCACGGCCATCGAGAACCTCACCGCTTCGGAAAGCACGATTCGCGACGCCGATATGGCGAAGGCCATGACAGAATACACGAAGAACAACATCCTGATGCAAGCCTCGCAGGCGATGCTCGCGCAGGCGAACCAAAACAATAACCAGGTCCTTTCGCTTCTCCGGTAAGAGGCCGGAAAGTTATCCACTCCCAAGAGGCCGCTCCGAAAGGGGCGGCTTTTTTTGCGTCCTCGTTCATTATATAGTTATTTCGTCATATAGCCAAAGTTGGATAACTTCATTATAATAAAGTATATGTGGCTTTTGAATTGCTAATGAGCCGCAGGAGAAAGGCTTTTTGGCAAGTGGTCTTTTTCCTGCGGCTCATTTTCGGTCTTACGACAATTTTCCCATCACGGGTGGAAGGGAGAGCGCACTATGAGTCCGATGGCGACGCTCCATTATTCTTCATTCTATATCTGCTCCGCGCTGCTTTGCGTTTCGTGCCTTTGCTATACGCTGATCCAGGGGCGCGTCGCGCGGCGGCAGAACCAGCTTTATATTCTTCTGCTGCTGAATATGCTTTTTTGCGCGCTCAGCAACATCGTCGTCGCGTTCTTTGAGGGAAAATTCGGCACGGAAGCTCATCTCATCGCGGATACGGCGCGGTTTATGTCCATCGTTTTCCACGCTTCGCTTACGCCGATGTTCGGATATTACGTGCTGCTCGTCTGCGGCAACGCGTGGCAGCTTTCCTATCGCGGCCTCGCACTTTACGCGCTGCCGTTCATTTTCACGGAGCTTATCATCCTGATGAACCCGTTGACGAACTGGGTTTATTATTACGACGGCACCTTCCAGTATTGCAGGAGTTGGGGCGTGTACGCGATTTACCTGGTTGCTTTCTTTTATATGCTGGTGGGCCTTGGCAATCTTTTCCGTTACTGGAAAGCCGTCACCAGCGCGAAGCGCAACGCGCTTGTTTTTTTCATCACGCTGGTCGCCATCGGCGTCTTCGTCCAGATTACCTGGCAGGACATCCAGATCGAGCTTTTCACCGACGCCTTGGCCGGCCTCGGCCTGATGCTGTCCATCGAGGACGAGGACGACCGCATCGATATGGCGACGGGAGCGTACAACCGCCGCGCCCTTTCCTTCGACTTGAAAAATTTCATCACGACGGAGCAGACCTTCCAGGTCATCGGCGTGCGAATCACGGATATGGCTTCCGTGCATCGCGTGATGGGATCGTCCGCGTCTGACGCCTTCCTGCGCTCGGTGGCGGATTATCTTCGGACATTACTGCCGCCGTATTGCATTTACTACGCGAATCCCTCCACGTATATCATTCTGATTCGCGGCGACGACGAAAACCAGGCAGCGGAGATTGCCTCCGAGATTCTCGACCGCTTCGATGAGAAGTGGAACGGCGGCAAGGTGGATTCGCTGCTGCACGCAGCAGTAACGCGAGGCTCCTCGCCGAAAAATTTCCCGACCCGCGAAGACGTGCTGTTCATGGCGGACAGCCCAATCCCGGTCAAAGAGAAGAAAAAAGTGCTGGCGGGGCGCGATCTCAGCTATCTGCTGCGCCGTCTCGAAGTGGAGCGCGCGCTGCACCGCGGGTTGGAGGAGCGTACCTTCGAGGTCTATTATCAGCCGGTCTATGAAATGCCGTCGCTGCGCATGACGAGCGCAGAGGCTTTGCTAAGGCTCCATGACCGCGTGCTCGGGAACGTCCCCCCCACCGAGTTCATTCCTGCGGCGGAACAGGCGGGCATTATCGAGGCTCTAGGCGATTTCGTGCTGGAGGAGGCCTGTACGTTCATCGCCGACGGTACGCCGGATGAGCTGGGGCTTTCGAGCATCGGCGTAAACCTGTCGGTGCTCCAGTGTATCCAACCGGGCTTCGCCAAGCGTATGAAGGAAATTGTCGCCCGCTACGGCGTCGATCCGGCCAAAATCAATTTCGAGATTACCGAGTCGGTGGCAGCGAACGACTATAACGCACTGGACGCGGTCATCCGCGACCTGAAAGAAGGCGGCTTCACCTTCGCGATGGACGACTACGGCACCGGCTATTCCAATATGCAGTCGATTTTCTCGCTGGACTTCGATCTGGTAAAAATCGACAAAGGCATTTTGTGGAGCGCGGAAAAGAACAGCATCGGCCGCGCGATTCTCGACAACAGCGTGCGGATGATCCGCGAGATGCATCGAAAGATTCTCGTCGAAGGCGTGGAGACAGAGGACCAGCTCAATCTTTTGTCAAAGCTGGCTGTCGATTATTTGCAGGGCTTCTATTTCTCGAAGCCCGTGCCGAAGGACGAGTTCGTTGCATTGGCCCGCTCACAGCATGAGAGCAGCCACACAATGATGATACAGGAGGCGGCGCCATGACGAATCTGTTCCGCATGATCCCGACATGGGGCCGTTGGCTGCTCGGCATTTCCGGCGTGCTGCTCATCATGGGCATGTTCGCGATGGTGTTCAGCTTTACGCCGGAGCAATCCCAAAAGCATGAAAAGATCGGCATGGTCCTTCCCTACGGAACGAACGCTCCGGGCTGGAGCGGCTCGCATTACCAGGGGATGAAGAGCGCCTGCGAATCGTTCGACGCCGAGCTTTTGGTTCGCGAGAACGTGACGACCGACGGGTGTGTACAGGCGATTCAGGAACTGCTCGACGAAGGCGCGGGCATGATTTTCCTGTGCGGCAATACGTACCCGTCGGCGGCGCAGGAAATTATCACGCAGAATCCCAAGACCGCTTTCGCCACAACCGCCATCGGCGCGGACGCGCCGAACCTGACCGTCTATTTCGCGCGGATGCAGCAGGGCCGCTATCTGGCGGGAGCGCTGGCGGCAATGCGGACAAAGTCCAATGTGATCGGCTATGTGGCGTCGATGCCGAAGGCGCCGGTCATTCGCGAGATCAACGCTTTCACTCTTGGCGCGCGGCGAATGAATCCGAATGTACATGTCGTTGTCGCGTGGTCCGGCGTCTGGGCAGAACCGGAGACGGAAGCAGCAACGACCCGTCGCCTAATCGAAAAGACGGGAGCGGACGTCGTGACCTATCATCAGGACGACCAGGCGGTGCCGGATACCTGCGAGACGCTGGGCGTCGAATATATCGGTTTCAACGCGTGGCTGCCGGAATCCACGAATTGTCTCGGCTCGGTGATTTGCCGCTGGGACATTTATTACCGCCATGTGATCCAGCAGTACCTGAAGGGCGAGCAAAACGTCGTCAAAAACCGCTGGATCGGCGTCGACCAGGGCGCGATCTGGCTGGCCGAGGTGCCGGAAAAAATCGGGCTGGAAACGGGCTACGCGCTCGTCAATCTGCGACATGAAATCGAAAGCCGCCGCCATCCGATTTTCCGGGGCCCGATCCGGGACAACACGGGCGTCCTGCGGGTAAGCGACGGGGAAGTTGTCCGGGACGATACGCTGATTTATCGGATGGACTGGTTCGTGGAGGGGGTGGAGTTCCTTGGCGATTGAAAACAGCCGGAGGCGCGACCCGCTCCTGAAGATTGCCGCCGAGTTCCTCGTACTGGTTCTCGGACTGGGATTTTGCGCGATCTTCATGCAGCACAAAATCACGAGCCTTCTGAATCTGACGATGGAGCACATCGTCGCGCGGCAGACGATGGACATGGCGTTCATCGCCGAGGAGCAGTTCCGCGCCGAGCTTTCGGAGCTGCGCCACGCGGCGGACTATATCGGAACGAACCCGTCGCACGGGCAGGCGGTTCTCGACAAGCTCGACAGCGAATCGGAGAGCGACACCGCGGGCCTCCTCGCAGCAGACGGGACATACCGGCTGGGCGCACCGCTGGATTGGAAGGATTTCCTGCATTTGCCGCTTGCCGCACGCGGCCACGCGGTAGTGGACTATGCCGACGGCAAGGGGCTCTTGCTCGCGGTCCCGATCCTTTCGGGTGACAACGTCAGCGGCATCCTCTGGCGGATGTATGACAGGAAGATGACGAGGACAATGTTCGGCTTGCCGCACTACGATAACGACCGATATTTCATCATCGTGTCCAACAGCGGGAAAACGATTTTGCCGTTCCGCACAGATCAGGGCGAAGGTCTGGCCATTTTTGGCGATCCCTCCGTGCAGGAGGGCTTCGAGACAATCCGTGCGCGTCTCGACACCGTTCCTTCGGCGGCTCTCTACACGGAAAGCGGCCACGGGCGTTTCTTCCTTTTCGGCGCTGACTTGCCGGAAACGAACTGCGCCCTTTTGGGACTGGTGTCATGGGAAGCGGTGGCCGGCGGTATCGCGCGCATCTATACGCTAGTCCTCCGGGCGGGCGCCATCCTGCTCTTCGTGCTCGCGCTCATCAGCGTTTATCTTTTCGTCGTGCAGGCGAAGGCGGAGGAAAGCGACGCCCTGCGCCGGGAGAAGGAATTCTCCGATCGGGCAAGCCAGGCAAAGAGCGCGTTCCTCGCCAACATGAGCCACGAAATCCGCACGCCGATCAACGCAATCCTCGGCATGAACGAAATGATCCTGCGCGAGGTCAAAAGACCGGCCATTCGCGAATACGCGCAGAGCATTTCACGGGCGGGCGAAGCGCTCTTGTCCATCATCAACGATATTCTCGACTTCTCGAAAATCGAGTCCGGCAAGCTGGAAATCATCGAGAGCGAATACCAGCTTTCCCGTCTCCTGAAAAACGTCGTCGCGATGATCCAGCCGAAAGCGGACGCCAAAGGGCTGGAATTTCACCTGCATATCGACGAGGATCTTCCCGACGCCCTGCTGGGCGACATGATGCGCGTCCAACAGGTGGTCATCAACATCCTGACCAACGCGGTCAAGTACACGCCGGACGGCGAGATTAATTTTTACGTGTTCAACGAGCGCAAGGAGGAGAACCGCATTTATCTGTCCTTCGTCGTCAATGATACCGGCATCGGCATCAAGGAGGAAGACCAGAAAAAGCTGTTCCGCGACTTTGAGCGGCTCGACCAGGAGAAAAACCGCAACATCGAAGGCACGGGCCTCGGCCTCGCCATCACCAATATGCTGCTGAACCTGATGGGCGGCACCATCAGCCTGAAAAGCATCTACGGCGAAGGCTCGACGTTCACCATTGTACTGCCGCAGACAATCATGGAGGATTCGCCGATCGGAAATCTCGCCGAGCGCATGAGCGAAGTTTCCGTTCATGCCGAACAGTATATCCCGTCCTTCACCGCACCGGACGCCGACATCCTCGTGGTGGATGACAACGAGATGAATCTGATGGTCGTCAAGGGCTTGCTGAAAGAAACAAAAATCCGGGTCGAAACCTGTATGAGCGGGCCGGAATGTCTCGACCGTCTCGCCGAAAAGAAATACGACCTGATCCTTCTCGATCACATGATGCCCAATATGGACGGCATCGAAACACTGCACCGGGCGGAGAATCTGCCAAACGCGAAGGACACGCCGTTTATCATGCTGACGGCGAACGCGATTTCCGGCGCGAAGGACGCTTTTTTGAAAGAAGGCTTCGCCGCCTATCTGTCGAAGCCCATCGACAGTATGCTGCTGGAAGCGACGCTGGTCAAATATCTGCCGCAAAGCAAGATCCAACCCGGCCCCACCCCCGAAGAAGCGGCACGGGCAAAACAGGGCGCACCGCAGCCGTTCGCCGAGGCAGAAACGGACGACGCAGAAAAACAGGACACCGGTGACCTCGACATCGAGCAGGGCATGAAGTATAATGGTGGCATGGAGGATATGTATAAAGTGGTGCTCGGCATGTTCATCAAGCTTCGGCCCGACAAGCAGAAGCAGATGAAGGAGCACCTCGACGCGGAGGATTGGCAAAACTATGCCACGATGCTTCACGCACTGAAATCCACCTCCATGACCATCGGCGGGCAGAAGTGCTCCGACGCCGCGAAGGAACTGGAGCTCGCAGGGAAGAAATGCTTCGCCGAGGACGCGACCGAAGACGAAAAACAAGAGGCGGCCTGGTTTATCCGCTCCCACCACGAGCGGACAATGGCGCTTTACGACAAACTCTCACAAGACGCGGAAAGGTGGCTGAACAAAAATGATGGTTCTTGACAGCAAAAATATCACGGTGCTGATGGTCGATGATGACGAGATCAACCGCCAGATGGCGGAAATGATTCTGACGAAGAAGCTCCCCTACAAGGTCATCACGGCGGAATCGGGAATGCGGTGCATTGAGCTGATGCACCAGTTCGAAGTCAACCTTGTGCTGCTCGACGTGGACATGCCGGTCTGGGACGGCTTCAAGACATTGGCCGCCATACGAACGGACAAGAAGCTGAAGGACACGCCGGTCATCATGCTGACCGCCGCCGCCGACCTCGGCTCGGTGGTCAAGGCAAACGAATACGGCATCCAGGACTACATCAAGAAACCCTTCCTGCCCGACGATCTGGCGGATCGGGTCGCGAAGGTCGTCTGGGACAACTGGCAGCAGAAAGGCGTCGGCGGAAGGCCCACCCGGGATCCTGCCCTTCGCCCGATTTACGAGGAATATTGAGATAAACAAAACGCGGAAACAGGCAATTTGCCATGTTTCCGCGTTTTTTTGTGTAATAGAATTTTTACCGCCGCAGATTCACGAACGCTTTGCCGCTGATCAGCAGCACCGCGACGAGATAGGCGGCGAGGACCGCTACCGAGATCATGGAGACTTCGGCGCCGCTTCCGATTCCGCGCAGCAGATAACTGGTGTGGGTCAGCGGCAGGCACTCGATGGCCAGACGCAGCGCGTCGGGCAGCGCCCGCGTCGAGAAGAACGTGCCGCAGAGGAACGACATCGGCAGCAGGATATAGGTGTTGACCTGCCCCATCTGCTCGTAAGTGCCGAGGTACATCGCCGCCGCGAAGCCGATCCCCGCGAAGACGGCGCAGTTCAGCATCAGCACGAGAATGAAAACCGGCGTGATCGTGAAATGCGCGCCGAAAGCATAGGCCAGCGCAATGATGATCGCCGACGAGATCATGCCGCGCAGCACCGCCGCCAGCACCTTGCCGACAACGTACGCGAACGGCCGGATCGGCGCGATGATGTATTCCTCGATGCTCTTGTGATAGACGCGCTCGGCGTGGACCGGCGTCACGCTGTTGAAGCTGATGTTCATCGAGTTCAGCGCCAGGATGCCCGGCACGAGGAAGTCGATATAGGAGCCGCCGCCCGTGGGCTGGATATTCCGCCCAAGCCCCCAGCCGAACGCCACGAGATACAGCATCGGCGCAACCATGCGGGACAGGATGAAGGCGGTCATGCGGTGCTTCAGCACGGTCCAGTCGCGCCAGAACACCGTCCAAATGTCGGCAAGCATTTACAGCCCCTCCTTTCGCCCGGTTAATTCGATAAATACGTCCTCAAGGTTCGTCTCGCGGATCGAGGCCGCCGCGTCCAATGTCCCGATGAAACGGCCGGCTTCCTCGCGGGAATCGAACAGGCGAAAGTCGCGCTTCGTGTCGTCCCGCCATTCGACGACGAAACGCCCGAGGCGCGAAATGAAATTTTTCGGCGTGTCCACGGCAATCAATTTGCCTTTGTTCATGATCGCGACGCGGTCGCAAAGCTCCTCCGCTTCCTCGATATAGTGCGTGGTGATCAGCACCGTCGCGCCGTCGTTGGCAAGGCGGCGCACCAGCTCCCATATCCGCCAGCGCACCTGCGGATCGAGGGCCACCGTCGGCTCGTCGAGGAACAATATCTCGGGATGATGGATCAGCGCGCGGGCAATCAAGAGCCGCCGCTTCATGCCGCCGGACAACTTCCGCACGCCGTCGTTGATCACGCCGGAAAGCTCGACATATTCCAAGAGCTCGGCAATGCGCGCCTCCCGCTCCGCCTTGCCCATGTGATAGAGCCGCGCGTGCAGCTCAAGATTCTCGCCTACGGTCAGGTCCTGATCGAAATTCAGGTTCTGCGGCACGACGCCGATCATCTGCTTGATGGCGAGCGCGT
Source organism: uncultured Selenomonadaceae bacterium (assembly GCA_902778455.1). Taxonomy (GTDB): domain Bacteria; phylum Bacillota; class Negativicutes; order Selenomonadales; family Selenomonadaceae; genus RUG12372. Next base: position 26,263 of record CACYXR010000021.1, on the reverse strand, counting down.
CGTCATCGTCGCCGACGCGCTTTCCGTCATAGAGGATTTCTCCCTCGGTGGGGCGCGTCAGCATCGTCAGCATCCGGATCGTCGTGGTCTTGCCCGCGCCGTTCGGCCCGAGCAGCCCGAAAATCTCGCCGGTCTCGATGGTCAGCGAAAGACCGTCCACGGCGGTTTTTTCGGCGTTCTTGTTTTGCGCATTCTTGTGCGGGAATGTCTTTCGGAGGTTGCGTATCTCGATCATGCGCGCCCGCCTCCTCTGTCTTCACCGACCAAAGACACCGGCGACAGCACGGAAATGCCCTGGGAATTGACGAAAATATCCGCCTTGACGCCGAAAACCTCGGCCAGCATATCGACGGTCAGGATCTCCTTCGGCGTGCCGTGGGCGAAGATGCCGTGGTTCTTGACCACCACGATCTCATCCGAATATTGCAGCGCGTGGTTGATGTCGTGCAGAACCATCACGACGGTCATCTTGTAGTCGCGGTTGATCTCGTCGACGATGTTCATGACCTCCAGCTGATGGCCGATGTCAAGGTAGGTCGTCGGCTCGTCGAGCAGCAGGATTTGCGGCTGTTGGGCCAGCGCCATCGCAATCCAGGCCCGCTGCCGCTCGCCGCCGGACAATACCGCCACGCGCCGATCCTTGAAGTCGTTCAGATGCGTGCGGTCGATCGCCCACTCCACCGCCTCGCGGTCCGCCTTCGGGTCGCTGGGACGGAGCCAGCTTCGATACGGGAACCGCCCGAAGTCCACAAGCTGCGCGACCGTGACGTCCGCCGGAGCCGTCGCGCCCTGCGGCAAAATCGCGAGCTTCTTGGAAAGCTCCTGCCGCCCCATCGCGCGCACGTCCTCGCCGTCCAGCAGCACCTGTCCGTCATAGTGCGTATTGAGGCTCGACAACGCTTTGAGCAGCGTCGATTTGCCCGCACCGTTCGGGCCGATGATCGAGGTGCGCTTGCCCTCGGAAAAGGCGACGTTCACATTCTTCAAGATTTCGTTGTTCTCGATTTTTACGCCGAGATTTTTCGTTTCCAGCACCATATCACAGTTCCCTCCTCAGCAAAAAGAGGAAGAACGGCGCGCCGAGCACCGCCATCAGGATGCCGACGGGAAGCTCCGTCGGCGCGAACGCGGTGCGGGCGAAAGTATCGCTGCCCATCACGACAGCCGCGCCGAGAAGCGCGGCCCCCGGCAGCAGGAAGCGATAGTCGGAGCCGATCATCAGCCGCGTCGCATGCGGCACGATCAGGCCGACGAAGCCGAGGAGCCCGACCACGGAAACGGCGCTGGCGGCGAGCAGCGCGGCGAGAGCCGTCATCACCACGCGGGTCATTTCGACGTTCAGCCCGAGACCTTTTGCGATCTCGTCGCCGAGCTGCAGGATGTTCAGATGCTTCGAGCCGAGGAACGCCAGCAGCGCCCCGGCAATCGCGTACGGCAGGATGATCATGACATGGGGCCAGCTTCGCGCCGCGAGGCCGCCCGCCATGAACATCAAAGCGCCATGCACTTTGTCGCTGTAGAAAATCATCATCGCCGAAATGCCCGCGCCGAGAAACGCGGACACCGCGACGCCCGCGAGGATGATACGAACGGGACGGATGCCGTTCTTCCACGCGAGAATGTAAATGACGATCGCCGCACCCATCGCGCCGACGAAAGCCACCGGCGTAATCAGATATTCATGCCCCGGATAGACGAGCATCATCGTGATGCCGGCAAGACCGGCGCCCGACGATATGCCGATAATGTGAGGATCGGCCAGCGGATTTTTCATCACGGCCTGCAGGATCGCGCCGGACAACGCGAGATTGACGCCGACCAGCGCCGCAACAATCGTGCGGGGCAATCGGATATTCATGATAATCTGCTGATGGGTGCCGGCACCGGCGCCGAAAATCGACTGCCAGATTTCCTCCAGAGGAACCCGCACCGAGCCGAGCGTAACGCTGGCGGCGAAGGCAACGACGACAAACACGGCAAACGCGCCCAGCACGAACACGCGCCGCCCCGTCGAAATTCCCCCGCCGGGTGTTTTCTCTCCCATAATCTCACTCCTTGATATGCTGAAGAATTAAATGAAAAGTTTCACGGTTAGCTTCATTATACGCAGTTGTTCAGATTTTGTCGATAGACAAAATTTGAACGAGTGAGTTATAATATTCGCGAAAGTATCTTTTTTTACGAGGTGAACCATTTATGAATCTGTTTTCCCGAAGTATCCGATTCCTTTTCATTTGCAGCGTCGTCGTTCTTTCGACCGTTCTCCTGGGACTTTTGGCATTCATCAATGCGTACCAGCTTTCCGAAAACATGGAGACGGAACTGAAAGCGATGCTGACCGCCAAGAGCGGCGAGATTTCCGAGAAATTCGACAAGCGGCTCACACAGGTCTCCGGCAAGACCAAGTCGCTGGCGCTCAACATCAGCGCGATGCAGACATACGACATGAATCTCGCCGGACGCTTCATCACTGCGCTGGTGCAGTCCGACGAAGCGATCTTCGGCAGCGGTCTTTGGTTTGCGCCGAACGCCTATCCGGGACAAAAATGGTTCGGCCCATATTATTCCAAAGACGGCGGCAATGTGTCCATGACGATGGACTACAGCAACGAAGCCTACAATTACCCGCAGTTCGCATGGTACAAGGCAAGCATCCAGGGCGGCAAGGAAGTCTTTTGGGACGAGCCGGCCTATGACGATGTGAGCAAGACCGCGATGCTGACCAGCTCCGCGCCGATCATGCGGGACGGCAAGCCTGTCGGCGTCGTGACCGTGGATATCGGCATGAAAGAGCTGGAGGACTATATCCAAAACATCAAGATCGGCGAAAGCGGCTATGCGTTCCTGCTGACGCAGACGGGGCAGTTCGTCGCGTCCAAGAACGCCGACCAGAACCTCAAGGTGAAAATCCAGGACAGCCCGGACGCGAAAGTCGCGGCCTTCGGCAAGGGGCTTGACGCGAACGCCGCCAAATCCGCGCTGTACGTTACCGACGCTTTCGGCGAGGAAAGCTATGTGATGGTCACGCCGATCGGCAGCAGCCATCTGCGCCTCGTCCTCGTCGCGCCGAAGTCCGATTACATGGGACCGATCCGTCAGGCCATTACCCTCAGCGTCGGTATGTCCGTCGCCGTCATCCTGCTCCTTTGCGCCGCGCTTTGGATCATTTTCCAGAAGCGCATCGGCGGTCCGATTACCGCGCTCGTCGAAGATTCGCAGCGCATCGCGAACGGCGACCTGACGACGGAAATCATCGTGGAGCACGAAGACGAGATCGGGCAGCTTGCGATTGCCATGCTCAAAATGCGGGACGGCATCAAGGGCGTCATCCGAAAGATTGCCGACGGCGCGCAGCAGATGGCGGCGTCCTCCGAAGAGCTGACCGCCAGCTCCGCGCAGACGGCCGAGGCTGCCACGCAGGTGGCGCAATCCGTCACCACGGCTTCCGACGCCGTGGAAAAACAGCAGTCAAGCATCGCGGGCAGCTCGTCGAGCATCGGCACGGTTTCCGCCACACTGGAGGAAATCCAGGCGGAATCCCACGAAGCGTCGAACAACGCGCAAAACGTCAGCGACGCGGCGACGCGCGGCGGCGAGGCCGTCGTCGGCGCGGTGGAGCAGATCAAGAGCGTCGCGACGACGGTGGAAAGCTCCGCCGCCATCGTGGACAAACTGGGCGAACGCTCGAAGGAAATCGGGCAGATCGTCGAAAGCATCTCCGCCATCGCCGACCAGACAAACCTCCTCGCGCTGAACGCGGCCATTGAGGCGGCGCGCGCGGGCGAGGCGGGACGCGGCTTCTCCGTGGTCGCCGAGGAAGTTCGCAAACTCGCCGAGCAGAGCGGCGAAGCGGCGCAGAACATTTCGACCCTGATCGCGGGCATCCAGGCCGACACCGACAGCGCAGTAAGCGCCATGAAGGAAGGCCGGGAAAAGGTCACGACCGGCGCGAAAGCCGTCGAGGGCTTGCACGACACCTTCGACAAGATCACACAGGACGTCATGCGTATTACGACCGAGATCACGAACATCGCCGCGAGCGTCAAAGGCGTATCCGAAAGCTCCCAGAATATCGCGGAGGGCATCGCCGAGGTAGACCAGCAGGGCCAGCAGGTCTCCGATGAAATGCGGAACGTATCGGCGGCTACCCAGGAGCAATCCGCCTCCGCCCAGGAAATCGCCTCCGCCAGCGACTCCCTCGCGCATCTCGCGCAGGAGCTGCAGGAAACATTGGCACAGTTCAAGTTCTGATAGAATCGGATCGTGCGTGTATGAAAAGAGGGCTGACGCAGGAATTATTTCTTCCTGTGTCAGCCCTCTTTTTCGTCAACAAAGGAATTTTCCCGCCGACGTCGAAAAAAACAAAAGAATATACATCACGGAGGCACGCCATGAACGCGGTGCCACGGAAAAGCAGCATATTGCAGCGAGCATTTGTTTCGCTGTATCAACTATCAGCTTGAAAATATGTTTAATATAACATATAATAACGGAGGGTCTTATGTTTAGCGCAGAGTTTTACACAAAAGAGAATGGGGAAAAACCGGCGCGAGATTTTATTGAATCATTTGGCGAAAAAGTACACGCTAAATTTCTTCGAAGTATTGATTTGCTGGAAACAAACGGGACTTTTCTTCGTCTTCCGCATTCGGCAGAATTGCAGGATGGTATTTTTGAGTTAAGGGTGCAGGAAACGGGAAATATTTATCGTGTGTTATATTTCTTTTATATTGGGAAAAGAATTATTTTGACCCATGGCTTTGTAAAGAAAACGCAAAAAACGCCGCCGAACGAAATAAAACGCGCAAAGCAATACAGGGAAAACTTCCTGGCGAATGAAGGGAAACGAAAGGAGCGAAAAGGAAATGAGTGAATTCAGGAAATATAAGCATGAGGTTTTGGCAAAAAATCCGAAACTGAAGGCCGAATATGACGCTCTGGAAGCAGAATACGACATTATACAAGCCATGATTGACGCGCGAAAAAGTCAAAACCTGACGCAAAAAGAGCTGTCGGCACGTACAGGGATTACGCAGGCAGACATCAGCCGGATTGAGAAAGGAAACAGAAATCCGTCTTTGAATATGCTGAAGAAATTGGCCGCCGGGCTTGGAATGACGCTAAAAATGGAATTCATCCCCAACAGGGAGATTTCGGTATGATTTGATGCTACAGCCGGACGATTTGTCCGGCTGTTTGTCCATCGATACACGATATTATTACGGCCACTAAAAATCACGAGTCTTTGAGGTTTCGCTGACGTTATGCGTTGCGGCATTCCACCTCATCCGTCAGCTTCGCTGACACCTTCCCCTCGAAGGGGAAGGCAAGGGAGTTTAGCAGCGAAATTTAATGGCCGGAGTAATAAAACACGGAGGCACGCCATGAACGCGGAGCAACTGAAAAACAGCATATTGCAGCGAGCCATCGAGGGAAAGCTGGTGGAGCAGCGCGAAGAGGAAGGAACCGCCGCCGAACTGCTGCGCGAAATCAAGGCGGAAAAGGCGCGGCTTGTCAAAGAAGGGAAGCTGAAAAAAGAAAAACCGCTGCCAGAGATAAAGGCGGAGGAGATACCGTTTGAGATTCCCGAGAGTTGGGAATGGGTGCGACTATGTGATTTGGGGTGGTTCAGTAGCGGAAAAACGCCCGCTATGCACGAACCCAGAAACTGGACAAACGGAACAGTACCGTGGATTACATCTAAAGATATGAAAACCAAATATCTTGTTGATTCGCAAATGAAAATCACTGAATTAGCAAAACGAAATATGACAACATATCCAGTAGGTACTTTGCTTTTTGTTGTTCGTAGCGGAATCCTGAAAAGAATGCTTCCAATATGCATTTTGACAATGGAAAGTACAATCAACCAAGATATTAAAGCCTATACTCTATTCAACAACAAAATGTCAAGCTATCTTTATTACATGTTAAAAGGACTCGAATCTCATATTTTATTAAATTACACGAAGCGTGTAACTACAGTTGACAGTCTGAAATTCGATGAATTTTCAAGAGAAATGCCCGTCCCTCTTCCCCCGCTCGCTGAGCAAAAGCGCATTGTCGCCAAAATCGAGGAACTGTTGCCCCATGTCGAGCAGTACGGCAAAGCCCATGACGAATTGACCGCGCTGAACGAGAAATTCCCCGACGCCATGAAAAAGAGCGTCCTGCAATACGCGATGGAAGGCAAGCTGGTGGAGCAGCGCGAAGAAGAAGGCACGGCGAAGGAGCTTTTGGCGGCGATCAAATCGGAAAAGGCGAAGCTCGTTAAGGAAGGCAAGTTGAAAAAAGAAAAACCCCTGCCAGAGATAAAGGCAGAGGAGATTCCTTTCGAGATTCCCGAGAGTTGGGAATGGGTGCGGCTGGGGGACGTTTGTGTAAGTATTGCCGACGGAGACCATCAACCGCCTCCACAAACGCAAAGTGGAATTCCATTTCTTGTCATTTCAAATGTTTCTTCTGGAAATCTATCATTCGATAATACAAGATTTGTTCCTCTTGAATACTATAACGCATTGCAATATGGACGTATTCCTGCAAAAGGCGATATATTATTTACAGTAACAGGCTCTTATGGAATACCTGTCTTGATTGACACAGAACGAGCCTTTTGTTTTCAGCGGCACATATCATTATTGAAATTGCATAAACTCAATGGACTATTTTTTTCATATTGGTTAAGCAGTTACTCAATTAAGTCGCAATGTGATCTTTTAGTTACCGGAACAGCGCAAAAAACATTAAGTCTTGGGTCATTGAAAAGTCTTTTGTTCCCCCTTCCCCCGCTCGCCGAGCAAAGACGCATCGTTGCGAAAATCGAGAAAATGCTGGCATGCTGCGGGGCGTTGGGAAACAAAACCACGGCATAAAAAAAGCAGGGCACAAAGCCCCGCAAAAAAACAAGCACATTTGTGTCAATCACAGCGTACTACTTCATGCTCGCCTCTCCGCACAGCGTCAATCTCGGCATTGATTTCCTCCAGCGTCATATCTGACAAACCGTTTTCCTCCGCTTGCTTTTGGAGTTTCCTCATCGCCTTCAAGCCTCTGTTCTCGCTATAATCGCAATGAGTTTTTGGTCGCGTCATACTGAAAGGGATACCCTCATCCAGCACCGACCGCTTCAAAAACATCCGTATCGCCGTCGAGAGGTCGATCCCAAGTTCCTCGAAAATCTTTGCGGCCTTCTCTTTCAAATCAGTATCTACCCGGACTTGCACCACACTCGTCGCCATAAATATCCCTCCATTCGTACTTCAATTATAATACAACGTAATCGGTTCGGCAAGCACTCTGCTAAAATCCCTTCGGAGGTGAAACCGCATGGACAAGAAACAACTGAGCGAGGAGGACGTCAAACGCCTTTTCATCACGCCCGCCATTGAAGCCCAATGGCACAAGGACCATATCCGCATGGAGGCGAAGATCACCGACGGGCGCATGAATATCAAGGGCAATCTCGCCGTCCGCAACACGCCGAAGAAAGCGGACTATCTGCTCTATACGGCAAGCGGTCACCCCATCGCCGTGGTGGAGGCGAAGGACAACAACCATTCCGTTTCCTTCGGCATGCAGCAGGCGAAGGAATACGCCGCCATGATGGATTTGAAATTCGCGTACAGTTCCAACGGCGACGCCTTTCAGGAATACGATTTCCTGACGGGACAGGAGCGGACGTTTCCACTGTCCGCGTTTCCGACGGAAAAAGCGCTGACGGCGCGGCTCGTTTCTGGAAACGAATGGAACGAAACCGAACGTTTGCTGATGAACCAGCCCTGCTACGTTTCGCAGACCACTTACGCGCCGCGCTATTACCAGCAGGTCACCATCGACCGCACGCTGGACGTCGTCGCAAAGGGACAGCAGCGCGTCCTGCTCGTCATGGCCACCGGCACGGGCAAGACCTATACCGCGTTCCAGATTGTCTACCGTCTTTTGAAGACGGGGCTGAAAAAGAAAATCCTCTACCTCGCGGACAGGAACATTCTCGTCGACCAGTCCATCGCGCAGGATTTCAAGCCGCTGGAGAAAGTCATCCACAAGGTGAACTTCGCGAAGGACGATCCGACGACCATCAAGTCCTATCAGGTGTATTTCGCGCTCTATCAGCAAATGGTCGGCGACGACGAAGTGCCGCACTTTCAGGAGCTTTTCTCGCCGGAGTTCTTCGACCTCGTCATCGTGGACGAGTGCCATCGCGGCTCGGCGAAAGAGGAGAGCCGCTGGCGCAAGGTGCTGGATTATTTCCAGGGCGCGACGCAGATCGGCATGACCGCCACGCCGAAGGAAACCAAATACACGTCGAACATCGACTATTTCGGAAAGCCCGTTTACACTTACAGTCTGAAGCAGGGCATTGACGACGGTTTTCTCGCGCCCTTCCGCGTGGTGAATATCCATACGAACATCGGCGACGAGTGGCGCCCCGTCAAAGGCCAGCGGGACTACTACGGAAACGAGATTGAGGACCGCATATACAACAACAGCGACTATGACTATTCCATCATCATCGCGGACCGCATCCGCGAGGTGGCCGAACAGATCACGGCGTACCTGCGCGCCACCGACCGATACGCGAAAACGATCGTGTTCTGCGCCAGCGAGGACGCCGCCGAGCGTATGCGCACGGCGCTGGTAAGCTGCAACGCGGACATGATGAAGGAAAATCCCGATTACGTCGTCCGCATCACAGGCAGCGACGATTACGGGAAGAGCAAGCTCGACTATTTTATCTCCGTCAGCGCGAAGTATCCGGTCATCGCCACCACCTCGGAGCTGCTCTCCACGGGCGTCGACTGCAAGATGACGAAGGTGATCGCCCTCGACAAAAATATTTCGTCCATGACGATGTTCAAGCAGATCGTCGGGCGCGGCACGCGGCTTCGGGAGAAGGACGGCAAGACCAGCTTCACGATCATGGATTTTCGCGGCGTCACAAGGCTCTTTGCCGATCCCGACTGGGACGGGCCTCCGGGACCCGATCCGGGATTCCCCAAAAAGCCACCCATCGGCGGCACAGGAGACCCCGGTGGAACCGACGGTCCCGGAGGCGATCCGCCGCCCCCGAAAGAAATGCCCGTCGTCCTTCGCGACGGCTGCACGGTCTATACCGTCAACAAGACGGTCTCCGTCTATGACGCCAACGGCAAGCTGCTGAAACAGGAGAGCATCACGGACTATACAAAAGAAAACGTCAAAGGCGAGTACGCCACGCTGGACGCCTTTATCCGCAAATGGACGGCGACCGAGAAGAAAAAGGCCATCGCCGACGCTTTGAAAGCGCAGGGCATCGACCTCGACAAGCTGAAAGCCGATATGGGCAAGGAGGACGTGGACGACTTCGATCTGATCTGCCATATCGCCTACGACCAGAAGCCCCTGACCCGCCGCGAACGCGCCGAGAACGTCAAGAAGCGCGACTTCCTGCACAAGTATAGCGGCGCGGCGCGGGAAGTGCTGGAAATTTTGCTGGACAAGTACATGAATCTCGGCATCCGCGAAGTGGAAGAAACAGCCGTCCTGAAAATGGACGAGTTTCGAAAATTCGGCACGCCGCCCGCGATTATCAAAAACTGCTTCGGCAGCAAGGAAAGTTTCAAGGCCGCGCTGAAATCACTGGAAGAAGAAATTTACAAAGCGGGGTGATTTCCACGGTCCTTGCCTTCCCCTATGGGGAAGGTGGCGCCCGAAGGGCGTCGGATGAGGTTTTGTTACGTAACGACTGACACAAGCGCAACGTCGCAAAACCTCACCCACCGCTAAAGCGGTCCCCCCTCCCCATAGGGGAGGGCAAGGGAGAAGACGAATTTCATAAGGAAGCGTGAAATAAATGAGCAATTTGAACGGTCTGATCAAAAAACTGCGGGACGTCATGCGGAACGATCCCGGCATCAACGGCGACGCCCAGCGCATCGAGCAAATCGTCTGGATGCTGTTCCTCAAGGTCTATGACGCCAAGGAAGAAGAATGGGAATGTGACGACGACGGCTATACTTCCGTCATTCCCGAAAAATACCGCTGGCGGAACTGGGCGAAAGCCGACAATGCGGGGCACGCGCTGACGGGCGACGAGCTGCTTTCCTTCGTGGACGAGCTTTTCAAGACGCTGAAGGAACTTGCCGTCACGCCCGATATGCCCGCGAAAAAGAGCGTCGTCAAAAGCGTCTTCGAGGACACGAACCAGTATATGAAAAACGGCGTGCTGCTTCGGCAGATCGTGGACGTCATCGAGGGAATCGACCTGACCAGCTACGAGAATATCCACGCCCTCGGCGACATTTACGAAACGATCTTGAAGGAGCTGCAATCCGCCGGAAGCGCGGGCGAATTTTACACGCCCCGCGCCGTCACCGACTTCATGGCGCAGATGATCGCGCCGAAGCTCGGCGAAAGCATGGCGGATTTCGCCTGCGGTACGGGCGGGTTCATCGTCAGTTGGCTGCGGGAGCTGGAGAAGCAGGAAAAAACCACCGCCGACCGCAAGGCGCGGCTTTGCTCCGCCCACGGCGTCGAGAAGAAGCAGTTCCCCTATATGCTGGCGGTCACGAATCTGCTGCTCCACGACGTGGACGAGCCGGACGTCCTGCACGACAACAGCCTGATGAAAGACGTGCTGGACTACACCGACGACGACTGTTTCGACGTGATCCTGATGAATCCTCCATACGGCGGCAACGAGCTGCCCATCGTCCAGAGCCATTTCCCCGCCGACCTCGCCGACTCCGAGACCGCCGACCTTTTCATGAGCGTCATCATGTACCGGCTGAAGAAAGGCGGGCGCGCCGCCGTGGTGCTGCCCGACGGCTTCCTGTTCGGCACAGACAACACGAAGGCAAGCATCAAGAAGAAGCTGCTGTCGGAGTTTGACCTGCACACCATCGTCCGTCTGCCGGGCAGCGTTTTCTCACCCTATACGAGCATCACCACGAATATCCTGTTCTTTGACTACACGCACCCGACGAAGGAAACCTGGTTCTATCGCCTCGACATGCCCGAAGGCTTCAAGCATTTCTCGAAAACGAAGCCGATGAAGCTCGAGCACTTCCGCCCGGTCATCGACTGGTGGAACAACCGCGAAGAAATCGAAGAGGACGGCAGCCCGAAAGCGAAAAAATACACCGCCCGGGAACTCTCGGAGGTTGGCTACAATCTCGACCTCTGTGGCTTTCCGCATGAGGAAGAGGAAATCCTCGAACCCTTCGAACTGATTGCGCGGTACAAGGAAAAGCGCACGGCGCTGAACGCCGAGATCGACGATGTGCTGGGGAAGATCGAGGAACTGCTGGCGTGTGGCAGGGACACCGGAAAGTAACAAACCGAGAAGAATAGGAGTGCATTATGACGAAGGAAAATTTCTCGTTTATCATTTATCTTATCCATGCCTGCGCTAACCGATGGAATCAAATGCCATCGGAAGTCTATCAAAAATTGCGTCGAACCGATTGCATCGGCGCCTATCTGATTCCCCATTACGATATCCTGCACACGCAAGGCACAGAGTATCTTGTGGACGATATAAAAACATATTTGGAAACGCGAGGCGTAGCAGTATGATTGTGGAGGTGTGAGCTATGGATGAAACCGCTTTGGAAAAGGTGTACCAAGAGAATTTGGAAGAACGTATTATTTCTTATTTAGCGAAGCAATTGAAAATCACGTTGGAAAGCGCTATGGATATTTATTATCGAAGCCATCTGGCAAACAAAATCCATCAAGGCACAGAAGGAATCCAATATCTTGACTATCAAGTGCTTGCCGAAATTCTTTGTGAAACGGAAAAAGATTTATTATCCGCCTCAGAACCGGACCCGTTTTACAGTGAGGAAAACATGGAATGGTTGAGACAGTCTGCACGAGAGATCGAGGAAGGGCAGGTCGTAACAAAAACCATTGATGAATTGCAGGCAATGGTCGATGGATAATGTGCAATTCACGAAAGATGCTTGGCCATAAATGAGGAAAAATGACGAAAGAAACCGGAGCAAGAGAGAAAATGGACGCAGTTTTGTATATCCACGGAAAAGGCGGCAGCGCGGTGGAAAGCGGGCATTACAAGCCTTTGTTTCCCGACTGCATGGTAACCGGACTTGATTATCAGACCTTCACGCCATGGGAGACGGGCAAAGAAATCCGTTCGGCTGTAAAGGCACTGAAGGACAGCCATGAAAACATCGTGCTGATCGCCAACAGCATCGGCGCATATTTCAGCATGAACGCGGACATTGACGGCTTGATCCAGAAAGCGTACTTCATTTCGCCGATCGTCGATATGGAAAAGCTGATCGTCGACATGATGACATGGGCAAAGGTGACGGAAACGGAGCTAAAAGCCCGCAGCGTGATTCACACCGAGTTTGGCGAGGATTTGTCCTGGGACTATCTCGCGTATGTCAGGAGTCATCCCGTCGAGTGGACAGCGCCGACGAAAATCCTGTACGGAGGCAAGGATAACCTGACCTCGCTGGAAACGATCAGCCGCTTCGCAAAAGCGCACAACGCGGATTTGACCGTGATGGAAGACGGCGAGCATTGGTTCCACACGGAGGAGCAAATGAAGTTCCTGGATGATTGGATTCGGAGAAAGTAGGTTTTCCGTAAATAACAGAAAGGAAATGATTGCCGATGAAAACGATAGGGCTGCTGGGCGGCATGAGCTGGGAAAGCACCGTCACTTATTATCAGATATTGAACCGGGAAGTGGCCGGGGAATTGGGCGGATTCCACAGCGCCAAGATATTGATGTACAATGTGGATTTCGCCGAGCTGGAAGAGAATATGTCGAAGGGCAACTGGGCGGGCAACGCCGCCATCCTGTCCGACGCGGCGAAACGGCTGGAAAACGCCGGCGCCGATTTCATCGTCATCGCCACGAATACGATGCACAAGCTGGTTCCCGACATCGAGAAGCATATTCGCATCCCGATCCTGCACATCGCGGACACGACGGCGGAGCGCGTCAGGAAAGACGGGCTCCGCCGGGTGGGCTTTCTGGGCACGAAATTCTCGATGACGCAGGAATTCGTCATCGGCAGGCTGAAAGCTGCGGGGCTTGAGGTTCTCATTCCCGATGAAAAGGATATCGGGCTTGTAAACGATATTATCTTCAACGAGCTGTGCCTCGGGAAAGTATTGGATGCCTCGCGGGAGCAATACAAACGGATTATTTCCTGTATGCGAGACAGGGGAGCGGAGGGCGTCGTCCTTGGATGTACCGAGATCGGCATGCTGATCGGCGAACAGGACAGCCCGCTTCCGGTCTATGATACGACGATCATCCATGCGCAGGAGGCGGCGCGCCGCGCCATCGAATAATACATTTGGAGACTCGTCTTCTTGAACCGATAAGTTTTGGAGATCAACTACCATGAGGGGGGATACAACCATGAAAATCATGATCGGATGCTGCGGGCTGGACTGCGAAAAATGCGACGCCTACCTCGCCACGATCCGGAACGACGACGCGCTCAGGGAGAAGACCGCGAAGCTCTGGAGCGAGATGAACCAGACGGAGATCCGGCCGGAGTGGATCAACTGTGAGGGCTGCCGTGCCGACGGCGTGAAAACTTTCTTCTGCACTAACCAGTGCGAAATCAGGAAGTGCGCGCTGGACAAGGGCTTCGAGACTTGCGGCGACTGTGCCGAGATGGCAGGCTGCGGGACGGTGAAGACAATCCAGGATCACGTCGAGGACGCCGCGAAGAATCTGCAATAAATCTTAACTGAAATTAGTATAAGCCCTGCAACGAATCAGCCGCCGAATCGGAGCGAAAACTTCGGTTCGGCGGCTATTTTTTGTTGCATGACAAGGCGACGACATGATAAAATAGAAAAGATACAAAAAACGTAGCAGAAATCACCCGCGATTTGTTCGAGGATTCCATGTGAGACAAGAAAAGACTTATTTGAGCATGCAGGTGAAACCATGATAAATCTTCCAATCAAGAAGCTTCGGCCGGGCATGATCACGGCGCAGAGCATATACAACAAAAAAGGCGGGAACTACCTGACGCGCGGCGTCCCCATGACGGAACAGTACATCAACCGTCTCAAAAAACTCGGCATCACGCATCTTACGGTCACGTCCATGACCCCGGGCTTTTCCATCCTGCCGCCCGACGACGTCATACAGGAAAAGACGCGGGTCAAGGCCATCCACAAGCTCTATGACACCTACCAGATGCTGGAGTCCACCGGCGAGCTCAGCACGGATACCCTGTCAGGCACCTCCGAGGAAATCCTCATGGATATCCTCTCCCACAGGAGCAACCTCGTACAGCTCACCGACCTTCGCATGCATGACGACTACACGTTCGCGCACAGTGTGAACGTGGCCGTCCTCGCCGCGATGCTCGGCTCGCGCCTCGGCCTCCCGCGGGAAGAGATGCTTCCCCTCATCATGGGAAGCCTCCTGCACGACGTCGGAAAGCTGATCGTCCCCACCGAAATCCTGACCAAGGCGGGACGACTTTCCAATGAAGAATTCACTTTGATTCGGATGCATCCCGAGGCGGGACGGAAAAAGCTTCGGGAACTGCCGATACCGTCGGCGTCGATTCTCGCCACCATCGCGAGCCAGCATCATGAGCATATGGACGGACGGGGCTATCCGCACCAGCTCAAGGGGGACAAGATTCACCGCTTTGCGCGCATCACCGCCATCGCCGACGTTTACGACGCGCTGACGACGCAGCGCTCCTACAAGCCCGCCTACAAGCCGCATATCGCTTACAAGATCATGGTGAAATGCTCGCCGGGGCAGTTTGACGAATCGATGCTTTCCATCTTTTTCGACAACGTGGCCATTTATCCTGTAGGCACCATTCTCAAGACAACGATGGGCTACGCCATCGTCAAGGAAATCGAATTCGGCCGAACGCTCACACCGACCATCTGCGTCTTTGGCGACGCCAACATGAACGTCTTGCCCGAACCTTTCGACATCGACCTGCAGAAATTCCCGCCGGATACCATCACCCATGTCCTCGAGGACATGGAGCTCATGCCTTTGATCATGCGGATGAAGATCGATCCCGCCAAATTCCTGAAAGGATAAATGATGTTTTTCCTCGTGAAATCGTACCCAAAACAGCACCAAAGGAGTGTTTCCTTATGACAATCCGAACTTTTTCCCGCATTTTTTCCGTTCTCGCCGCGGTGCTGATCTTTTCCTTCGGCGCAACGTCTTTCGCCTCGATGCCCGCAGTCGACCGCTTCGAGGACGCCGTCCCTGCAATCCAGGGAACATGGTACGACCTGGACGGCAACGAAGCCTTCGTCATCGTCGGCGACTCCTTCAACGGGCGTAAAATTCTCAGCGCGATCAATAAGCTGGGAAGCACGCGCAACCATTCGGCGGAGTTCTGCATCGAGGGCGAGAACGGCGAAGAACCGTCTTATTTAGATATTGTATGGATGTCCAACGGCAGATTCATCATGGTGGACGGCATCAATTACCGAAGTACGAAAGAGCCGACGTATTTTGAATCGGCGCGCGGCGTATTCCTCGGCATGAAGCAGGAGGATATGCTGGCATTGCTCGGCGAACCGACAAAGAGTGAAGCCAATTGCAACTTCGTTTTTCCCGACATGTCTGTGAAGACCGTCGGCGGCATGGTACACGCCATCTTCCTGCCCAGCGGCGGCGCGCGTCTCGACGGAAGCGGGCTTGGTACGGACAGCGCACCAGAGGATTTCATGGCGGCCTACGGGCTTGACGAACCCTTGGGCAACAAAAACCGCGAAATCGGGACCTGCGGCGAAAAGCTCAAGCTGCTCAATATCCGCCCCAAGACGATCCTGCTGTCATTTTCCGATACCTGATATAAGAGACTGCCCGCAGAGGGCAAACTTCTCGCCCGCTACGACGGCTTGAAGAACGATCCCGCCGACTGGGCCGTGACGAAGAATTATATCGTCCAGGCCAGCGCCACCAATGATGTGCTCATCTATGACCGTTCCACGGGCAAGAAAATCTTCGATTCCAAAGTCACGAACTTTGAAGCCCGCTATCTCTTCCCCATGGGCGGCGACACGATCCTCGTCTGCGCCAATGAAACGAAATTCTATATCTTGAAGCTTGAATAAACACGCATGAAAAAACACCCCGAGGTCTTACGAAACAAGACTTCGGGGTGTTTCCTTTTATGCCAGGAAATGCTTTTGGGACAGTCGTGCTTTTCAGCCGGCGGCTTTTTCCCAGTGCGTGTTGGTGTGATAACGATAACGGTATTTCCCGTGATATTCGGGGATTTCCGGGTTTTGGACGTAGAAGGTATACGCTATGTATTCGCCTGCGGGAACGTAAATATCGTCCACATAATGGCGAATGCCGGCATCCGACCACATCTGCTGGCCGTTGTCGGCGAGAAGCGTGAGGTCGAGATCCGTCCATTTGACGTAAGCCCCCTGGTCGCCGGAGTTCTCAAAATAACCAACGATTTCCGCCTCTCCCGCTTCATGCAGATAGACGTGCTCGACGTATAATTTAATGACCGGTCTCGCCAGCGCCGACGTCGGGAAAACTGCCGCGCAGAGCAGAGCGAAAACGAAAAACGCGAAAAACTTAGGTGCGAATGACTTCATAGTTTGGCCTCCTCTGTTCTTGTCGGAATAGATTTATCGTGGAAATACACGGTTTTCCCTGTCATGCCGGTCGTGGCCGTCTCCCTGACCGGCGCCGCCTCGGCTGTCGTTGCCGATGGTATCGCATCCACACGTTTTCCATCGCGTCAGCCTATGAAAAAATCCAGCGCCGCCGTTGCCAGCCTGGTTCTCCTCAACGGCTCACCTCCTTCATCCATTTTATAATACGCTCCGAACATGGAAATTCCTTTAAGGAACGATTAAAAATTTCTTAAACGGCAACGATCCAACCATCCGGTGCCGGCATTCGCAAGCTTGAAGGCGATGAATCCATTGCCGGGGCAACTGCTCAATATCGCGAAAAAAATTGACAAGGGCTGCCGCACATAAGTGGAATGTGCGGCAGCCCTTGTACAGCGGTCGTTTTTCTTTATCGGCTCATCTTGCGCCACACCCTGAGCAGGCTGTCCTCCGACAGCTTGTCCACGCGGAAATAGGACGCTTCCATCTTTTTCGCCAGCTTTTTCGCGAGGCCCAGCTTCACGAAGCCGGTTTCCGTGTCTATGACGGCGGCGGGGAGTTTGCGCTTCGCTAGGTAGCTTAACAAATATGGTAAAATCAGCTATAATACAAAAGCAGGAGCGTGAACAACCGTGCCAATGATTGAAGAAATCAAAAAACTATGCCGACAGAGCACAAATGGGAAGCGGACTTGAAAACACGAAGGGGGACTAAAAAATGACTTGCTTCATGTGTCAGGGGGATATGGAAGACAAACTGACGACATTCATGGTCGATCTTGGAAACTGCATTGTTATCGTCAAGAATGTTCCGTCCCATGTGTGCAAACAGTGCGGGGAAGTTTCTTATAGCGATGAGGTATCGGCCCGTTTGGAGCAAATCGTGGACGCCGTGAAGAAGGCGCCCGTGGAAATCTCCATCTCAAACTATGCCGCATAAACAGCAGAAAATATAACAGCTCCCCGAAGTCTTGATTCAAGATTTTGGGGAGCTGTTTTTATACAATGGATATTTTCGACGATCTGTCACCGACTCATCTTTCTCCAAACCCGAAGCAAACTGTCCTCGGACAGCTTGTCCACGCGGAAATAGGACGCTTCCATTTTTTTCGCCAGTTTTTTCGCAAGGCCCAGCTTCACGAAGCCGTTCTCCGTGTCGATGACGGCGACGGGGAGCTTGCGCTTGGCGAGGCGCTCCGCCTCGTTCATGGCCTCCGCCGTGGCGTCGCCTCCGGGGACCAGCGGCGTCGTGGCGCGGCCGTCGGTGATGACGATCAGCACCGGGTCCTGCAGCGGATCCTGACGGTAGATGGTGTCCAGCACGTCCTCTGCTTTCTCCAGTCCTTTCGCCAGCGGCGTCTTGCCGCCCGTGGGCATCGTCGCCAGCTTTTTCTGCGCGAAGTCGACGCTCTTTGTAACCGGCAGCAGTACCTCCGCCTGATTCTTTCGGAAGGCGATCATGCCGACGCGGTCGCGCTTTTGATACGCTTCGAGCAGAATCTTCAGGATCACTCCCTTGACCGTCTTCATGCGCTCCCGTGCGCCCATCGAGCCGCTGGCGTCCACCGCGAACAGGAAGATATTGCCGGTGCGCTTCTCGCGGACCTTGCTGCGGATATCCTCGCTGCGGATCGCCAGCGCCAGGCCGTTCTTCTCGCGCCATTTCTGGTACGGCGCGGCGGCGCGAAGCGTCGCGTCGAAGGCGATATCCGAGGTCTTCGACCGCGGCAGCTCGGCGCGGACATAGCGGCCCTGTCGTTCGTCGGTGCGCGTCGCGCTGCGCTTGCCGCTGCCCGATTTCTTCTGCCTTCCCTTTGTCGGCTCGACCCAGACCGGCGGCAGCTGTACGCGCATATCGGCGGCGTCCACACGGTCGCCGCTGGACGTGTTCGGGTTCGTCATCGACTCGTCTTTCGGCTGTTCCTCCTGATTGCCCTCGTGGGATTCCGTCTCCGTCTCCTGCGGCGCGGGCGCGTCCGGCTGGGAGAAAAGCTCCTCGCGGTTGTCCGGCTCCGGCGGCGGCGTCTGTTGTTCTTTTTGCTCCGGCGGCTCGCTTTGCGTCGGCTCCGGCTGCTCGGCGGGCGGAAGGTCACGCATCCGATGGGGCAGCACGAATTCGGCGGCGCGCTCCAGATCCTTCGGCGTGACGTAGTTCCGTCCGGAGAGCGCGGCTTTGGCCTTTGCCGCCTCAATCAGATAAATGTCGGCCCGGTGTCCCGCCGTATTCGCTTTCATCGTGTAAACCGAGGAAAGGCGGATCATCGCGTCGGAAACCTCCACCGTCGGCAGCAGCGCACGGGCGTCCGCAATCTTTTTCGCCAGTTCCTTCGTTTCTTTTTCCCATTTCGCGCGGAAGGCCGCGCCGTCTTTTTCGTATTCCGTCACGCGGCGCACGATTTCCGCCCGCGCTTCCCCGTCCGTCTCCGGCTCCACCGATACGAAGAGTCCGAAACGGTCAAGGGCCGAAGCGGGCAATGTGCCGCTCTCCGGCGTCATGACCGCCAGCACCGTATAGCCGGTTTCCCTCTGCTCCGAGAGGCCGTCGCGCTCCAAATGGTAGCCGCCCGCCTCGCGGATGGAAAGCACCGCGTTCAGGATGTTGTCGCGCAAAAGATTCGCGTCGTCGATGTAGAGGATTCCGTCCTTCGCCTCGTTCACCAGTCCCGGCTGGAGCTTGCGCTTGCCCAGCTTCACCGCCGCTTCGGCGTCAATCGAACCGAAAAGGCGGTCCTCGGTGACGCTGACGGGAACTTCCGTCCACGGCGCGTCAATCAGCTCCCGCGCGCCGCGCGCGAGGGTTGATTTTCCCGTTCCCTTCTCGCCGCTGATCAGGAGCCCTCCGGCGCGGGGATTCACGAGGGCGAGGAGCACGGCTTCCTTCGCCTTCTCCATGCCGAGGGCGGCGGCGAACGGGTATCCCTGCCGCTTCATGCGTCAATCACCTTGTCCACCGTTTCCCAATCGAGCTTTTGTTCCTCGAAGGGACGGCGGCGCATACGGTGCGGCAGCGCCAGCCGCGCGGCTTCGCGCAAATCCTCCTTTGTCGTTTCGGTGCGCCCGTCGACGGCGGCCAAAGTCTCGGCGGTCTTGATCAATGTGATGTCGGCGCGGTGGCCGTCCACTTCGAGTGCGATGGAAATCGAGGCCGCCATGCGCAGGATGTCGTTGGATGTCGTGACCTGCGGCAGCAGCTTCATCGCGCGCTGGATACGGTGTACCTCGTTTTTCTGCTCCTCGGCCCACTGGGCGATGAAAGCCTCGGCGTCGTCTTCATAGGAGAGGCGGCGCTTGATGACCTCGGCGCGGCGGTCCAGGTCTTTTTCACCGGCGACGTAGACGGACAGCGCGAAGCGGTCGAGCAGCTGCGGGCGGATATCGCCTTCCTCGGGGTTCATGGTGCCGACAAGGGAGAATCGGGCAGGGTGCGAATAGGAAATGCCCTCGCGCTCGACGGTATTGATGCCCATCGCTGCGGAATCCAGGAGTACGTCCACAACATGGTCGTCCAAAAGGTTGATTTCATCCACATAAAGGATGTTGCGGTTCGCGTCGGCGAGGATGCCCGTCTCGAAGGAGCGCTTGCCTTCCTTGATGGCGGCCTCGATGTCCAGCGTGCCGACCACGCGGTCCTCGGTGGCGCTGACCGGAAGCTCGACAACCTTCATCGGCAGTTCCTCGACGGGCGGCTCGGCGTTGTCGTATTTTTCATGGCATTCGTCGCACCAGTTCGACTTGTCCGCCGGGTCGTCGTGGAAACGGCAGCCCTGGATGCACTGGCGCGGCGGCAGAAGGTCGGCCAGCGCGCGCACCGCCGTCGATTTCGCGGTGCCCTTCTCGCCCTGGATCAGCACGCCGCCGAGCCGCGGATTGACCACGTTCAGCACCAGCGCCTTCTTCATGTCCTCCTGCCCGATAATGGCGGTAAACGGAAATGTCCCCTGTCGCTTCATGTTTGTAGTCCCCCTTTAGGTAGTTTAGATATTATTCCGGCCATCAATTCGCTGCCACAAATCCCTTGCCTTCCCCTTGAGGGGAAGGGGGACCGCTTTAGCGGTGGATGAGGTGGCTGTAGTCTTGCGCTTGAATCAAGTGTTACGTTGTTACACCTCATCCGTCAGCTTCGCTGACACCTTCCCCTCAAGGGGAAGGCTAATATACTCACTCGTCCTCGTCGTCTTCCAGCTCTCCCTCGATGGAGAGGTAAAGCTCCTGCAATTTTTCCTTTGTCTCGTCGTCGGCGTTCCACATCTGCCTTTGCTCCGCTTCGAGCAGCGTTTCCGCGATGTTCTGGAGCGCCCACGGGTTGACCTTCTTCATCCACTGCTGGACCTTCGGGTCGAAGGCGTATTTCTGCGCGTAGTCGTCGTACATCCAGTCTTCCATCACGCTGGAGGTGGCGTCCCATTGGAAGCTGATGTTCAGGCGGTTCGCCATGTCCATCGCGCCCTTGTAGCCATGCTGCATCAGGCCCTCGATGTACTTCGGGTTCAGCGATTCGGACCGCACGACGCGCTTCATTTCCTCCGCCACGGTCCGCACCTTCGGTGCGCCGCGGTTCGCGCTGTCGCCGACGTAAGAGGTCGGCGTCTTGCTGCCGAAGCTCTTGATGGCCGCGATCATGCCGCCGTGGAAGCCGTTGTAATCGTCGGAGCTCAGGATGTTCATATCGTGGTTTTCTTCGTTCTTGACCGTCAGCTCCGTATCGGCCAGCCGCTTCTTGAACAGCTCCGGCTGGAAGACGCCCCGCGCGCCGCCGCCGAAGACGTGCCCGCCCCAACGCACATAGACGTCGGCGAGGTCCTTTTCCGTCTCCCAGTTCTTCGCGTCCAGCACAAGATTGATGCCGGAGCCGTAAGTCCCCGGCGCGTCGCCGAAGACCCGGAAGGCCGCGCTGCGCCACGCGTCGTCCGCAGAAGCGCCGTCCTTCTGCAAAAGGGCGCTGTCCTCGCGGATATGCTTGCGGATGAAGTTGTCGTCGTCGGACTCGTCGAGGGCCGCCACCTTCAGCACGGCCTCGTCCATCAGCTCGGCGAGCTGCGGCAGCGTGTCGCGGAACAGTCCGCTGATCCGCGCCGTCACATCGATGCGCGGGCGCTTCAGCTCGCTCAGCGGGATAACCTCGACGCCGGTGACCCGCAGGCTGCCCTTCTGCCAGATCGGGCGCGTGCCCAAAAGATACAGAAATTCCGCGATGTCCTGTCCGCTGCTCCGCATATTCGGTCCCGACCAGAGCACCATGCCGATATTTTCGGGATAATGGCCCTCGTCGCCGATGTATTTCTCGATCATGCGGTCGCCGAGCTTCATGCCGGTGATCCAGCCCGCCTGGGACGGCAAACCTCGCGGATCGACGCCGTAGAAATTCCGGCCCGACGGCAGGAGGTCGACGCCGCCCGCGCTGGGCGAGCCGGACGGTCCCGGCGGCACATATCCGCCCGACAGCGCGGAAAGCGTGTGTTCGAGCTCATCCGCCGTCTTCATCAGGCGCGGATAAATTTCTTCTATGACGTATTTCGCCAGTGATGAAAGGTTTTCTTTCCAGTCTTGCGGACCGTCCGCCGCTTCGGAAATTTTCAGCGCGGCTTCCGCCGCTTCCGCAGTGAAGCCCTTTTCGGCGATCGCTTCTATAAACGCGCGGCTTTCCTTCCGCACGCGGTTCGCCGCTTCGCCGTTCGTCGTGCCGAAGGTCTCGCAGGCCGCCGACGGCGTCTTCAAAAGATCGTCGAAGACCAGCCCGTATTTTTCCGCCCAGAGGTCGTAGAGCGCGGGAATTTTCCCGTTGGAGAGGCGAAGCATGTGCATGACCTCGCCCACCAGCAGGTCGCCTGAGGGCGGCTCGCCGAGCACGTGCAGGCCCACATGGACCTCGCTATCCGCGATATCCTCGATCTGCGCGTGGAGCTCGGCGGCGTATTCGGAGAACGGCTTTTCTTTGTCCTCCTCCGTCGACTCGTCGAGCTTCGTTTCCTTCGCCAGCGCCCGGATCTTTTCCTCGAGGGCCGCCGCCTGCTCGCCGTCCTTGTTGGCGAAAGCGCTGTATTCGTCGAGCATCTTTTCCAGCTCCGCCAGCTCGTCGAAGGCGCCCGCCTCCGCCACCGGCGCGGGCAGATAACCGACAAGGCAGGCCGAGGAGCGCCGCTTCGCGATGATGCCCTCGCCGGAAATCGTCATTAAATAAGGATAGATATTCGGCAACGCCCCCAGCGCGATATCGGAATAGCTGGCGTCGTCGAGGCCGACGGCCTTTCCGGGGAGCCATTCGAGGTTGCCGTGGGTGCCGAGATGAATCACCGCGTCAGCCTTGAACACCTCGCGCAGCCAGTAGTAGAAAGCCAGATATTGGTGCGTCGGCGCTATGGCCGTGTCATGGTACGCCCGCGTGGGGTCCATGCCATACTGCCGCGCGGGCTGCACCGTCATGAAGATATTGCCGTTCATGGTGCCCGGCACGAGGATATTGCCCTCGTCGGAAAGCATCACGCTTCCGGGCGGCTCGCCCCATTGGTCGGTCATCATCTGCCGCGCCGTTTCCGGCAGCGTCTCGAAGAATGCAGTGTACTCTTTTGCAGAAAGCTTCTCGCATTCTTCCGCCTGGGCGTCGGTCAAAAGCGACAAATCGTTGGTGGCGTGGGAGGTCATCAGCTTGATCAGCGCGTCCACCGACTCCGGCAGGAAATCCAGCGTGTAGCCGTCCTCCTTCATACGCGAGAGCAGCCGCCGCGCGCTTTCCATCGTGTCGAGCCCCGACGCGCTGCCGATGTTGTAGTTCTTCGGCGGATAGTTGTGGAAGATCAGCGCGATCTTCTTGTCCGCGTTCTTCATGCGGCGCAGCTTCGCCCAGGCCGCCGCCTTTTTCACCATCGCCGTGACGCGCTCATCCATCGGCAGATATTCCAGCGCGCCGTCGGGCAGCACCCGCCGCTCCGCAATCGGCACGCCGTGGATTGCGCCGTCCAGTTCCGGCAGCGCGGCGCCGATGGAGGTCTCGATGGCGTTCAATCCTTCGGGATTCTTCTTCCAGTCCTCGCCCGTGGTCAGGAGCGTATAGGCAACCAGGATCGGCACGTCCAGCTTTTTCAGCTCGTCGACGGTCAGGCTGCCGTTGCCCACCTGCGAGAATTTCATGGTGCTGACCAACGTGTCAATGACCGGTTTCCCGTCAGCCGTGAAGAAGTCTTCGAACACCTTACGAATGCTGGGCATCCCAAGCTTCTCGTCCGGGAGCTGGTTCGTGAACACCGCCACGACGTTCGCGCCCTGCTTGTCCGCCTCGCGGATAAACGCGGAGGGATAGGCGAGATCGTCCCAGATCCATTCGTCGCGGTAAAACAGCAGTCCAAGCGTCGGACGCTCCGGCTTGCAGTATTTTTCCCGGTACGCGGCAAGATCGGTCGTATAGCCCTCCGCTAAATCGGGATGATAAATACCGGCCCAGCAGCGCTGCTTCGGCTCGTCGGGCGCGGGAATTTCCGCGTCGGACAGAGATGAAGCATAGAGCCAAAAATTCCTGAAATTCTCGGCGCCGCCGTAAAAGGTGTAGCCTTTGAGCCGCGAAGCCGCGTCCGGTTCCACGCCCGCGCCTTTTGCGTCCTGCGCGTCTTTTCCCTCCACCGCGTCGAGAAGATAAGGAATATTATGCGCCGCCAGGAAATCGCGGCAGGATTCCCAAAACGCCGATTTCGAGATGTTTCGGAAGAAACGCGCGACCACAAGGCTCGCGCCGCCGAACTTCTTTTCCCAGAAACGATCCCATTCACTGGAATTCTCCAGCTTCACCGCCATGCAGAAGTCGGAAATCCTGCCCTCGTCCTGCAGCGCGAGGCAGGCGTTCTTCATACCCGCGTAACGGCGGCTGTCGTTGGTCAGATAGATGATCTTGATATCCTTCATAGGCCGCGCTTCCTTTCCTTATAGATAAACTGTAGCTAATTACTACTAAACTTGCCTTCCCCTACGAGGGGAAGGTGGCAGCCCGTAGGGCTGACGGATGAGGTGTTAAGACGTATCGATTGCCACAAACGCAATATTCGTGCCACCTCACCCACCGTCTTCGACGGTCCCCCCTCCCCTCAAGGGGAGGGCAAGATATAGAATCTATTTGAACAGCTCCGGATACACCTGCTTCGCCATTTCCTCTACGGCAGCCGGGTACTCGATGCCGGGGCTCAGGAGGAAATGTTCCTGGGACAGATAAAACATCTTGCCGTTCTTGATAGCGGGAATGGTCTGCCAGGCGGGATTCAGCGCAATCGTGTTGTCCATGCCTTTCTTGACTTCGTCGATCTTTCCCATACTGGTGACGAAGAGGATTTCCGGGTTTTGCTCCACCAAAGTCTCAATGCTGTAAGGCGCGGCGTCCGGATTGTTTTCCAGCGCCGTCATGCCCGACGCCACGTTCACGAATCCCAGCATTTTCGCCGTCGATCCCGCGATACTGGTGTCAAGCTGCACGCTGAGCCCCTGCGCTGTGCTGTGCAGGATCGCCACGCGGCGCTTTTCCTTCGGAATCTTATCTACGACGGCCTTGATCTTGTCGTCCATGCTCTTGATCAGCGCTTCGCCTTTTTCCTTTTCGCCCGTCACCTGCGAGAAAATCCGAACTTCGTTCTTCACTTCCTCATAATTTTTCATGTCCACCACAAGCGTCGGAATCTTGTTGATCTCCAGCGACTCCAAAAGCTTCTCGTTCATGCCCTTGTTGGCAATCACAAGGTCCGGCGCGCAGGCCAGCAGCTTTTCCAGATCCACGTTGTAGACGCGCCCGATGCTGGTCTTGTCCTTCGCCCAGTCCGGCACCGATTTCGAGTCGGGCCGCCCGACCACGTCGCCGCCCACCGCGTGCAGCGGCTCCAAAAATGACGCCGACGTCACCACGATGCGCTCCGGCTTCTTCGCCAACGTCACCTCACGTCCGAGATCATCCTTGATTGTTGCGAAGGCCGCAGAGGTTTCTTTTTTCTGTTCCGGGGGCGTGCCGCCACCGCCGCACCCGAGCGTCACCGCCAACGCGAAAACGCAAATAATCGCCGTCAAAAAACGCCAAGTCGATTTCATACTATTCCTCTCCTAATCGTTACATAATACTAATCTCCGTTAGAACTTTTATTTCTTACGGAGATTTATGAGACGTCATCCGAGCCGTAGGCTCGGATGTAGCCTGCGTAGCAGGCGTATCTTCGGTCAAAATTTTATATAAATTTTGGTCGAAGATAAGAATAAAAAAGTGAATTCTTCATTAAATTAATGATAATGCGTGACGGAAACGGTGTCAATGAAAAAGTGAATCGCGCGAAAGAATAATCGTTGGATAGAAAAATAATTGTGAGAAAATTTTCAGGTTATGTTCGTTTGTTTCACGTGAAACAATTCGTCGAAAATCATTTTTCCATTTCACCGCAATATTTTTCAAAATAAAACCCGTGGAAGCCCTGTACTTTCACGGGTTTTATAAATTGTGCAAAAATTTTCAGGTTATGTTCGAATGTTTCACGTGAAACATCCATTCCGCCGCTGTCGCTGGCGGCACAAATAGGGATGAAAGGGGTTGCGACATCCCCTGGCCCCTGCTATAATACAAGCATCACATTAAAGGCATCCCGGCATCATGTTTTAATGCACCCACCCGTTAATGCCTGATGTGCAGGTGCGCCTTGGTTTTC
>CACYXR010000020.1 GCA_902778455.1 uncultured Selenomonadaceae bacterium | reverse complement strand
CATGATTTGGGGACGTCCCATAAAATGGGCTGTCCAGAAATAGGGGACGTGTGCCTGACCTTACCAAAACCCGTGTCCATTTTCTAGGGTATAGTTTAACAAATGCTAATCGAAAATTGGAGGTAAGGAGGAATCCAGATTATTCCACGATAGAAAATGATTTGTTAGTGCAATCCATGTTACAGAATTCTAATAGGGTTAAAGTTTATTCGGAAGATGCGGAAAATCGATGGTTTATACAGAATTTACTTCCAGATTATTTGCCATTCCTTGAAATATTGGATGTAAAACTAGGCTGTGATCAATTGTTAAGTTTATATAATGGGGATATATCCTATTTTGGAAATGTGCTTATTGTGCTTGATGGAGATGTGAAGGACAAAAATTTAGAAGTGATTCCTGAAAGATTAAGAACTCGATTGAACAATATTATTAAATTGCCTGGATCTGTCAGACCTGAAGAAGTAATATATCAATATATTCTTAGTTTGGATTCCGAACATCCATATTGGGAAAATGCTAGAAAATTGAATATGAACTGGACTTATTTTCGAGAAAATGGTCCTGACTCTTCGATATACAATCAAGAGAAAGACCGTGAAAAGTACAAAAAATGGTTTACAGATCATCGCTTGGCATTTGATAAAACAAAATTATTTGAATTCTGGGCGAATGATCATAAAGACTTGGTAAAGATATTTGTAAAGGAATTTATAGTTTCATATAATGCAGTAGCGAGTAGAATATTTGCAATCACTATTGATGAATAACAAAATTCAAACGATATATTATTTGCTGAATAGAGTGATAGAATTTAGCAAGGTATAAGCTGAACTATGAATTCATTTTAAAAACTGACAGTAAACGCTAGGCGCAAAGGAGAATTAGCCATGGCGGCGATTGATGATTTGATTGCTCAGATTGAGGACCCGGCGCTGCGGGGGCGGATTGCCGAGGAAGTCGGGCGGCTCGCAAAGCAGAAAAAATTCGGGCTGGTGTTCGAGGAGCATCTGCCGGAAGTCACGCCGCTTTATGAAGTGCCTCTTAAACGAGGGGCGGTGGCGGCTCGGCCCGAGGATATGAGCCGTCTTTTTTATGTTGCGGATATTGAGGGCGATATTGCAACGTGCGTCGAGAAGGGGACGAAAGCGAAGGAAGAGATTCCCGTTTCGGAGCTTGTGACAGTGGCGGCGTTTGGCGAGCCGATCTATCCGTATCTGGAAGCGCTGGACAGCGTGGAGAACGCGCCGGGCAGCGCTCTTTGGCATACGCTGATCGAGGCGGACAATTACCATGCGCTTCAGCTTCTTGATTATCTCTATCATGGCAAGGTGGACTGCATTTATATCGACCCTCCCTACAACACGGGCGCGAAGGATTGGAAATACAACAACGATTATGTGGACGGGAACGACCAATACCGTCACAGCAAATGGCTGTCGATGATGCAGCGGCGGCTCCGGCTTGCGAAAGGGCTTTTGAATCCAAAGGATTCGGTGCTGATTGTCACGATTGATGAAAAGGAGTATTTGCATTTGGGTTGTTTGCTGGAGGAGATGTTTCCAGAGGCAAAGATGCAGATGGTTTCTTCCGTTATAAATCCGTCAGGTTCGGCAAGAAAAAACATATTTAGTCGTGCGGAAGAATACATTTATTATCTTTTTATAGGAGAGGCTTGTGTATATCCAAACAAAGAAGATATGATTCATCCATTTAAGGAAGATACGCAAGTGCGGTGGGCAAGTTTGTTGAGAAGCGGGAGCAACAGCACACGAGAAGCCCGCCCAAATCTTTTTTATCCTATTTTCTTTAGTACGGAAGATGGAACATTTTACAAAACGGGGGCTTCCTTGCCGCTCAGTGCAAATAGGAACGATATATCTATTCCGAAAGGGTGCTTTGCAGTTTGGCCGATGAAGGCAAACGGTAATGAAGCACGTTGGACACTATCGCAACAAACCTTGGAAGATAAACGGAAAAAAGGATTTGTCAAATTTGGACAATGGAGAAAGGGCGATACAACTCGCACAATCAGCTATATATCAGAAGGAACTGAGGCGGCCTTAGAACGTGGTGAGCTTGAAATATTGGGATATGATGAAGACGGGACACTAAAAACGGGACGATCTTTTAAGGCTGTAGTACCTTTGACGGTATGGAATAAGCCTTCTCATGCTGCGGGGGATTATGGTTCAAGTTTTTTGCTTAACTTTTTTAACAAAAATGTCTTTTCTTTTCCGAAATCTATATATGCAGTTAAAGATACAATCAATTTTGTTACCCAAAACAAACCAAACGCCCTAATTCTCGATTTCTTCGCGGGCAGCGGCACGACGCTTCATGCCGTCAACCTCTTGAACGCTGAAGACGGCGGCAACCGCCGCTGTATTCTCGTCACGAACAACGAAGTTTCAGCGGACGAAGCGAAAACACTGACAAAGAACGGGCACAAGCCCGGCGACGAGGCATGGGAGAAACTCGGCATTGCCCGTTATGTGACTTGGCCGCGCACTGTTTGCAGTATCGAGGGGCATGACGTGAGCAGCACGCCCCTGAAAGGCAATTATCTCGGCAGCGACCGCCCGATGGCGGACGGCTTCGCGACGAACGCGGCATTCTTCCATCTCGGTTTCCTCGACAAGAAGGCTGTCGAACGAGGCACGCAGCTTGAAAAACTGCTTTCCCTGCTTTGGCTGAAAGCGGGCGCGATAGGCAAATGCCCCGAGCCGCAGGCGGACGACAAAATGATGATTTTCCCGGAAAACCGCTTCGCTGTTCTCGTGAATTCCCAATACGCGGAGGAGTTTCGTCAGGAGCTTTCGGGAAAGCAAATCGAAGTCGCCTATATCATCACCGACTACGAGAGCGAATACAAAAGCATCGCCGACAGTCTTCATGTGCCGACGACGTACCAGCTCTATCGGGACTATCTGGACAATTTCACGATCAATACGGGGAGGGACTGACGATGAAAGAAACCAATGAACTGGATTTTACCTGCGGCGTCAGCGATGATGAACTGACGGAGCGATTCAAGGCTTCTATCCGCATCGACAATGAAATCAAACGGGTCAAGGGGACGCCGATTGCCGGATATGATACGGAATCACGACGGGCATATTTGGAATACGCCGACGGGAGGCGCGAATATGCAGACTCCTGACGGCAAGCTGCCTGAAATTATCGTTTTTGCCGGACCGAACGGAAGCGGAAAGACAACGATTGCACGCATGGCTAAAATTATCGAGCCATATATCAACGCCGACGACATTAAACGGACTACGCATTGCGATGATCTAGAAGCGGCAAGACAGGCGGAAGCTCTGCGGGAAAATCAGGTTGCCCTCGAAAAAGGATTTACCTTTGAAACGGTGCTTTCCACGGAGCGCAATTTGAATCTTTTACGAAAAGCGAAAGCGAAGGGCTTTTTTATTCGCTGCATTTATGTCCTGACAGCGGATGTGTCCGTCAATATTATGCGGGTTCGTTCGCGCTCAGCGGCAGGCGGTCATGACGTCCCCGAGGAGAAAATCAAGTCGCGGTATACGGCGGCGCTTGCGTTGATTCCCGCGCTCGTGGAAATCTGCGATATTGTTCATATCTATGATAATACGGATGAACCACAGCGCATTTTCAAAAAACGGAAAGATGTATATTTCTATTGGGAAAATATGTTTTGGCGCAAGGAAGATATTGAACGTCTAACCGGACAGAAGTTATAAAATTCCATTTGACATGAAGCGTATTCGGGGAGGTTTTGCGATGAAGATGCAGTTGTTCCCGTTCCAAGAGAAAGCGGTAGCGGAGCTTCGGGAGCGAGCCGCTTTTGCTTTGGACAGTTACAATCGGCAGAGCGAGCGCACCTATAATCAGATTGTTTCGCTCCAAGCACCGACGGGGTCGGGCAAGACCATCATCATGTCGGAGTTGATTGAGGAAATCCTCTACGGCTCGGAACGCTTCGCGCCGCAGCCAACGGCGGTTTTCGTTTGGCTCTCCGATTCGCCCGCGCTGAACGCGCAATCGAAGGACAAAATCGACCTGAAGGCGGACAAGATTCGCCTCGACCAGTGCGAGATCATCAGCGAGGAGAGCTTCGATCAGGAATATTTGTCGGACGGCAAAATTTATTTCCTCAACACGCAGAAGCTCTCGAAGACGGGAAAGCTCGGAAAACACGGCGACTCACCCAGACGAGAGTACACGATTTGGGAGACGCTGGACAATACGGCGCGGGATAAGTGCGACCGTCTCTATTTCATCATCGACGAGGCGCATCGCGGCACGCAGGACAAGAACGAGGCAGGCAAAGCGACCTCCATCATGCAGCGTTTCATCAAGGGCTTCCATGCGGGAGATATGCGCCCGATGCCGCTCATTATCGGCATGAGCGCGACGGCGGCGCGGTTCAACGCATTGGTCGAGCATTGCCCGAAATGCACGAGCACAAGGGTCGAAGTGAAACCGGAGGAGGTTCGCGCTTCGGGGCTTTTGAAGGAGCGCATTATCGTCGTTTACCCCGAGGACGCGGAAAAGTTCAACGAGACGGCAATCCTGCAAGCGGCGGCGCGGGAGTGGCTGGACAAGTGCAGGCATTGGCGCGAATACACGCGGACGCAGCATTACCAGAATGTGAATCCCGTTTTCGTCGTACAGGTGGCGGCTGGAACGAAAAAAGACCTTTCGCAGACGAATCTTTCTCTCGTCCTGTCCACGATTGAGAAGGAGATTGACCGGAAATTTGACGAGCATGAGGTGGTGCATACCTTCAGCGGAACGGGCGATATAAATATCAACGGTCTTACGGTGCATCATATCGAGCCGGAGAAAATTGCGGACGACCGAAAGGCCGTCGTGGTGCTTTTCAAGGAGAGCCTTTCGACGGGCTGGGACTGCCCGCGAGCGGAGACGATGATGTCGTACCGCCGCGCGGAGGGCGCGACGTATATCGCCCAGCTTTTAGGGCGCATGGTTCGGACGCCGCTTGGTTCGCATGTGGAGGTAGACCCGACGCTGAACGAGGTGCGCCTGTTTCTGCCCTATTACAATCGTGTGAACGTGAACGCGGTCATCGAGGAGCTTGCCAGTGCTGAGGGCGGAACTCTTCCGACGGTGGTGGACGAGGAGGAGTGGAATGACCAGCCCCCTGTGACGCCTTCGGTGCATACGAAGAAAAATACGGACTCGAAGAACCCAAATCAAGAGACGCTTCCGTTTGTCTATCCTGTTCCTGAGCCTCCAAATCCGAAAATCGGCGAAGGAGGACGCACGCCCGCCCATTCTTCCGCGAACCCCCCGCAACCGGAAACGGAAACGACCGCTTCACAAAATCGGCAAGGCGAAGCGACGCCGCGCCCCGTGTTTCCTCCGCCCATGCCCCCGCAGACGGGCAGCCCGCTGTCCGTGCAAAAGCCCCAGCAGGAATTTCGGCAGATGCCGCTATTGCCGGAACTGGATCGGGAAAAAGTCTTGGCGTTCATCAATAAAAAAGCGTTTTTGACGTATCAGGTAAAGGATATTCGTGTGAACAATTACCTGAAATCCCTGCACGATCTCGCGTCGATTTTGACTACATCCGCCATTTGCCGGAGCGCAAACGATACGGTGCGGGATAAGATCACGGGCAGGATTCACGACTATGCGGAGCGCCTTCACGGGGCTAATGTGTACGAACAGCGGAAGCGGGATATTTTGGAGATGCGGTTGTCCGTGCAGATGTTTGACGTGTTCGGCAAGTCGCTTCGCTATGAGGAGCAGTCCCTTTTCACCGATACGCTCTTGGATCGCCAATGCGAACAAGTGGACCGGGATTTTGTGCGCCCGATAGTGAACGCGTATATCAACCGTTATGGCGATATGCTTTCCGATGAGGATTGCCGCATCGACTGCATTTTGTTCGATACGGAGGAGACTTGCAAAAAGGAGCTTCACGAGTACGCAAAGGCGAAATTTCACAAGCTGGACGACGCCTATCGGAGCAAGATCGCGAACAAGGACGAGCGTTGCCGAAGACAGTACAACGCCGTTATCACGCGAGGCGACGCGGTAAGCAAGCATATCCTGTTCTTGCCGGAGAATTTACCAACTTACAAGCCGAAGAAGGAAGATAAAGAATATGTTCAGCATTTGTATGCCGACGAGGAAGGCATCTACAAGACAACGCTGAACACATGGGAGCAAGGAACGCTGACGGAGGAGATGCAGCGCCCGGATTTTGTATGTTGGTTGCGAAACCAAGCAAAGGCGTCGTGGGCGCTTTGCATTCCTTATGAAATTGGGAATGTTGAGAAGCCGATGTACCCGGACTTTCTGATTGTGCGTATGGACGGGGAAGGCGGCTATATCGTGGACGTCTTGGAACCGCACGGCGACCAGTACGCCGATTCGCTGCCGAAGGCGAAGGGCATGGCAAAATACGCGGCGCAAGAGATACAGATGGGGCGCGTGCAGATGATCCGTGAGGTGACAGACAAAGCGACAAAGAAAAAACGGTATCTGCGCCTCGATTTCACGAAGGGCGAGGTACGCGAAAGAATCCGCGACGCCATGACGACAGACGAGCTGAACCACATTTTCAAAACGTATGGAAAGTACGAAGATGGATAAAACAAAATGCGATATGATTACGATAAGTATAGAGTTGTTTGAAACGACGAGAAAAAATAGCATGGAGAATTTGTTATGGTTTTATTGATTAACGCGTGCGTTCGGAGCCAATCCCGTACAAAACGGCTGGCGGACGAATTGATGAAGAAGCTGGGCGGACCTGTTCGTGAAGTCCGTCTTTGGGAGATTGATTTGCCGCTGGTGGATGAGGCGTTCATACAGAAGCGGGAAGAGCTGGTAAATCAGGGTGCTTTTGATTCGCCTGTGCTTGCCCTGGCGAAAGAGTTTGCCGCCGCAGACACGATCGTGATTGCCGCCCCCTTTTACGATCTGTCCTTCCCCGCTTTGCTGAAGCAATACCTTGAACAGGTTTGCGTCATCGGGATCACTTTTGATTACGGACCGGACGGGAACGCCGCAGGCCGGTGCAAGGCGTCGTCTTTGTACTATGTGACCACGGCGGGCGGAACCTTCTTCCCCGCGGAATACGGTTTCGGCTATGTGAAGGCATTGGCGCAGAATTTCTACGGGATTCCGGACGTGCGGCTCATCAAGGCCGTAGGATTCGATATCGAAGGCGCGGACGAGGCCAAAATCCTGCACGAGGCCATCGAGAACATCCGGGCGATGGATATCGGAAAGCAATAGATTGGAAGACGAGAACGGACGGCAGAATTTTGCGGCCGCGGGCGGCAAGATTTTTTTATTTTCCTATTGCCAAAAGAGTTTCCTTCGTGTATAATAATCTACGTTGTAACGCGCTGTTAGCTCAGTTGGTTAGAGTATCACCTTGACATGGTGGGGGTCGCAGATTCGATTTCTGCACAGCGCACCACGAAAATACGGGCTGGCTTGCCAGCCCTTCTATTATCTTCATAATGCCCAAATAGCTCAGTTGGTTAGAGCACCATCGTCACATGGTGGGGGTCCAGCGTTCGAGTCGCTGTTTGGGCACCAGAAAATCAGAGCCGCAAGGCTCTTTTTTTGTTGCCCTCCTCACCTTTATCCACAAAGTCCTCTCACACGATTGTGTATATGTGTACAAATTCTGTGGATAAGCGGACGCATATGAGTCATAACCTTAAACCGGCTGTGGACAAACTTACGCTTCTGCCAAAATCAATCCACAAAAAACGGCTGCCGACGAAGTCATTACCCCGTTCGGCAGCCGCTTTCTTATGTTCATTTGTTTTTACGTTTTCTCTTTTCGATAAATTCCAGCGCAAGCTCGGCGTTTTTCGCGGCAAGATCGCGAAGCTCGGTGAGCAGCTCCGCGTTTTTCTTGCGGAATTCCGCTCGGCCTTCCCATTTCTCACGTATCTTTGCCATCACCGCGTCCGTCGTGACGCTTTGCAGGTCGCCTGCCGCCGTCTCGCCTATGGAACTGAGGAAACGATCGATTTTCGGGTCGTAGGAAATCCCCACCATCGGCACGCCCATGACACCCGCGAAAATCAGCGCATGCAGCCGGACGCCCAGAAGCAGGTCGAAGTTCCCGACGAGAGACAGGAGCTCACTGGTCGTGAATTCGTCCTTCAGCACCGTCGCTTCCGTTTTCATCCGTGCGGCAATCGTTTCCGCCGTCCGCACATCCTCCGGCACCTGCATCGGGAAGAACACGATGCGCGCGTCAAGCTCCCGCGCGACACAATCCGCCGTCTCCGCGACCACCTGCTTGTAATGCTCCCAGCCGCGCCATTCGCGGACGGAAATGCCCACAACGGGCTTCGCGCCGTCTGCTTTCGCCTTTTTCAAAATCCCCCGCCCAATGCCGAGATCGACGGGATGGATGGCCAGCACCGGATCAGCGGTGACGAGCGTAGGCGGCTTTTTGATGCCGAGACTCTCGATCTCCTCAAAGGAGCCGTGGTCGCGCACGGTTATCAACGAGACGCTGCCAGCGATATGCCGCATCAGCGAACGCGCAATCCCGCCGCAAACGGGACCAATGCCCTGCGCGTAGAGCATGACGGGAACGCCGAGACGCTCCGCGAGCCAAATCACGCCGAGATAGTAATAGAGACTCCGCCCGCTGGTCACATTCTGCAACAGCGAGCCGCCGCCGGACACCAGAAGGTCGGCATGGCGAAGCGCGCTTGCAATCTCCGCCATCGACAGCCACGAAATCGCATGAACGCCGTGACGTTTTTCCGTGTCCTCCGGATTGGCCGAGATGACCGTAATATTCACTTGTGGGTCCAGATCGGATAAAACCTCGATCATTGCCGCGAGCATTGCCTCGTCTCCGGCGTTTTTCGAGCCGTAATACCCGGATACCACAATCCGATTCATACCGTTGCTTGAAACTCCTTTTGAAAAAAATAGCTATGCTTTCTCCGTGCGGAAGAAGAATCTGTGCCAGGCCTCCGCGAGCACCATCAGCACTGCGCCGATGCCTGCGCCGAGAACGATACCGCCAATACCGCGAGCGACGGACATCATCACCGGCGTCCGCATATGCGCGAAGGTCTCCACCATCGAGCCCTGCCCAATGGTGGCCGCCATCACCAGTGCGAAGAAAATGATTGACGGCCATTTTCTTGCCCAAACGAAAGCCGCCATCATGAACGCCGGATGGCCGATCAAAAGCTCCTTCGAGCGCGGCCTTGCGTACATGGCCTGCTCCAGGAAAGCCCGAAAACGAATCTCCAGCCCCGAGACCGGCATTCCCATATTGTGACCGGACCGCGCGATGAACACGACGCCGGCAATCAACACGAAGAACAGCGCCGCCAACATCTTCACGGTAATATTCCTGTCCATCAGACTTCGGATCTGCGTCCAGGCGTCTTCACCTTCCGCCAGCGCACCGCCGAACAAATCGAAACGCTGCATGAAGCCCACCGCCACAAGAATCAACGGCAGCACAAATGTCAGCTTGATGCCGCGGAAAATATTGACCTCAAGGAAATACTCGACGTCGGACAACGAACCGGAAAGATATGCCGCGCCGATAAAGGACAGCGCGCCCGTGATCCAGAGCGCAATCGCCGCCGTACCGATCAAGCGCGGAAGCGACCACTCGGCATTCGGTTCCCTATCCTTGATACGGTCCAGAATCCAAAGCATCGCAATGGCGGGGAACAGATTCGCGCTGCCCAGCGATGCCAGCAGACGGATTTTCCCGCCGTGCCCCATCAAGACGGGAACGGCCATAACAACTGCGCATACCGCGAAAAGCATCAGCTCGTATTTCGGGCGGCGGTTCAGCCACGGCAGGGCCAGCGACAAATAAAGTACGCCCGCCGCCGCGACGCCAATCATTACAAGCGCGCGCAGGATCGGCGACGGCTCGAAAGGCTCGAACCATGTCGCCGGGCCGAAGGAAAAACCGTGAGCCGCCAGCGCATCGTGGGTCGCGCGGAAATAATCCATATTCGTCTCGTAAAGCGTCTTACCCAACTGCGGCTTTTCAAAAATCCGCAAAAGGTCGATTCGGATATTGCGTTCCTCGTCAGTATTGACCCAACGCTCGATAGCGACGGGAATCGCGATTTTCTCCATCTCGTCCTTGGCAATCGAATAAAGACGCGCCGCACGGTAGTCCATCAGCTTTGCCAGCTCCAAAAGCCCTTCCTGCTTGTAGAACTGAAGCTGCGTCGGCGCCTCGATCAAGCCCATGGTATAATCGCGCGCTTTGCATTCCTCGGCTGTCGCAGAAAGCGCGTCAGGCGCACCGAGCACCTGCTTGTCGGAAAAAACGATCTCCGAAACACGAATCCCGTCGAGACGACGGAACATCGCCACCACGTCTTCCGGTGTCGGTTTGACATAATTCGTCGGCCGGGCAATCACATAAAAGCCCGCCTCATTCACCGCGCGCATTTCATCGGTCGGCATACCGAGATGCATTTTTACAAAGGATTCATAATGCGCTTTGACCGCCAGCGCCTCGCGCCCGTCGGCCACAAACGGCCGCACACGGTCGGCGCCGAGCCGCCGGATCAAATCTTCCTTGACCTCGCGGTATGTCAGCGGATCGTGACTCGTCACATAAACCTCGGTGCCGACAATCTCGCCGCGCTCGACCATTGCACGCCAATCTGCGCTGGCCAGCGCGCCGCTCTCGTACCGTTCCAAAATTGTCGCACCCGGCACAGCAGTCGCTTTGCCGCTGATATTCATCTTTTTGAAGGTGCGCTCGTAGACTGCCAACGACGTGAAGCCGGCTTCCTTCGCGTCGGCCAGCACCTTCGCGGGCGGCACTCCCTCGCGCTCCGCCAGTTCCAAAAGCGACTCGTAGTCGATGGCAAAGTCCACCGTCATGTTCCGCTGCTCCACCTCATGGCGCCGCACATTGATCATCAGCGACGCGACAAGCCCGACGAGAATCACGAGGCAAAGCAGCCGATTATAGCGAAACTTCATTTATTTTCACCTTTCGCGCTTTTTTTCCTGCCGTCCCCGTAAGTCTTGCCCGGATGGCGGCTTGCCTTCAGCACGACCTGCCCTTCCTCATGGACTGCCTCATCCAGCTCCACGGGCATATTGAGCCGTTTGAAATCATAGAGGTCGATGCGGTCAAAGAAATTCGCCGTCAAATCCCGCCCGAAAAACAGTTTCTTGACTGTCACATTCGTCAGCCGCAGGCAAATGGTGTTTTCCTCGATGAAGAAAACGCCCTCGATATGGACGTCCGCCTTGTGCCCCATGAGATTCGTGGTCGCGTCCGCCAGCACTTTCTCTTTCGTGATCGTGACCTTGGCGTCGTCGATTTCCTTGATGTCGCGGTTTAAGAAGTCGGCAAGATTCCCCTCGGTCACGACGCCCGTCAGCGTCAATACCTCCGCATCTGTAATAGCGAAATTATTATTCACGAGTACATCCTGGGGCATCTGCACGCACTCACCGTGCAGCGACAACTTCTCCGTAGGGAGGTTGCCGAGCATTCCATGCTCCGCCTCGATGTCGATATTGCCGATATGGCCAATAAGCAGCCTGCACGCAGGAAAAGTCCTCGCGGATACCGTTACCGCATCGGTCTGCAATGTCTGTCGCAGCTCGCGCACCAACGCCTTCGACCCGAGCTTCGGCAAAAGTGCCTCCGCCACACCAATCAGAAGCAGACACAACAACCCGACAATCATCAGGATTTTTTTCACAAGGATTCCCCCGCCCTATATCTTATGGTTTGCTTTTGCCGCGAGAAACGATTCGATAAATGGGTCGAGATCGCCGTCCATGACAGCCTGAACATTGCCCGTTTCCGTTCCTGTCCGCAGGTCCTTGACCATCGTGTAGGGCTGAAACACATAGGAGCGGATTTGGCTGCCCCACTCGATTTTCTGCTGTACGCCCTCGAGTTTCGCGCGCTCTTCTTCCTTCTTCTTCTCTTCCAGTTCAAAGAGCTTGGCACGGAGCATTCGGAGGCACACCTCGCGGTTCTGGATCTGCGAGCGTTCGTTCTGGCACTGGACCACGATGCCCGTCGGCATATGGGTCATACGGACCGCCGACGAGGTCTTGTTGATGTGCTGGCCGCCTGCGCCGCTGGAACGGTATGTATCGACACGGACGTCGTCCATGTCGATCTCGACTTCCTGCGCGTCCTCCATCTCCGGCATGACGTCGCAGGCCGAAAAGGACGTATGGCGGCGGGCATTGGAATCAAAGGGCGAAATTCGCACAAGACGATGGACGCCCTTTTCCGATTTCAGATATCCGTAAGCGTTATGGCCTTTGATGAACAGCATCACGGACTTGACGCCGGCTTCGTCACCGGGCTGCAGGTCCAGCGTCTCGACGGAAAAGCCGTGCCGCTCCGCCCAGCGCCCGTACATCCGAAGGAGCATCTGGGTCCAATCCTGCGCCTCGGTACCGCCCGCACCGGCATGGAGCTCAAGATAAGCATTGTTCGCATCATATTCACCGGAAAGCAGAAGCTCCAGTTCCAGCGAACGGAGATCGTTGTTCAGCGCGTCATACTCCGCCTTCACGTCCGCCTCGACGGCCTCGTCCTTTTCCTCCATGCCCATTTCCCAGAGCGTCAAAAGGTCGTCGGTCTTCTCGACCAACGCATTATAGGTGTCCACGCCGCCCTTCAGGTCGGCGAGTTCCTGATTGAGCGCCTGCGCCGCCTCCGCGTCGTCCCAAAAATCGGGCGCGCCCATCTTGTATTCTAATTCAGCGATCTTTTCCTCTTTTCGGGCGACGT
The DNA here is from genome assembly GCA_902778455.1 of uncultured Selenomonadaceae bacterium. GTDB lineage: Bacteria > Bacillota > Negativicutes > Selenomonadales > Selenomonadaceae > RUG12372. Next base: position 23,798 of record CACYXR010000020.1, on the reverse strand, counting down.
CAAAGAGACGACCCCATTTCGTCCAGCTTTGCCTTCAAAGCCGTTATTGGAGCCTTCCATTCTTCCAGCACTGACGATTCACTTCCTTAATAATATGATTGGATTATGCGGCTTTTTTCGTGCCGCCCTTGTTTTCCTCAATATGCTGCCGGATTTCCCGCATGATTTTCTTGAAACAGTCACGTTTGGCGCGCATCTCGCTGGCACGGGAATCGCCGTTCTGCGAAGCGCTGAAAAGATCCACCATCGTACCGTCCGCTTCCATGACGATCACTCGCGCATTCATGGAAGTGCGGATAATGGAACCCACCAAAATATCCCTGGACTGTTCCACGACGGGCGTGCCCGTCGTCACATAAATAATCCTGTCCAGCCCGCTGTACTTCGCGAACTCGATCATCTCATCCTTGCTCATCTTGGTCTGGTCCTCGACAAAGCCCTTGTCGTACCAAAAAAGCGCAAGCTTTTGCTGCAGTTCCTGCCCCAGCTGGTATTCCGCGCCCATCTGCTCGCTGGCCGCTTTCAGGAAATCCGCCGTCGTGAAATCCGCGCCGCCGATAATGACCACGCCAACACCGGGCTGAACGGGAGGTTTCTCTTGAGCGGCACAGACAGCACTGAAAAGCAGGCAGCAAACCAACACCGACATCAACATCCATACTCGCTTCATCGTAAACACTCCTTTCAAAGCAAAACCATTACATCCCAAAACCGACTGCAGATTACTTCCCTTTCCCGCAGCAGTTCTTGTATTTCTTGCCGCTGCCGCAGGGGCAGGGATCGTTCCGTCCGATGTGTTCGGAACGGACCGGGGCTTTCTTGACCGGCTTCTGCTCCGCCGCTTCCACCTCTTCGCCGTGGGACGCCTGCGCCGTCGCGAGACGATCCTCGACCTGCCGCCGCTCGTCTGTCACGACGCTGACTCGGTACATGAGCTTCGCGATGTCCGTCTGGATCTGATGGATCATCTCCTCGAACATATTGTAGCCCTCGATCTTGTACTCAACCAGCGGATTGCGCTGGCCGTAAGCGCGGAGGTTGATGCCCTGCCGCAGCATATCCATGTGGTCGAGGTGCTCCATCCACTTGTTGTCGACGACGCGCAGCATGATGACTTTTTCCAGCTCGCGCATGACGCTCGGGGAGAACTCCGCTTCGCGGGCCTTGTAGTTGTCGTCGGCGATCTTTTCCAGCGTCTCGCCCAGCTCGTCGCGGCTCATGGCCTCCAGCTCTTCCTTCTTCAGCGAGCCTTTCGGTGCGTAGATGCCCTCGGCGTCTTCGATCAGGCCGTCCAGCGTCCATTCCTCCGGATACAGCTTTTCGTTGGCGTACTGATTCATCTCGGACTTGATGATTTCCTTGATCATATACATGATGCTCTCGCGAAGCTCCTCGCCCTTCAGCACCTTGCGGCGCTGCGCGTAAATGACCTCGCGCTGCTGGTTCATCACATCGTCGTATTCGAGCACGTTCTTGCGCATGTCGAAATTCCGCGCCTCGACCTTCTTCTGGGCGTGCTCGATGGAGCTTGTGATGATGGAATGCTCAATCGGCTCGTCCTCTTCCATGCCGAGCTTGTCCATAACCTTCGCGATGCGCTCGGCGGCGAACAGCCGCAGTAAGTCATCCTCCAGCGACAGATAGAACCGCGAAGAACCGGGATCGCCCTGACGACCGGCACGGCCGCGAAGCTGATTGTCGATGCGCCGGGACTCGTGCCGCTCCGTACCGATAATCGCAAGGCCGCCCAGATCCGCAACGCCCTCGCCGAGAATGATGTCGGTACCGCGGCCTGCCATGTTCGTCGCAATCGTGACCGCGCCGAGCTGGCCAGCGTCCTTGATGATCTCCGCTTCCTGCTCGTGGTATTTCGCGTTCAGCACATTGTGCGGAACCTTGTGCTTCTTCAAAAGCGCCGAAAGCTCCTCAGACTGGGTAATGGAAGTCGTACCGATCAAAATCGGGCGTCCCGTCGCGTGCAGCTCGTCCACCGCGTTGGCGACGGCGTTGTATTTGGCGCGCTTCGTCTTGAAAATCAAATCCGGCTCGTCTTTGCGGATGACCGGCTTGTTCGTCGGCACCACGACAACGGGCAGCTTGTAAATCTTCAGGAACTCGTCTTCCTCGGTCTTGGCCGTGCCCGTCATGCCCGCCAGCTTTTCATACATGCGGAAATAATTCTGGAAGGTGATGGTCGCCAGCGTCTGGGATTCGCGCTGGATCTTCACGCCCTCCTTCGCCTCGATGGCCTGATGCAGGCCGTCCGAATAACGACGCCCGAACATCAGACGTCCGGTGAACTCATCGACGATGATAACCTCGCCGTTGCGCACCACATAGTCGCGATCCCTGTGCATGATAGCTTTCGCGCGAAGCGCCGCGTTGAAGCAATGGGAATACTCGATATTCTCCGGCGCATAGAGATTTTTCACGCCGAGCATCTGCTCAACCTTGTGGACAGACTCGTCGCTGGGCGCGACGGTCTTCTGCTTCTCGTCCACCGTGTAGTCTTCGCCCTGGCGGAGCGTCGCCACCGCCTGCGCCATCCGCGCGTAGACCTCGGTGGATTTCGCGCCCGGCCCGGAAATGATCAGCGGCGTTCTCGCCTCGTCGATCAGGATCGAGTCCACCTCGTCCACGATGGCGAAGTTCAGGTCGCGCTGCACCATCTGCTCGGGGGAAATGACCATATTGTCGCGCAGATAATCGAAACCGTACTCATTGTTCGTGCCGAAAGTCACATCGCAGCTATAGGCATATTTGCGCGCAGGAAAATCAAGATCGTGCATGATAAGCCCCACCGACAGGCCGAGGAATTTATAAAGGTGCCCCATCCACTCGCTGTCGCGCTTGGCCAGATATTCATTGACCGTGACCATATGGACGCCCTTGCCGGTCAGCGCATTCAGATACACCGGCAATGTCGCCACCAGCGTCTTGCCTTCGCCGGTTTTCATCTCGGCAATCTTGCCCTCATGCAGGCACATGCCGCCGATCAGCTGCACATCGAAATGGCGCATGCCGAGAACGCGCCGGGATGCCTCGCGGCAAACCGCGAAAGCCTCCGGCAGGATGTCGTCGATGGTCTCGCCTGCCGCCAGCCGCTCCTTGAATTTATCGGTATTCGCCGCCAGCGACGAATCCGTCAGACTCTGCAAATCCGCCTCCATCGCGTTGATCTTGTCAACGGTCTGCTGCATACGCTTGATTTCTTTATCGTTGTTGTCGCCCAAAAAGCGCTTCAGGAATCCCCACAAAGCTGAACCACTCCTCAAAAATCTTTCCTTATAATCTGATAGACAATACTGACTTATGATTGTATCAGACAATCCCGCATAAGTCAAAGCCGCAAGGGGTGTTTCCAAAAAAAAATTTGAACGAAGCGACGCAATTTCTTCAAAAAAACAACGCCCGCCGAAAAATTATCGACAGGCGTTGCCTGAAAGAAAAAATTATTGCAAAAGGCTCATGACCTGCGAGCTGTTCTGGTTCGCCTGGGCGAGCATCGACTGAGATGCTTGCAGGAGAACATTGGCTTTCGTGTACTCCACCATTTCTTTTGCCATGTCCGCATCGCGAATGGTAGACTCAGAAGCGAGAGTACTTTCTTGATTCGTAACTATATTTTCCTTCGTCATGGAAAGACGCATGTTTTGGGCACCAATCAATGTATTTGTACTTGTGAGGTAATCAAGTCCCCGATCCAAAATACCTCTCCGTTTTGTAGTGCCAAGAAGCCTGTCCCGGCTATTTTTTGTCATGACATTAAAATCCGCCGGCGAAAGATACTCGGGATTGTAACCGAAAACGTGGTCGAGCGTCGTGCGGGGAATACGGAGGCGGATGTTCTGGTTCGCGTGATCCGTATGCTGGATAATAATGTTTTTGCAGTACAAATCGCGTAAACTGGGAAGGACATTGTCAAAGACACCATCCGTAATCTTCGGGCCTTTTTCCCGAAGCTCGAGATAGTTTTCCGCCAGGAACTCATAGTCGCGATTGTCATACAATGTCAGGATTCCGCTGTTCGGATCAGCCTCCAACCGCATGAAATGGTCATATTTCGACCTCATCTTGAGATACGGATACTCTTCCTCGCCGGAAAGAATAGGCGAAGCCTGGTCATAAATCGCCTTGACCAAAGAAGCGGCGTCCGTTACCTCTGAAACATCAATAACAAGCGTCTTGATCTCGTCGGCATCCGTTCCGCTGTCTATGCGCTCATCAGCATCTTCTTCTTCGTCTTTCGGCACAAAGAGAAAATTGAACCATTGATCCGCACATGTAGCGCAATAGGCTCGGAATCCTTTCCCATACAGATCTCTTGGGATTTCAATATCGGGATTGTCCTTGAACCATGTGCCATAATCTACATCATATCTGCGAAGCGAGCTCTCCAAAGATTGTATGCTCTCCCTGTTTCCAAGCACGCCGGGCTTCACCGCAGTCAGCGTAACCCCCGTCACGTTCCCGCTCCCGTCCGTCTCAACCGAAGCTTTGGCAAGCGACGAACTGAAAAGCTCCGCCACAGCCTCGGCAATCGTCTTCCCGGACGCCACAGCTTTACGAAGCGGCGCGAGATCAACCTCTGCGTAGTCAAGCCCCTTTGCCATTCCGCCTCCAAGAATCTCGGAATCCACAAAATCATAAGCACCGGACTCGTACACAATCGTTTTCCCATAAAGTTCACGAATAAACTTATTACAGTCGTTCACATCCGAAGACGAAAGATCAACGGGAGACGTCGATGTAAGGTCGATGGTATACGTCGCATACGTACCATCCGTCCCCGTCTGGTGATTCGTCACGCCGGAAGTGTCAATCGACTTGACTGCAGTATAGGTAGTGCTGACCGTACGCGAAGGCGTCGGGGGGATAGCCGGATGCTCGACCGGGGCGACGGCCGCCTTGTCCACTGTATAGCTGTCCGAGACATAACAGCTATTATAAGCTGCTCCAACATCCGGCGCGGTCACTATCATCATACCGCCCGATATTTTGACTTTCAGTCCCCCAATAGTTGTCGACGAATCGTTCGCGTTTTTGCCGACGGTATAAATGCCCGTGGTCGAATCATAAGAAAAACCGCTGCTGCCGTCTACAAATTTGAGATACCCTTCCGAGCCGAGACCGTGAATGGTAACGCCCGAACCGTTGGGAGCGGACGATATCTTTCGTGTAAGGGATGCCGTCTTGCCGGACCGCCCTTTAATGGAATCCGCATCAATCGGTCCTGAAACTCTCACCCCATTTTCGCCGCCGGATAAATGCGGATTGTCTCCAAACAGCCCTGTCCCTCCCACTGCCTCATGGACAGCTGGTTTTGCCGGCTCCGTCCATGCCGCCCGACCGGAAGAAGCGGGATATGTAATCGTATCCGTTCCGCCTTTGACGGAAACCCCGTCTACCGTCACGCCATTGCTGGCCTCCGCAGAGCCGTTGTAATACGACGTCGTCTTGAACGTCACCTTGTTGCCGGACGCCGTTGGCGTGACGCGGTCTCCATTATTTCCTGCCACTGCCGACGCAATGGCATTTGCAACGTCCGAAATCGAGCCGCAGCCGCCGATGTTAATTTTCGTTGTAGTCGTATCCCGATATAAGCGCGATGTATCCTTTGTCAAGATATAGTTCTTGCCCGCAATCGAAAATCCGACATTATCCAAATCGTCCACCGAAGAATAACCCGACAAGTCAAGATCAATCGTGTTAGGATTACCGTCCGTGCCGCCAGTAAAAAATTGCGGTGCAGCCGTGAGTCCCAAAGACTCAATATCAACTCCTTCTACCGTATACTCGCTGAAAATATCAAAGGGCCCCTCAACGCCGTCGAGCGTCGGATAAATGTCAGGAATCACGCCCATCGAATCACTGGCCGGCAAGAGCTCCGCCTTGTCCTTTACATCCCACGAATAGACGGTTTTCCAATAATCATCGCCCAAAAGGAGTAATTTCCCGTTGTAATTCGTCTCGCAGGCAATATCCTCAATTTCCTGAAAGCATTGCGTAATTTCCTTTTGAATCGTAGCACGATCAATATCCGTGTTCGTATCGTTCGCCGCGTCAATCACTTTGACTTTGACCGTCTTCATAAGCTCTATCTGGTTCTGTACGCCGCCTTCTGCCACATTGAGAAGCGCGCTGCCATTAGAGACATTGATTTCATCCTGATAAAGAGCGCGAAGCCGTATACGCATTTTCTCGCTGATGGCATACCCCGACGCGTCATCCCCCGCGCTGTTGATTCTCATGCCCGACGCGACTTTCTTGAGTTGCTTGCCGAGCTTGCTCACATTCTTGTTCAGCTCCCCAAGAGTCAGCATCGCGCTGGGATTATTCACGATTGTCATTGCCATGTGAACCAACCTCCTGATTTCATTCCCAAGGCCAATCCCTTCGGCCTTGCCCGAGACGGCAGAAAAAATCGCAAACTGCCCCTCGAAATTTCTTTCTCAATCTTATATCGGATGGAAAGCCAAAAATCTTAACCCCAAAATAGAATTATTTTATTTTATAAATTCTATTTTGTGTTTATCCCTGGTATTCCCATTCTCACTGTATCGCCGTCTTAGCCTCCAGTTCTTCCAACCCGTCCGCAAACAGCACCTCCAGCGGCTGCCTGTATAAACGCAAAAGCGTGTATATCTCCGGCAATTCAAAATTGCGCTTTCCCTGCAAGCGCGCGGAAAGTGTCTGATAACTCATGCCCAGCTTGGCGGAAAGTGTTTTCAGGTTATCCCCATGCCGCGCCATCTCGCCGATGATATTGCGATACTTGTAATGAACGGTTTTCATACACGCCTCCAGCCGATTAATTCATTTTATAATTACATCAAAATTATAATTTCAATATGAATATATGTCAATCAAATTTCCTTCCTCATAATTGCATTTTGCGTTATCGTATGTTAATCTTTACGCAATGACGAGGAGATGGATTAATGCACACCCACACAATTTATGCAGAATTTGGTCACCGCTTGACATCGCTTCGAAAACAAAAAGGACTTTCGCAAGCGGAACTGGCAAAAAAATTAGATATGCCGCAATCCACATACGCAAACTATGAAACAGGCAAACGCAAGATCACACTGGAACTCATCATGCAGTTTTCCCAATTTTATTCCGTGTCCCCTACGTTCCTCGTCACGGGGCAGGAGCATTTCGACAGCGACATGACCGTCAGCCTTTCGGAAATCAATTTGATAAAAAAATACCGCGCCCTGAGCGAGCGCGGCAAGGAAGCCGTGGATTGGGTACTGAACCAACCAAAAGAATCCGTTGTTATCGTGGTAAAGCCGGAGAGAACGGCCTAAGCGGAAAGGGACAGCCGAAGCCGTCCCTCCCTGCCCCGCAAGATGTCGGTCCGGCGGGGATGTGCTGTGCTGTGTCGTACTACTTGCTCTCCAGCCACTTGATTATGTAGTAACTGAGAATCTCGGCTGCTACACTCACTCCGATTGCAAGCAACAACTGGGAAAAAGTCTGCATGGGCGTCCCCCTTTTCGGCTGGGCGCTTCACAGCAGTTGTATTATACCATTGATTTTTATGGAGTGCCATGCTATAATCATATCGGAACTTGAACTGGGAAAAAGTTTCATGGGTTGATGGCGAAGTGTCGGCTTCGCCATCTTCTATTTTGCAGCAAAACTCCCCGTCCGCAGGAATTCGACACTCCTGCAGACGGGGAATTTTATTATGCCCGCTATTTTCCTGTACTCTTCCCTTGCTCACTCGCCATTCGCTTCAAGACCGCTTGCCAATACATCCTGTCCTTCAAGACCCGAATGATTTGCACCTCTGATTCCCGCACAATAAAGAAAATCAAATAGGACTTCCATACCCGAAAGCGAATTTCATATCCTTCGATGACAAATCCCGTCTTCGGATAGGCCAGCGGGAAAATATTCATTTTTTGAATCGCTTCCGTAATTTTGCGGGAAAAATTTTTTGCATAAGCTTCATAGCAGAATGTTTCCAAGATATAACGACGGATATCCTGTATATCCGAGGCAGCAGAAGCGGCAATGCGCACTTGATATTGCTTCGCCTCGGCCATTCTCTCAAATCCCCAATTCCCGCTTTAATTCTTCCACTGTATAGGACGGCTCATGCAATGCACTTTTTACGCCGTCCGCCAGTTGCTTTTCCAAAGCTTGCACTGCATCCTCAAAATTATGCCCGTCAGCATACGCCGTTGCATCGCTCTTAAACACATTGTCCATTTGCATTGTTATCCCGTCCTTTCCCATTTATTATACACTTTCATTTCCAGACAAACAAGCGAAAAGCGTCTGCCGAACATATCCGGCAGACGCTTTTCTTTCCCAATCGAAGCTTTTACTCTTCCTGCGCACCCGGCGAAATCAGGCCGTAGTTGCCGTCCGCGCGGCGATAGACTACGCTGATCTCTTCCGTCTTTGCGTCGCGGAAAACATAGAAGTCGTGGTTGACCATGTTCATCTGCATGATCGCTTCCTGCTCGTCCATCGGCTTGATGGAGAAGTGCTTGGTGCGGACGATGGTGTACTCGCCCGTGTCTTCCTTCTCCCCGGCACGCGCCTGCGCGGCCTTGCTCTCCTCCGCCGCCAGCTCCGCCTTGAAGCCGCCCTCGCGGAAACGGCGCTGGAGCTTCGTCTTGTGCTTGTGGATCTGCCGCTCGAGCTTCTCGACCACGAGGTCGATCGACGTGTACATATCCATCGTTGCTTCCTCGCCGCGCAGCATGACGCCCTTGTCGATGGGCACCGTGACCTCGACGGTGTGACGTCCCTTCGAGACGGTCAGGAGCACCGTGATTTCACCGACCTTATCAAAATACTTCGCGATCTTGCCGACGCGCTTCTCGACGTAATCCTTCAGCGCCGGCGTTACTTCCATATTCCTTCCTCTTACCGTGAATGTTGCCATCAGACACATCCTCCTTCTCTGATAGAACGGACTCATCTATCCGTTCTGCATACTGTACTTAATATTTCTGCATTTATGCTGAAAATCCTTCTTTTTTTGAAAAAACTCTATTTTACCCAGAATCCCCGTTTTTCCGCTTCCGCGCAATACGCGTCGTAGAGCGCCAGCGTCTCCTCGTGGTGCCCGCGGATAAAGGCGAGCTGCTTTTCCTTTTCGTTCTCCGGCCCATCGAGATAAGCATGGCCTGCCATTTCCAGCGCCTTCGCCGCTTCCGAGAGCGTCCTGCCGCCGACGGACAGCGCCGTGGATTTCAGGGCGTGGACATGCGTCGTGTAGTCCTCCCAATGTCCGGTATCGTATGCGGTCTTGATTTTCTCGAAAGTTTCCTCCTTGCGCTCGCAGAACATCTTGACAAACTCCTGGAACATTTCCTCCATGTCGCCACAATACTGCATACCTAGATCTTTATCGATCTGCTGCTCGCCATCGGAATCCTCCGCCGCGCCTCCCGCGCTCTCCGCCTTTTCTTCGACGGGCGAAGCTTCCGGTTCCGGCTTGGCCGCTTCGACGGGTGCCGCCTTCGGTTCTTCTTTTGCCTCGACGGCCGCTTTTTTCGGCTCCGGCTCCGGTTCCAAAATCTTGCTCTCGGGCAGATAATCCTGGATCATGCGCTCCAGCAGCTTGCTGTTGATCGGCTTCGACAGGTAATCGGTGAAGCCTTTTCCGAGGAACATCTCCCGCGCCCCGGCAATAGCGTTTGCGGTCAGCGCGATGAACGGCACGCCGTGGCACTGGCTCTCCTTCATGGCCTTCGCCCGTTCCAGGGTTTCGATGCCGTCCATTTCCGGCATCATGTGGTCGAGGAACACGATGTCGAAGCGCTTGGCTGTGATCTTTTCCAGACATTCCATGCCGCTCTTTGCCGTCGTGATCCGGATTTTCGTCGACTTCAGCAGGCTCTCGAAGACGAACAGGTTCATACTGTTGTCGTCGACGACCAATACCTCGGCCTCAGGCGCGATGAAGCTCTCGCGATATGCCTGCTCGCCCTTGATGAAGGTCTCGACGCGCTGCTCGAAGTCGCCGATGGGCATGGGATCGTCGATTTTCTGCGGAAGCGTGATCGTAAAGGTCGAGCCTTCGCCGTAGGTGCTTTCCACGTCGATGGTGCCATGCATCATCTCGACAAGACGCAGGGTAATCGAAAGGCCAAGCCCCGTCCCCTCTACATTGCGGTTCTTCTCCACGTCAAGCCGCTGGAATTTCGAAAACAGCTTGCCCTTGTCCTCTTCCTTGATTCCAAGTCCCGTGTCGATAGACGCGATGCGGAGCAGCAGATTTCCTTCATCCGTTTTTTCGCCGCGCACGTCGAAGGTCACGCTGCCTTCAGGCGTGTACTTGACCGCGTTGTTCAGGATATTGACGATGACCTGCCGGATACGCACCTCGTCGCCAATCAGGCTGTCGGGAATCGATTCATCCACCTTGATGTAAAATTCCAGCCCTTTCTGCTCCGCCTTGTAGCGGATCATATTGACGACGTCGTTCAAGAGCGAGCTGAGCTGGTACGCCGTCTCGACGATTTCCATCTTGCCGGACTCGATCTTCGAGAAATCGAGGATGTCGTTGATCAGCGAAAGCAGCGTCTCGCTGGCGCTCTTGATATTCCACGAGTATTTACGGATCTGCTCGTTATCCGCCTCGCGCCGGATCATCTCGTTCATGCCCAGCACCGCGTTGATCGGCGTGCGGATCTCGTGGCTCATATTCGCGAGGAACGCGCTCTTGGCCTGGTTCGCGCGCTCCGCCTCTTCCTTCGCTTCCTTGAGTTCCTTGCTTTCTTCCGCCTGCAGCGCCGCCGTGAACGAATAAAGCGTGAAAACGCTGAACAGCAGGATCAAGAGGCCGAACACCCAAAGCACCAGCAGGTGAATCTTCCCCAGCCCGCCGGAAAAGAAATCCCTGTCCGCGTAGCCGACCAGCAGGAAATTCCAGTTCTGTACCTCGGCGGCGCAGGGGAAATACTCCCCGCCCAGCGCTTCCGAAGTAAGGGCCACGCCGCCGGCTTTTTCGACCTCCGGCATCAGGCGATCGAGATCGGTCAGCGTATGCTCATCTTCCTTGTAGAAATGCCCGGAATCGGCATTTCCGCCGTAATCGGCTACCACGCGGCCCGTTTCCCGCTCGCAGAGGAAAATGTGTCCCATACCGACGCGGGAGGCCAACGGAAAGCGTTCCGCCACTGTTTCGCTTCGATAAAATTTATAGAGCACATAACGGATATTTTCACCCTTGAGAACAGGCACCGTCACCAGCACGCCCCGCCCCGAATAATTGCGGATAGCTCGCGCGCCGCGGAAGCTGTATCCGATCTGCTCGCTGGTCTCCTTATAGAGCGGCATGCCCGCCACCACGTTGCCGCCGTACTCGACGATGCCAATGGTCGCCGACGGATCGCGGGCCGCCAGCGCATCGACGAAAGCCGCCGGGCGCAGATTCTCCCGCATGAAAAGGTCGCCCGCGTCTTCCAGTTCCCGCGCCACGCTGTCAAGCTGCAGCGTCAGGTCGTTGGCCGCGTCCTGCGTCTTGTCCCGGACAAAATGCGTCGCCTCGAAATCGATCAGCACATTCATTTTCCAATGTACGAGCAATCCGATGCTGCTGATAATGAAGACGAACACGGCAAAAGACAGGACGAGCCGGGCCGCGAAGCTGAATATGTTTTTGCCTTTGCTTGCTCCCGCTTCGTTATTCAACCTGCTCGACCCCCTTTACCAGCCAATTCATGTGAACCCTGAGGTATTCGTTGCTGAGGATTTCTTTCTCGTCGCACCGCTTCACACCGTTGTTGTCATAGATTTCCCCGCCGTAAATCAGGCGCTCGCCCTTGGAACGATCCCGGACGGACCGTGTGACAGCCTCCCGCGCCCTCGGCGACACCCGCTCGCTCAAAGGCGCCACCGTCACGATATGCTCGAGAAAGCCCTGCCAAAGATAATTGTTCGCGTTCGCCATGCGTCCGGTGCGGACATGCCGGCTCAAAAGATTGTAGTAAACCGTCCGCCAATCCGACTGCACGGCGGTCAGGCAGTGCTCGTGTTCCGGATGCAGCTCATGGGCGTCGATATAGTCTATGCCCCGGTTCTCGGCGGCGTCCGCCACCGTACGCCCATCCTGCTGATAGGAGAGCACGTCCACGTTTTCCATCGTCAGCGCGTCCACCGCCGCGCGCTCCCGATCCGGCGTGTTCCAGTCGCCGGACCACGCCACCTTCACATGCGCCGCCGGATTCGCACGCTTCACGCCGATGGTGAACGCGTTCAGTCCCCGATTGACCTCCACACAGGGAAACGGCGCCACATAGCCGACCACGTCCGTCTTTGTCTGGAAGCCGGCAATCAGGCCCGCCAGATATTGCACCTCGAAAAGCCGCGTCGAGCACGACATCATATTGTCCTCGGAAAACTCCGTCGTCTGCAGAATGAATTCTATATTCGGGTATTGACGGAACAGCTCCCGCATCTCCGGCGGATACCGATGCCAGGTGACGACGACTCGCTGGACGCCCTGCGAAACAAGGCTGTTGAGAATCTTCCTGTACTCGCCGATGGATCGGAGCGCATTCTCCTTCACGATGACGTCCATACCCAATTCTTTCGCGGCGGCATTCAGCCCCTCGTACTGCACCTTGTTCCAGCCGTCGTCGTCCTTCGCTCCGCGCATGACCAGGCCAATCTTCGGGCGCGACTGCTTCGGCGCGGTATGGAACTCAACCACCGAGACGACAATGCAGAGCAGCACCAGAAGCGCGACGCCCATGATGAAATGGCGCTGACGTTTTTCCAGCCGCTTCTCATCCGATCTGTCCATGGTTCGGCCTCCCTTCCTCCGCCTTGTCAATACGATTTGACACGATCACAAAGGGCGCATAGATGAAGAGATCGAGGACGAACACCACCAGATGCAGCACTCCGCCCATCAGGGAGCCGGTTCCGAGCACGCCGCTCAAAATTACCGGCACGGTGCCCGCCGTGGCGAATTTGAACACCGGCACGACGCCCCAAGAGATCGCGGCCCACGCCACCACTGTATTCGCCAGCGGCGCTATCAGGAACGGCAACAGGATCGCCGGATTCAGTACCACCGGCAGACAGAAGTAAAACGGCACCGAAATATTGAAAACCAGGAACGGCAGCATGAACCATGTGATGCCCCGCAGCCGGCGGTTAGCGGAAAAGACCAGCACGGAAGCCGCCAACGCCAGCACATGGACGTCCGCCGTGCGGAAAAATTCGCTGGTGAAGACGAAATCGCTTGCCAGACTGTCTCTTAACGCGAATACGGCGGCAGCGGCCGACGCCTGATTTGCGAGCTGTGCGGGCCAATAAGCAAAGTCATGGACGAGCTCGATGAAGCCGTCCCCGAACAGGCCGCACCACCAAAGCAGCCAGGTCGCAAGCTGGTACAGCAGCGCAAACGGGAGCGTCTGCGAAACGGGACGGAACACCGAAGTGACAAAACTGTCAAATTCGCCGTGGTAAAATACGAAAAGCTGCGTAGCCACAATGCAAAGCAGCAGGAACGATACAAGCGTCAGGGCCGCCGGGATGCATCGCTCCAGCGGCTTCGCCACCCGCTCGGGCAAAGACTCCGGCACGTGCAGCCGAAGTTTAGGAAAACGATCGAGCCATGACAGGATGCGTGCCGACAGCACCCCGAACAAGTACGCCGTCGGCACCCGGATCGGCGGATGCCCCAGCACTTCCGCCGCGCCGACCCCCACCTCCGCCTCCATTTGCAGGAACATAAAAAAGCCCCCAAGCGCACAAAAAGCCGCCAGGGTCTTATCTCCGCCCCAAATCTTCGTGAGCTGGATCGCCAGCGTCATTGTCAGGAAAAACAGCAGCAAGATATAACTGATGCCCATAGCCTCCGAGAAAAGCTGCGCAAGGCGGTAAAAGGCCGTCGCTTTATACTCCTCTCCGTACAACCCGCCCGTGATAACCGCGCCGAGCCCCATACCGTTCTCGCCCATGACCGGTCCCACGGGATCGAGCGCCGCCCATTGGATAATACGAAAACCGTCCAGCACGATCATAAAGGGAATCAGCCGATAGAACGTTTCACGGATCGCAGTCATGTACTTATTGCCGGAAAGCCGCCCGGCCCACGGGATAAACGAAAGTTCCACCCAGTCAAAGAACTGTTCCAAGCCGATCCCCCCCTTTCGTTTGCGTGCGGAGAGCGAAGGGAGGAGATATTGCGCCATCTCCTCCTCTTCACGCTCTGCCCAATAAGGAACCACCGAACAATTCCCTCCGCGCCCTTGTCGGGGCTTATTCCGCCATGCCGCGTCAGATGCCGCTCGACGCAGCGATGCTGCGCCTTCACGCCCCTTCCTTGCCTGACGAAAAAATCCCGCAACAAGGGCACGAATGACTCATTCGTTGTTTCCTCATTTCCTCTCTGCCAGCGTCTGACTCACCCGCTCGATCAAATCCTTCGGCATGAACGGCTTCTTGATGTAGCCCTGCACGCCCATCAATCCCGCCTTCGTCACCGTGTCGCGGTCCGACGACGCCGTCAGGAAAATCACGCGAACATCCTTCAGATCCTCGCGCTTCCTGATGATCTCCAAAGTCTTCAGCCCGTTCATCACCGGCATCTGGAAATCCAACAGCACCAAATCGACCTTTTCCCGCTGCAAAATATCAATGGCCTTCATGCCCGAATCGGCGAGAAGCACCTCAATATCCTTCATGTCCTTTTTCAGGATAAACTCCGCCATCTTGAGGTTCATATCGTCGTCGTCCACGATTAAAATCCTAGCCATTGCGCCTTCCTCCGTTCTATTTCTCGCAAAATCCATATAAAATATTTCGCCATATTCTTTTGTTTTCCTGCCGACGGGAAAATTTTTCTGTATTCCGCAAATGAAAAACCCGGCCTTGAGAACAAGACCGGGCATGATGGTTGTATGAAATTACGATTTCTTACTTCTTGACGACATTAGCCGCCTGCGGGCCGCGCGCGCCCTCGACAATCTCGAACTCCACTTCCTGACCTTCCAGCAGCGTCTTGAAACCCTCGTCCTGAATCGCGGAGAAATGGACGAACACGTCGCCGCCATCCTCGCGCTCGATGAAACCGTAACCTTTTTCCGCACTGAACCATTTAACTTTACCGACCATAACTGAAACTCTCCTCCTAAAAACATGATGAACGCAATGTTCTCCCTAAAACTAGTTCATATTATAGGCGTGTTCTATGGTCGTGTCAAATAAAACTGAAAAATGTTGCAACTGTCACATTTGAATACAATTCTTCGGTTAGGAGAATTTTCCTACATCGGTTCCCTTTGTAGGACTAAAACGGAAACAAAGCATCACAAAATTTTGGACAGGAACTCCTGCATCCTTTCTTCCTTCGGATGGCTGAAAATCTCCTCCGGCGTCCCCTGCTCGAGAATCACGCCATAATCGACGAACAGCACCCGGTCGCCCACCTCACGGGCGAACCCCATCTCGTGGGTCACCACCGCCATCGTCATGCCTTCCCGCGCCAATTCCTTCATAACTTCAAGAACTTCCTTGACCATTTCCGGATCGAGAGCCGAGGTAGGCTCGTCGAAAAGCATCACCTTCGGCTTCATGGCCAAAGCCCGCGCTATCGCCACGCGCTGCTGCTGACCGCCGGAAAGCTGCTCCGGGTACGCCGCCGCGCGGTCGGCCAGTCCGACCTTCTCCAAAAGCCGGAGTGCGTCCGCCTCCGCCTCTTCTTTGGAAACGCCGCGCACTTTCATCGGCGCCAGCGTGATATTGTCCATCACCGTCATGTGTGGGAACAGATTGAACCGTTGGAACACCATGCCGACCTCGGCACGAACCTTGTTAATATCCGTTTCGCCCAGTTTCATGCCGTCCACGACAATCTCGCCGCTGGTCGGCTGTTCAAGATAATTGATGCAGCGGAGCAGCGTCGACTTGCCGCTGCCCGACGGACCAATAATTACGACGACCTCTTTTTCCGCGATATCGAGATCGATGCCCTTCAGCACCTCGACGGAACCGAAAGACTTTCTCAAATTTCTAACGCTGATCATCGATCTTGTACCTCCGTTCGAGCCATGCGACAAGCCGCGAAATCGAGACCGTCATCACCAGATAGATAATCGCGACGCAAAGCCAAATTTCCAGCGACGCGTATGTACGCGCGATAATCAACTGACCGCGCCGCGTCAGTTCCTCGAAACCAATGACCGACACCAGCGACGAATCCTTCAAAAGCGCGATGAACTCGTTGCCCAGCGGCGGAATTACGCGCCGCGCCGCCTGCGGAACGATAATATAGCGCATCGTCTGCATCCAGCTCATGCCCAATGACCGCCCGGCCTCCATCTGCCCCGCGTCGATGGACTGGATGCCCGCGCGGAAAATCTCGGCCACATAAGCGCTGCTGTTGATACTGCAAGCCGCAATTGCCGCAATGAATGGATCAATCCGCTGACCGGTTACCACGGGCAGCGCGAAATACACGAGAAAAATCTGCACGAGGAGCGGCGTCCCGCGCAAAAAATCGACGTACACCGCCGCAATCAAATGAATGATCTGGTACGTCGAAATACGTGCAACGCCAACAAAAAGCCCGATAACAATGCCGATCATCACGGACAGCGCAGTAATCTGCACCGTCACGCCCGCCCCCGTCAAAAGGAGCGGCATCGCCTGCCACATCAGCTCAAAATTCATTTCCAATCGCTTCACCCACTTTGGAGAATAAAACAAAATTTAATCTATTATATTTCAACGGAATCAAATAAGCAACAAAAAACCACGCAAATTCCGCAAGGCATCTTTCATTTATTTTTCATGTTATGTTCGTTTGTTTCACGTAAAACATTTTTTCTCTTTTTCGTGAAAAAATGCTTCCATGAAAAAACCGCCGCGCAAATGCGCGGCGGCCTTATTATTTCGGCAATCAGCCGTTGCCGAACCATTTCTTGAAGATCTTGTCGTACTCGCCGTTGTCATGAAGCTTTTTCAGCGCGGCGTCGAGCTGCTTCTTCATTTCCGGTTTCTTCTTCGAGGAAGCGATGCCGTAATCCTCGGAAGTCAGGAGTTCCTCGAGGCGGCGGACGTCGGTGACGCCGCTCTTCAGGATGTAATAATCGTTGACCGGGCGATCGTTGACGACGGCGTCGACGCCGCCGGCCTTCAGCTCAAGGAACGTGTCGGCGGAGCTGTTGAACTCCTTGACCTCGGCGCCCTCAATCTTCTTTACCTCCATCGCACTGGTGGTGCCGATCTGCACGGCGACTTTCTTGCCCTTCAGGTCGGAGAACTTGTTGATGGACTTGTCATCCTTCTTTACGATGATGGAGAGGCCGGACTTGTAGTACGGGTCGGAGAAGTCAACCTTCTTCTTGCGCTCGTCGTTGATCGTCATGCCCGAAATGATGACGTCAAGGTTGTCCGCCTCAAGCGCCGGGATCAGGCCGTCAAAGTTGATGTTCTGGATTTCCGCTTTGTAGCCCATTTCCTTCGCAACGGCGCGGATCAGGTCCATATCAAAGCCTTGATATTCCTTTCCGTTGACGTCCTGGAACTCAAACGGTGCAAAGTCCGCGTTCGTTCCAATGCGAAGCACTTTTTCCGTCTTCTGAGACGCATTGTCGTCCTTCTTTCCGCCGCCGCAGCCGGCCGCAAGGGTCGCCAGCGCAAGCAACGCAATCAGGCACAATGTCATAAATCTTTTCATTTCATTCACCGTTCCCTTTCTTTAATCTCGTGATGAAACATCAGCTTCATCATAAAGACAGCCCGGACAAGCCGGGCTGCAATGCACAGTTTTTCGTTTTATGTCTCAAAACGTCAGGCACGTGCCGCCTCTTTCACTCCCGACGAATCAGCGGGAGCGATGCTTGCTGAAGCAGTCGCGGCAATAAACCGGACGGTCATCCTTCGGCTGGAACGGAACCTGTGTCTCCTGTCCGCAGTCCGCGCAGACCACCGTGAACATCTGGCGCTCTTCGCCGTTGTCACGGCTGCGGCGACGCTTGTCGCGGCAATCACGGCAGCGAGCCGGCTCGTTCTCGAAGCCCTTCTCCGCGTAAAACTCCTGCTCGCCTGCGCTGAAGATGAAATCTTTGCCGCAGTCCTTGCACTTTAACGTTTTGTCTTCAAAAGCCATGAAAAAAATCCCCTTACCTTTCGTCTTGCAAATCCCCGCTGTCAATTCCTCCCGACAGCAGAAATCAGGCCATGATATCTACCGTCGCGCCAAGAGCAGGATCAAGGCTCGCCGAGATTCCTTCCATAAGCTCCATCACGTTTTCGCCGCTCGCTTCCATCGCCTCCTTGAGTACGGAAATCCCCAGCTGCTGCTGCGTCCTAGCCTCGGCCATGCCGACGCTGAGAGCCGCGATGCTCATGCTCAAATCCAAACTGCCTCACTCCCTTTCTCATCGCGAAGATATTTCCTGTATTATAACGAATCGAAAAAGAAAGTGCAATAGTTTTCGCAAAATATACACATAGAGAAAAAGTCACATCCCATGAAAAAATTTCCGCGCCTCATTGGGCTTTTTAGGCCCTCCCGTGCAATATACCTGCCAAAGCTCGCGGTACAGCGTCTCGACATTTCGCATATAGTGTTTCGCGTCCATCAGCCTCGATCCCTTTACAACTTCCCGCAATCCGCCGTGGAATTTCACAAGGATCGGCATAGAACCGGCGATGCGCGCTGCCTTTCTGACATATTCCAGCCCGTTGGCGGCAACAAGCTCCGGCAATCCCGCATTTTCCAGAATGCTGGCCCCCATGCGCGCAGCATGCGTCGCGCCCTTCAGCGAAATCACGGGAACGCCCATCACCAGTGCCTCGCATGTCGTAAGCCCGCCGGTAAACGGCGTTGTGTCCAGCGCGATGTCGATGTCGCGATATTGTTCCAGATAATCGGGACTGTACGGGCGGAATTCCACCCGATCCATGTCGATACCGACGCCGGAAAGCCTCGCCGTTGCCTCTTCCTCGCCGTCGGGCACCGAAGCGATTTTCCCTTTGATGACGAGTTTCGACCGCGGTACCGCTTCCAGCACGGAACGCCAAAGAACCAGCGTCTCCCTGCTCGCTTTCGCGAAATTGTTGAAGCTGCCGAAGGTCACAAAACCGTTTTTCTGCGCGGGCGGCTCAACGCCCGGCTCCGGCAGGGAACGCAGAATCGTCGGGTCGTAACAAAGATGACAATCCTGAAGCCGCGCAGGCCGCTCAGAAAACTCCGACGACGGACGGTCCGGCGGCGAACAGTAGCCGTCGGTCAGAAAATAATCGACCTCCCGAAGCCCTGTGGAGCCGACGTCGCCAACCCCCACGACCTGAATCGGCGCCGGCCGATAGGTAAGAATCGGAATGCTCGACCCTTGCGAATGCCCCGAGAAATCCACAAGAATATCCACATGATCCCGGTAAATGCGGCGCGCCGCCTCCATTGGCGGCAATTCATGGAGGTCGCGCCAATTCACCGCGCTCCGTTTGAACCGCTGGGTGATATTGTCCGAAGCGCCGGTCATATAGCAAAACACGTTGAAGTCAAGCTTCGCGAAATTGCGGACAAAGGGCGAAAGGAAATTCGCGACGGCATGCTCCCGAAAGTCGGGTGAAATATAGCCGATCCGCATTTTCCTGTCGGGCACCGACGAGGGCCGCGTATGCGGCATCGTAACCTTCGCGCCGAAAAAACTGTTGATCCCCTCGCGGCGTATGCGATCCGTCTGTCCCTCCGCGCGGTAATTCAAAAGGAACAGCGCCTTGCTGTAAAGCTCCTCCTTCGCCTGCGGATCGCGAACAATCCCCACCAGCTCAAAAAGATATTCCGCCGCCTCATCGGGACGCGCGAGAAGATAGCAAGCATCCGTCAACATCCTCCCCGCGCGTTCCAGAATCGCGAGGTCGTAAGACGCAATTTCGCCCATCCGCGACTGGCCGACATTCCAAAGCCGTTTCAGCACATTGATGGCCTGCCGCATCTCAAACCGCAGCGCGTGAAGTTCCCCCGCCACCAACAGCAGCCGAAAATGTCCCGGCGCAGCGTCCCAAAGACGGCGCACGATCCCCTCCGCCGTCTCCTCCTCGCCGAGGTACAACGACGCCTGCGCGAACAGCGCCTGCCCGTCCACATCGTCAAGATCGTGGGCGAGAATTTCCCTCGCACAGGCGCGCATGCCTTTGAAGTCGCCGTCATGGCAAAAGCGCGCAGCCGTCTCCAGCCATTCTTCCTTGCTTGTCTGTTTCGCCGATTCCATATCTTCCACCGCCATGATTGCGCTAATTTTAACAATATATATTAGAGTTTCTCCACGCGCGAAAAAAATCCTCTTTCCTGAAAAAGTTTTCCAAAACGCAAAGGAAAAACGCCTTTTTTCACGAATAAAAAGGATATATACAGAAAGGAAGGCGCAATATGGAAACAGGCTTGCTGAAAAGCAAAACATATCTGTACGCGACGGCGTTCTTCTCCGGCATGGCGGTCATGGCCGTCGAGATCGGCGCGAGCCGCCTTCTGGCGCCGTATTTCAGCGCGTCGCAAATCGTCTGGACCATCATCATCGGCGTCATCATGATCGCCCTGGCTCTTGGCAACATCTGGGGCGGGCGCCTCGCCGACCGCGACCCGGATCCGGCGCATCTCTACCGCCGCCTGATTTTCGCCGCGCTTTGGATTGCCGCGATTCCCGTGCTGGGAAAATACGTCATCGCTTTAATATCCGGTCTTTTGATTGTCGCGATAGAAACGAATCTCCTCATAGCGGCAGCTTTCCTGTCCTGCCTGGCGGTCTTCGTCTTCCCGCTGCTTTTGCTCGGCACCGTCACACCGTCCCTCGTCAAGTACGCGACTGACAGTCTTGACGAGAATGGGCGCGTCGTCGGCAATCTCGGTGCCTTCAATACGGCGGGCAGCATCATCGGCACCTTCCTTCCCACCTTTGTAACAATCCCGGCGGCGGGCACCGCGGCGACCTTCCTGATTTTCGCGGGCGTCCTTCTGATGCTGGGCCTCGGCTATTACTTTGCCACGGGCACAGAAAAACGCCTTCGCACGCTATCGCTGCTTGTGTATCTCGCCTGTGCGCTACTCGGCGCGAACAGCAGTCCCGCCTTTTGGGAAACGGCGCTGGCCTACGAGGGAGAATCGGTCTATAATTATTTGCAGGTCAAGGACGATGAAAAGACGACAACCTTTTCGACCAGCGTGATGTTCAGCGTCCAGTCGAAACGCGTCAAGGACGGCTCTCTGACCGGTATGTATTTCGACTATGCACTGGCCGCCCCGACGCTGACAAAAGGCGGAAACGTCCTGATCCTCGGCATGGGCACGGGCACCTTTGCCGAACAGTGCCGCCGCTATTTCCCGTCATCGAGCGCCCTCGGCGTCGAAATCGACGAAAAGATCATCGCGCTCTCGCGAAAATATTTCGAACTGCCCGAAGAAATCCCCGTCGTCGCTTACGACGGACGCGCATATCTGCAAATGGACAAAAACCGTTATGACGTCATCATGGTGGACGCCTTCCGCGACATCACCATCCCGTTCCAGATGAGCTCGGTGGAATTCTTCCGGCTCGTGGAACAGCATCTCGCCCCCGGCGGCGTCATGGCCGTGAATCTCAATATGCGCGCAGGCGGCGCGGGCAACATCAACGAACGGCTGATTGCCACCATTGCCGCCGTTTTCCCGGCCATCCGCACCGTAGCCGTCGAGAACGGCACCAATCTCGCGCTGTTCGCCGCGCGGGACGAAGCGACGCTGGACAAATTGCCGCAGCTCGCGTCAAAATTGCAGGACAACGAACTGTCTGCGCTGATGCGCCGCGTCGCGGCCAACTGGCAGTCCCCGGCGCGGATCGGAGAGCCGCTGACAGACGACAAGGCCCCGGTGGAGCCCCTCGGAATGAGAGCCCTCGACGGAATCATCCGGGAGGAGCTGCAATACTATAAAGGAATCTACCGACGCGAAGGATTCGAGGGACTGAAAAACGCCCTATAGTCAAAAACGCGGCGACTTCCGCAAAACAGCGAAGTCGCCGCGTTTTTTGTTTCCATTACTCGTCGCCGTGAAGTTTCCTGTGCTCCATATAGAGCTTCGTCTCCGAGACGATAACCGACGAAAGCATGATCAGCGCGATCAGGTTCGGGATTGCCATCAGACCGTTCACGATGTCGGCAAGAATCCAGATTGCCTCAAGTTTCAAAAACGCGCCGGAAGCGATCAGCGCGATGAAAATAACCCGATAAGGCATCAGCCCTTTCGTGCCGAACAGGAAGACCACCGCCCGCTCGCCGTAATAATTCCAACCCAGGATCGTCGTGAACGCGAACAGCACCAGCGAAAGCGTCAGCACCACCGCGCCCGACGGGCCGAACGACGCCGCGAATGCGCTGGCCGTCATCTGCGCGCCGACGGCGTCGCCGCACCAGACGCCGGTGAAAATCAGCGCCAGGCCTGTCATCGAGCAGATGATGATCGTGTCGATAAACGTGCCCGTCATCGAGATCAACCCCTGCTCCGCCGGCCAGTTTGTCTTCGCGGCGGCGGCGGCAATCGGCGCGGAACCGAGGCCGGATTCATTGGAAAACACGCCGCGGGCGATCCCGTTCTTCATCGCCATCATCATCGTCGATCCGGCGAAGCCGCCCATCGCCGCATGGCCCGTGAACGCGTCGGACAAAATCATGCTGATGGCCGCCGGCACGTCGCCGATGTGCGCGATGATCATACCGACGCCCAGCACGATATACACAGCGGACATGAACGGCACAATCTTGTCGGCGACGCTCGCGATGCTCTTGAGGCCGCCCAGCGTCACCGCCGCCACCAGTATAGTCAGCACCGCGTCCGTCGCCACCTTCGAGACGCCAAAGGTCAGATTGACCGAATCGACAATCGCGTTGACCTGCGGGAACGTTCCAATACCGAAGTACGCGACCAGGATACAGGCAGCGGCGAAGAAGGCAGCGAGAGGCCTCCACGCCTCACCCATACCGTTCAGGATGTAATACATCGGTCCGCCGGCCACCTCGCCGTTCTCGTCCTTCGATCGATACTTGATCGCAAGCAAACCTTCCGCGTATTTTGTCGCCATGCCGAAAAACGCCGCTATCCACATCCAGAACAGCGCCCCCGGCCCGCCGACCTTCACCGCCGTCGCGACGCCGACGATATTGCCTGTGCCGACGGTCGCCGACAGCGCCACGCAAAGCGACTTGAAGCTGGTGACGTCGCCCTCGCCGCGATTTTTTGCCCCGGCAATCAATGACAGCGCCAACGGCAGCCGAAACACCTGGATCAATCCGAGGCGCACGGTCAGATAAATGCCCGTGCCGACCAAGAGCGCAATCAGCGGCGGCCCCCAGACGATCGAGTCGATGCTGTCCAGCATCGGAACCAAACCTTCCATAAATAAACCCCTCCTGTGTCCGCGTATCGTGGACAATAGTAATTAACACAAACAGCATTATAGCACATCTATTTTTGTCGTGCAAAAAAAATAACGACTACGCTAAAAAACACAGTCGTTATTTTTTGTAAAACAAATCAAAAGCTTAAACTATTCATATAAAAAACGCCAATGAGCCTCACTATTTCAAGGGCACCTCGAATCCTGACACGATTCTTCCCCTCCCATACTCTGCCGTACGCGAAAACGACCGGAAAAATAACACAAAGACAGTCTTGGTCTCCGTTTGGGAAAATGGTATAATTTTCAGAGTGAAAGTTTGAGCGACGACATTTATGAAAGTCTAATGGTACAAAGTCAAGAGGTAATTTTTAAAGAATCAGCTCCTTTGGGGCAGGATTTTGGGAGACAAAGCAACACCCACCTAATCCCTGC
>CACYXR010000019.1 GCA_902778455.1 uncultured Selenomonadaceae bacterium | reverse complement strand
GACGTAGCGATGCTACGCCTTCGAGGGCTTTTCCTAGACAGTCGAAAAAATCCCTCGACAGATGCACGAATTGACTTAATCAGTGTTTCCTTAAAAAATGGGAGTCAAAAATTTTTAAAAAATTTTTTCTGCCGGCGTCAATTTTGACGCTCCTGATTTGTATATATAATCAAAGGCAGTAAAAATCATTAGTCCAAGGGAGGATACCACAATGTCGATCAACAGAAAGGATATTACAAAGGAAATGCTTGCGAAGGCTGTGCAGTGCAGGAATGCCGATGAACTGATTGCGTTGGCAAAGACCCGCGGCATGGAGATGACCAGGGAAGAAGCCGAAGCGTATATGGCGGAGCTGGCCGACTTTGAGCTTGACGCCGACACGCTACAAAATGTAGCGGGCGGCGGCTGCTATTCGGACTGCAAGGCCGAGGCATGGCTGTGAAAAGGGTTATGTATAAGGCATTTACGATTTAAGGAACCACTGAATAAGTCCCTCCGCGCCTCTGCACGTAGCGATGCTACGCCTTCGAGGTCTTTTCCTAGACAGTCGAAAAAATCTCTCGCCAGATGCACGAATTGACTTAATCAGTGATTCCTTAACATAAAGGAGGAGTTTACTATGCCGACCAACAAAAATGAACTTACACGGGAAATGATGATGAAAGCTATGCAGTGCAAGGATGCCGATGAACTGATTGCGTTGGCAAAGGCGGAAGGCAAGGAGATTACAAGAGAAGATGCGGAAGCCTGTTTAGATAAGATGGGCGACTTTGAATTGGACGAAAACGTTTTAGAAAATGTAGCAGGCGGCGTTGCGTGTGCAATTGTCCGATAAAATGGCGTTTTATATCAAATGAGTTGTCAGAGCGTGAGCTTGAAGACGGAGTCCTCGTACGCGTTGCCGGCGGAGCCGGCATAACAAGCAGCTGCAGCCAGGCAGAATCCAACTATTGAGGGTTCAACGATAAGTCCTGATTTATACGAAGAAGAACCGCTTGCTGGTGCAGGCGGTTCTTTCAGTTGGCGCTATTTTTTTTTCAAAAAAGTTTGTCAGGATTTTTCGGCTCGCGCATATATACGGGTGGAAAGAAAATAAAAAAGAAAGAATGTTAGGAGGGTTCATGATGGAAAAGAAAAATCTTGCAAAGAGGTATTTCCTGCTGCTTTGCCTCGCTCTCAGCTTGGCGATCCTTGGCGGATGCAGCTACAGCGCCAGCAGCACTTCCGAATCGTCGGTGTCGATTTCAGCGAACGGCGAGCCGCAGGTGAAGGCATCTACATCCGTGAACGTGGAGCGGAGCATGGACGGAAAATCCGTTAGCCAGAAGGCGTCGATCAAACTGGATAGCCAGAATGGCTCCGGCGTATCGCTCTCATACTGACAACCGATGAAATGATTTGATCAGGGGCTGTCGCATGAAGGCAAAGAGCTTCATGCGGCAGCTCCTTTCAGTTGGCGCCTTTGCAGGAGAATATCAAAATCCTCTTACTGCGGCAGCCGTCTTCTGTACGGAAAAATCATCTAATCTGCACCGGGTTGATCGGATTTCTGTAGTTAAGAAGGTCTGGCAAAAAGGGCGAGCTCTTTATTATTGGATTGCAGGATTTTCGGGAATGGCGCCGAAATATATCATATCAAACTTCCCACGTGCACAACGCAAGAACAAGCATATATCTTGCCTTCCCCTTCGAGGGGAAGGTGGCGCGCGAAGCGCGTCGGATGAGGTGTTGAAACATATCGATTGGTGTAAATGTTACGTTATTGCCACCTCACCATCACCTGTGGCAGCCTTCCTCTCCCCAATAAGGGAAGAAGAGATTTCGTATTCTTAAATGTCCATAATAATAAGAAAGCTTAGGCAAAATGGAAGGCAACGGTGACGGGGATCGTGAGCGCGCCACAGTTTCTGATATAGCCCTGTGGTCAGTTTGAGCGAAATGGTATATAATATTTATGTAATCTCTATAAAGCAGATGGAGATTTCCCTACGGCTTTTTAGCTATATAGGCGATGAATAGACTATACCGTGGTTACTATCCTTAAGTGGAGTACCATGATTTAAGGAGAAAAAATGAAACCAATAATAAAATATCGTGGGGGAAAGTCTAAAGAGATTCCGCTATTTGAAAAATATATTCCTCAAACGTTTGATACATATTATGAGCCTTTTTTGGGCGGAGGTGCTGTATATTTTTATTTGGCACCCAAAAAGGCAATATTGAATGATATAAATCAACGCCTTATGACGTTTTACTCTGAAATTAGAGATGATTATGAAACTGCTCGCGAACAACTAGATTTACTGCAAGGCATATATGAGGATAATCAGAAGGAATATATGAATCATAAGAAGCAAAATCCAGACAAGCGCGTTGAGAACAAAAATGAAGATTTGTATTATCAAATAAGAGATATGTTTAACCATAAGATTCCATTGGATTATTTGGAATCTACAGTATATTATTTTATCAACAAAACTGCTTATTCCGGAATGATAAGGTACAATGCACAAGGCGATTATAATGTCCCTTTTGGAAGATACCAGAATTTTAATACACAGCTGATTACTAATGAACATCATGAATTGTTGGAGGGGGCCAAGCTCTTAGTAGGAGATTATACCGTGCCTTTCCAAATGGCAACCGAAAACGATTTTATGTTCTTAGACCCTCCGTATGATTGTGTATTTAATGACTATGGCAATATCTCTTTTGAGAATGGATTTGACGAGAGTGAACATCGGAGATTGGCGGCGGCGTTCAAAAAACTCAAATGCAAGGCCCTCATGGTTATCGGAAAGACTGCGCTTACTGAAGAATTGTATGGTGAATATATTATAGATGAATATTTTAAATCGTATGCGGTCAATATACGAAATAGGTTCAAGTCGGAATCAAAACATATTATTGTTGCAAATTACTAGATAAAAGAGAGGGCGATGAGAAAAATGAGACCAATAAGTGGAAGAGTTTTGTTTTTTGTAACTTCACCGAGAAGCCCATTAAAGATGATTCCTGAGATAAAACTTTTGACAGAAAATTTTACTGGACAAAAATGGAGTCCGAATACCCAAGAGCGCTTTATGAATGTATTATTTCAGGAACCTTTTTTTAAAAATGTCGAAAAACCCAAAGATCCTGCGTTAAGCGCAAGAGATAGAATCAATAGGGCACCGAAAGCGTTGGGGTTTGTTGAATTATATCCCATGGTTCGGCTAACCGAGCCGGGAAGGCAACTTTTGGACGAAGACCTTTCGCAAGAAGCATTGTTGCGACAAATATTGAAATTTCAAATACCGTCGCCTTTTCATGTCGAAAATAAGAAAATTGCAGGAACATACTTTGTCAAGCCGTATCTTGAAATGATAAGGTTAATAGATAGTCTTGAAACCATAAGCTTTGATGAGCTTATGTTATTTGGAATGCAGCTTACCGATTATCGTAAATTTGATACGATAATTGCTAAAATCAACAAGTTTAGAGCTGAAAGAAAGATTTGCGGGCAAAATTATAGAACTTTTTTCGGGAACTATGTAGAAAATGAGATTCTTGCGATATATAAAAAAGAAATCGACAGAGGGGATGTCAAAACTAGAGAATCAAACGACAGATCGTTAAAGAGGTTCATTGAGACGAAGAGAAAAAATCTTAGGGATTATGCAGATGCTTGTTTTAGATATTTGCGTGCAACAGGATTGGTTACTATTTCCCAAAGAAGGCATACGATTTCTATAATGAAAGACAAACAGGTTGAAGTATCATATTATTTGAAGCATATTGGAAGGAGTCCTGTATTTATAGATGATGAAAAATCATATAAGACCTACCTTTACGACGCTACACAACCGGTTCTCTTTTCGGATAATCGGGAGCTTTTGGAATCGTATGCTAAAGAGCATAAAATTGACATTACTCTTGATACACCCAAATTAAAGAAAGCTATTAAGCTCGAAACAGAAAAGAAACGCAATCAGATTATTAAGGAATCAGTTGGACGTTTGAAATCTCATGCTTCAGATGACTATGCTGATGTAATAAATGTATTTGCTGATATTAAAGCAAAAAATCTTTATGATATTCCTCTTATGCTTGAATGGAATACATGGAGAGCAATGACAATGTTAGACGGCGGCGAAATCAATGCCAATCTAAAATTTGACGATGAAGGACAGCCGCTAAGTACAGCAGCCGGAAATATGGCAGATATTATCTGCGAATACGATGATTTCAATCTAACCGTTGAGGTTACAACCTCAAGCGGAGCAAAACAATTTGAAATGGAAGGCGAACCAATAGCGAGACACCTTGCAAAGTTAAAGAAAGAGAAAGGGAAAACTGCGTATTGTTTCTTTATTGCCCCGACAATTAGCGAAGCTTCTATTGCGTATTGCTACACGATGTATAGAATAAACCTTGCTTTTTATGCAGGGACGACCGAAATAATTCCATTGAACTTGGATACTTTTATTGAAATGGTTAATCAAACGGAGGAATGTGGATATACACCACAATCCGATAAGATAAAAAAGTTATGCGAATATGCAAAAGAAAAAGCGAACACATCAATTAATGAAACTGATTGGTTTAATGATGTACAACAAAAAGCACGAAAATGGTTAGCAAATGACTCAATACATACCAATGAGTATACTTTCCAATCACAAGAGCTTGCATTGGTTGCAGAAAACAAGGCTTCATATAACAGTGAGAATGATATGGAATAAAGGAATATTGACGCTGGAAGCTCGCTCGCAACGTGGAACGCGACAAGGAAGTCAACGACGCGCTGACACAGGAGGGGGGCTCCTTCTTCGCTTTTGGGAGAGCGATATACAGAAGGACTTGGACAAATGCGTCGAGGGCATCAAAGGCTACGCTTCTCCAACGCCCCGCAAGACGCACAACAAATAAATGGGAACTAAATATTCCCTTGTCTTCCTCTTGAGCGTGGAAGCCCCTGGACTGTTATGCGATTCCGCTTAAGCGGTGGGGGAGGTGGCTGTAGTTCTGCGCTTGCATCAAGCGTTACGTTGTTACACCTCATCCGTCGCGCTTCGTGCGCCAAGCAACAGTCCACTGGACTGTTGCTCCCCTCAAGGGGGAGACAAGAGTTCGTGATCCTTAATAGTCAAAGTGATGTTAAAAGCTTCCCGATATATCCGAGGCGCCGAGTGCCTCAAGGGGGGCGACGCCGAGCAATGTGACGGTGTCACGATGATGGCGGTGCGGTTCATAAGAAGATAAGGGCATAGAAAATTGGAGTAAAAAATTTTTACTCCAATTTTTTTTATGGCAAAAGCAGAACCGAAGAAATCCTATGCAAGACAAAGGCTTCAAAGTTTAACGAAAAAATATGCGATTACAAAATACTGCCCGTTCTTTTGGTTGCCTTTTTGCCGAGGAGCGGTTCGTTCTTGTTTTGCGGCCGGTTTTTTGCGTTTGCGGATCGCGTATATTTTATCAAAAAAGTTTGTCAGGATTTTTCGGCTCGCGCATATATAAGGGCGGAAAGAAAAACACAACGAGGACGACGCCGATGGACAATATAGAAACGCGGCTCTCGGATAAAAGCGAACCCTATCACCGAACGAACGACAAAGCGAATCAACGAATCGCAAAGGAGGAATTGAAAATGACGAACGCAGAACTCATGAACAAGGTAATGACCGAGGAAGAGCTGGACGTCGTGGCGGGCGGCGGCCCGCGCGTCCGGGTCCCGCTTCGCAGCCCGTCCTTCAAGCAGATCAAGGACGTCACCGGCGCCATTCACAACGCAAAGAAAGTGATTACCTGCCTCATCAAGAAGTTCAGTCCCAAAGAACAGGTGCTCCGGCAGTATCCGGCGCCGACGAACCCTTTGACGGACGAGATGCGTAAGATTGACAAGCTTGTTATGGGCGCCTAGCATCAAAAAATCAGGACCATCATCGACACGGTCAGATATCATCAATCGGCGATTATTGAAAAAACGTGCGCTTTCAGGAAGGAAGTGCACGTTTTTTCTCGAATAAATTAAAAACGGGAAGAAAACTGAAGCGCGGGCTTTGCGGTTTGCCCGTGTTTTTTGCAAGAATGCAGGGAGTGATTGCAGCTATGAACGTACAGGAGCTTCCGATGAAGGATTTTCTCGCACATCTCCATCGTCATCCGATACCGGAGATCATGGACGAGGAATGCCTTGCCGACCTCGAAAGCGTCAAGGCGCAGTACGGCGACACGATCACCCACGGCGCGGGGCTGGAGGTGCGGCTCGGCGAAGAGGCGCGGTATGTCGATTACATCATGAATATCGACGAGACAGTGATTCCCGACATGGAAAGCCTTTGGTATGAAATCGACTACGCGGAATTTCGGAAAGCGCGGGAGACGGGCGAAAAAATCTCGCCCTGCCTTTTTGCGAATATTAAGTTCGCTCATCAGGACGCCGCGGCCTGGGATGCTTTCCTGCCGCCGTTCCTGGGCGAGGATCGGGCAAAAAAATTGCGCGCCCCGTTGGAGCGCGTGATGGAAAATTTGCCGAAGGGCGCCAGTTTCAAGCAGATCGGCACGATGACGAGCCGGGGCGAGCTGGACGTCATGCGTCTCGTGATCATGTTTCCCGGTTGGGAAACGATTCCCGACGGGCTGGCCGCTATCGGCTGGCAGGGCGACACGGCCGCGCTGCGCGAAGCTCTCGCGCCGTGGCGGGAGACGGAAAAAATCGCCGTCAATATCGACCTTGGCGAAAACGGCGTGCTGCCGAAAATCGGCGTCGAGGTCTTTTCCCGTTGGCGTCATCCGCTGCTCGTCGATATGTTCATCACGCGGCTGGAAGAGGCCGGGCTGTGCCTGCCGTCAAAAGCCGAGGCGCTCCGCCGCTGGATTCGGATCCGCCCCGACGGCGATCCGTTCATCCAGACGCTGATTGCTTATTTCAAGCTGAACTATCGGGACGGGAAGATTGCCGAGGCGAAGGCGTACTTGGAGCAGTCACCCTACGTTCATCATCACTATTTCGACGCCTATGAGCGTCCCGTGTATGTGGATTTCATGGTGAAAAACGGGAAGGATTCGCTGCCCGTGGGCGAGGCGCTGAACCGGTTCTACGAGTGCGGGAAAGCAAGAATCCGCCGCGTGCGCTTCCTCGGCGACGCGGCGGCGTATGAGCATTTGGACCGGCTGCTCGCGGAATGCAAATCGGGCGGGCTTTCGGCGACGGTGGTTTTGCCCGCGAAAAGCATTCCCGAATCGCGATTGGGGGAGATTTTCTCTCTCGGCGCGGAGGCGTATATCGCGGAGCTTGGCGCGGACGGCGATCCGGAGGAAACCATCCGCTCTCTCGTTCGGGCGGGGCTTTCCGATCGGACGTCTGCACGCTGGATCATGACGCGGGAAAACGCGGAAACCCTTTCGGAAATCGTGAAGGAGCTGGAGCCTTTCGCCCTTCGGGAGCTTATCGTCAGCGGCGGGACTCCGGGACGGACTTTGCCCGCGCGGGAACAGATGGAAAGTGCGGCGCAGTTTATCGATGAATACGAGAAACAACGGGAAGAGGAAGAAAACGACGACGGGAAAATGAAGCTGATGGTGGAGTCCTGCTTCTCGTCGCTTCGGGCATTGATGGGCGGGGCAGACGCGAAGCAAAACGCCAATCGGGGCGTCAAGCGCGGCTGCGCCGCTGGACGGGACCATTTCTGCGTGCGCCCGGACGGCAGCTTTGCCCCTTGCGCCGATTACGGAAAAGCGGAATCATACGGCTCTGTCATGGAATATTGGGAGCATTCTCCGGTGCTGAACACCCTGCGCGGCATCCAGTCCCCCGATTGCCCAGACTGCGCTTACAGACGCCGCTGCTTCCCCTGCCCGGAGATGGAAGTCCCTTGCCTCGTGGAGAAGGGGAAAAAGAACTGAAAGCAAGACAACGGAATGGCCAAAGAATCATATCCGTTTGAGGAAAGGTTCAGGAAATACGAAATGGACACGGCCGACAGCCAAAGTTATCGTGGCTGAAGGGGAGAAAGCGTAAATTCTGGTCGGGATTTTATCATACCGATTCATTGAAATGTTTCACGTGAAACATTCGAACATAACCTGAAAAAAATATGAAAACTTTCATAACCCAAGTGGTGGGCAGCAGAAAGAAAGGCGAATATAATCCGCCGTCCGGGCGGCTTCATGAATTGGGGGGAAAATACGCTTTTCCCCATGCCCAAAGCCGAAAAACTTTCTAATGTGCGGTAAATGTGCTATAATGAAGAAAATTTGGATGAAGCGATATCTCCTGCAAATTCAGAGATTCCACGGCGGTGTCTTTTTTTAGGGAAACACTGATTAAGTCAATTCGTGCATCTGTCGAGGGATTTTTTCGACTGTCTAGGAAAAGCCCTCGAAGGCGTACCTCGAAGGCGTAGCATCGCTACGTCGAGAGGGATTTGACGACGACAGGCGGAAAAAGACCCGGCAGAGGCGCGGAGGGACTTATTCAGTGGTTCCTTAGGTGCTTTGTCCTGTTTTCGTTTTTTTGCGGGGAATACAGCGTATTTTATTCCACAAAGACGGGAGTAATTATGCTGACGATGCTCCGTTGTTTGCCGGAGGTGCTGTGTTTGTATGGATTGCGCGGAAAGATATTCCAAACGAGACATCTGCGGCAGGAGGCTTTTTACACCCAGCAGTGTCAAAAGTATTTGACACTGCTGGGTGTTTTTGTCAAATGGATTTTACACTTTCGGATATTTTTGAAAATGTTCGAGCATTGGTTATGAGGAGGAAAGCTCGATGAAACGATATTTTTTCATAGGCATAGCGGCGATTCTCGCGCTGGCCGTGGCGCTGGTCGCTTACGGTACATGGCTGAACGTCAGCGATGAGAAGCAGATTGCGCGTCGAATGGATGAGCGCGTGCTTCAGCTGACCGGGGCGCGGACGGAGAAACGGCGCATGAAGCCGAAAGTGACGATGGATTCGGTGCGGCTGTACAGCGAAAATATGGCCGACGCAATGGCACTGGTCGACGGGCGCATTGTCGAGATGTTCGTCACGAAAAACAGCGCCGTGCATAAAGGCGATGTACTGATGCGTTTGGAAAACGACCAGATCCCACTGCAAATCCAGCAGTCCTCAGCCAACGTCCGACGTGTGGAGGCGGCGCTCGCCCAAGCTACCAACAGCTACCATCGGCAGGAACGTCTGATGGCGAAAGAAGCCACCTCGAAGGAAAAGTATGAGGAAGCGGAGGCACAATATAAAGCTGCGCAGGAGGCATTGGCCGAGGCGGAGGCGCAGCAGGCGCAGTATCTGGTACAGGAAAGTCGGCAAAATGTGATTTCCCCCGTAGACGGCAATGTGCTGCTTCTTTATCAGCACGAGGGCTCTTATGTGAAGGGCGGAACGCCGCTGGCTCTCGTCGGGGATTTTAACCGGCTGCTGTTTTCGGTAACGCTGGATGATAAGCACACGCGGCATCTTTCCGTCGGCGGTACGGTTCTGCTGAATTTCCCTGCCCAGTCTCTGAAGAAAGCCTACGATACGGAGTATGCTGCGGGCAACCAGGGAAAAACGGGGAAAATTATTGCCGCGATCAGGGAAATCACGCCTCCGCTTTCGGAGCCTGCGGGCATCCGGCGCGTACTATACGAGATCGACAACCGGGCGCGGGTGCTGGAGCCGCTGACTTACAACGGCGTCTCCATCCGGACGGATCGGGACTATGAGTGCCTCGTCGTTCCTCTTGCCGCGATGGTCGACGCCTCCCATGAAGAGGTGTTTGCGGTTCAGCCCGACGGGACCGTCCACCGTCGGGAGATTGTGACCGGGGCAAACGACGGGAAATTTATTGAAATCCTGTCTGGGCTGGCCGAGGGCGACGTGGTCGTCGTCGAGAGCTTTGAGGGATTGGAGGACGGCGTCAAGGTGGATGTCGTCATGGAGGAGCGGAAAGGAGGCGAGGGTTGATGGCGGCGGAAAATGTAACGGACGCCGGAGCGGCTGCGCGGTACGGCAAGAAGAACAGCGGCCTTTTCAGCCAGGAGGCCCTCGACAAGATGCGTTCCCCGGAAAAGCTGGACACGGTGCTGCCGATTACGGCGCCTGTCAGCTGGATGGGCTTGATTGCCATCGCGGTCATGATGGTGGCGGTAGTTCTCTGGTCGATTTTCGGAGCGTTTACGGTGAAGGCCGACGGTTTGGGGATAATCATGGATCCCAATGGGGTCGTGAATGTGAGTTCGGTGATTGGCGGCAGACTCGACAAAATCTACGTCCATTCCGGAGATAAAGTGGAAAAGGGCGACCGCATCGCTCATATCGATATGGTTCAGGAAAACGCTGCAACGCGTATGGCGCAGTATGGGCCGGAGATGGCCACCAGCGAACGGGAAGCGATGAACCGCGTACAGGAATACGACATGCGCCGCAGCCAAAAGGACGCTTCGGAATATATTTACAGCAGCCATGAAGGGCTTGTTGATGAAATCCTCGTCGCAGAGGGAGCCACCATCAGCGCCGGTCTCCCCGTCTGTACGCTTCGGCTTTCCGGCGGGCGGAAGGATCTGAAGGGAATCCTGTACGTTCCGGTGGAAAAGGGCAAGCGCATCCGGCCGGGCATGACGGTCCAGCTGGCGCCTAACGGTGTGGACGTATCCCAGACGGGGAGCCTGCTGGGCACTGTGCGTTCCGTTTCCCAGTACCCGATTACTATGCAGGCAATGCAAAAGCGTCTCGGCAACGACCAGCTTGCCCAGTGGATTGTACAGGCACAGCAGAGCGCCGTGATGGAGGTTACGTTTGACCTGGTGAAGGACGAAACTTCCGAATCCGGTTATCTCTGGACCTCGTCGGTGGGGACGCACAAGCCTGTCACGGCGGGCAGCTTCTGCAAGGGAAGCATCATCATCGAACGCAAGCCTCCGATCGAGAAAGTCTTTCACAAGTTGAGCCAGTGGCTCAGGAACAGGTGAACCTATGAGCGTACCGGACAAGATTGTTGGGCTGTTTTCCGGGGAAGACGGCTCTCGGGTGAAAGTGCCGACGGTGCTTCAGATGGAGGCCACCGAGTGCGGCGCGGCTGCGCTCGGCATGGTGCTTGCCTATTACGGCCTTTGGATTCCTTTGGAAATGCTCCGGCAGGAGTGCGGCGTGAACCGTGACGGTTCCAAGGCGAGCTGCGTCCTCCGGGCAGCCCGGGCGCGGCACTGCAAAGCGGACGGCTATAGATGGACGGCGAGCGATATCCTGAAATTGATTCCCGAGAAGCCGTTCCCGCTGATTATTCATTGGGAGTTCAATCATTTTGTCGTATTGGAAGGCATCAAAGACGGCGTCTGCTATCTGAACGATCCGGGCATGGGGCGGCGCACCGTGCCCTTTGAGGAGTTCCGCACTTCCTATACGGGCGTCGCGCTCCGCATTGAGCCGGGGGAGGGCTTCGTCAAGGAAGGCAAACGGTACAATGTCTTCGCGGACATATGGGCAAAGCTGCGGGAGGACAAATGGGCGGCGACGTTCATCGTCATCCTGGAGCTTTGCGCGATTATTCCCGGCCTCGCGTCTCCGGTCATGAGCCAGATTTTCATGGACGACATCCTGACGCGGAAGCACCCCGACTGGATGTTCAATTTCTGCCTCGCCATGACCTTCTCATTTCTCGTTACGGGTGCGCTTTCATTGCTTCGGGCCGTGGTGCTGACCGCCTGGCAGCGGAAGCTGACGCTGGCCGATTCGTCCAGCTATTTTTGGCATCTCCTGCGGCTGCCGATGCAGTTCTTTCACCAGCGGTACGCGGCGGAGGTGGCAGGCCGTGTCGGGTTCAACGAGTCCATCGCCGGCGTGCTCTCAGGTCCGGCGGCGACGGCGGTATTGGATTTGCTCGTGGCGATTTTCTATCTTCTTTTGCTTTTGCAGTATAACGTGACGCTGACATTGATCGGCGTGGCGTTCAGTTCTGTGGGCATTATCATGTTTTTCGCGATGCGCCGCCATCTGACCGATCTCAATATGCGTATCCAGCAGGACGCGGGGAAGGCATACGGCGTCGCCATGAACGGCCTTCGCATGATCGAGACCATCAAAGCGAACGGTGACGAGGCGGATTTTTTCACGAAATGGTCGGGCTATCAGACGAAGGTGCTCTCCGCCTCGCAGGAAACGGCCATGTGGTCGATGTCGGTGACGCTGCTCCCGACGCTCCTGGGAGGCATCAACGGCGCGCTGATCATGACCTTCGGCGGCTTCTCGATTATGGACGGGGCGATGACCGCGGGCATGTTCATGGCCTTCCAGAATTTGATGGGCAGCTTTCAGGCGCCGGTCAACGCTTTGCTGGGGCTGGGCTCCACGCTCCAGACGACGGAGATGCAGATGCAGCGCTTGAACGACGTGCGCCGCTACAAGGTGGACTCGTTGAATTATCCGACGGACGATGCCGTCGGCGCAAAGGCGGCGCATTCATGCGCGTCGGAGAGGACGTTCCCGAGGGACAGGCTGTCCGGGGAATTGACACTTACGGACGTTGCCTTTGGGTATAGTCCGCTGGAGAAACCGCTGCTCACGGATTTCAATATGCATGTGAGGCCCGGCGGCTGGGTGGCGGTGGTGGGCGCCTCCGGCAGCGGCAAATCGACGCTCGCGAAAATCGTCACAGGGCTTTATGAGGAATGGAGCGGCACAGTGGCTTTTGACGGCATTTCCCGCAGGGAATTGCCCCGCGCCGTAATCTTGAACTCCGTCGCGGCGGTGGATCAGGACATTTTCCTGATTACGGGGACGGTGGCGGAAAATATCGCGCTGTTCGATTCCTCGGTGCAGAAAATCGATATTGTTCAGGCGGCGCAGGACGCCTGTATTCATGAAGACATCCTGAAGCTGGACGGCGGCTATGAGGCGAAAGTGGCCGAAGGCGGGCTGAATTTTTCCGGCGGCCAGCGGCAGCGGCTCGAGATTGCCCGGGCATTGGCCAACAATCCGTCCCTGTTGGTGCTGGATGAGGCCACCAGCGCTCTTGACCCCATCACGGAAAAAAAGGTGCTGGAAAATATCCGGCACCGAGGGTGTTCCTGCCTGATCGTGGCGCACAGGCTTTCGACCATCCGCGACTGCGACGAGATTATCGTACTGGAGCGGGGTGCGATCGTGGAGCGCGGTACGCACCGCGAAATGATGAAACACGACGGGCCGTACAGGCGGTTGATTGAGGAGCGGGAAAGCGAAGAATGAGAAAGGGCTGCGGATATGAAACTGAACGCAGGGGAAAGGTTGGAACTGAATAAAGACAAAGATTTTGTCAGGGTGGTTTCTGGCAGTTTGGAAGTCTACGCAATCACGACGGGCGATGTCTCTTTCCGCCAGTTCTTCCTGATGATGGTCGGCGAGGGGGAGGCGGTGTTTCCCGCTCTTGACGAATTCGGCGAGATCGGCGTAGTGCTCTGCGCTGTTGAGGACGCCGAGCTGGAAGAGGCAGCCTTCGACGGAGAGACGACGGAAGTCTTGAAGCCGCTGATGGAAACATGGTTCAAGAATCTCGGCGAAGTTTCGTGGCTTCGGCTCCTGGCCGACAAAGGCGACGATCTGCTGAGGGCGTGGCGGGACGGGACGGTGCTGAAAGACGCTGAAACGCAGCAGGCGCTTATGGCGGAATTTAAGGAGAGTGAACAGATTTTCTCGATGTTCCTCGGGATGCGGCTCGGGGCCGAGGATAAGCGGCTTTCCCGCCGTATGAAGGTCCGCGCCTGGAGCAAGCGGATGCTCGTCGAAAACTCTATCCGCAGTCTGTTGGGCGAGGAGCCGATCCGTTACGAAAGAACGGAGGACGAAATCGGTGTCGGCGAGGCGGCCTTTGTTGTCGCTGAGGCCGCAAAAGCGATGGGGATGCCTGCGGAGAGCATTGCCATCTCCGGCGATATGGCAAAGCGGCTGGATCAGGTGGGGATCCTGCGCCGTCTTTCGCAAAAGGGAAATATGCAGCTGCGCCTTGTGACTCTCCCCGACGGCTGGAATAAACGAGACATAGGCGTCATGATTGGCTATTGGGGCGAGGAAAAAAAGCTGGCCGCGCTGATTCCCGAAACGCCGGAGCGTTATCGGGCTGTGACGGCGGAGCATCCGGAGGGCTTTCCCGTCACGGACGAAGCGGCGCGGCAGATTGCGAAGGACGCTTTTGCCTGCTACGCCGGCTTCCCGGTGCGTGCGCTGAAACTGCTGGATTTATTGAAGTTCATGTTCCGGCAATGCTGGAAAGCGGACTATCGCGCAATCATTCTCACAAGCCTGATTGCAGGACTGATTCCGTTGGCGACGCCCATCATCACCGAGACCATCTTTCAGGATATCATCCCGATTTTCGATCGGCAGGGGCTCGCCACCGTCACACAGGCTTTGATGGTCACAAGCTTTACGACGGCGGCGCTTTCCATTGTCCGATCCATCGCGATTATGCGTATCTCGACAAAGATCGAGATCAGCGCCGAGGCGGCGCTTTGGGAGCGGCTGCTGTCGCTGCCGCCGAAATTTTTCCGCCGCTACACCGTGGGCGAGCTGGCGGGACGCATGGGCGGCCTTGGCGTCGCTAAAGGACTTGTATCCGGCAATTTCGTCGGCACAGTCTTCAGCTTTATCTTCTCCTTCTGGAGCGTCTTCCTGATGTGCTATTACAGCCTGAAGCTGACAGCGGCGGCGGTTGCCGTCTGGATCGTCTACTCGATTTTCGAGTTCTTCGTCTTTCGCCGGGTGCTGGAATTCCAGCGGAAAATCATTGAAGCGGCCAACAAGACGGCGGGTACGGTGCAGCAGATCTTCGCGGGCCTTGCGAAGTTTCGTGTACAGGGCGCCGAGGAACAGGCGTATCACTTATGGAGCCGGGATTTTGGAACGCAATGGAACTATCAACTGGCGCTTCGATGGCAGAACAACTACACTTCGATTATATCGAGCATCCAGCCTTTTATTTTGACCATGCTGCTTTACTATATCGCGGTGAACGGAAATGGCGACGCGGGAGCCGGCGGAAAAGCCGCGCAGCAGGGCATCAGCTATGCGCAGTTCATGGCCTTCAGCGCTGCCTATTCCTCCTTCAACGGAACCTTGGGCAGCGTCATGGGCTTTATCGGTACATTCTTCGGCATCCAGCCTCAGCTTGAGAATTTGCGGCCGATTTTGCAGGAAGTGCCGGAGAGCACGGGGGACAAGATGGACGCTGAGACGCTGACCGGCGCGATGGAGGTCAGCCATCTTTCTTTCGCTTACGAGGGCGGCACGGAGGTGCTTCACGACGTCAGTTTCCGCATCCGTGCCGGGGAAAACGTTGCCATCGTCGGAAAATCCGGCTGCGGGAAATCCACGTTGGTGCGCTGCCTTCTGGGGTTCGAAACGCCGACGAAAGGAACGGTTTCGTATGACGGGCAGAATCTCGCCGAGCTCTCCCTGCCGTCGGTTCGAACGCAGATGGGCGTGGTGCTGCAAAACGGCCAGCTGATGACCGGAGATATTTTCACGAATATAGTAGGGACGAGACTTCTGACAGAAGACGATGCGTGGATTGCGGCGGAGGCGGCCGGCATCGCCCAGGACATCTCGGAAATGCCGATGGGAATGCAGACCGTCATCAGCGAGGGAAGCTCGAACATTTCCGGCGGCCAGCGGCAAAGGCTCCTGATTGCCCGCGCTCTCGTGAATAAACCGGCAATCCTGATCTTTGACGAGGCCACCAGCGCCCTGGACAACCGCTCCCAGGCCATTGTTACGGAAAGCCTCGACAAGCTGAAAGCAACGCGCATCGTCGTCGCTCATCGCCTCTCGACAATCCGCGGCTGCGACCATGTCATTGTCATGGACGATGGGCGTATCGCCGAAGAGGGCGGTTTCGACGAGCTGATCGAGAAGGGCGGCATCTTCGCCGAGCTGGTCAAGCGGCAAGTGGCGTAGAATTTACTTGCCCTCCCCTATGGGGCGAAACAGTCCAGTGGACTGTTTCGGGGACCGGCGGGCGAGGTATTGAAGCGGATTTGAATAATTATGATTGCTTTTGAGGAACGGTTATGACAAAAGAAAAATCAAACGAAGAACGACGATTATATTGGAACAAAGTCGCGAAGCTCGCTGTCACGGACGAAGCCGCGTTCACCGAGCTTTACAATGAATTTTTCCCCGTGGTCTATAAATTCCTGTTGTCGAAATCCCGGAGCGGGGAGATGGCCGACGAGGCGGTCAGCCGCACGTTCCTTAATATGTACGCACATCTGAGCGAATACGACGAGAGCCGCGGAGCGTTTTCCACCTGGCTGTTCCGAATCGCGGTCAACGAGCTTCGCATGATCTTCCGTGGGAAGCAGCGTTCGCTGGATACGTCATGGGATGAGGGATTCGACCCGCCGGCGCCGGAACACGCGAGCCCCGAGGAACGGTTTCTCAAAAAGGAACGGGAACAGGAACTGCACGACGCACTGATGCGGCTGCCTGAACGGGAGAGGAAAATTCTCGAAATGACTTACTGGCTGGAGCTATCCGCTGAGCAGATCGCCGATGAGCTCGGGATGACAAAGGAAGCGGTCTGGGCGTCGCTCTCCCGGAGTCGGAAGACGCTTAAAAAATACTTGGAAGAAGGACGAGGCGCATGAAGGATATGACGAAACGGGCGGTGAGGCTGGCGGCGGCGATATGCCTTGCCGCGGCTTGCGCTTCGGTAGAGGCCGCCGTGCCGCTGACGCTCTCTGAAAGCGTAGATATGGCGCTGAAACGTGACGAGAGTATTGACGCCGCCAAAGCGGGAAGGGATACGGCAAAATGGCAGCTTTCCGCCGCACGCCGCGCTTCCGGCTTCAATATCGGCTGGAAGTCTTCGGCGACGACAATCGGCGGGGCGAACTATCTGCAAGCTCGTCGGTACTATCATTTGGGGCTTACGGACGATCCTTACGAATACAGCTATTCAAACGCTCTTTCCGCCGAATTCCCGCTTTATACGGGCGGGCGCATAGAGAACACCATCGAGGCGCGCAGGCATGGCCTTTCCGCTGCCGATCTCACGCTGGAAAACACGAAGCAGACAGTGAAATATCAGACCACCGAGGCGTATTATAACGTGCTGCAACGGAAGAATCTCGTCAAAGTCGCCGAGAGCGCGGTGCGGATGTCCAGTGAGCAGTTGCGCCTGATCGAGGCGCAATTCAGCGAGGGGGCGGTGGCGAGATCCGACGTGCTCCAAATGCAGGTACAGCTGGCGAATTATCGGCAGAATTTCGTCAACGCCGAGGGCGCTCTGGCCGTCGCGAAGAAAACGCTGCTCGCTTATATCGGGCTGCCCAGGGACGCGGAAATCGAGGCTACGGACGCATTTTCCTACGAGCCGTTTTCGATGACGCTTCCGGAATGTGAGGCGTTCGCGCTGGAAAACCGTCCTGACGCGGTGGCTGCAGTGTATACGGTGAAGTCGGCGGAGGCGCAGAAGGATGCGGCGAAGGCCGGCTATCGTCCGAGTCTTTCCGCTGTCGCCTCGACGAATGTCGGCGGCAAGGATCCCTTCCGTCGGAATCGAAGCGATGCGTGGGAGGCGGGGATTTCCCTTTCGTGGAACATTTTCGACAATATGGTGACCTCGGCGAATGTCAACGCGGCAAAATCCACAGCCGAGCGGGCACAGGCCGAGGCCGAGCTCTTGATCAGGAACGTCCGCTTGCAGACGGAAAGCGCCTATATCAAAATGAAAGCGGCGGAAGAAAACATCCAGGCCGCCGCTGAAGCAGTCGGGCAGGCCG
Source organism: uncultured Selenomonadaceae bacterium (assembly GCA_902778455.1). Taxonomy (GTDB): domain Bacteria; phylum Bacillota; class Negativicutes; order Selenomonadales; family Selenomonadaceae; genus RUG12372. The sequence continues at coordinate 30,591 of CACYXR010000019.1, read as the reverse complement.
AGAAGCGCTATATGATTGCCGAAGTCCGCTACCAGGAGGGCGTCGATATCCTGCTTGCCGTAACTGACGCACAGGACAAACTGACCCAGGCGCGGACGAATTATTACACCGCGCTCTATGAATACAATCTGAACAAGGCCGCGCTTGCAAAGGCGATGGGCGTTCCCGTGGATATGGACGTGCCGCACTACGTGGCCGCGACGGAAGAAGGAAAATCCGATCGGAGAGCGCTGGACGAAGCGTCAATGCATGCGGGAAAAACGCAGGAAGGAACAATCGACGATCGTCCGGCGGGCGAATAGAGATTAAGAACATAGGAAACGGCGAATCAAACTTTTCGATATATCCTTTTTCAAAAATCCTGTCAGGATTTTTCGTCTGACGCATATATAAGAGTGAAAAGAAAAATGAAAGGAGAGAGCGAAGATGGATGACAAGGAAATGGAAGGACGACTTGGAGAATTTGATTTCTCGCAGCTCTCCCCGGTGCGGGCGCCGCTGCTGCAAAAGCTCTTGACCCTGCACCGCTCACAAATGATGATGGCTAGGGGAAGCGGAAGTCTCTGGGCGCAGCGGCTGGACGACGAGGCGCTGGATGAAGTGGCGGCGGCAGGCAATCCGATGATGACAGAAAAACAAAAGGATAAAAATAAACGATAAGAGGGAGGCGGGCAAAATGGCAAACGAATTGATGGACAAGACGATGAACGAGGGCGAATTGGCACAGGTGTCCGGCGGGACGAGGATAGAGACATATGATATCATCAAATTCTACAAGTCGAAAGGGATTGAGATGCCGAACAACATCGAGGCTGCGGCGAGGAAAGCGTGCATTTTGTTGAATCGTGATTTTGACATCAGCGTTGCCTTGAATATTCAAGATAACAGCGACGATTCCAAGAACCGTTACTATGACAGGCACAAGAAATATTCCCACGCAGAGATCATGGATATGCTTCACAAAAAGTACGGGAAATAGAAGAATCACTGCATTTTCAAAAAACGGTCAGGATTTTTCGGTCGGCGCATTTATATCCGGATGAAAGAAAAAAGAGAAGACGACATTACAAAAGGGGGTAACGAAAATGGCAAACGAATTGATGGACAAGCGCATGAACGATGCGGAACTGGACAGAGTTTCCGGAGGCTCTATCAAGGAAATCTATTTGTTGGAAACCTTATATGAACAGGCGGGAGTCCTGACGATGAAAGGGAAAGCAGGGATGAGCAGGCTCAAGGAACAACTGTCCAAGGATCTCGACCTCATCTGGACCTGCCCGGATGACCCGAATTCCCCCGCTTCCTGCCTTCGTTGGGACCAGGTCATGGGAAACACCTATTGGCAGAAAGTCACGGAAGGCGGAAAGACCACATACAGGCAGCTTAGCCACGATCAGGTCATGTCATTGCTGGGGCAGAAGTATAATATAGGCCAAAATGAAATATCATGAAGAAGGAAGATCGACGGAATTGAGTCTTACGCGCAAGAATGAAGGGAGAAGAAGAAGATGACGAACGAATTGATGGATAAAGTGATGACCGACATGGAACTGGACAACGTGGCGGGGGGCGCGGGCTACGCGTACTTCATGAAGCGCAAAGACGGGAAATACGATATCGTCAGCGCTACCGATAAGCTGACGCCCGAGCAGGTCAAAGGAATCCTTGCGGGGAAGGCTCCGGCGCAACTGGGAATTGCCAAAAGCATCAGCACCAAATTCCATGTCGGCATACAGGCGGACAAGTTGCCCGCAATTAAACAGAGACTCAACAAGTTCTATAATGGCTGCACATTCCAGGACCTTTGAAAAGGTCAGATAAGTTCGGTTGGGGATGTAAAATCAAGCCGGGCTGAGGGAAGACCAAGGAGCAAACTTAGATTGTAAATCTAATTCTCAAAATCTTGTCAGGTTTTTCCGGTCGGCGCATATATACAGATGAAAGGCAAAAGAGAAACAATGACGTAATTCAAAAAGGAGGTAACGAAAATGGCAAACGAATTGATGAACAAGCAGATGACGGACGATGAACTGGAGAATGTGGTAGGAGGCAAAAAGGTAGTCGTCCTGTTCCGGAATGTCTGGCCGAATTTCGCGATCGGCGGGGATTATCAGGGAGATATGGACGAGCTCATTAAGCACACCAAACAGGGAAATTTCCAATATGTGGACCAGCTCATGAAAAACAGCAAGGGCTATAAGGTCTGGCATCACGTGAATCCGCAGTATATCGACAAATTGAAGGAGCGATGGGAAAAACGCGGCTACGAAGTGCTTGTGCACGACATAAAGCAGTAGTGAGTTCATCTTGAATAATCTTGAATTTAAGAAGGAGGAAAACATCATGAAAACCAACGGCAAAGAGATCACGAAGGAAATGCTGGCAAAAGCGCAGGCCTGCAAGACGGCGGAGGAGCTCGTAGCCCTCGCGAAGCAGAACGGCGTCGAGCTGACCGCAGAAGAGGCGGCGGCGTACCTCGCGGAGCATGAGGACGGCAAGCTCACCGGTGAGGAGTTGGACGCCGTGGCGGGAGGTAAAGTTATGAAACCCGGCGGCAAGCATAAGGGATGCTTCCTCACTACGGCAGTCTGCGAATATCTGGGCAAGGCGGACGACTGCGAGGAGCTGACCACGCTGCGCGCCTATCGGGACCAGTGGTTGGCGAAGCAGCCGGGCGGCGTGGAACTGATCGAGGAATATTATGAGATCGCCCCCGGTATCGTCCGCGCCATGAAGGACTCCCCGAATTACGGCGAGCTTTGCGAAGAGCTGCTCAGCCGCTATATCCGCCCCTGCCTCGCGCTGATCGCCGAGGGAAGGAACGAGGAATGCAAGCGGCTCTATATCGAAATGGTGCGTTACGCGGAGGGGCTGGTAAGCGCGGCGGCGTAAGAGCGGCGGGACTTGTTCGTTGTTTCCGAGAGGAGAGACAAGGATGAAGAAACATGGAAGACAAGTAATCAACGGAAAAGCGAAGAGGCGCCTTACGGCGATGATATTGGCGGGGCTGGCGACGGTCCCGTCTTTCGCCTACGCGGCGGAATCGGACTGGCAGACGGTTGAATATTTCTCGTCCCGGGGGCTGGATATCGTCAACGCTGCTCAGGCATACGATCTTGGCTTCACGGGCAAGGGCGTCCGCCTCGGCGTGTGCGATCAGCCGACCAATTTCACGCATCCGGATTTTTCGGGCAAAAGCGGCTCCTCCATGCTGAATGAGGCGAAGTATAGCGAGGTTCTTGGCATGCCGCCGTTCTATTCGCTGGAGGACTTCGGCTGGGCGAGTGTCACCCATGGGACTCATGTGTCCGGCATTGCCGCCGCCGACAGGAACGGCGTCGGGATGCATGGCGTCGCTTTTGACGCGAATGTGCTGGGGACGGTGTACGGCGATAATATCGATGCAGAAGGCTCTTTCCGCGTGAGTCCGGGTTATTCCACCTTTGAGCCTTATCTTTCGTTGAAAGATGTGAAGGTCATTAACAATTCATGGTCCACAAAATTATATGTGAACGACTTCAAAAGTCTTGCGGCGTATCGGGATTATTTGGCAGATCGGGTGAACACCATCATGGATTCCGTTTTCAAGGCGACAGAGGCAGACAAGCTGCTGGTGTTCGCGATGGGCAATTCCGGGCGCGCCCACGGGAATCCCCAGGCGCTTTCCGCCTCGCTGTATGACGCTGCGGCGAACCACGTCATCGCGGTGACGGCCTTGGACGATGTGAACTATCTGACCAGGCAGGGCGGGAAAATTTCCGGGTCGCAGCTCATGGGGCCTTTTTCCAATCTCGCCTGCTATGCGGAGGACTATACGCTGGCCGCCCCCGGCTCCAATATCATGTCCGCCAATGCGAACTTTGCGAGCGACGGCAGGTTGTATGTTCCCAAGAGCGGCACTTCCATGGCCACGCCTTTCGTGGCGGGCGGCGCGGCTGTCGTCCAACAGGCGTTTCCCTATCTGAGCGCCAAGCAGATCGGCGACGTGCTGCTGTCCACGGCCAACGCGAACGTCTCCGCTACGAACGGCTATGTCGTTTCCTATGAGGACCGCGACCAGGTCAATATCTTCTATACCGATCCCTCGGTAACATCCAAGTCAGCTGCCGAGCGGCGCGAGGATCTCAAAAAACTCTTGGAGACCCGGGACACGACGATTTATCCCTACAATTCCTTGCAGAGAGCGTACAACAACAAATGCGTGATAGTTGCCTATTACCAGGTTCCGATGGAGGCGCTCGTCGGACAGGGGGTTCTGGATGTGGGAAGAGCCGTGCACGGTCTGGCGGCGCTGAACGCCCGTCGGCTGACCGCAGACGACATCAGCGGCGACTATACGGTGCAGGGGACAAAGACGGACCAGGTGCTTTACACCGTTGACACGGCGGGTTATGACTCCGAATGGTCGAACGACATCCGCGAAATCCGCGCGGGCTATCTCGCGGCCGACAGCACGGAGGAAGACCTGAAAGCGCGGTATAATTATTACATGACGAACTGGTCGGAGCATCCGGTCATGAAGGATTACATCAGGGAATTCAATGAGGAGGTCAAAAAGAGCGGGCTGGCGGGCCTTCATGTGGGGCTTCTGAAAACGGGAGCGGGCAGCCTGACTCTCTCCGGGGACAACACCTATCAGGGGGCCAGCATCGCCGAGGGGGGCACGCTCGTCATCAACGGTTCGGTGGCGGGCGACGCTTACAGTATCGAGGAAGGCGTCATCAAGGGACGCGGCGTCATCGTCGGGTCGCTCTACAATCACAATAAGGCCGTAGCGGGCGACGCGAGCGGGATTGGCAATCTGCGGGCGGCGAATCTTTACTCCGACGGCCAACTGATCAGCGTTGTCAACGACGATACCGATACCAATACGCGGTTTGTCGTGCAGGGAACGGCGGACGTGGAAGGCTCCACCATCGAGGTGGAGTACATGTTGCCCGGCGAGATCTTCCCCGTCCTGACTGCGGGCAATGTCACAGGCATTCCGAAGAACATCGGCAACAACCCCGTCAGCGGTATGCTGAACGAAGATGTGACAGTGGGAAATAACGTCGTTACGGTTTCAGCGACGGCGTCGAACAATCTCGGCACATCGGACGAGCGGATCAACGAAACATACGACGCGATGATTAAAATGCACAGTACGCTCGACAACGCGAACGATCCGCGCGAAGGGGAAATGCGCCCGTTGTTCAATCTCGAGGCGCCGGAAGCGATAGCGGCGCTTTCCTCCATCTCGTCGAATGCGGCGGCGCAAACTATGAGCCTCGCGCAGACCAGCACGATGACCGGGCACATCGTTTCCTTGCGGCTCGCCGAAGCCTTCGTGACGAAGCCCCTGGACGTGGAAATCCCAGCCGAGAAGCTTGACGAGGGGGCGGAAAAAGCGGTCGCAATGCCGATGAAGCTGCCGCAGCCCGTGGACAACGATTTTTGGTTCAAGACGGGGAAGAACTGGGGCGACCTCAGGGGCGGCGCGTACTATCACGGCACGTCCTTCGCGGTGGGCTGGGACCGCGCCTATGGCAAGGCGTGGCGCGCGGGCGCGTTCGTCAGCTATGGAACGGTGGCCTTCGCTGACACGGGTGCAAGGAATGAAATGAAGGACACGCGGCTTGGATTCTACGGCGGTTACAGTCTCGGCCCCCACGCGGGCTACGTCTATCTCGACTACGGCTGGCTGAAAAACGACCTTTCCCGAAGCCTCGCTCACCTCAAGCTGTCCCCGAACGCGAACTACGACAGCCGCATCCTGGAGCTGGGCGGCGAATATAAGTACGACCTTCACGCGGGCAAGGATATGCCGTGGCATCTCAGCCCCTATGCCAATATGCAGCTCTCCGAACTCTGGCAGGACGGCTACACCGAGAGCGGCGCGGGCATCTTCGGCCAGCGGGTTTCAAGCGCGAAGAACACCTACTTCGCGGGCGGCGTCGGCTTCGAGTGCAGGCGTTACCTTGCGAACGGCAGCTACGCGCTGCGCCTCGGCGTGAAGCACGCGTTCACGGGCACGGACCCGAAGCTGACCTTCGGCTATGTCGGCGATGAGGCGTCGAGTTACGAAATGCGGAACGAGCAGGACAAAACGCATTTCGTCGTGAGCCTTGGCGGCGAGGCGGAGTTCGCGCCCGGCTGGTGGCTGGCGGGCGATGCGACGCTGCAAAAGGGCGCCCATGACAAAGACATGATGTGCGCGCTGACGCTGCGGCGGATGTGGTGACCTGCGGGAAGCCCCGGATATCGAATTTTAAAATTTTTCCCAAAAACCTGTCAGGATTTTTCGGCTCGCGCATATATACGGATGAAAGGAAAAAACAACGGCAACATTAAAAAAGGGGTAACGAAAATGGCAGAAGAATTGATGGCCAAGTCGATGAACGAGGATGAACTGGCGCAGGTGTCCGGCGGGACCAGGATAGAGACGTATGATATCATCAAATTCTACAAGTCGAAAGGGGTCGAGATGCCGAACAACATCGAGGCTGCGGCGAGGAAAGCATGCATTCTGTTGAATCGTGATTTTAACATCAGTGTTGCCTTGAATATTCAGGATAACAGCGACGATTCCAAGAACCGTTACTATGACAGGCACAAGAAATATTCTCACGCAGAGATCATGGATATGCTTCACAAAAAGTACGGGTAAGGAAAAACGCGGTTATGAAGTGACGGCGCATGAAGGGTAGCAGCAGTGAGTTCAGCTTGCATAATCTTGCATAAAAGAAGGAGGAAAACATAATGAAAACCAACGGCAAAGAGATCACGAAGGAAATGCTGGCAAAGGCGGAGGCCTGCAAGATGGTGCGTTACGCCGAAGGGCTGGTAAGAGCGGCGGCGTAACGAAAAAGCCCGCAACACGCGGGCTTTTTTCACAGAAAGAGGGGCGGCACGGGAAACGCGGCGTGTTGTTTTTTTAAAATCCTGTCACGTTTTTTCGGCTCGCGCATATATACAGATGAAAGGAAAAACAACGGCAACATGAAAAAAGGGGGTAACGAAAATGGCAAACGAATTGATGGACAAGCGCATGACGGAGGACGAGCTGGACAACGTCGTGGGCGGAGCGAAGGTGATGATTATCACCCATACAAGGCTGGGCCTGATTGACGGTTACTTCGGCGACTATCAGGGAAGCCAGGAAGCGCTGGATAATCTGCTGAAAGAGGGCAACGTGGCCGGCATCAGGAAGCTGCACAAATGGGGAAAAGTGCGTATGATCAAGAAGCCGTATCTCGAAAGAGTCAAGGCAAATTTCCGCAAGAGGGGCTACAAGGTCATCGAGGTGACCGAGCCGCCGATTCCCTGACGTACGGATTCTCTCGGAAAAAGCAAAGGAGGAGAAGAAAATGGCAAACGAGGAATTGATGGATAAGATCATGGACGACAGCCAGCTGGACAAGGTGGCGGGCGGCACCCAAGCTGAAATCCATGAACTGATGTATTTTTACGAGGACCAAGGGCACGACTGCCGGGATGGAGCCAAGAATTGGATAGATGTGTCCAACAAGATTCGTGGCCTGTTGGCCAAAGACCTGGGGGTCGAATGGGATGAAAAGTATCCTGTCTCAATGATCGACAAGACGCGTTCCTCACTGCATGTCCATAAACCCAACTGGTACACCATCAAGGGGAAGAGATATAACCACGAGGAAATCATGCAAATGCTCCGCGAGAAATACAAGGGATGATGAGACGTAGATGCAATATCTTTCGGGATTGATCGCGAAGGACAGGAAGCAGGGCTGTCAGATCATTATGTCTTACGCGCAAAAATGAAGGGAGGCGAAGACGATGACGAACGAATTGATGGATAAAGTGATGACCGACATGGAACTGGACAACGTGTCGGGCGGCGCCGGGTACGCGTACTTCGTGAAGCGCAAGGACGGGAAATACAACGTCGTCAGCGCCAACGACAGACTGACGCCCGAACAGGTCAAAGGGATTATCGCGGGGAAATCTCTCATGAGCCTTGGGATCGAAAGAGGCGTCCATACCCACTTCTTTGGGGGAGTCCGGGCGGACAAGCTGGGCGAGATCAAGGTCAATCTGGACAGGGTATATAAAGGCTGCAGGTTCCAGCACCTTTAGAAGGCAAAAAATCATGTCAGGATTTTTCGGCTTGCGCATATATACAAATGAACGAGCTAAAAGGCAAACAATAAAAGGAGGACAACATCATGGCAAAGGCAAATGCGGCGAAGTTTTATGAGAAGCTGCAGAATGACGCAGCTTTGGCTGAAAAGCTTAATGAAATGGACAAGGATTTCGCTGAGAAGAACGGGACTTCTGCAGATGATGCTGCTATGCGTGAAAAGGCAGCCGAGGCTATTATCCTTCCATTGGCACAGGAGGTTGGATTGCCTTTTACTCTGGATGAGTTGAAGGAATACGAGCAGGAACAACTGAAGAAATTGAACCTTTCTGAAGATGAGTTGGAACAGGTGGCAGGAGGAGTGCCTAAAAACACGAATAGTCGCAATGGTGTTAATGCCTGTGCCTATATTGGCGTAGGTTTTGGCAGGACAAAAAAGGATGGAAAAACTGCTTTTTGCTTACTGTTAGGAGGCTCCAATGGTCCAGTTGCCGGATAAAAAGGGCAAACAATAAAAGGAGGACAGCATCATGGCAAAGGCAAATGTAGAAAAGTTTTATGAGAAGCTGGCCCAGGACGCAGCTTTGGCTGAAAAGCTAAATGCTCTGGATAAGGATTTCGCAGAGAAGAACGGGGCTTCCACAGATGATGCTGCTATGCGTGAAAAGGCAGTTGAGGCTATTATTATTCCGCTGGCAAAGGAAGTTGGCCTGCCATTTACCCTTGAGGAATTGAAGGAATACGAGCAGGAGCAGATGAAGAATATGACTCTTTCCGAGGACGAGCTGGAGCAGGTAGCTGGTGGGAGAAAGAAAAGGCCTAAGTTTGGTGATGGTGGTGGTAGGACCGGAGCAGGCGCGTACTGTGCTTTTCTTGGTGTAGGATTTGGTAAGACTACGAGAAAAGGGAACACGGCCTATTGCTTCCTTCTGGGTGGTTCCGACGGCCCGATTGGAGGCGGAAGTGAATAACGGGCTTTAGGCTATGAGAGCGGTGTGAATCTAAAATAAGGAGGACAACATCATGGCAAAAGAGAACGTAGCGAAATTTTATGAGAAGCTGGCGGAGGATGCAGCTTTGGCTGAAAAGCTAAATGCTATGGACAAGGATTTTGCTGAGAAGAACGGGGCTTCTGCAGATGATGCTGCTATGCGCGAAAAGGCAGTAGCGGCTGTCGTTATTCCACTGGCACAGGAAGTTGGTCTGCTATTTACCCTTGAGGAATTAAAGGAATATGAGCAGGAGCAGGTGAAGAACATGACTCTTTCTGAGGATGAGCTGGAGCAGGTAGCTGGGGGTAGTGGTTGTCATGGACATGGGAGAAAGTGTCGTTCTAAGGGAAAACCGCTTGAACGTATGCTTGCCTGTGCCTTTATTGGTGTGGGGATTGGTATGACATCAAAAAATAAGAAGAATAAGTGTGCTTGCTTTATTATTGGTGGATCCACTGGCCCAGTCACTGAAAAAAGCTGATAAGCCAAACAGCTTATAATAAACCAATACTCTCATGGGTATAAAATACAAGAGCAAATAACAAACTTTAGATACAAGGAGAACAACATCATGGCAAAGGCAAATGTAGGAAAGTTTTATGAGAAGCTGGCCCAGGACGCAGCTTTGGCTGAAAAGCTCAATGCTCTGGATAAGGATTTTGCGGAGAAGAATGAGGGCTCTGCAGATGATGCCGCTATGCGTGAAAAGGCAGTTGAGGCTATCGTTATTCCACTGGCAAAGGAAGTTGGTCTGCCGTTTACCCTTGAGGAATTGAAGGAATATGAGCAGGACCGGCTGAAGGAAATGAACCTTTCCGAGGACGAGCTGGATCAGGTGGCCGGTGGTGGGAGGAGGCCTTCGCGCCCGCCGGGAGATGGTATCAACGCCTGTGCTTATTTGGGCGTTGGTTTTGGAAGAACCAGGAAGAATGGAAAAGTCGCCTTCTGCCTTATTCTCGGCGGCTCCGACGGTCCGATTGCGGGATAAAGGATAACCTGACCATGTACTACAAACTGAAAGACGATTTTCGGCTGCGGGGCTGGGAGCTTCTGCCGACGGGCGTCGTGCGTCGCCTTTCGGGCAACGTGGATTTCCTGCCGCCTGACATCTATCGTGCCTTGCAAAAGGCTTGCAGCTCCATTCCGGCGGACAGCGCGCTCTTTTCTGCGGAAGAAAAGAAGATGCTCGCCGAGCTTTGCGAGGCGGAGCTTTTGGAGAAAAGCGAAACGCCCGCGCCGCTCTCGGATGCACAAAAGTACCGCGCCTATCCGAACCGTTTCCTCTACTCCGTCCATTGGGCGATCACCGGCAACTGCAACTGCCGCTGCCGCCATTGCTATATGTCGGCGCCGACGCGCACGGAGGCGCTAGTGCGGGCGCAGGCGCAGGAAGCGCCGCTTTTGCGCCCGCCATCCGGAAAGGTAAACGAGCCGACGCTCTCCGATTGTCTTGACGTCGTTCGGCAGATGGAGGCGGCGGGCGTCTGCACCGTTTCCCTGACGGGCGGCGAGGCGCTCCTGCGGCGGGATTTCTTCGCCATCGTGGATGCGCTGATCGATGCCGATATCCTGATCGTCACCGTCATGTCCAACGGGCTTTTGGTAAACGAGAAAACCTTGGACGAATTTGAGCGGCGGGGGCTCAGGCCGGAGTTCAACATGAGCTTCGACGGCGTGGGCTGCCATGACTGGCTGCGGGGCGTCCCCGGCGCGGAACAGGCGGTGCTCCGCGCCTTTTCACTGTGCAGGGAGCGAGGTTTTCCCACGGGAGCGGAATACTGCCTGCACAAAGGGAATCTGTCGGCGCTGCGGGAGAGCGTGAAGCTCCTTGGCGAGCTGGGCTGCCAGACGCTGAAGGTGAACCGGCTGAACGTGGAAGGTGAGGCGCTGGGCATCGCCGACTACGCGATTACCCGCGACGAGGAATTCCAAACGTATCTTGACTATATTCCGCAGTTTTATGAAGACGGCGCGCCGCTCTTGCTGATGCTGTCGGGCTTTTTCTGTAACGACGGAACGGACGGCTTCGAGATTCCCTTCGTGAAAAACGAAGAGGGCGAGGACTGCGGCGATTACTGCCTGTGCGGTCACGCGCGGAATTATATGTATATCACCGCCGAGGGCGCGATGGTCCCCTGCATCCCCATGGGCAGCGCGGAGGGCGGACGGCGTCATTTCCCGAATATCCGCGAGACGTTATTAGCTGACGCGCTCCATGATTCATATTATATGAGCTTTATCGACACGCGGCTTCGAGACTATTTTGCCCATAATCCGGGCTGCGCGGTCTGCGAGTACAGGAACCGCTGCGCGGGCGGCTGCCGGGGCCGTGTGGCATCCGTGGATGGCTCGGAAGTCGATCTCCTCGCCAGGGACGAGGACGCCTGCGCTTTCTTTCGGCAAGGGTGGTACGACAGGGTGACGAAAATGATGGAGAAAATTTTGCCGGATATACGGTGATATTTTTTCAAAAAACACCATAGAAAAAGCGCTTCCCGCGGATGGGAAGCGCTTTTTGAAAAAATGGGGTTCGGTTCAAGTGTGCGAATTTACACCTCGTCGATGGTAGCGATAGCGTTCGGACGAATCGTGATGTGGTAAATTCGGAAGAGATCGAGGGTGTACCAGTATTCGTAAGAGCCGTCCGCATAAACGACCTTGATGTCCCAATACTGGACGTTGTCTCTCGGGTCGAAGCCGAGGAAAATATCCTGGCCCGGATACAGTACCTGGTTCTTTGCCAGCTCGTCCTGATAAATCCATTCGTTGCTGCTGGTGGGGCTGAGGTAAATCTCGGTGATGATTCGGCCCGTGCCGTTCTCCAGCACGAAATCCTGCGAGCCGCGCGAGCCGGCGAACGCCACGGTAGCGATGGCAAGCGTCAAAATGAAAGCTGCGACAAAAAGCCCGGCAAAACGATATTTTTTCATAGTGAATTCCTCCTCGTCAGTTGATATCCCCATTTTTCCTCTGCATCGTATTATAGGCTTTTCCGCGGCTTCCGTCAAGAAAGCCGCGCCTGTTTGCAGGCTGAATTACGGTTAGCGGAAATAGTCGTTATTGTGATATAATGGAAAAAACGCGGGGGTAAAAACGGGAGGATTTCATTTGAGCGGGAAGATGAACATTGAACGGCGCATTTTCCTTCTGATGCTTTTTACGGGGCTTGCGTGCTTTGCCGCTTTTGAGGCGGTTTCCTTCTTTGGGCTGTACGACGCGCAGGAGCACGCCCTCGAAAGCGGCCGGGAAATGGGGACGTCTGCCGCCGCGTTCGCGGAGGAGATTACTGACGAGCAGGCGAAAAAGCGGTTCGCCCTCATGGCGGAAGAAAAGGCGCGCGGCGTCAATAACGAGATAGGGCGACTTCGGGAAGACGCGAATCTTCTTGCCAAGACGATGACGCAGATCTTGACTCATCGGGAGCTTTACCTGCCGCGTGACCTGCCGTTGGGCGGAGAAGTTCCCATAAGATCCAAGGAACCTTATCTTTTTTTCATCCCAGCGCTTCGCGAAAGCGGCGGGATTGTGGACGTCCTGCCGGAAGCGCGGATCGCGGCCAACGCGGCGGATAATCTGGCGCTTTGGACACAGAGCTATGACGACGGCCACGAGATGACTTGCTTCTACGCCTCGGAGCGCGGGTATATCATCAGCGCGGACGTCATGGCGGAAGGGAAGGAGTTCGTAGAGTTTTTTGATACCTGGTACTCGCCGTCCTTCGATCCGAGAGAACGCCCCTGGTATCAGGAAATCAAGGCGACCGGGAAGTCCGTATTCACAGGCGTTTATGTCGGGGTGGAGGGGTATCCCTGCATTTCCTGCGTCGCGCCTTATTACGACGAAAACGGTTTCGCGGGTATGGCCGGGATCTCCAACAATATCGCCACCTTGTATCGGCAGATCTCTATCAATACGATCGGGGACAGGGGCGTCAATTTTATCCTGAACGAAAAAGGCGAGGTCATTCTTTCCTCGGAAAAGGAAGGATTGCTGGCCGCTTCCGCGACGCCGAAGGATTTTCAAAAGTATGGGGAGACGTCCCTTGCGCTGGAAGCGGCGTGCATGACCCGGGGGCTGTCTGACGTGGCGCGGATCACGATGGGGGGCAGGGAATATTACCTTGCTTACGCGCCGATTCCCGACGTCGGCTGGAGCTTCGGAACGCTGATCGAGAGGGATGTGGTCGTGCAGCCGGCACGGGACGCGAAGTCGTATCTGCTTTCCCGGGCGGAGGATTTTTCCGCGTCCCTTCAATCCTTTTTCTGGGATAATTTCCTGCGGACAGCGGTGCTGCTCCTGGCGCTTTTGGCAGTGCTCTTTTTCGTGAGCCGCAAAATCTCGGACCGCTTCGTGCGTCCGATTCTTGTACTGACGGCGGGCGTGCGCGAAATCGCGGGCGGCAATCTTGATAAGAAGCTCGACGTCAAGACCGGCGACGAAATCGAAACGCTCGCCGACAGCTTCAACCAGATGACAGACGAGTTGAAATCGTATATCGACAATCTCGCAAAAACGACGGCGGAAAACGAACGCATTGAAACGGAGCTTTCGGTAGCGGCGCGCATACAGGCGGGCATCCTGCCGAAAGAATTTCCGGCGCGGAGCGAGGTCGACCTTTTCGCATCGATGCAGCCCGCGAAGGAGGTCGGCGGCGATTTCTACGATTTCTATTTTCTTGACGAGCGCCATCTGATGGTCACGGTGGCGGACGTCTCGGATAAAGGGATGCCCGCGGCGCTCTTCATGGTGGCCGCGAAAACGCTTTTGAAGGAATCGTCCCTGTTGTTCGGCGCGGCGGAAAAGCTGACGGTCGACGGGAAGCAGCGACATTCTGTCGATCCTCCGACACTAAGCCATCCATGGCTGTCGGTCGGCGAAAAAGCAGCGCATCCAGCGCTTACGCCGACACTAAGCCATCCATGGCTGTCGGAAATCGTGGCGCGGACGAACGACCGCCTCGCGGAGGCCAACGACGAGGGCATGTTCGTGACGGTGTTTACGGGCGTGCTGGATGTCGCGACCGGAGAATTTGTCTATGTGAACGCGGGCCACACCCCGCCGCTGGTTCGTCGGAACGGCGACATTTCTTTTTTGCCGATAGCCAAAAGCCCAATGCTCGGCGTGATGCAGGGAATGGACTTCCCCACGGAGCGGCTGACGCTCGATCCCGGCGATATGCTGTTCCTCTATACCGATGGTGTGACCGAGGCCATGAACGGGGAGAGGGAGCTTTTCGGAGAGGAACGCCTGCAAGAGACGCTGGCGGAACAGCCGAAGGAACGGACAGCGGCGGAAATCCTCGAGGCAGTGCGGGGCGCGGTGGAAAGCCATGCGGATGGTGCGGAGCCTAACGACGACGTCACGATGCTGGGACTGGTGTATAAGGGCATTTGATATATTACTTCGGCCATTATGTTTCGCTGCAAAACTCCCTTGCCTTCCCCTTTGAGGGGAAGGTGTCAGCGAAGCTGACGGATGAGGTGGAAAGCCGCAACGTTTAGCGTCAGCGAAACCTCTCGAAGACACCTCATCCGTCGCCCTGCGGGCGCCACCTTCCCCTCAAGGGGAAGGCGAGATTTTGTGATTTTTAATAGCCGAAGTAATTATCATGCCTCATCCGAGGCACCACGATGAATGAAAGTAATAGCGCGATAATACTTTTACAGTAATATTCTGGGAGGAAACGAAAATGGCTGAAGAAACGATTGCATTTCAGACGAGCGAGAAGAACGGATGGACACTTTGGAGCGTCAATGGGAGGTTGGACCGATTGACGGCGCAGGACGCGGGAGAGAAGGCGGACAACGTGTTTGCGGCAGCGCAAAAGCTCGCCGTCGACATGAGCGGCCTTGAATATCTATCCAGTGCGGGGATTCGCGTGCTGCTTCGGCTGACGAAACAGGCGCAGGCGCAAGGCAAAGCCTTTGCGCTTGTGGCTCCGTCCGGAATGGTGAAGGTTGTACTGGCCGAGTCTCGTATGGATATGTTTGCCGAGATTTACGCGTCGGCGGACGAATTGCCGCTGTAATAAGGAAGAAACAGCGCGGAATGGATGTCGAAAGGAAATCAGATCATGGCGCTTGATATGAAAAAGTTGTTTTTTGCGGCTGCATCGGTTGCGGCGGCTGCTTCTTTGATTTTTCCGGTATCTTATTCTATAGCCGGTTCCGGAGAGAATATGAATTCGGATACCCCGGGGAAAGAAAACGGAGCCGAAACATTTTCCGCTGCGCGGCGGGAAAAGGAGGTGCAGGGGGCTGTAAATTTTGAACACGCGCTGGATTCGTATCAGCCGAAGAAAAACCATTACAATTTCTATTTCACCTATAAGATTGTCCACCCGTGGTGGGATGCGGTGGCTTTGGGCATGGAGGACGCCCAGCGGCAGTATCTGAAAAAGGGAATAACCGTTACTTACGAATATATGGCGCCAAATGCAGCCTCCGCCGCAGACCAGACGGAGAAGCTGCTTTCTGCGCAGCAGGGCAGCTATGACGTCATCGGCGTGGACGTCGCGGATGAAGCAATCATCTCTCCGATGATTGACGAGATGGTGGATTCCGGATATAAGGTAATGACTTTTTCAAGCTCTGACGCCGCCGAGGGGTGTAAACGAATCGCCTATGTCGGGAATACGCACAACTATAAAGACGGCGCGGACTTGACAGAAGCTCTTTGCGCGAAGCTGAATTATGAGGGAGAGGTAGCTATCCTCGTGGGGAGCAAAGGCGCGCCCTGCCATGAAGACCGCGCGAAAGGGGCAAAGGATACGATCGCCAAATACGGCAATATGAAACTCGTGGCGATTGAATACGATATGGACTCCGTTGAACTGGCGCACGAGCTTGCGCTGAAGATTTTGCGGGAGCATCCGAGCCTTGCCGGTATCGTCTGCTGCAATATGAGCAATCCAGTCGGCGCGGCCAGGGCTGTCGTTGAAACGGGGAGCAGCGCTGTCATCGTAGGCATGGATCACGATCAGGAAGCGCTGCACTATCTGGACGACGGCGTGATTTATTGCCTCGGCGTGCAGGACTGCTATTCCATCGGATTTGAAACCCTGCAGACTGCGGTCAAAATCGCCGACGGCAATCTGCCCGGCGAAATGTTTCCGGAGAAAAGGGATGAGCCGACCACTATTATCCATCAAAAGGACGCTGCTTTTATGCTCGCGTTTCTCTATGGTGACGCATCATGATGAAGGATAAGCATATTTCATTCTCGGACAAATCTTTTGTCCTGACGGCGGTCATAGGAAGCTTGCTTGTCATGGCTGTCGTAATCGGCACTACGCTGTGGGCGTCGAAAGAGACTGCTGCGGAAACGGACGAAGCCGTGGCCGCGGTGAGTCATTTTTACCTCGAAGCGATGGCTGACCGCCGTGCGAAGATAATCACGAACCTCATCAATAACAACTTCGAGCATATGGAAAAGTTGTTGCCCATGATTGCCGAGGAAGGCATTGATTCACAGGAGAAGCTGCGGGCTATGATCGGAAAGATCAAGGCGTTGCTTTCGCTCAGGCGATTCGCTCTTGTGGACGAGGACAACGTCGTCTATACGCAATATACTACTTATACCGGAGGAAGCCGGCATACGTTCTTGGCTGCGGACAAATTGAACAAACGGGTTATCCGTACGGTGTACCGTTACGGTTCCTCCAAACAGCTCTGTCTGGCTATCCCTACGGATGGACTTGTTCTTTTTGGGAAGCCGTTCAAGGCGTGCTTTGTCCAGATTGACATCGAGGAAATAGCCAGCCTGCTGGCGTTTGACGATCCGGGAAGGACTTATTTCGGTCTCTATGACAGGAACGGCGTGAATCTTTCCAACACAAACCTGGGATCGATCGTTTCCAGACAGAATATTCTCGAAGCCACGAGAGATATTCTGCCCAAGGCGGAATGGGAAAAATTATGCAGCGATTTTGCTGATGAGGAGCACGGAGGCCTGACATTTGCTTTCAACGGGGCAGAGGAAACTCTTTATTATGTTCCCATTCCGGATACAGACTGGATGATGGTAATCCTGATCCGCGAGAGCATCATCAACGATCAGATCCGGGGCATCAGTGATAAACACCTCGAAATCAGCAATCTCCAAATCGCGGTTACGCTGGGATCCATGATGCTGTTCGCAGCAGCTCTCCTGTGGCGGCTTTGGAAAATTTCCAGAATGAAGCTGGAAGCGGAAATGAAGAACAGCAGAGCTTTCCAGTCTATGGCCAATACGGATTCCATGACGGGAGTCAGAAACAAGCATGCCTACTCTGAGGATGAGGCGGCTCTCAACCGAAAGATTATGGGAAAGGAACTTGAGAAGTTGGCCGTCGTGGTGTGCGACATCAACGGGCTAAAGGTGGTCAATGATACGAAGGGGCATGCAGCCGGAGACAAGCTGATCAAAGACGCCAGCGCGCTGCTCTGCGAATCCTTCATTCATGGCGCCGTTTACAGGATTGGCGGGGACGAGTTTGTCATCCTTCTGCAGGGAAAGGGCTATGACACGCGGGAAGAAACCATTCGTTCCTTAAACCAAAAGATAGAGGGCAACATTGCGACGGACGACGTCGTTATCTCGATGGGGTATTCCGTATTGAAGCCGGAGGATGAGCTGCTGTACGACGTCTTTGAAAGGGCGGACCAGATGATGTACGAGAGAAAGAAGGAATTGAAAAGGATGGGAGCCAAAACGAGAGAGGCATAGCGTATCGGCATGGATAAGAGTTGCCGGAGTTTATAATTATCGGAGGGAGAAGTCTTCCTGCCGATAAAAAGGATATGTGAAACGAGGATACAGGAATGAATCAAATCTTCCGGGTCTCCGGGTCCAATTACGGCGAAGCCGTGGAGTGGCTGGACGGAGAACTGTCAAAAACGAAGGCGACAGAGGAGGAAAGGCTCACGGCGCAGCTCCTCTTTGAGGAATGCTTCACGCGCATGGAGGAGTCCTGCGCCGATGCGGAGACTTTTTCCGCCGAGCTTCGGGTTCGGCGGCGTTGGGGCGACGTCAGCTTTCGGCTTTCCGCGAAGGGGGAGGCCTTCAATCCGCTGCAAGCGATGAAGAAACCTCAGGAAGATGAGGAGGAAGAGGATTTCGGCCTTGTCATTCTGCTTTCGCATAAGAACAACGTCAGCTATGCAAGGGAAAACGGGGAAAACATTATTTCCGTCAAAGTTCACGAGTCCGGAGGGAAGCAGACGGGAAAGGTTTTCGCGGCTCTTGCACTGGGAATTGCTTGCGGACTCCTGATGAAGACGTGCCTGAATGAAGCGTTGGCCCGCTGGATCGATCACATGTTTTTCCATGCGGCGCAGGAGATGTTTATGAGCGCCCTTATGATGATGGTGGCGCCGATGGTATTCTTTGCGGTATTGTCCGGCATCACCGGCATCTCGGACACGGCAGACGTGGGGCGGCTCGGCGGAAAGCTCGTCGGCGTTTCTCTTTTGAAGCTGCTTGTCACTTCCGTAATCGGTATCGCAGCGGGCGCGCTTTTGTTTCCGAACGCGTCGCCCGATCTGCTTTCTGCAATCGCCGAGGGCGGAGCGCCGCCGGATTTTTCTCTCAGAGATATGATTGTCGGTATTATTCCCCGCAGCTTATTGAAGCCTTTTGTGGACGGCGGCATTCTCCAGGTGTTGTTTTTGGCCTGCTTTCTCGGCGTGATGATCAACCGGGCGGGCGATCGGGCCATGATGGCGAAAGAGGCCATCGAGTTTTTGAATCGTCTGTGCATGGACATGATGGGCGTCATTGTGCAGTTCATTCCGTTGCTCGTTTTTGTGTCTATGGCGGATCTGATGCTGTCTACCGGACTGGACGCGCTGCTCCCGTTGGGGATGATCTTGGTCGGCGACGTCGTCGGGGTGGTGCTTGTGTTCCTTGCCTGTGCAGCGTTTGCCGCGGCATTCGGCGGAGCTTCTCCCGTTTCGTTTTTCAGGGAACTCGCAGGTTTTGCGCCCGTTCCCTTTGCCATCAACAGCTCAAACGCCTGCCTGCCGCAAACCATAGACTTTTGCGAGGGAAAGCTCGGCGTCAATCGGAAGCTCGCCATGTTTACGCTGCCCGTAGGCATCCAGTTCAACATGAACAGCACGGGATTCTATATCGCCATCGTCACGGTGCTGATGGCACGAACCTGCGGCATTGCGCTGGATGCGGAAACATTGCTGTCGCTGTTTATCTCATTGTTCATTGTTTCTTTCACGCTGCCGGGCTGTCCCGGTTCGTCGCTCATCGGCCTTTCCTCGGTCTTTGCGGCCGTCGGCGTCCCGATGGGGGCGGTAACGGTTTTTCTGTGCATAGATCCGATTGCGAGCATGATCAACACAGTCGGCAATGTGGCGAGCAATATCGCAAGCACGTTTATTGCGGGGAAACCGCAGGGGGAATCCCGCTCGTAGGGAATACGGCGCAGGAAGCAGGTAACTGCTGCACCCCGGTTTTTCTTTTATATGATGCCCGATCCCGAACCGCATCTGCCTTCTCTGACTCAGCAAGGACATTGAGGACGCGGGCTTTGACCACGAAAAGAACGTAGTGCATTGGAAAAACGGGGCGAGATAGTCAACGGCGCCGCTGCGGACATGCGGGCGAATGAAAACCGAATAAATTAAACAGGACTTCCGCGCTGTAAAATGCGCGGAAGTCCTGTTTTCATCATGTCGATTTACTTTTTAGGAACCAGCTTTGCATACGGCTCGCCCATGAGCACATGCTTGAAGGCGTCCCCGGTTTCTTCCGGAGGACAGAGCAGAGATACGTCTACGCAGGACTGGAATACCATTACGATATCGCTGCCGCCGAAGAGGAAATATCCCATGGGGTCTCCTTTTTCGACAACGGAGCCTACGGCAAGGTCCTTTTCCCAGTTGCAGGAGCAGATCTGCGACATGCCGATGGGGAGAACCGCCACGAGACCGTATTCCTCCGTATCAAGCACGACGCAGTCCCGGGTCTCGATCATCTGCCAGCCCGGGGTGGTATCCTCCAGCACATAACGGGAGTGCTTGGCGTCCCATACGGTGATTCCTCCGGCGCCGTTGACGCCGGGAATCTTCCTGAGCTCGACGATCTTGCCGCTGACCGGGAAGTGATAACGATGATAATCGTTCGTGTCAAGGAAGGTATGCGTCAGCGCGCCGCCGTTGAAGGCGTCGGCGTATTCAGAGCCCGGGCCCAGGAGCTGCGCGATCGAGGTGAAGTTTGCCGACTTGATGGCAACGCCTTCCTTTTGTACCAGATTGCCGGTCTCGTCGATTTTCCAAAGCCCCTGAGGTTTGGAGTCCGCAGGAGCGACGACCTCCGTATCGGCGATCGGGCGAACAGAGGGATCGACAAGATGACGGGAAAACCAGTCGTTGAAGCTTGTCCAGACATTTTCCTCCGCGTACCAGCCGTGCTGCATATTCATGGTCGGGTCCTGCTTTATCTTCTGATAATAGCTGTCGTTCCAGCTCTCCTTCGTTGAGAGATATTGTCCCCAGGCGTCGGAATATTCGCGGCACCATGAGGCTATGGGTTCATGGTATTGAAGGGTCGGATAATAATACCCCCGTCCTTCCAGTTCCTTCAGCGGCTGATCGAAAATGAACCAGATATAATCCACGCCCTGGTCGATATGATTGTAGAGCGTGGGATAAGAAGCGTCCTTCAGCACGTTCCAGGGCATACATGTGGCGGCCCAGTCCAAAAACGCATAAAGCTCCTGAATGCTCTGCACCGGATTGGTGTTGCGGTCAGGATTGATTTCCTTTGCCTTCGCGATGGATTTTTTCATGAGAGCCATCAGCTCCGGATCGGATTCCAGGCATCGCATCATGGCGACGGCAGGCTTGGAATGCGGCGGATGATGGGAGGCTGCCGCCTGTGCGCTTAAACTGAAAACGATGAGCAAGAAGCCGAGCAGCAGAGCAGAGAGTTTTCTTTTCATACAACGATTCCTCCTTCATTGGTTTGTGAAAATCGATTCTTGTTCCTTAAGGAATCACTGAATAAGTCCCTCCGCACCTCTGTCGGGTCTTTTTCCGACTGCCGTTGTCAAATCCCTCTCGACGTAGCAATGCTACGCCTTCGAGGGCTTTTCCTAGACAGTCGAAAAAATCCCTCGACAGATGCACGAATTGACTTAATCAGTGCTTCCTTAACTATATCATATTTTATTCGTTTTGGCTTCCTGTTTTGCGTGAATAAAAAAGCCTGTGCGGTATAGATTACAAAAAAGTTAATAGCATTTGAAAGATATGGAACGTGACAGGACGGGAGCGTATAAAATGCCCGCCCGTTTGGAGTTGAATGTTCTGCCGGATTTATTATATAATAATTATTATTTCTATCGGAGGCGGATTGCGTTATGTTGGTGAACACTGTTATCAAAGATCGTATTGCTTATGTGAAGATGCAGGACCCAAAGCATTTCAATTGTTTGAGCGAGAATATGTGCCATGATCTGATGGATGCCATCGAGGACAGCTATAAAAAGGAATGTGTGGGTATCGTGCTGCAGGCCGAGGTCAATCGGCATGTCTGGAGCGCGGGGCATGACATCAAGGAATTGCCGCTGGACGGCAGCGACCCTCTGGCATTCCGTGTGCCGATGGAAAAGTTGCTGCGGGCGGTGCAGGACACACCCATCCCGGTCATCGCCAGCGTGGACGGAACGGTATGGGGCGGCGCGTGCGACCTCTGCCTTTCCTGCGATATGATCGTCAGTACCAAGGACGCGACATTTGCCATTACGCCGGCTAAGATCGGCATTCCCTACAATGCTTCGGGCATTATGCACTTTATCCACCAGCTCGGCATCAACAAAGCACGCGAGATGTTTTTCCTTGCCCATCCCATTGAGGCGGAGGATGCGCTGAACGTGGGACTGATCAACCGAGTGACTGAACCGGGCGAGCTGGATCAGGTGCTGGAGGAGCATTTCCTTGAACCGCTTCGTCGCAACAGCACGCTGTCTGTCAGCGCCATCAAGCGGCAGTTCCGCGTCCTCTCTCGGGATGCAGCCACCCTCAGCGTGGAGACTTTCGAGCGTATCAACGCCTATCGCCATTTCGTGTATCAGGGGGAAGACTACAAGGAGGGCATCCGCGCATTCCTGGAAAAACGCAAGCCGAATTATAAAGGCAAAGCGTCGGATCTGGATATGGATCTGGATTAAGCAGGAATTGAAGAGAGAAGAGAAAATCACTATTTCATCGGTCCCCAAGACGTCGGATGGCTCACAGAAAAAAATTTCATTCCGACACAAAAATGACACATTCAGCCTCTATACTACAGACAACGAAGAACACCACAATATAATTTCAGGAGGTTGAAGAAAATGAAAAAAATGATGTTGGCGGCTATGGCGGCCATGGTAATCGGATCGACGGGGACGGCGCTGGCGGCGACGCCGGGAGCCGTGGACTGCCGGGACAACGTGCCCTGCGTCGAGACGAATTACACCTGCTGCGGCGGGTATTACGGCGGCGGTCGCGGAGGACGCGGCGGCTATGGCTGCGGCGGCGGCTATGGCGGCGGGTACTGCTGGGGCAACGAAAATAACAACGAAGGCTGAAATGTAATAAGCGCCCACCGTGTATCGGTGGGCGCTTCGTGCTTATTTCTTCTTTTTCTTTCCGTTGACCAGTTCCTTGAACGCTGCGCTGGCCTTGAAGACCGGGAGCTTCGCGGCGGGAATCTGGATTTCCTTGCCCGTCTGCGGGTTGCGTCCTTTGCGGGCGGCACGCTTCGAAACCTTGAATGTGCCGAACTTGAGGAACGCCACCGAATCATCCTTCTTCAGTGCTTCTCGGATTGTCGCAAGTGCTGCTGCGAGAACTGCATCAGCCTCTTTCTGCGACGTGCCGGCCTGCTTTGCGACGGCTTTGATGAAATCTGCTTTCTTCAAAAAGAATCCCCTCTTTCGTTTTGTTGGCGCGGTTACGCGCTTCACGGTTATTATAACATAGAAGAAGATAATGTAAATAGGGGAGAGCGGTTCAACGGACAACAAAATTACGTTTTTCTCCTGGGAGAATGCCGATCGTAGCTGAAAATCCGTCATATTGACTGGCATCCCCACGATAGATTCTTCATTTTCAAGATTTTTGCAGGACGGGCGTTGTAGTTTCGGACAGCAAAATCTTTTTCTGTCTCTCTATATGGATGACGAAACAAAACATTACAAAAAAGTAAAAAACTTCTTGAAAGCGTATGGAACGTGACAGGATGGCGATTGTATAACATTGCCGCTGAATTCCAGTTTTTGGCTTTTTGTTGTATAATAGAATAGTATGCGGAACCTGGATTTGGAGTTTTTGACGCGGGTACGCTTTGGGGTTGGAGCTCTTGCGCCAACGGACGCTCATGGTACGGGCCTCGGCCTTCGGGCAAAGCTCGGCCAAGTGTGCTCGCTGGATGTGGCCGTCGGCTTCCCTTTGGGAAAGGCAGGTGAACAACGAAGAAATGGCCGGCAGCCGTGTGCGTATGTCCATGACCGCCAATTTTTAACAAGTTCAAGATCAAGAGGAGGAATCGACTTATGAAAAGAAAGATAATCCTTGCCGTGATGTGCATTGTCGGCATCATGATGATGGCGGCGACATGTTTTGCAGAGGAGGGGCATTTCCAGAAGATTTACGAGGAGACGCTGGGCATGAATGATTTGGCCCAGGATGAGGCTGTCAGCAAGGATTTTACCATCAATGAAGGAAAGCTGGTCATCCAGATCCGCAAGCTCCGCCAAGAGGGAAACGACAAAAAATATCATCTCCTGGTCAAGCTGAAAGACAAGAGGATTGCCGACGAATATTATCCGACTGTCGACGGCGGCTACGTTTTCAAGGTGTTCAAGAATACAGCCACCAATGATTTGTTTTTTGCGATGAGCTCCTTCGAACGTGCATGGCTTAAAGGCTATTCTTCCTATAACAAAGCGTATGTGACCTATGCGGACAGCCAGAATTACCGCAGCGATTTTCCCTCCGTTCCCGTCTTTTCGGCGCTGCAGGACGGCAATCTCGTCCTGGCATTGGTCAGCAAGGATCGCAGGGAGAACCCTCGCTGGCATGAATATCTCTTTGTATGGGATGAGGAGTCCCATTGGTTGTCATACAGCGACGAGGGGGTCAGATACGACCGCCTGAACGACATCAGCCAGTGAATGTGGATTGCCGGGGATGCGGCGGCGTGTTTTCAGGCAATAAAACGATTATGATAGGATTAAAAAATAGTTCCATCAGCGTCAATTTTGGGAGCCCTGATTTGTATATATGATTAAAAGGCGTTAAATCCGAACGATATTCAGGAGGGATTCTCATATGGCGATCAACAGGAACGAACTTACGGCTGAAATGATTGCAAAAGCTATGCAGTGCGGCGATGCTGATGAATTGATGGCTTTGGCGAAGGAAGAAGGCTTTGTTTTGACAAAGGACGAAGCGGAAGCCTATTTGGCCGAACTGTCGGATGTTGAATTGGATGACAAAGCGCTGAAGAATGCTGCCGGCGGTGCTTGCTGGAATTGTTTGGACGATTGTGGCGTTGACACTTGCCCCTGCAGGGATTAATTTCAAAGGCGTTTTACGATCTTGCCGGAGGCCGTCACATAGCGGTCTCCGGCTTTTTGATTATCCGGCAGGAAACAGGTGACGGCGTTATTCGTCTGTTCCTTGGCAAAGATTGAATTATTTTTATATGCAAAGAAGGAAAATCGAGGTTTTTTGTCGAATGGTTTCATAGTTTTACCCAAACGGCTATATAGCAGCAAGGCAAAATGAGGATGAATCGGGAGGCGAATCCGTAACTGTGCATAATATTTGAATCGATGAGCGATGAATTTGCGTTTACTCACCGCCTGTCAGGGTATAAGGAACACGCCGCCTATAAGGGCGGGGACATCTTCTTCCGAGTGATAAGGGGGTAATTATCGGTGAATTCCATGCGAACGAAAGTTACCTTGCTTGCAGTTTGCGCAATGATCGTTTCCGTGGGGATCATTTCTTTTGTCGCTGCGGTTTCTGTCAAGAACCTGAGCGACAGGGACGCCGACAGGACGCTTTATTTGATGTGCAAAACAGGCCGGATGGATTTGGAAGCCTATTTCAACAGCGTGGAACACTCCGTGAAAACGGTCTCGACGCTTGTGCAGGGAAGTCTGGTGGATGTGTCGGACGAGAATCTGGCCCGCCACGTGGAGCAGGCGGCCGATATCTTTTCGCAGCTTTCCCACCAGACCAACGGCGTCCTGACCTATTACTACCGCATCGATCCGGCGATATCTGAAACCGTGCCCGGGTTCTGGTATGTCAACCTGGACGCCAAAGGATTCTATAAACATGAAGTGACGGATATCAGCAAGTTCGACACAAACGACACTTCCAAACTGGTCTGGTTTACTGTCCCCAAAGCCTCGAAAAAAGGGATCTGGATTCCGCCGTACGTGACGGACAATCTGGCGGTACGCGTATTATCCTATAATGAGCCGGTCTTCTGGCAAGGCGTGTTTATCGGCGTCATCGGGATTGAGCTCAGTTACCGGACACTGGCCCAGGAAGTGGAAAACATCCGGCCCTATAAAAACGGATACGCTTTTGTTCTGGACGAAAAGGGGGATTTCATTTATCACCCGCAAATCAATGCCCATAACATGCCCGGGAAGGCATTGCCGCCTCCGCCCAAAGAACTGTTGGGCGACAATGACGCGATACGGTACACCTATAACGGGGTTGAAAAAGATGCTGTCTGGATGCCGCTGAGCAACGGGATGCGGCTGTATGTGTGCGCGCCTGTCTCGGAGATCAACAGCAGCTGGCAGAAACCCATCTGGGATATCATTTATGCTTCTGTCGTGGTACTGCTGATCGTGGGCGTTATCATCATGTTCCTTGCAAACCGTATCACAAAACCCCTTCAGGATCTTTCAAAAGCTGCGCGGGAGGCGGACAAGGGCAATTATGATTTTGCACTGGAATATGATCGGGACGACGAGATCGGCGGCATCGCCCGTTCATTCAGGAAGTTGGCTGCCAAAGTGAACGACCGGATCCGAAAAAAGGGATGATACGAATGAACAGCCTAAAAGAAGGGATTTCTCTTCGGAACATACATAAATGGCAGATCGTAGTTGCGGTCATGTTGTCCTGCCTGATGCTTTTCTCAACCTATCGGCTTGTAAACAGCTTCATGCGCGTTAAAAACGCTTCGGAAGAAAATCTGATGCTGCATGATTCCGTCCATAAGCTGATGGATGCTTCGGATTACCTTACGGAAATGGTACAGCGCTTTACCGAAAGCGGAGACCGCAGGTTCATGGAACAGTATTTTATTGAAGCCTTTGCGACCAAACGGCGGGAACAGGCTCTTTCCGAACTGAAAAGAGCGGAAAACGACGCCCCTGCCCTGGAAAGCCTGCAGGAGGCAATGCGCCATTCGTTGAAACTGATGGACAGGGAATACTACGCTATGCGCCTGGTGATTGAAGCGAAAGGCATCGCGGAGTATCCTGCCATACTGAAAGACGTTGCCCTGAGCAGCGCGGATATCGCGCTTTCCCCGGATGAAAAGATGCGGCGCGCCACGAGGATGGTACTGGATGATGAATATTACGCGCAAAAGAATCTGATCCGTGCGGAAGCCGGCAACAGCGTTCAGGCGCTTGTAAGCCATGCGCAGAAGGAGGAATCGGATGCGCTGGAACAATTCCAGAAGGAACTGAATCTGGCGCGTGCGGGGATTTTGATGATCATCGCGACCATCTTCTTTGTGGTATGGTTAACGTCTCACCTGGGCATAAACCCGATCCTGCGTGCGGTGGATCAGATCGAGGCCGACAGCCCCATCCATGAAAACGGCGCCGACGAATTCCGGTATCTGGCCAAAGCCTATAACAATTTGTATTTCATGCATAAAAAGAGTATTGAACATCTGAATTTCAAAGCCTCTCACGATGAACTGACGGGGGCGTATAACCGGGCCGGATTCGATCTTCTGCTTTCAAGCCTCGATCTGGATTCGACGTACATGATGATGATCGACGTCGATGATTTCAAGAACATCAATGATACTTACGGGCATGAAACGGGAGATAAGGTGCTGAAAAAAATAGTGCAGGTATTGAAAAGCAATTTCCGCTTTGACGATTATGTCTGCCGGCTGGGCGGGGATGAATTTGTTGTGTTTATGGTGCACTCCGACGAGACGCATCGGGAAATGATTGAAATGAAATGGCAAAAGATCGGGCAGGAGCTGGCACACGCGGAAGAAGGGGTGCCGCCGGTTTCTCTCAGCGTAGGTATTGTGCATGGGTCCCGGGCAAACGATATAGAGGCATTGATGAACAAAGCGGATGAAGCCATGTATAAATCCAAAAAGCAGGGAAAACATACGTTTACGTTTTATGAAATGTAAATCAAAACATCTTTGCCGTGCTATCTTTTCTCTTTAGGAAAAGCCCTCGAAGGCGTAGCATCGCTACGTCGAGAGGGATTTGACAACGACAGTCGGAAAAAGACCCGGCAGAGGCGCGGAGGGACTTATTCAGTGTTTCCTTAATACCGAAAGAGTTGGCGTAATAGGAAAGACGGGCATTGAGGAGTTTGAATGCTCCCCGATGCCCGTTTTTTGCGTTTCATCTTTCGTCGTTGTTTTCGCTGTCCCCGCAGTGCCCGCCGCCATAGCATCCGCGGCAGCCGCCGCGCCTGCCGCGATCCCCGCGGTGAATCGCATTGAAATCATCTCATTGCTTTTCGGAGGCGTTTGTTTTCGTACATGAGTTCATCTGCCCGGTGTATCGTGTCGTTGACCGACATGTCGCTTGCGGGATTGTATGCCGCAATGCCGATGGAGACTCTCGGCTGCTCCCATTGGCTTTCGGCGGCGGCACAGATTTCCTGACCGACGGCATCAAAGCTTTCGGTCAGCGCATTCCTGTTTCGATAATCCTCGTCCTGCAAAATGACGGCGAATTCATCGCCGCCGATCCGGAAAACGGGGCTGTGCTGAAAGACGCGGCAGATCAGCTGGCTTGTGGCTTTGATATAGACGTCGCCTTTATCATGTCCATATTGGTCGTTGATCTTTTTCAGATTGTCGCAGTCGAACACGCCTATGGCAAACTCGACGGGCTCGCCGCAGTCCAGCCGGTCCTGCAGCTCCTGGATATGGTTCGAAAAGGCGCCCTTGTTTCGAACGGACGTGAGCGCGTCGAAGAAAACACGTTTGTTCAAGTCATTGACACGGCGTTCTTCTTCCCGTACTTTCTTTTCCGCCCGGATGCCGTGCAGAAGCAAGGCCAGAATGATCAGCAGCACAAAAGCGACCACAGTCATGATGATGTGCAGATTGTCCATGACCAAATCGGTGAAGGTGACTTTCACGTCTTCCGTGGAATAATATGTCAGCGCCGCGTGAACGACGGAATCCGGCACCGCGCCGACCGTTCTCGACAGGATGGAATACAGCGCCGTGTCGCCCTCGCGCACGGCAAAGCAGTAGTCCATATCCACGCCGGTATAGAGAGTAGTCAGGTACAGCTTTTCGCACTGCCTGGAAATGTTGTGATAGCGGTAGTTGCTGATGATGACACAGTCTGCATTCCCGGCCGCGACGGCGTCAAGGCCGGCCGGTGTGTCGACAAAATAGGCCTTCTGCCAACCGGGGAAATGATCCTCGATGAACATATCGTAGTTGGTGTTGCCTCGATTGACGGCGACAGTCACATCTTTCTTTCGGGAAAATTCCTTCTGGTCCGACGCGCGCACCACCGCGTCCATTTCCGTGCGCATCAACGGCGGCGTCATGAGCACGCCCAGCGTTTCGCTGTCGAAAACGGTCAGATTGGCGGGGAACACGCAGTCCACCTCGCCGTCCTTCAGCGCCTTTATTGCGCCGCCCGCCGTCGGGAAGGGGACGGCTTCAAAATGCAGACGTACGTTTTCGAGTGAAGTGGAGGCATACGCCAGATAATCCTTCAGGGCGCCGGTCAGTTCTCCCGTTTCCCCGTCCCTGGCGCAAAATGCCAGATAATCGTCCTGATACCCCACCCGGATCGTCCCGTGTCGGGCCAGCCACTCGCTTTCCTCCGCAGTAAGGTATCGGTCGGTGTTGAAGCTCTTGAGGTATTTCGTGTGCAGCTGTTGATTGAAATATTTGTTCTCACTCTGTATCCGGTTCATCGCGGCGTCCAGCTCGTCCAAAAGCTCGGGACGTGATTTGCTGATGGCGAAAAAGAAATCCGACGCGCCGATCTTGCAGACCGGAACGGCGTTTTCAGGATTCCCGTGGATATCTATGCTGACAAAGGCGTCAAGCCGCCCGCCTAACATGCGCAGCGCTTCTTCCTCGGAAGCGTTGATTTCCACAAGGTTTACCCGGATATCGTGCATCTCCGCCCATCTGCGGAACATTTCCGCCTGGATCGAGCCTTCCGTCACGCCGACGGTTTTTCCGTTCAGGGCTGAATAATCCTCGGATGTGATTGCCGCATTCCCGGGCGAGACAAAGATATAGTACGCTTCCGTGCCCATAGGCTGGGACGTGTACAGCAGATCCCTTGCGCGTTCCTCCGTGAAGGAAATGTTGCTCATGAGATCGATTTCGCCGTTTTTCAGCATCCGCAGGAGATCCGACCAGCTGCCCGTCACATACTCATACTTCCAGCCGGTGTAGGACGCGATCTTTCGCAGATATTCGTAGGAATAGCCGGAGCGCCTGCCATGCTGGTCCGTGATAAAGTATGGCGCTTCATGCCAGCCTACGCGAATAACTTTTTCCTGCTCCTGATTCTCCTCCTGTGCATATACGCCGATCGGAATAATAAAAGCAACCGAAAAAATCAGCGCAAGCAACAGTGTTGCAAACCGCTTGAACAATGTCCTCATCTCTTTTGGGTATTTTGGTGTTATTTTTGAAACCTGTCCGTCAGAAACCCACATCACGCCGAACTATATACCATAACCGAATACCTTTCCTTCGTTAATTGTGCGTGTTTCCGTGCTTCACAGGTATTATAGCACAGAAGAACGGAAGCGCAACTATGATACGAAGCAGCGATACTGCAAAAATGATATAATATAAAAAATTTTTTTCATCAGCGTCAATTTTTGGAGTCCTGATTTGTATATATAATCAAAGGCGTTTAATAATTACCAGATAAGGGAGGATTCTACTATGCCGATCAACAAAAACGAACTCACGAAAGAAATGCTGGTAAAAGCGATGCAGTGTGAAACTGCAGAAGAACTGATGGCGTATGCCAAAAGTGCAAACATGGACATGACCAAGGAAGAAGCCGAAGCGTATCTTGCCGAACTGTCGGAGTTTGAGCTGAAAGACGGTGACCTCGAACGTGCTGCGGGAGGAAAGGCCCCGGGTGGCGGTGATAAAAGTATCCCGCCGGAATCTCGCTATTGAGGATTTTTCGTTAAGGAAACACTGATTAAGTCAATTCGTGCATCTGTCGAGGGATTTTTTCGACTGTCTAGGAAAAGCCCTCGAAGGCGTAGCATCGCTACGTCG
>CACYXR010000018.1 GCA_902778455.1 uncultured Selenomonadaceae bacterium | reverse complement strand
CTGTCGAGGGATTTTTTCGACTGTCTAGGAAAAGCCCTCGAAGGCGTAGCATCGCTACGTCGAGAGGGATTTGACAACGACAGTCGGAAAAAGACCCGGTAGCGAAATAGTCCAGTGGACTGTTTCGCGGAGGGACTTATTCAGTGGTTCCTTAGGGGTACACAAGGAAGGGGCGATGGATATGGATGGCAGTCTTTCCCGCGTGAAGGCATCGATAACAAGGAAAGGTGGGGGTTCTATGCATAGAAAGCTGGCGGCTTCCGTTGCGCTTTCAATCGCCGTCATGTTCTGCGGTATGCCGGAGACATACGCTGAGGATGTGTGGGCATCTTCCGACAAGGTGACAGGAGAGTGGGGGAATGTCCTCGTAAATGATTATGTAGTGACGGACAGCATCCAGGGGGATGACAGCAGGTTCACCGTGGACGTAAAGCACGTCGGGGACATATCGAAAAACCAAATCTCCGTGCAAAACTATGAGTTCCGTCAAAAGGACGGTTTATGGTGTTCCTATGTAAAAACATCCGCACACGAAGCATACATTTCAATCGGCACGCATGATAATGGCAGCATTGTTTCGATATTTGATATCTGCGAGCAATACAGCCCGTTCATAAGCCTTTCCGACGCAGACATAAGGGCCAGGGAAGCAAAAACCTTCTTTGACAAAGGCACAAAGCTTTATTTTGATGACAAGGATTACCCTAAATCGGCAGATTGCTTTACGAACGCGATAAACTTGTATCCCCAATATTATGACGCTTACATAAGGCGTGCGCGTGCTTACACAGGCATGCATGCGTATGACAAGGCAATTGCAGATTACCAATATGTAATCGAAAGCGGAAAAGATGAGTACAATATTGCTGCGCGTGAACTTCGTGATGTCATGAAGCGCAAGCAGGGAAACTAAAAGGGAAAATCCCCCATGGGGCGTATTCATTGCCGTCATGGGGGATTTCCTTTTGCCGTTTCCGTTGTTTTTTCTCGGGGCTCTCGCGGTTTTGGCCTGGTCCTGGCGGATGCACGCTGCTTGTGCGCGTTTGCGAATTTCAGGAGCAAGAAACTCACTTCCCACAAAAGCTTGGCTGCGGCAGCCGCGGCCAACGCCAGCGCTGCGTAAAGAAAGGCGCGGAGAATGCCGGATACCCATAAGCGGAACGCTTGCCCGACCTTGCTGCCCAAGAAAACAAACAGCAAGCCGAAATACAAGAACCAGTATCGGTTCGGTTCCATTCTCCGTGCCCCTTTCCTCTAAACGCATATTGCGATGAGACTCTATTTTGCGATGTCTTCTGTGATGCACATCAGTCCCACAGAGTCATCTGTTCCACGGCTTGCTCTCGACGAAGCGGCGTACCTGCCATATCCAAAATCTCCCGCGTTCGTACCGGATTGGAGAGCCATTCGTCAATCAACGCCTCGGGAATCCGCACGGGCATCCTGTCGTGGATCGGCTTCACGATTTCGTCGGCGGGCGCGGTGATGATAACGAAGCGTCCACCGTCCGGGTCTGCCTGATAAACGCCGGCCAGAAACAGCATAGTGCCATCCTTGCTGCAAAGCGTGGCTTTGTGTTTGCTGCTGTCCCATTCGTAAAAGCAGGAAGCGGGCAACAGGCAACGCCGATGTTGAATCAAGTTTCGGAAGGTTGGCTTTTCCCATAACGTTTCTTTCCGGGCGTTGATGATGAGACTGCCGTTGCCTTGTATGCCCCATGTCATTGGTACGACGAGCGGTTGGGTTTTTCCTGCGACGATAACAGGGGTGCGTTCCCCCGGACGAATATCGCCCACACGCAGGATATGATCGGATGGGAGACTGCAATATTTTACGATCCAGTCGTTTACTTTATCGTCTGCGTTATATCTTCCGCACATAAGGTTTCTTCTCCGTTATCTTTTTCGTGTATTGCTTCCATGATCGCCGGATACGATTTTTCGCAGCGTGCAAACAGCACGGCGTGGAAACCGCATTCCTGGGCAGCCGTGATATATCGCATCCTCGATGGGAATCTTCGTCCTGTCTGTCTTGATTATATCACGTTCTATCCCGTCAAGCATATTCATATCGCCGGAGAGCGTTGCATTGCGGCTCCGGTTTTTTTCGTGTCCGGCAGGAAGCAGGTGACTGTGATCGTCGGTTGTTCCTTGCCAAAGATTACGATGATATTCTTTGCGAATTTTTATGCCGGAAGGAAAATCGAGGCTTTGCGGAGAATAAAATGACATGGAAACAGCAGGGGAAACCGAGAATGCATAGGGAGGCGAATGTATGAATCGCAGGGAGTTTTTGCGGCTGTCGGCTTTGGGGATGGCCGGCATTTGGGGCAGCTCGTTCTTTATGGGAACGGGGATGGCAGCGGCGCAGGAAACAAGAAAGGCAAAGGTCGGCGTCATTGGCGCGATGGAATCGGAAGTCGCAAATCTGAAGAAAGCGATGCGGCTCAAGCGGCGCGTGGAAAAAGCGGGAATGGCATTCCATGAGGGAAGGATAGGGGCCATGGACGCCGTTATCGTCCAATGCGGCATGGGCAAGGTAAATGCGGGTATTTGCGCCCAGATCCTCATTGATGCATTTGCGGTGACGCATATCATCAATACCGGCGTGGCCGGCTCGCTGAACCCTCGATTGGATATCGGCGATATCGTGGTTGCGGTGGACGCCGTGCAGCATGATTTCGACGTGACGGCGATCGGCTTCCCCAAAGGGGAGATTCCTTATACGGGCAAGGTCGCCTTTGCGGCGGATAAGGAACTGCGGCAAAGGGCGATGCAAGCGATCCGGGAGACATTGCCGGGGATTGCCGCCGTGGAAGGAAGAATCTGCTCCGGCGACCAGTTTATTGCCTCCCACAAGGAAAAAGATCGGATCGTTGCAGAATTTGCCGGAGATTGCGCGGAGATGGAAGGCGGCTCCATTGCCCAGGTGTGCTGCCTCAATGCAATTCCCTTCGTTATTTTGCGGGCAATCTCAGACAAGGCCGACGACAGCAGCCACATAGAATTCGCGGAATTTGAGAAAAACGCGTCGAAAAATTCTTCCACGCTGATTCAATTTATGTTGGAGCATTGGCAGGAGCAACGGTGATAAAAGTATCCCTCCGGAATCGCGCTATTGAGGATTCTGCGGTAAACCCCAATTTATCACAGTACATTACGCAACAGCCGTGGAGTTTCAAATTCTACGGCTGTTTTGTTTTCGTATGTCGTTTTAGAATTCTCGGTCTAAGGATCTGTGCAGGAATTGTGCGGTTAACAGCGAATCATTTAAGAGTAGTATGAGCACAGGAATGAGCCGAAGAAGCCAGGCTCGTACAGGGATTTTGCGTTTCATGATGTGGATGTGACGGAGAAAAACTCTATCCTGTATCGCATAGCAGGGGCGGCAACCGTTCGGCGTGTCCCAAGCTGGCATAATCAGATGGTGGGAAGCGTAGAAGGAACCCGCCTGAAAATAACAGGGGTGACGGTTACCGCCGGAATCGGCGTCATTGAAGCGGTGGAAAGACCGGACAAGACTTTCGTGTTGGGGATTCAATACCATCCGGAAATTGCTGTTGTCCGGGGGCTGGATGACAGTTCTATCGAATATTTCAGAGCCATAGTCGGTATGGCGAAACAATAGCGAAAGTTTCTTATGTATAATCTAAGCAATCTACATTGATTCAACGGCCATTGTTGACACAATAACCATAAAAGACGGCGCAGAAATTACAGGCACATTAGGTTCGGCATCGGCGGAGAGAATGAATTTGCACATGGCTGGATACTCGGAGGGGATATCCGGCTGCAAAAAGGCAGCCATGACAGAGACGTCACGGCGTCTGTCATGCTGAGAAAAGTTTGGTAAAAAACAAGGAGGTAATCAGATTGACGTTATCAGGTATCTTGCTTCTCGGCGGATTCGTTCTCTTTGCCGCCCTCATGGTGGCGAGAGTTTTGCCGACACTTTTGGCGCTGCCCATGATGGCGGGGTGGATTGCCTTTATTTCAGGCGTGCCCTTCTTTGACTGGCTCGGTGAGATCATGGTGAAAGGGTCCTTTCGCCTGAGCGCTCCCATTGTGCTGGTCGTCTTTGGCTCCATGTTCGCCCGGGTCATCCAGAAGACCGGTATTTCAGACGCAATCATCAAAAAGGCGGCGGAACTTTCCGGCGATCAGCCCATTGCCATCGCCAGCCTGATGACGGCGGCAACCGCTTTCATCTTCCTTGGCATGAGCGGCCTCGGCGCCATTATCATGATCGGTTCCATCGCCATTCCCATTATGACCGGCGCGGGAATTGCCGCCATGGACGCGGTTATCCTGATCCTTTTGGGCATGCTTACGGGGAGTGCGCTGAATTTTGCGGGCGCGGCCACCGGCATCGGCATCTTCGGGGCGGAGGCCGTGCTTCGCTATCTGGTGCCGGGCGCCATTGTGTCTGTTATCACAACCTGCGCTTACATCTTGATCAACATTCCCCGAGGCAACAACGCCGGAACCTCGGCTTTTGCCCTGGCGAAAAGTTTCATCCTCGCCATTTTGTCCGTGCCCGGAAGCTTGGTCAGCGTTCTGGGGAACCTTTTCTCGCAGAAGAAATCCACGCTTATCAAAAAGAAGGAGACGCTGCCCGGGGCCGCTCTTATAACGCCGATACTGCCTTTGGCAGTGATTGGCGTCCTGAACTTCACCGTGGGGCTGGGAAGTGCGGCAGAAGGAAAGGTAGACCCCATTGCCGCTGCTGTCCTTGGCTTCGTATTGGCGTCTTTTTATGCCGCTTTGCTGGTGCGCCCCTCTCAGGCCATCAACCTTTTTACCGGTTCCATCGTTGACGGTATCAAGGATGTGGCAGGCGTTATATTCCTGTTCATGGGGATCGGCATGCTGGTGACTGCCACCATGCAGAAAGCGGCGACTGATATTCTGAATCCCCTTTTTGTGGCGGTGATGCCGGACTCCTTCTATGGGGTGCTCCTGCTGTTCACCCTTCTGGCGCCGGCGGCCCTTTATCGCGGTCCTTTCAATATGTACGGCATGGGCACGGGGATTGCCGCTATTCTGACCAGCCTCAATTTCCTTCCCGCCACGGCTCTTTTCGGAATGTTTTCGGGGGTCGGGTATCTCCAGGCCATAGCCGATCCTACCAATTCACACAATACATGGCTGGCAGGATTTGCGGGCGTGGACGCCACAAACGTGATGAAACGCATCCTGCCCTATGCATGGGGAGCCTGCGTGCTGATGATGCTTTTTGTGGCGGTACTGAAGTAATCGGCAAGGGGGTGAAACTATGCGCCAAGTGCGGATTGGCATTGATGTGGGCGGCACCTTTACCGATGCTGTCGCCATTGACAATGAGACCTATGAGATCATAGCGAAGGAAAAAATCCCAACTACCCACGATTCAAAAGAGGGCGTGGCCGAGGGGATTGTCCGTGTTTTGCAGAACATCATGGAGCATAACGGCATCAAGCCGGAGGAAGTGGTGTTTATCGCCCATGGCACAACGCAGGCAACGAATGCCCTGCTGGAAGGCGATGTGGCTGTCACGGGAATCTTGGGCATGGGCAGCGGCATAGAGGCCGGACGGGCAGAAAAAATCAGCAATATCGGCAATATTCCCCTGGCCTTGGGCAAGGAGCTGAAAACCGTCTTCACATTCCTGGAAACAGCGGATGCAAAAGCCGACGCCGGGGAAGTGGAAGCAAAGATAAAGGAACTGCAGGCCGGGGGGGCCGAGGTCATTGTAGCTACCGAAGCCTACGGCGTGGACGATCCGGAAAACGAAGCCTTCGTTGTGAATATGGCCAGGGAAATGGGACTGTACGCCACAGGCGGGCACGAAGTCTCCAAACTGTACGGGCTGAAAGTGCGCACCCGCACGGCGGTGGTAAACGGCAGTCTGATTCCCCGCATGATGGAAACGGCCAACATGACGGAAGCCTGCGTCAAGCGGGCAGGAATCACGAATCCTTTGATGATTATGCGCTGCGACGGCGGCGTCATGACTGTGGACGAGGTGCGCCGCCGTCCGATATTGACCATGCTTTCCGGGCTTGCCGCCGGCGTTGCGGGCGTATTGATGTATGAAAGGCTTTCCGACGGCATCTTCCTGGAAGCGGGAGGCACTTCCACGGATATTTCCGTGGTCAAGGACGGCAGGGTTATGGTGCGCTATGGCGAAATCGGCGGGCATAAAACCTATTTGTCTTCTCTCGATGTCAGAACCCTTGGCGTGGCGGGGGGCAGCATGATTCGCGTTGAAAACGGGAAGATAACGGATGTGGGGCCTCGAAGTGCCCATATTGCCGGGCTTCCCTACGAAATTTTCTCGGAAAAGCTGGAAAATCCCCGGCTGGAACTCATTGCCCCCTTAAAGGACGATGAGCCGGCTTTTGCCGTGGTAGGGGGAAGTGACGGCAGGAAGGTTTCTTTGACTCTTGCCGGGGCGGCGAATCTTTTAAGGAGCGTCCCCGAAGGCGACTACGCTTACGCAAAAGATATGGAGAATGCCCGCATTGCCTGGCAAGTCCTGGGCGACGCCATAGGGGTAAGTGCGGAAGAGGCGGCCAAACAGGCAATGGATATAGGCTCGGAAAAAATCTGGGAAATTGTCAGCCGCTTGATCACCGAATACAAACTCTCGCCGGAGCTTTTGTGCCTGGCGGGAGGCGGCGGCAGCGCCGGCGTCGTGGTACCCTATCTGGGGAACATGAAAAAAGTCCAGTGGAAGATCGTTAAAAATGCACCGATTATTTCCACCATCGGAGTCGCCATGGCCATGGTGCGGGAAGTGGTGGAACGCACGGTGGTAAACCCCACGGACAGCGATATGAAATCCATCCGCCACGAGGCCCTGGAGCAGGTCATGAAATCCGGCGCCCAGGAAGCTACCGTAGAGATCGCCATCGAGTACGATAAGAAAACCAATATCCTGAGGGCGACGGCAACGGGCGCCACGGAGCTGAAAAAAGACAGCATAGGAGTGGGGAAAGTTTCTGCGGAGGAGCTGAAAGAAACAGCCGCCAAGAGCATGCGCCTGCCTGCAGAGGAAGTCACGGAAGCAGCGGCAGTGGGGAAATGGCACGTTTTTGAGGGGATGGTCAAAAGCAAATTTTGGGGTATTTTCCCGTCAAAAAAGTGCATGGTGCGGGTCATCGACAGAAACGGCGTAGTGACCTTGCAGCGGGAAGGCCTGGGGGCGGTCATAACAAACAAGCATAAGCTGAAGGAGGATATCGACACGCTCTTTGAAGAAACAGCCGCTTATGGTACGATAGGCGAGGAACTTCCGCCGCTTTATGCGTATTACGGCGAGAAACAGCTGGATTTGTCGGGCCTTACGGCAAGAGAGCAAATCATTTCCGTCCTGGAAGCGGAATTCGACATTCTTCCCGCGGATGAAAAAATCATCCTGTTGGCGGTGCGATGAATTGGTAAGGAACTGTAAAGAAATAAATTTTAAGTTATCGCGCAGGATAAATTTTTCTGCGCGAGGCGGAGGAAGGAGGCGTAGCGGGGCTACGCCGACTGACGACAACGACGCACAGGGAAATTTAGACAAGCGAGAAATAAAATTTATTTTTGAACAGTTCCTAAGCAAAGGGGGAATTTTTATGGATTTCTTTTCTGCGGTCAAAGGAAAGTTGATTGTGTCATGTCAGGCCTTGCCCGATGAGCCGCTCTGCAGTTCTTTTATCATGGGGCGTATGGCGTTGGCGGCAAAAGAAGGCGGCGCCTGCGCCATACGGGCGCAGGGCGTCGATGATATCCGGGAAATAAAAAAGATAACGGGCTTGCCCGTTATCGGTCTTATAAAGCGCAATTATGAGGATTCGCCGATTTACATTACGCCTACAGCGGCGGAAGTGGAGGCGCTGCTTACAACCGAATGCGAGATGATTGCTCTCGATATGACGCATCGCCGTCGCCCTGCGGATGAAAAGGCGGAAGATCTGTTGACGCATATTCACGAAGCCGGTCGGTTGGTATTGGCGGATATTTCCACGTATGATGAAGGCGTCGCGGCGGTAAAGATGGGAGCCGACGCAGTATCAACCACATTGTCGGGGTATACGCCTTATTCGCCGCAGCTTGAAGGGCCCGATACAGAATTGGTCGCCAGACTCAGTAAAGAACTTTCTGTTCCGGTGTTTGCGGAAGGACGCATCAATGTACCCGCAGATATTAGTCGCGTAATGTCTGCGGGAGCTTACGCGCCGATCGTGGGGTCAGCGATTACCAGGCCGCAGCTTATCACGGCAAAATTTGCGCAAAGACTATAAAGATATAAGAGAGATTATTTTATGGATATGTTTACACAAAATCAGAGAAGCGATAGTGTTCTGTTTGCCAAGTTGCAAAGCTTTGGCAAATCTTTCATGCTGCCCCTGGCGGTATTGCCGGCAGCCGGTATTTTATTGGGGATTGGCGGCGCTTTGTCAAATCCTAATTCCGTCAGGGCATATCCTTTTTTGGATATTGAGTGGCTGCAAAATGTTTTTGCCATTATGGCGGCGGCGGGAGACGTCATTTTTGCCAATTTGGCCATCCTGTTTGCTGTTGGCATTGCCGTTGGTTTGGCTCCGTCAGATAAGGGAACGGCAGGGTTATCGGCAGTCCTGGCATTGCTGGTCATGAACTCCACCATCAACGCGATGTTGAGAATCACGGGAACGCTGGCGAAGGATAATCTGGTCGGCGCAGGGCAGGGAATGGCATTAGGGATCCAGACGCTTGAAACCGGCGTCTTTGGCGGTGTGGCCGTAGGCATTATGACATACTTGCTGCATAATCGTTTCAATAAAATTGAATTGCCGTTGTTTTTAGGATTTTTTGGCGGCTCTCGCTTTGTGCCTATCGTAACTTCCTTCTCGGCTATTTTCTTAGGCATGGCGATGTTCTTTGTCTGGCCGCATCTTCAGCAGCTCATATTCGGCATTGGCGGATTTGTAGAGTCTACGGGATACATCGGCACTTTGATTTATGGCTTTGTCTTGCGTATGCTTGGTCCTTTCGGTCTGCATCATATTTTCTATCTGCCGTTTTGGACAACGGCTTTGGGCGGTGCGGAAGTCATCGAAGGACAGCTGGTTGAAGGTACGCAGCGGATCTTCTTCGCCCAGCTGGGCGATCCCGATACCACGAAGTATTATATCGGTATTTCCCGCTTTATGTCCGGCCGTTTCATTACTATGATGTTCGGTCTTTTGGGGGCTTGCCTTGCCATCTATCACACGGCGAAACCGGAAAAGAAGAACGTGGTGGGCGGCATGATGCTGTCTGCCGGTCTGACTTCATTTTTAACGGGTATAACGGAGCCGATTGAATTCTCTTTCCTGTTTGTGGCGCCGGCGCTTTATGTCCTTCACGCCTTTTTTGACGGCTGCGCCTTTATGCTTGCCCATATCCTGGAAATCACGGTCGGACAGACTTTTTCGGGCGGCTGCATCGATCTTGTGTTGTTTGGAGTTTTGCAGGGGACGGATAAGACAAATTGGATTTATATTCCCATGGTGGGCGTTCCCTGGTTCCTTTTATACTATTTTTCGTTCAAGTATCTTATTCTGAAATATGACTTCAAGACGCTTGGCCGCGAAGACGATGAAGAAACCACAGAGATTGCGGAAGGCTCGACACGTGCGGACTTGATTATTCGCGGTTTGGGCGGCAAAGAAAATATCGCGGAGCTTGACTGCTGCATGACTCGTCTGCGTGTAACCGTGCAGGACGGCAGCAAGGTAAGCGAACGGCTTCTGAAGGAAAGCGGCTGCCGCGCAGTTTTGCAAAGCGGCGCAGGTGTACAGGTCGTTTACGGCCCGCAGGTGACGGTTATCAAAAATGAATTGGAAGAGATATTGAACTCCCAATCACGCTGATTTTATCCATTAGATTGTAAATATAAGCACGAAAAAACCTCCATATTGTTTTGTAAAATAACAGTCTGTTACCTGTTGTCCTCGCAGAACTGCCGGATTTCCGGCAGCCGTTTGTAGAGGTGCATGCCGGGGCAGTCGGCGTCATCGTTGAGATCCTGGTGTCCGACAATGACGCCTTTTCGCGTCGGGTTCAGCTCGTATTTTCGGCAGAGCCACGCGCAGAGCTCCTTCACGGAATCCATTTGCGCTGCAGTGGGCTTGCCGAGGTTGAAATTTCCCGCCAGACAAATCCCAATCGACGTTTTGTTATGCTCATAGGCATGAGCGCCGACCGCGTTTGGGCGCCGTCCCTGTTCAATCATGCCGTTTTTCTGGATCAGGTAATGGTAGCCGATACCTGCCCATCCATTGACTTCCTGGTGATATTTATGGATGTCGGCAGCGGTGGAATCCTTGTCAACCCCGGGAATCCCCGTATGATGGATTACCAAAACCTCTGTCACCTTGCGTTCCTCGTATTCCGTAAACCGCAAAAAGCGCTTGTAAATCATCGGCTCGCAGCAGGCCGCCTCGGCGTGGATCAGTAGGTCTTTGCCCAGCACAAGACCCAAAAAACCAAAAAAGCCCGCTTTCAAAAATTCTCGCCGGTTCCCCTTCCTATAATAAATCATTTTGCGTCTTTTGGCGGCAGCGCCGTCGCTTCGTCGAAAACAAGGCTCGCAGTTCCGTCCTTATTTGCCTTCATCGTCGCCTGGACGCCGAAGGGGAGGAACGCGTTGTCCGAAACATGCCCCGCGGGCACGTCTTTGATGACGGGTTTCCCTACGAGCCGCGCGTAATAGTCGATAACCTCCGCCGTCGTGGGATCGCCCGGGTCCAGATCGTCGTCGCCGCCCGTGAACGCCCCGAACAAAATGCCGTTTACCCGATGGAGCAGTCCGGACTGCCAAAGTTGATAGAGCGCCCGATCGATCTGGTACGACGACACGCCCACATCCTCCAAAAAGAGCAGAGCGCCGTCGCCCTTCAGTTCATACGGCGTCCCAATCAAAGAAAGCACGATGCTGAGATTGCCCCCCGTCACGACGCCTTCCGCCTCACCGGGGACGACGGTCTTCATCGGGGCTCCCTTCGGTGTCGGAAGCGCGCCCAGCGGCTCGTCGGCCGCAATCCCCCTGAAAAATTCCCGCTCCGTGTACGCGGTCAAATTGCTGCTGGCCAACGAGCCGAGCATAGGCCCGTGCACGGTGACAATCCCGCTTTTTTCCCCCAGGGCGGTATGCAGCGCGGTGATATCGCTGAATCCAATCAAAAGCTTCGGATGGCGGGCAATCTCCGCGTAATCGAGCTTGTCCAAAATGCGCGCCGAACCGTAACCGCCCCGCAAGCAAAGAATCGCCTTCACCTCGTCGTCCGCGAAAAAGCGGTTGAGATCCGACGCCCTCGCCGAATCCGTCCCCGCGAAAAAGCCGTTGACAGCCGTGCAGGACGGCGCGAGCTTCACGCGATAGCCGCGCTTTTTCAAAAGCCGCACGCCCTTTTCCCATTCCTCACGCTCCAGCCAGGAAGCGGGCGCGACGACGCCGATGCAGTCCCCGGAACGAAGCGCAAAGCCGCGGGCACGCGTCTCGGAATGCCGCGCCGTCTGTCGGGCCGCCGCCCGCGCCTCCACGACGCCCGTTTCCGCCGTCACTCCGCCAAAAAAAGAAAACGCCGCCACAAAAGCAGCAAGCGTCGCCATCCTTTTCATCTCGCATCTCTCCTGTCCTGTTCTCTATGACCAACCTTGATAAAAATAGCACAGGCAACGAAAAAACACAAGGTTTCTACGCAACTTCCCACCGGAAAAACCGTTGCAACTGCCTGAAAAATATGATTAGAAACAGGAAAAATTGGAAACTTGAAAACAAAATAGAACCTGTTCCCGGTATAATAGAATCAGCCAAATCCCCAAATACCAAGAGAGATGCTGACTCTGCCGGTGGGCGTATTTCTTTACAATACATGTGATATCATCATGGAGACGGGAAATCGCGCGTGATTTTTGTGGACGAGGTGCCCGCTTCGTGGTAAGCTGAACAGAGACAGCAGCACACGATATAGCGCATGGACGCGGAACGACAGGAGGCTTGATTATGAAAAAAACATCTTTAGCAATCTGCCTTTTCTGGGCGCTTTCGATATGCGCGTCGCCCGCGTTCGGCACGATGCTTTCGTCGGAAACGGCGTCCGAAGCAAACGACCATCATGTCCGTGTGATTCCTTATCCCGCCGGAATGGACACTTCGTCGGAGGGGGCGTCCTCCGCGCCCAAAGAGATCAATCATTCGGCGTCGAGCTACTTTGTCTGCCCGGATTTTTATGAGCTGGGTTCGTCGCCGGACAGGGTGATGCTCTCCCATTATCCAACTTACCAACAGACAAAGGAATACACCTGCGGCCCGGCGGCGGCGCTTACCGTCCTCTATTATTACGGGAACCGCGATTTTGATGAGATGAGCCTTGCGACAGAGATGAAAACGAAGGGGTATCCCATCGGCACAAATCCCGCGAACATGGTGAAGTTTTTTGAGCGGCTCGGCTGGACGGTGGAAAGCAGCTTGACAAGCCCCGCTTTCGGGACGTACGCGGATTTTCAAAAATTCGTCGAGAACCGTCTGCGTCGGGGGATTCCCGTCATGGTGGAAAACGTGGAATGGGGAGGCCATTGGCGCGTCATTATCGGCTATGATACGATTGGGACGGAATCATCCCTCGACGATACGCTGATCATGATGGATCCCTACGACGTCTCGGATCACTCGCAGGACGGCTATGTCGTAAACAACGCCCAGCGATTCTTCGCGATGTGGTTCGACCACTCCATGCTGCCGAAGGATCAGCGGAAACAACCGTGGATCGCCGCGTATCCGAAAAGGTGAGGGATCCAATTCTTATCAGGGATAACGGGTGCCTTGAGGAATCACCGAATAAGTCTCTCCGCGAAATAGTCCAGCGGACTGTTTGACGAAGGGATTTGTTTGGTACTTCTTTAATGTCCGGAGCCATAAATTGTTTACCAGGGATTGATTATGGAAGCTGAGAATAACGATATAAAATACAAAAGAACGGGATTTGTCCTGAACAAAAAATACATGCACTTCATGGTTCCCGCGATGTTGTCCGCTGTGGGGATTTCACTGAGCGA
The DNA here is from genome assembly GCA_902778455.1 of uncultured Selenomonadaceae bacterium. Classification (GTDB taxonomy): domain Bacteria; phylum Bacillota; class Negativicutes; order Selenomonadales; family Selenomonadaceae; genus RUG12372. The sequence continues at coordinate 90,588 of CACYXR010000018.1, read as the reverse complement.
ATTTGCGGACAGCATGGTCGTTTCTCATTTGCTCAGTTCGGACGCTTTTGCCATCGTCAATCTCGGGACGCCCGTCGTTTTTATGGTCTCATTGATTTACACCATCGCGGGACTTGGCGGCTCGCTTTTGTTTGCGGAATGTTTGGGAAGGAAGGACAAGACAAAAGCCGATCGATATTTTACGGCCTCGACTGTCCTGTCTTTGCTTTCGGGGATACTGCTTCTTGCGTTGCTGACGGTTTCTCATCCCGTCCTTGGGAGGCTTTTCGGCTGCCCTGAAGAATTGAGGACGCAATTTGACGCCTATATATGTGTGCTGCGTTTTTTTGTTCCCGTGGGCGTCCTTCTGATGCACGTCACCTATTTCCTTCCCGTCGTTGGAAAGCCGTTCCTCTCCATGGGGCTTGTCGTTTCGGCCAATGTATTGAACCTGATGCTGGACGTCGTCTTTATCCGGGACTTCGGTATGGGCTGTGAAGGCGCAGCGTTGGCTACGCTGGTTTCCTATATTCTTGTTTTTATCGTCATGCTCTTCATCTGGCGCTTCGGCAAAATATCTTTGACGCTGTGCAAACTCCGGAATATGCACCAGAGCGTGAAGGAGATCGTGCTGAAAGGGTTGCCGTCCGGGAGCGTGCAGGCGGGATACCTGGCAACGACGATTTTCTGCAATTATTTCATGAACCAGGCATTCGGTTTGAACGGCGTTGTGGTCATGTCCCTGTTTGCCCAGCTGGATTCCGTTATTTCCATTGCGCTGACGGGGATCGTGGACAACAACGCCTCTTTTGCCGCCATGCTGAAGGGAGAAGGGGACTATTACGGGATCCGCAGCTTGAGCAAGCGCGTCACCCTGATGATCGTACTGGTTTGCTCTGTGTTGTCCATAGTTTTTGCCGCGTTTTCTCACGGCGTCGCCGCCGTATTCAACATTCACGATCCGGCTGTGTTGGAATTGATTGGCCAACTGATGCCTGTATACGTCCTGTATTATCCTCTCCGCGGCGTTCTTCTGGTGCTCCGGGACATCTACAACACCTTGGACAGAAGCATGTATGCCACAGTGCTCGGCGTATTGGATAAAGTGGTTTCCATTCCCGTCGTGGGCGGCGCACTGTATCTTTGGTTCGGCGGGTACGGATTGATTGCCGCGTTCCCGGTCAGCATGATGCTGATCCTTGTTCTTATCGCCGTGGTTAATCGACGGATTGTAAAGACGTCAAACGGAAGATATTCGCCCGTGCTGCTTTTGGATGAGGCGTACCCGCTGAAGGCGCTTTGCAGTTATTCCGTAAAATCCTTGGAAAACGTGGCGGAAATCGGGCTGCGGGTAAGCAAGAACCTTGCCGGCGCTTCTTTGGATCCGCGAATCGCCGATAGAATATGTCTTGCTGCCGAGGAAATAGGCGTGTATATCGTTGAACGATGCGGAACCGATACCGCCGTTGATTTTCTTGTCAGTACCAACGGGAGCGACTTTACCCTTACCTGCAGAAGCTCGGGGGAACCCTTTTGTCCCATCAACAGCGGCGACAGCAATCTGTCGCCGAATGAATTGTTTTTGGTCCGATTGTTCAAGGTCAAATATGAGTATATTTTCGGCTTGAATTCCGTAAGCCTCACGATAGGAGCGCCAACCCCATGAAAAACAAGATTGTGGTCGCCGAGCCGATGTCCACCGCTTTCAACTTTCTTGAAGACATCAGGCAAAGAGGTTACGAGCCGGTCATACTCGAAGCGTATGTCCCCGAAGGATATGCCAGAAGGCTGATGGACGAGGAACGAAAAAACAAGTATGCAAGGATAAAATACCCGATTACGCGCATAAAAGAAAATCCCGATTACGCGGCAACCTTGCGGGAAGTGCGCGGCCTTGACCCCCTGCTGGTGCTGGTGGGCGGCGAGGAAGGTGTCATCATAGGCACCCGCCTTGCAGACGATTTGGGATTGACCGGAAATCCTTTTTCGAATATCCCAAAGATGACCCGGAAAAGCGTCATGCACCGAACCCTGAAAGAAGCCGGGCTGAGATATATCCGCGGGCAAGAAGTGTCCTCATGGGAAGACTGCCTTTTGTTCCTTGCAAAAACAGGCATGGAAGACGTTGTCCTGAAGCATGATCACGGTGTTGCCTCTGTCGGCGTTCATCTGGTTCACGGCAAAGAGGAATTATTGGCCGCGTTCCGGCAGGAGAAGAAGGCCGAGAATATGTTCGGCGAGGCTGAAAACCGACTGCTCTTGCAGGAGCGTATGTTCGGCGAAGAGTATGTCGTGAATACGGTCAGCCGGAACGGCGTACCGGCGCTGACGTCTGTGTTCCGGTATCATAAAAAGCAAACCCCTTCGGGGTATGTCATATACAGGGGCTTGGAAGCGGTCATGGAGCTTGGCCGGAAAGAGGCGCAGCTTGTTGAATACGCGTTTCGGGCGGTGCAGGCTCTTGGGATCACGGACGGCCCCGTACATGGCGAGTATATGGTCGATGAGAGAGGCCCCGTTCTCATTGAAGCCAACTGCCGCGTGATGGGCGGCAGCGCTCCGTCCGGATTTCTTGATAAAGTGTTTGGGTATCATGAAACCGGCGTAGTGCTGGATTGTATGCTTGACAGCGATTTCCACAGGGATTTCCTGCAAAAACCGTATCGTCCCCTGAGGAAAGGATATGTAAAGGATTTTTATTCCGACAGGGATACAACCATTTCTTCATCGGGCATTATCCCCATCCTTCGCAATATGGACAGCTTTTACTCCGGATGGGTGGAGAGCGCAGAGAAAACAGACCATATCCGCGAGACCATCGATCTGGAAACAGAGACAGGCTGTGTATACCTTGTTCACGACGACCCAGAGACGACAAAAAGAGAGTTTGCCCTGCTTATGCTCATAGAGGAAAAATATCCGGACTTATTGTATTCGAACACATCCCTTTTTATCCCGCCCGAAGACAGCGCGGAGCTTACGCCGGAAATCATGGATGTCCTGAAGCGTGATACAGAGGCGTTGATTTCCGATATTATTTCCTACTATAAAAGCGGTTCCGAAGAAAAACCGATCGTTCCCGAAAAGCTGCTGAACGCAAATCCGTATAACCATGAGATTATGGATGTACTGAAAAAGATAAGCGGAGTTTGCTCCAAAGCCTTTTTGTGAACAGGCTCGGCTTGATGCTGATCGATGTGGATTATTGCAAGCAGGTAAACGATACACTGGGGCATCAGACTGGGGATATGGTGCTGCGTGAGGTTGCCGACGGTATCCGGATGGCGGCGGGAAGCCACCATATCGGCGGACGTTACGGCGGTGATGAATTCATTCTGCTGCTCCATGATGTAACGGCGGACGACATGCAATTTATTGCCGATCGTCTTTTGTCGTATGTCCGGTCTACGCTGTCCTATATCCCGGTAACACTCAGCATAGGCGGAGCATTATATGAAGGAGATATTACGGGCTACGACAGCGAAGTCCTGACCAAGGAAGCGGATACGGCGCTTTACAAGTCCAAGGAAAACGGGCGCGACCGCTACACAGGCGTCTCAAATGAAAAGACGGGTTGACATCGGATTTTATGTATGATAATTTTGTCGCCGTTCAAACAAGCAGATGCGCCGCTTCTCACCTGACAGCGCACAGCCGTACGGGTTTGATATTGGAAGCTGCCGTACGTTCTATTTACATATCCCCCGGACGGCACCGAATCAGAATATGAGAAATTGGCGCGCAGGGCTTCGGCTCCGCGAGCTTTTTTGTTGCGAGAGCAGTAGGCAAAATGCTAGAATATAGTAAATCCAATGTTCACGAACTTTGGCGAAGTTTGAAGAAATATGAAAAAGTATATGCAATGAGGTGCGTTGAATTGTTGAAAAGAAAATTTATGCTCTTATTGACTGCGTTTTTGTTGCCTTGGTGCTCTGCGCAGGCGGGAGGCAGGATACTGTTTATTCCTCATGATGACAGGCCGATTTCCTATCATCAGACAGGAGAGGTAGTGGAGGCAGCCGGCTATGATCTGGTGTTGCCGCCAAAGGAGCTTTTGAGCAATGCCACCAACATGGGGCATCCGCAGGAACTATGGCAATGGCTGCGGGAAAATGCACCTAAAGCAAAGTCGGCTGTTATAGCGTCGGATTCGATGCTTTATGGGGGGCTGATACCTTCGCGAAAGCACGAGGTTAGTCAGGCAGAGATGACTGAACGCTTGGAGAATTTCAAACGATTGCGGCAGGATAATCCCCATCTGCATATCTACGTCTTTGATTCCCTTATGCGCACTCCGTATCAGGGGTGGGGAGGCAATATCGAGGAGCCTGCCTATTATGAGCAGTACGGTGCTGATATCTTCCAGTACACCCGTCTGCTGGACAAGGGGGAGATAGGCAAGCTTTCCGCTGCAGAGAAACGGGATCTGCAGGCATACGAAAAAGCTATTCCTCAGGAGTGTCAAAAGGATTGGTTTGGCAGACGAGCAAAAAATCTGGCTGCCACCAAAGCGTTGATGGATATGACGGCTTTGGGCACCATCGACTATCTGATCTTGGGACGAGATGACAATGCACCCTTGTGTCAAACCCATCGGGAAAACCGCGAGATTCTGGCCTATGCAGAGAAGAAGAATCTGCCCAAGAGCAAATTCCAATCCATGCCGGGGATTGATGAATTCAACATTTTGCTTTTGAACCGGGCCATCAATGATATGACGCGGAATATCCCCTTTGTCTGTGTTCGCTACGCTCCGGGCAAGGGTGGGGACACCGTTCCGGATTTTTCCGATGAGAAGATTTCCGAATCTGTGGAAGCAGCGCTGAAGATTGCCGGGGGGCTGCAGGTGAGAACTCCCAAGCGGGCAGACCTGCTGCTTCTTGTCAATACGGAGCAAAAAGGCAGAACAATAGAAACCCATAACGCCATGCCTACGGAGGCAGATTTTGTGCCGGATCTGAAAGCGGATAAAGGTACCGAAGCCTTCGCCAAAATGGTGGAAGATGCTGTAAATGCCGGCTATCCCGTAGGAGTGGCGGACATAAAGTATGCCAACGGCGCAGACAATGCCCTGCTCAATATTTTGGAACAAAAGAATCTGCTGTTCAAGCTCAAGACTTATTCCGGCTGGAACACTGCAACCAATTCAACGGGATTCGCTCTGGGTACGGGGATGCTGACGGGGAAAATGACCAATGCTGCCAAGGATTACCTGCTTGCGGTGCGCTATTTGGATGACTGGGCTTATCAGGCCAATGTGCGCTCACAGGTAGGCACGGAACTGGTGCGGAATTTCGGCAGCTATAAGTATTACTACAAACTGGATGACAAGCTCGCTTTTGCGGAAAAGCGCAACACAGAGCTTATGCGGGATTTCGCCGGGAAGCATATGCCCAATATTTCTGTAGATTTTACCGTTAAGAACCCATGGCTTAGGATGTTCGAATGTGATGTGGTCTTTCGATAAAAGCATAGGAAGGTTGGGGAGCAGAATGACATTGAAGATGAAACTGGCGGCCGGTGTGTTTTGTGCGCTGGCTTGCATGCCTATGGTGGCGGAAGCTGCCCCAAAATCGAATACGATGCACCGGTGGGAAGTGACCTCCAGGGACACAGGCGGCACCCTGCTGTTTTCCGATAGCCCGGAGTATGTGGACAGACCTGGGATCCTTTATCAGGACACCGTGGAAGGCGAGGTGAGGGTGCTTTACTACCATCTGAACAACACCAAGGTGCCCCAGAAAGTGGCGGTGGTGTTGGAAAATGCCAGCCCCGAGGAGAAGGTCAACATAGTGCAGGTGACCCGCGGCGGGACAGCCGAACCCGGCGAATACTATCTTTGGGTGGGCAAGAATACCCAGCGCCAGTATTTTGGTGAAAAGAAAACAGATCTTGTTTTGTTGTTGAAGGATAAGAAGCGCCTGCTGCAGTCCGGCATGGATGAGATTGTCCTGCAGCCTGGGCAGCTGGTGTATGGCGTCTACGATTTCAAGGCGGATCATCCTGTGAAGACATCCGTCATCATGTATCCTGCCAATGCGAACCCGTTTGAGTTCATCGAAGGGGCCAAAGTGCTGCCAAGGGACTCCGTGGCCCTCCGTGGTACTTATAAGGGCATGGACAGGGAGATTACCTCTGAACGGGAATATGATCCGGAACGGGATGGCATTGTCTACATCATGCTGGCGGATAATGAAACAGACAAATACAAGATAGGGGTGGACGCCACCGATGGGTGTCAGACAGTGGATTATGGCAATTATGGCGTGCTCTATAAGATTGCTATACCTGTCAAAGAAGGGGCTCCCAAGGTACAGTACTACTTGTCACCCTTAGGGGGCACCTATGCCGGTACCATGACTGTGCGCCGGGATCACAGTCCATATACGAAACTGATTGAGACGCCTGCAGGCCTCGGCTACTTTGGGGATCAGACTGCCCCGGAGCCGGAGAATGTTTCCAAAGCCCGTGAAGAGGGGACCGCCCTTTTTGGCAGCCACATGGAGCTGGCGGATTTAGGCCGCTATGACAACTCTGTACCTAACTTCTTCGAGTTCTCCCCGCCGGGGGCTTCGAATCTTCCTGTCTGCCTGATACTCATGCCGGCCGGTGAATGAGCAAGGGGCTGCTGCACGGTTTTTCACTCATGCAACAGCCCCTTGGATAATCCTAAATAAAAGACGGGCATTGAGGAGTTACACATACTCCCCGATGCCCGTCTTTTTTACATTTCAGCCTTCGTTGTTGTTTTTCGCTGCCCCGGCAGTACCCGCCGCCATAGCTTCCGTTAGCCGCTGTTATGGTGCGAATGATTATGGGCGCAAAAGTCCAGTCTGCAGGAGGATTCCGAGAATATCCGGGTTCCCCACGTCGGATACGAATTTTCCGTCTTTCAGTCCGTAGAAGTTCATGCAGTGAACCTTGAATTTCTTTCCTGTGGCGGAATGTCCCATAAAGTTCCCGTCATGGGTACCGGTGCATGACCAGCAGACGGCAATCTTACCCGGGGAAACAACGCAGTCTTCCAATTGCCACTGCACATCGGAAAACGCGGAGCGCATCATGTGGACGATGGAAAGGTAACCTTTGGGGCCTTTGAGCGGCTCCGGCGAGGTCGGAGCATAAAAGACGGCGTCCTCGGCGACCAGTTCTGCCGCCAATGCTTCATCGGCGGTATTGATCATCGTTTCAAATTTTGCGATCAAAGCGCGTTCTTTTTCGTTTGCCATGAGAACTCAACCTTTCCGTTACTAATGATTATCCGGTATAGGCATCGACTGCGGTATTTTTGAAGTTCTGCTTTTTAAGCCATTGACGCTCCTCTTCCGTCTCGGGAATGTCGATACGCTCGATTTTGAAAATGACAGGCCGCGTTCCGTCATTGCAGCAGGCAATCATCATGCGGTCATCGTTTGTCCACTTGCGCATAATAGAACCGCCTTGCAAAGCGGCATATACATACCTGCTGATGGCGTCCCACGCCTCGCCGCAGAATCTGCCGTTCATCAGATGGTAGAAATCATCCTGTTCGCCGGTCCTTTTCAGGAGGAATGTATCTCCGGCCTTAAAGCAGGGACACGGACCGGACTTGGGGTCAGCGAGATATTTCTCCTGATAGTCAGCAAAAACCTTTGTTTCCAAAACTGTGATCCTGCATTCGTGCTGCATTTTATTCCCTCCATAAGGAATTGATATTACGCCAATTATATCATCAAATGAGGCTTTTCGCACATTCTGACAGAGAGCCGCTTTTTACGGCAATTCCGGTTTCGCTTTGCGAAGACGAGTATGATAAAATTTAAAAAATTTTTCCGGCAACGTCAATTTTGATGAACCTGTTTTGTATATATATTAAAGGCATTTAAATTTAACAGTTAAGGGAGGATTCCACTATGTCGATCAACAAAAACGAAATCACGAAAGAAATGCTTGCAAAAGCTATGCAGTGTCATACTGCTGAAGAACTGATGGTTTTAGCCAAATCGGGAGGTATGGAAATGACAAAAGAGGAGGCTGAAGCCTATTTGGCCGAGATATACGATTTTGAGTTGGAAGAAGAAGCACTGGAAAAGGTTGCAGGCGGCTATAATATATGCGAAAATTATGGGAAAGCTTGTCCTGGCTATATAAATGTAGGTTAAATTGCCCTGATGATATGAAAGTATGTCAAATTTCAATTTATATGGGTAAATGTCGAAATTGAAAGTCTTCCGCTTATCATAATAAATAAGCGGAAGACTTTTTTGTGTGCGCCCGGCGGCGCACGTCTCTAACCGGTGAAAGTCCGGAGTCTGCCCGGCGAAACAGTCCAGTGGACTGTTTCGGGAAAGACATAGCCGAACACCAAGGAGGGCATTGTGGGTGGAATCTGAAGGAAGGTGCAGGCAAACCTCTGGCCTGACGAACCTTTATCATCTGCGCTATATCGTCCGCACATAAAGCTCATTCCATGTCATCGTTTGCTTGTATTGCTTCCATGATCGCCGGATATGATTTTTCATAGCCCTCAAACAGCACGGCGTGAAAACCGCATTCTTTTGCAGCCGCGATGTTGTCCGGCATATCGTCTGTGAAAAGGCATTCTTCAGCGTTCAGATTATATTTCTCGCACAGCAGGCGGTATATTTCAGGATTTGGCTTGACTATGTGTACTTGATACGAGAATACACCGCCGTCCATATGCGGCAGGAAATCCAGAACGTCTCGATTAGCCCTGATAGAGAACGCCGAATAGTTGGAAAGGTAAAACACGCGCTTTTCCATGCGCTTGAGTTCCTGTATCCACGGAATGGCATAGTCTTGCTTGTGCATAGCTTGCCCGGCATGGGCGAATGCTCTGCGGATTTCGTTTTCGTGAGATGGGACAAGGCTGACCGCCTTTTCAATGGCAGTGACTTCGTCCGCTCCTTCGTCCATTGATACCCAAGTTCCGTGACGCCATATTGCCTGATTGACAGCCTCAATGGTTTGTTTGTCATCGCAAAACAGAGAATACATATACTCCATCCATCGGAAATCCATCAGCACATTTCCAATGTCGAAAATTACATTTCTTATCATGAAATCGCCCCATTACTCAAACAGCCGGAACAAATCCCCCTCGATATATCGCACGTCCTCGATGGGAATCTTTGTCCTGTCTGCCATTATTATAGCATGTTCTATCCCGTCCAGCATCCTCACATTGCCGGAGACCGTCACATAGCGGCCTCCGGCTTTCTTTGTGTCCGGCAGGAAGTATGTGATCGCTACACTCGGCTCCTCTTTTATATGCTGCTCGATAACAGCAAGTCGGGCGTTAATCATGTCAATCTCATCCTCGCTTAATTCCAGTTTCTCTTCTGTTTCCCGCCCCGCCTCATGGATGGCCGCACCGAAGCCCGTCAGGGCGTCGAAGGAGGCAAACTGCGCGGCGCGTTTGATTCTTGCCATCGGCGGGTGCGTTTTTGATATGTGATGCCCAAGGCCAATCATATCATCGTATTTGTGGGGAGTACCCTTTTGTGAAGTCATCGGCGATGCCCTCCAATCTGTTCGTTGCGTTCCCGTGTCATTGCGTCCTCTTCAAGATTGCTGCCTTTGAGGATTGCATTCTTCCCATATTTGCGCCGGATTTGCAGGACGGCTTTTTGGACGGCCAGTTCCTGACGCTCTTGTTCTATCGACAGCATCTGTTCGTCCATATCCGCAAACAGGTCGAAGGATTGTAGCCGCTCGTGCTCGTGGGATTCTGTGGTCACATGGTTGGCTGTGATATTGACGCGACGGACAAGAAGCTGGGGATTCACGATGCGGTCGAAGAGTTCCAGTACCGCCGCCACGATTTTCTTCGCGGAGGAGGTTGGCTTTTCAAGGTTGATGGAGCCGTGGGACGAGGCTGGCCGCATGCGCCCGTAATGGTCGACGGACAACGCTCCCGTGTAAAGGTGACACGCCGTCTTGTCCCGCAGGCTTTCCCGGTCATAGCCGATATACAGTACCATCTGGTCGGTCAGGAGTTCCTTTTCTACAAGGTCAAGAACGAGAAGGTCTGTCATCTCCCAAACAATCAATCGAGCTTTTCCGAAAGGGTATGGCTTCGGCAGGACTTGCCCCGAGGAAAGGCTCTTCGATTGCGGTTTGTATGCCTTGATATCCGCAATCGTGCAGGGCTCCCAGCCCCACGCATGGTCTATCAGGAGCTCGGCATTTACGCCGAAAAGCTTATAGAGAAGGTTCTCGTTCCAGTAATCCGTAGCCGATCCGATTGAGCAGCGGGCGATGTCGCCCATCGTGAACATATTGTGCTTTGCGAGATTCGCTGCCGTGCCGGCCCCGATTCGCCAAAAATCCGTCAGCGGCTGATGGTTCCACAGTTTCTGCTGATAGGCCGTTTCATCAAGCTCGGCGATACGGACGCCGTCTTTATCGGCGGGCATCTTCTTCGCCACGATGTCCATCGCGACTTTGGCGAGGTAGAGATTCGTCCCGATTCCTGCCGTGGCCGTGACGCCTGTTTCACGAAGTACTGCCCGTACCACTTCCATCGCCAGTTCATGCGCCGTAAGCTTGTATGTGCCAAGATAAGGCGTCGCGTCAATGAAAACTTCATCAATGGAGTACACGACAATGTCCTCCGGTGCGACAAAGCGGAGATAGATCTGGTAGATGCGGCTGCTGTAATCGATATAAAGTCCCATGCGCGGCATGGCGGTGATGTATGAGAGCGCCAACGCGGGATTGGCCTTCAGCTCGACGTCGCTTACAGATTCCCTGACGAGCTTCCGTCCCGGCGCGTGGTATTTCCGCTTGCTGTTGATTTCCCGCACCTTTTGGATGACCTCGAAAAGCCGGGGGCGTCCGGGAACACCCTGCGCCTTGAGCGGCGGTGAGACGGCGAGGCAGATCGTTCCAGTAGAGCGGCTTTCGTCGGCAACGACGAGATTGGTGTCCAGCGGATCGAGGCCGCGCTCCACGCATTCCACGGAGGCGTAATAGCTCTTGAGGTCAATAGCAATACAGGCACGCTTGGCATCATCCATCGCTGGCACCTCCTCTTGGTAAAATTCGAAAATGTGTTTGTAAATAATAATAGACTACGTGTTCTTATTTGTCAAGAGTGCGTTTTGCCGACACGAACATTTTGCTGTTTCTTTGCCACGGCAGCAGCTCGGATGTGCAGTAATATCAAGACTTATCTCGGCATTACGCGGCAAATGGCGGGTATTTGGATAAAGCGTTACTACCGTTTTACTACGATTGAAAATGGCATAAAGAAAAGCCTTTCGGAGAATGTGTACTTTCCGAAAGGCTTTTTTACAATTTGACGTTAAACTTGTGCGGCGTATTTTGCTTGTTCCGCAGCGGGGATTTTCATGGCGTCCATGTCTGGTGTGAGCATCAGATGTTATAGATGTTCTGCCCAAAGCATTATGGGGAGAACAGTCTTGTAATACTCGAAGTCTTTATCGACTGTATATATGGCAAATTCATTTCTGACAGCCACAGCACAGATAAGAAAATCTACAGCAGAGCCTTGTATACCGTTATGCCGACATATGTTTGAATACTTAGCTGCCAATTCGTAATCTGCCGTCACGATGGAGATATCCGGCAGGAAGGAGAGCTTTTCTTTCAAGTCCATGAATTTCGCATCGTCAGAGATACCGGATAATATTTCCTGTCGAATAGGGTCGATGAGAACAGCCTGCAAATTGCGGAGCATTTTGGTAAGATTTTCGCTGATAGTCGGGCGAAGGATTCTTTCTCCTCAAAACCTTCGACCAAATGCAGGTATCAACTAAAACCTTAGACATGACGATTCCTTTCTGCCTTGTAATCATAGGTTTCATCAAAATTCACGGTGCCAAATGCGTCAATTAGCTTTTCTGCTTCCCTGCGCTGAATAAATTCCTTTAATGCGACAGTTACAGTATCTTTATGTGTCTTTAAGCCGCCAATCTGTACGGCTTGATCCAAGAGGCTGGTGTCAAGCGCTAAATTCGTTGTCATGTTGAAACCTCCCTTCAAAAATAAAGGTGTTTAAGTCCAATACAAAGGAAAGCAATCGCTTATCGGAATCACATCCCTTTGCGATTATTTTACCATGTTTGCTCAGCGTTGCAAAGACAGAAGCAACAATAAACAGGTATCACCGCTCTTCTCTGGTAATCCCTTCAAGAAATCTTTCGTGCCCCTCAAGATCATTGCTATTCTGGTGCAGATAAGGTAATATTCAGCCACTATAGCGTTGCAGCACTAAAAGGGGGATGCAAAATGAACACAGAAAATAATACCATGCCAATCCAAGACAAATATCTGCTCACATGCCGTGAAGCGGCAATTTATTTCAACATTGGCCTCAAAAATATGCGCAGTTTGGCACGAGATCGGTCTCTAAAAATCAGTGTGAAGCTTCGAGGAAGAACCCTTATCGTGCGTCCAAAATTTGAAGAGTATGTACTTCGCTTGTTGGAAGATAAGCCTGCAGAGGATTTATCAGTATCCCTTTCGTGAGGTCGATTATTCCGACCCCACACGACTTTTTCGGCAAATCCCTCCAATCTTACGTCAGAATGCGCTTTCTGGAGAATATCGAAAGGGCTGACGTTTATTATTCTCACGATGGGGTACACTATGAGCAGGTTCGCTTTTGTGGATTTGGTGGCAGGACATGAGTAATTCGCTTCTCTTCCATGAAATCAACCTTGGATTTTTGTTAGGGGTGTGCATGAGGAAACGGCTATCGTTTGCAGGGTGTGCAAACGCATTGACTGAAGTGGAATAAACCGCAAGGAAATGGGAACAACGGAAGCGCAACTATGATACGAAGTAACGATACCGCGAAAGCACAGAAAAACCGCCCTCTCGGGCGGTCATTTAATTTATGGGGAGAAGAAAATCAGAGCGAAAATGTCCTCGAAGTAGCATAAAGGAAGCAGGGGGTGTGCAAACAATGTAACGATAGCAGGGTTATCGTTGGATAGTATCTGCAAAAACCAGTCTTGACAATTAATGCTCCTATGCTTATGCCGTCATGGGGATTTCCTTGTGCCGTTTCAGTCGCTTTCCCTCGGGTTGTTTGCAGTTGTCTCCCCAGCTCTGGCCGAGGTATGGTTCTCCCTTTCCTGTATGGGCGCATCTGTGAATTTTAGGAGCATAGAACTCACTGCCAACAAAAGCTTGGCTGCGGCAAACGCAGCCAGCGCCAGTGCAGCATAAAAACAGGCGCGAAAAATGTTGTATATCCACCAACGGAACGCTTGCCCGACCTTGCTGCCTAAGAAAATAAACAGCAAGCCGAAATATAAAAGCCAGTATCGGTTCGGTTCCATACCTTCCATAATCACTATTCTTCCCATAAACTCATCTGTTCCACGACCTGTTCTCGCCGAAGAGAAACTGTTGCCGTGTCCAGAAGTTCCCTTGCGCGTTCTGCGTCGGAAAGCCAGTCCATTACCAGGCGCTCTGGAATCCGCACAGGCATCCTGTCGTGGATTGGTTGCACCGTCTCGTCGGTCGGCTCAGTGATGATGGCGAATCTTTCGCCGTCCGCATCCGCTTGGTAAAATCCTGCCAGCAATAGGATAGCATTTCATGCCCGATTCAGTACTATTTTAGAAAGCAAGCGTCTCGCCGTCCTCGGGCATGAAATATTCTTTGATGCCGCGCTGCGCCAGAAGCCCCCGCATGGAGTGGCGTGTGATGGATGCGTGAGCCACATTGTCCATGTGGGAGACAACCAGCTGGGCATTCGGGGCGGCATCCGCTACGCATGCAACATCCTCGTCGTTCATGATGAGCCTCCCATTGCCGACAAGCTCCGCCGCGCAAGCATTCATGACAACCACATCCGGCGTGTATTTTTGGATCGTATTCTGTACACCATCATACCAGATGGTATCCCCGGCCACATAAAGTGTTTTTTCGCGCCCGGACTCGAAAATCACCCCGCAGGCATCGCCGCACGGAACAACTGTCCCGTGCCGTGCGGGGGCTTTTGTGATGCTCGCTTCGCCGCACCGCAGGGGATTTTCGCTGAGGATTTCGATGTGTTGGAAGCCCGATTTTTTGAGCACGTCGGCATCCGCCTCGTTTTGCGCGATGATGGGAACGGATGTATCCAGCGGCGCGCCGACAGTGCCGTCTATCGCCATATCGATATGGTCAGGATGGATATGCGTCAGTATATAATAATCAATGCCGCGTAATATTGCCTCCGTCGGTTCCGGCAAGTCGCAAAAGGGCATGGGCAAATGCTCTTTTACGGGATCAGGCACATGGAAGGGCCTGCCGGGAATATCCTCGAAACTGCCCAGGCCGTGCTTCTTCTCCAGCCACGGGTCTACCAGGAATGTCTTTCCCGCATATTCGATGCGGATTGTTGCATTACGGATTTGCTTGATTTTCATTGAAATCGTCTCCTTTGGGGAAAATTCATGGATTTATTCGAACAGCCGGAACATATCCCCGTCGATATATTGAACGTCACCGATGGGGATTTTTGTCCCGTTTGTCATTATTATAGCACATTTCATCCCGTTTAGCATCTTCACATTGCCGGAGACCGTTACATAGCGGCCTCCGGCTTTTTTATCGTCCGGAAGGAAGTATGTGACGGTAATGCTCGGTTGTTCTTTGATATGCTGCTCGATAACAGCAAGTCTCGCGTTAATCATGTCAATCTCATCCTCGATTAGTTCAAGTTTTGGATGACCTCGAAAAGTCGGGGGCATCCGGGAACACCCTGGGCCTTGAGCGTAGGAGAGACGGCGAGGCATATCGTCCCCGTAGAGCGGCTTTCTTCGGCGACGACGAGGTTGGCTATCATCAAATCAAAGGTGATAAACTACAGGTTCTGCGCCCGGGAGATGTGGTGTTTTGCCCGCCCGGATTCATTCATTGGCACGGCGCAGCGCCGGATAGCAAATTTGCCCATATTACTGTAAACCCGGAAGATAATCACGCGGTTATATGGTATGAGTTCCCGGAATATGCGGTATCTACAATAAAATATAACTGAAAAAAAGTTTTTGTCCAGCGTGTATAGAAATAGTCAGCGAGAATGACAACCTGCAAATTCAGAATCGGACAAATTTAATATCGTGGCACTTTGTTGTAACAAATGTTACAGACTTGCGTAAAAATCTCTCCTATAATGAGAGCGATGACAAACTCATGAATATCTCGGGGGGATTTTAATGGAAAACAAGATGTTCTGCTTTCAATGCCAGGAAACGGCAGGACGCAAAGGCTGCACGGTGATGGGCGTCTGCGGCAAGAAGCCGGAGGTCGCGGCGATGCAGGATTTGCTAGTTTATGTCACAAAAGGGCTTGCCTCGGTTGCGACGAGGCTGCGCGGCGAAGGAGGGGCTGTCGGCGTCGAGGTCAACCATCTCGTCACGTTGAATCTTTTTGTCACGATTACGAACGCGAACTTCGACGAAGAAGCGATTGCGGCGAGAATCGAAAAGACGCTTGCTGTCCGCGATGATCTTCGCGCGCAGATCAAGGATACATCAAACTTGCCCGACGCGGTGATGTGGACGGGATTGCGGGACGATTTTGCGAAAAAGGCGCAGGCGGTCGGCGTGCTCCGTACGGAAAACGAGGATATCCGCAGCCTGCGGGAATTGATTACTTACGGATTGAAGGGACTTGCCGCGTACATGAAGCACGCGAACGCGCTGGGCAAGGAGAACGCGGACATCGACGCCTTCGCGCAGGAAGCGTTGGCAAAACTCCTTGACGATTCCTTCGGAGCCGACGCGCTGACCGCGTTGGCGCTGGAAACGGGCAAATGGGGCGTCGACGCGATGGCGCTTCTCGACGCGGCGAATACCGAGGTTTACGGCAATCCCGAAATTACGAAAGTCGATCTCGGCGTGCGGCAAAATCCGGGCATTTTGATTTCCGGCCACGACCTGCGCGATCTTGAAATGCTCTTGGAGCAGACGGCAGGGACAGGCGTTGACGTTTATACCCACGGTGAGATGCTGCCCGCGCATTATTACCCGGCATTCAAGAAATATCCGCACTTCGCGGGCAACTATGGGAACGCGTGGTGGAAGCAGAAAGAAGAGTTCGAGGCGTTCGGCGGGCCAGTCCTGATGACGACGAACTGCGTGGTTCCGCCGAAGGATTCGTACAAGGCGCGGCTGTTCACGACGGGTGCCACAGGTTTTCCCGGCTGCCCGCATATCGAAGCAAAAGCGGACGGCACGAAGGATTTCTCGCCGCTCGTTGCGATGGCGAAGAAATGCGAGCCGCCGAAGGAACTGGAGAAGGGAGAAATCGTCGGTGGTTTCGCCCACGCGCAGGTCTTCGCGCTGGCGGACAAGGTCATTGAGGCGGTGAAATCCGGTGCGATCAAGAAGTTCGTGGTGATGGCGGGCTGCGACGGGCGCATGAAGTCCCGCGAGTATTACGCGGAGTTCGCGAAAGCGCTGCCGAAGGACACGGTGATTCTGACGGCGGGCTGCGCGAAGTACAAGTATATCAAGCTGCCGCTGGGCGACATCGGCGGTATCCCGCGCGTATTGGACGCGGGACAGTGCAACGATTCTTATTCGTTGGCGCTGATTGCGCTGAAACTAAAAGAGGCATTCGGCCTTTCGGACGTCAACGAACTGCCGGTTGTCTACAATATCGCGTGGTATGAGCAAAAGGCGGTCATTGTCCTGCTGGCGCTCCTGCACCTCGGCGTCAAGAACATCCACCTCGGTCCGACGCTCCCGGCGTTCCTGTCGCCGAATGTGGCAAACGTGCTAGTGGAGAATTTCGGCATAGGCGGAATCACGAACGTGGAAGACGACATCAAGAGCATGATCGGATAAAGGCAAGCTTCGTGATTATTAATCTTTGTGGTATCATATGAACGCTTGGCAAACGCGAGCCGAAGGCAAAGCGCGAGCCTAGCGAGAATATATGCCCTTGTGGTAAAATAAGAGTGGGGACTGGCGATTGTCTCCACTCTTTTTGCATGGGGGCGCATGTATGGCGGCAAAAAATGACGAGGATTTTATGGCTGCGCTTCACCGTTGTTCGTTGACGGACGGCATGGACGAGGCGGGACTTCGTGCGTTTCTCGCATCCGGCGACGTGCGTCGGCTTTCCTTCCCAAAGGGCGCGGCTATCCTGCGGGAAGGCGAGACGCTGCGCGCAATTTACATTTTGCTCTCCGGCAGCGTGCAGATCCTGAAAAACACCTTTTCCGGGCGGCGCATTTTACTTTCGGAGATTGACGAGCCGGGAGATATGTTCGGCGAGGTGTATTTTGTGTTGCGCGAACCTTGCGGCATGACTGTGGAAGCGGTGCGGGACACGGAGCTGCTCGCCGTTTCCAGTGCGTTCTTCTCCATCGATAGCAATTCGCCGTCCGGAGCGGGTTTTCTCGTGCAACGGAACTTGATGCGCGTTTTTGCCCGCAAGGCGTACTTCATGCACCGAAAGCTCCAAGTGCTTTCCAGCGGCGGGTTGCGCGAGCGATTGATCCGGTTCCTGTTCCAGCGCATGAAACCGGACGGCACGGCGCCGCTCCCCATGAGCCGCGAGCAGCTGGCCGACGAACTGGCCGTTACGCGCCCGTCGCTTTCCCGCGAGCTATCGCGGCTGCAAAAAGAGGCCGTGCTTCGTTTGGAGGGAAAGACTGTGCGGGTACTGGATATGGCGCGGTTCGAGGAATATTTATAAGAGGGCGATACGATGACGGATAAAGAGCGCGAGACGTGGCAAAAGGAACAGGCGTTGCGGGCGGCGGAGAGGATCGTCGATATGGAGAGATTGCCACAGGGACATCCGATACAGCTCTTGCGGCGGGAAAATGGTGCGCTCTTTTCACTGATAGAGGAAATCGAGAGCGCGGAAAACGCGGCGCAGTTTTTGCCGCGATTAACAGAAATCCGTCGCCATTACGCGAAGACTGAGGAGCTTTTGATGCCGCTTCTCTATCGCTATGGCGTCACGGGGCCGTCGAAGGCCATATGGGACGCGGACGACGAGGCGAAGCAAATGCTTTCCACGCTTTTGCGCCGTACGGGAGCGGGCGAGGAATTGCCGTGCGACGAGGTGACGGCGCTGCTTGCCCGTTTGCGGGACGTGGCGACGCGGGAGGAAAAAGTGCTGTTCCCGCTGGCCTTGCGCTATTTCACCGAGGACGAATGGAACCGCGTCTATCGCGACTTGCCGGAAATCGGCTGCGCGTTTATCGACGAAAAAGACGCGCCGCATTGGGACGAGGGCGAAGCATTTTGTCGCATGGAGGACGAGAAGGATAAAACGAGGCTTCTCTCGGAGGGCAAGATAGCGCTTCCAACAGGGACGCTGACCGTCGCGCAGCTTGCGGGGATCTTGGCGCTGCTCCCCGTCGATATCACTTTCATTGACGCCGACGACCGCCTGCGCTTTTTCGTCAACGAGGGACGCGTATTCGCTCGTCCCCGTTCCGCATTGGGGCGCGAGATATGGGACTGCCACCCGCCGCGTCTCGTGCCGGTGATTCGGCAAATGCTCGACGACTTCCGGCAGAAGGCGAAAAAAGAAATGACCGTCTGGCGGCGCATCGCAGGCAAGCCCGTTTACGTGCGGTATCTGGCGGTTTACGATGTGAACGGCGATTACCTCGGCACGCTGGAAACCGTACAGGACTTCGCGGAAGCGGAAAGACATTTTTGCAAGGAGAAAGCTTAACGGAAAGAAAGCGGCAATAAAAAACGGACGGAGTTAACACTTATACACACACGAGTTTTGAACAGACAGAAGAGGAACTAAAAAAGGTGAATAAGTTGATGTTGTAATTCGATGAAAAACGGCTATTTTTACAACTTTTAACGACTTAAATATGCGATTTTATGCCGATAAGAGCTTGTCGCCCAGCGGGGCGGAGAACGGCTCACGAAGCGCGGGCCCGTTCTCTTGCAGGTGTTTCAGGTTGCGGAGCACTTTCGCCCGCATCTTTGTGTCAAGGGAGAGCAGGAATTCCCGCACGGGCTTTTTGCCGTCATCGGTTTCATACATTTCGATTTTGAACATTCACGTTTTGGAGGGAAATCGGAAGAAAGCTCTGTATTGCGGCCTTGCTGCTGCTCTTGTCCTTCTTGCTCTTGGATGTTTCCTTTGCTTCGGCGTCCGGGAGGATGTACGAGATCAGCGAAGCGGAGCTGATGCAGCTCGAAGAGAACTTGAGTGGGCTGTCGACCGTGAACGACGGGCAGCGGGAGAAGCTATGGAACTTGCAGGAGCTGCTGAAAGCCTCGGGGACGAGGTTGGAAGCGTCCGAGAAGAACTCGAGGATGCTCGGCGTGAGGCTGGATTGGCTCTCGAAGGAACTGACCGCGCAGACGACCTCATTGGAGAATGCCAACAGATTCTTGCAGGAGTACGAAGAAGAGGAGCGAAGGACGAAACGGCGCATTGAGCGGCAAAGGAATATAGCGTACGTGCTGGCGGCGATTGCCGTCATTTTTTGTGCGGCGAAATAGAAGATGGGCATCGAGGATTCTGTATTTCCTCGATGCCCGTCTTTTATTTCGCTAATTTTTATTGAAGATTTTCTCCTTCACGCAATCCCCGAAAAAGCGATTGAAAAAAAACACAAAATCTTGTATTACAAAATTGTATAAAATGGTAAAAATATGATATTAATTACCAAATGCAACGTAAGATTTACTTTGATAATCATGACATACCCATGTGATTATTCTTCCCCTCAAGTGTATGGAAAGATTGAGGTTGAAGCGTGTGGCAGAGAAGCAAAACACTCCTCACCGATTGGAATATTATAACACAGAAAGGAATACTTTGTCATTTCCTTTAGCCGGAAACCTCTCCCACTCCTTGACCACTACGATATAATTTATTCATAGCATTATTATTCTGATAGGGAGATATTGTCGGTGAGGAGCATGAAAAGAACGAAATTCCTTTTTCCTTTTGGAATCATATTATTGATTTTGATGGGCAGTGCAGGATACTTAGTGGGCAGCGGCTTTGTCGATTATGCGCTGATGCGCGGCAATCCTTCTGATCCTGCAGCGATACCGGAAGCCGCTGAGAAAATAGTGGCGCCGGGACTGATTGCACCTGGCAAGCCGAAAGCCGAAAACGAACAGTGGACAATAACTTCCCGGGACGGGATAAAACTTGTGGCGACACATTTTTCTCCAAAGACTAAAAGTAAACGTTGGGTTATTTTAGTTCATGGATATGGACGGAATCAGGGCTTTGTCTGGGATTATGCTGCAGATTATATAAAACGCGGCTATCATGTCCTGACCCCGGATTTGCGTGCTGCCGGTCTGAGCGAAGGCAAATACCTTACTATGGGAGTGAAGGAAAGCGATGACATCACTCTCTGGGCAGAAGAAATAGCGCGGAAAGATGCGTCGGCTCAAATCGCGTTACACGGAATCTCTATGGGGGCGGCCACCGTTATGATGGCTGCCGCAAAGCATCCAAAAAACTTAGCTGCGGTAATCGAAGATTGCGGCTATACCAGTGCATACGATATGTTTACGATGCAACTGGAAAAAATGTTTGGTCTGCCGGAATTTCCTATAATGAACTGTATAGATATTGTCAGCCGTATAAAAACCGGAGCGGCGATTTCCGAAGCAGCACCTTTGCAGAGCGTTGCCCATATGCCCGTACCGATACTGTTCATCCATGGAGATGCCGACACATTGGCGCCTTGCGACATGGTACGACAGCTATATGATGCCTCATCAGCCCCTGTCAAAGAAAAGATAATCGTACCCGGAGCAGGACACGCTGACGCCAAAGATACTGCTCCCAACGAATATTTCCGGCAAATATTCCGCTTCCTGGAAACATATATGCACGATTAACGCAATTTGTTCCCCGTGCCATGCTCCCAAAGCTCGCGCAACACTTCGGAAACCTTCATCGTCATCAGATCGGGCGTGTCGATCACATATTGCAGCATATCGGCAATCTCCTCGGGGTCCGCGTGGCGAAACGTCGCCCGACCGTCGAGATCCTCCAATGTTTCCAGCAGCTCATCCGCGATATCCGCCATATCCTCACGGCTGTAATACCATTCGATGATTGGCCGGTAATCCCCCCGATAGCCTGAAGTCTCGCGCAAAACCTGAATCTCGTCATCGGGCAAAAGGTCTCCTTTGGATACCAGTTCATTCAGTTCGGAAATCAGTTCACGATACCGATATGGATTTTTTTTCATCGGACACCCTCCCCACCTGACGCATCCTGAAAAGATGTTTCCACATGGACAAACAAACAAATATTTGCTTAACCATATTGGAGAATGCCAACAGATTATTGCAGGAGTACGAAGAAGAGGAGCGAAGGACGAAGCGGCGCATTGAGCGGCAAAGGAATATAGCATACGTGTTGGCGGCGGTTGCCGTCATTTTTTGTGCGGCGAAATAAACAGGGCGGGCGTTGAGGGAAGGAAGGCGATTTCTTTCCGTCGACGCCCCGTTTTTGTTTGTATTGCTAAAAAATGCTATAATGTTGGTATGTGCAGAGGCGTTTATGCGATGGAGACGTTTCATTGCAAAAGTGCAAATTTGCGAATGAAGGAGGAAAATATGGTGAGCAAGAAACTGGTAGCCTTTTTTTCAGCAAGCGGTGTAACAGGCAGGGTGGCAAAGGACTTGGCAGAAGCCGCCAATGCGGATGTGTTTGAAATCAAGCCGGAAACCCCTTATACCAAGGCGGACTTGAATTGGCGGGACGAGAATGCGCGAAGCACGGTGGAAATGAAGGACAAATCTTCGCGTCCGCCGATGGCGGGGAATGACGTGGATATCTCGGGATATGACGTTATCTTTGTCGGATTTCCCATCTGGTG
The DNA here is from genome assembly GCA_902778455.1 of uncultured Selenomonadaceae bacterium. GTDB lineage: Bacteria > Bacillota > Negativicutes > Selenomonadales > Selenomonadaceae > RUG12372. The sequence continues at coordinate 68,798 of CACYXR010000018.1, read as the reverse complement.
GTATGTGGCACCAACGATTATCAACACCTTCCTGGAAGGACATGACTTTTCCGGAAAAACCATTATCCTTTTCGCGACTTCCGGGGGGAGCGGATTCGGCAAAACTGTGGAAGGGCTGCGCGGCAGCGTCTCCGATTCGGCAACCATCCAGGAAGGCAGGATTTTGAACGGACGTCCTTCTGCGCAGGAACTGAAAAGCTGGGTGGAAAGTTTGGGCGTGTGACGTCATTCTGTAAATGGCAATCGGAATAAAAGACGGGCATTGAGGAGTTCAAATACTCCCTGATGCCCGTCCTTACAGGAGGGAATTCAGAATGAAAATCAAGCAGATTCGTAATGCCACCCTGCGTATTGGATACGCAGGGAAAACATTCCTTGTCGATCCGTGGCTGGCAACGGGACAGAGCATGGGGCGCTTTGTGGACATTCCGGGGCAGCCATTCCATGTGTCTGATCCAGTGAAGGAGCGGATACCGATGCCGATTTTCGACTTGCCCGAGCCGGCGGAGAGCGTTTTGGCCGGTGTTGATGCTTACATTGTTACGCATATTCATCCCGACCATATTGATATGGGAATGGACGGCACAGTAGGCTCGCCCTTGGATAAGAACGTCCCCGTTTTCGTGCAGAACGAAGCGGATGCTGTTACGTTCCAAAAATCTGGTTTCCAGAAAGTGGAGGTGCTCGACGAAAAGCAGATGTCCTTCGGCGCGGTGAGGCTCGCAAAAGCTCCAGCGAGGCATGGAACGATTGTGCCTTGCGGGGAGGCCTGCGGCGTGCTCTTCGCGGCGGACGGCGAAAAAACGCTTTACCTTGCGGGCGACACCATTTGGTATGACGGCGTAGAGAACACACTGAAGCGGCAAAAACCAGATGTTGTTGTTTTGAACGCTTGTGCTGCGGAGCTGGTCGGGCACGGCAGGCTCATAATGAATGACGAGGATGTGGAATGTGTGGCGAGAACCGCTCCCGGTGCGAAGATAATCGTTTCCCATATGGACAATGTGGCTCACGCATCCATCACGCGCCATGTTATGCGCGGACTGTTGGCCCGTCGTGGGGTTAAGGGGTATGAAATGCCGGAGGACGGGGAAACGCTGGAATTTTAAATGAGGTATTGTGACTTCAAACACCAAAAATCGGGACAGTAAAAGACGGGCATTGAGAATATGGAATTCCCCGATGCCCGTCTTTTTTGTATCTCAGCCTTCGTTGTTCTCGTTGCCCCAGCAGTATCCGCCACCATATCCGCCGCCGCATCCGTAGTCGCCGCGTTCTCCACGACCGCCACCGTAGTATCCTCCGCCGCAGTGCGCGTAATTTGTCTCGATGCGGGTCGTGTTGTCCCCGAAGTCCACGGCTCCCGGTGTCGACGCCAAAGCCGTCCCCGTCGTCGCGATCATCGCCGCCGCCATCATCGTCAAAATCGTCTTTTTCATTTGATTCAGCCTCCTAAAAAATGTTGTGTTGTTTTCGATAATTGAAGTATAACGGGACTATGTGTCGGAAGTGTGTCGAAACGACAAATTTTGTTGCAAGCATAAACGATTGCGCTGCCGTGAAAATATGATTCAAGAGACTTCTGTGTGTTCTGACGACTGGCACGAAATGCTTGTCGTTATAATGCAGCAACAATCTCTGAACTGGCAGGCACGACGGCAAGGCAGACGGTCAACGAAAAGACCAGCATGCAGCTATGCCTGCATTCGGGTGCTGGCGGCGATTTTCGCGGCGGCCGCCCGAAGCTCGTCTTCCGTATGGGTCGCCATAATCGCTGCTCGCAGGCGTGCGCTGCCCTTCGCCACGGTTGGGTAGCGGATGGCGGACAGAAAAATCCCTTCGTCATAGAGCCGTTTCGCCGCCCGCAGGGCGCGGCGCTCGTCGCCGACGATAATCGGCACGATGGCGGAATCGCTGCACGTTTCGACGCCGTTTTCCCGCAGCGCGTCGATGAAAACCTGCGTGTTCCTTTGCAGCCGCGCCACCCGTTCCGGCTCTTCCGCCAAAATCGCGAGGGCTTCTTTCGCGGCGGCAAGGTTCGCCGGAGACTGGCTTGTGGAAAAGATAAAGCTTCGCGCCGTGTTCCGCAAATATTCGATCAAAAGGCTTCGACCCGACGCAAAGCCGCCCTCGCTGGCCAGCGACTTGCTCAGCGTTCCCATCACGATGTCGGGCTGTTCGGAAAGGCCGAAATGCTCGGCAAGCCCTCTCCCCGTCTTGCCGACAACGCCCGTCGCGTGCGCCTCGTCAATCATCGAGAGCAGGCCGTATCTTTTCGCAAGGGCAATCAACTCCGGCAGCGGTGCCACGTCGCCGTCCATGCTGAAAACCGCATCGCTGACGATGACGCCGAAAGACGGACGCACCGCTTTGATCTTCGCTTCGAGGTCGCCCATGTCCGCGTGACGGTAAATAATCGTTTTAGCGCGGGACAGCCGGCAGCCGTCGATGATGCTCGCGTGGTTCAGCTCGTCGCTGAAAATCGTCGCGTCCTTCCTGCCGAGAGCGGAAAGAATGCCGACGTTCGCCATGTAGCCTGTATCGAAAAGAAGTGACGCTTCGGTTCCCTTGAAGCGGGAAATCGCCGCTTCGAGATCGTCATGAAGCGGAAGGCTTCCCGTCGTCAGACGCGAGCCGCCGGAACCGCCGCCGAACATCTGGGCAGCGTCCGCCGCCGCCTGCTTCACCCGCGGATGGTCGATCAGCCCGAGATAGGAATTGGAAGCCAACATCAAAAGGTCGCGTCCGTTGGCGTGGACATGGGCGCTCTGCGCGGATTCTATGGTCGTGATGGTACGGTACAGGCCCGCTTCTTTTCGCCTCTTGACGTCTTCGTCCAGCACGCGCCACGGGTCGGCAGGCGGTACAGGCGCCGGGACAGTCGGAGCGTTTTTCACCAGTGTTTTCTGCTTTTCGAGGTAAGCGATCGTTTTCGGAACGTCCTCCCGGGGTCCCCGGTACAGAAAAATCCGGCCGCCGTTGGGGTCGTCCGGTTCCTTGAGCCGCGTGATGCGGACGTATCCCGTTTTTTTCGAGGCGACATAGCCCGTTACATAGCCGGGATCGTCGGATACGCAGATTTCCGCGAGGATATGGGGTGCGTTCGCCACCTTGCTGGCGAGGACGACGGCTTCCCCAAAATGATTTTTTCCCGCGCAGGAACCACGCGCATCACCATACTCCGCGTCCATGTATGTAGCACGAATCCCGCGGGCGGGGTCGGGCTCCAGCCGCTCCAAGGTGTCGGCGTCAAGCAGCATCGCGCCGCGCATAGCGTAAGTTTCGCGGAATTTTTTCATTACAGCGTCCCCATTTGCGATGCCGATTTCCCGCAAAAAGGAAAGAATCGCTTCTTGCCCCTCAGCGGCGTTCGCAGTCTCGCGGGTGGAAACGGGCAATGCCTCGATACGTTCAATTTCCTCCGGACGCGCTTCCTCAATCTTGACCTTTATGTAATCCGCGCGCCCTTTAGAATGATGCAACGCCCGCTCAATCATCGCACCCGCGTTTTTCGCCAGCGCGTTTTCAGGCAGGATCCGTTCCGCGCCGGATATATGCTCGCTCTTCCCCTTCTCCGTTCGGCTTGCGCGCATCTTCATGCTGTACAAAGTCATATTCCATCCCCCCGAAGCCTTGCATATCCGCGATAATATATTTCGTCAACATGTTGTATTATATAGATTGACGAATGTTGCTGAAAAAAATTCCGCCCCGGGACACATCGTTCGGAGCGGCAGAAGAGAGATCCGATATCATGCGGGTTGCCGTGCCGCCTGCACCCGGCGGAGCGTCTTGACAAGCAACGGAGCCGCCGCCGCTGTAAAAATCATGCCGGGAACGGCTGCCGCAACTATCGCAAAAGCCGCTTGCCCGAAGAAACCGGCGAGCGTAAGCCGCGCGATTGTCGTTCCGATGGGACCAGCCACCAGCAACGCCCACGTGCGGTTATGCCCCAGCGCGAGTACGGCACCCGCCACAAGCCGGAACTGCATCGCAATCAGCACGTGAAAAAAGTTTTGGGTTCCCAGCATCATGCCTATCGAGCTGGCCCAAATCCCGGCGATGATATATTTCCTGAATCCGAATACGCTGCAAATCGCCACCGCCAAAGGCGCGGAAAGCTGAAATTCGGCGCCGGGAAACAATCCCGGAAGCTTGAACGCGCCGGTGGCCGCTATGAGCGCGGTAAGCAACGCAATCTCCGTGATATCGGCAGTCTTTCTTGCAAACATGGCCCGCATCCTTTCGTTAACTGTAAAATTCAATTAGGTTGACATTTGGATTATACCCCAACCTGTTCTTTAAAGCAAGTCTTTCGGATTCCATTTGCATGCCGCGTTTTTCATACCTGCATTTCAGGCTGTCCGTGGCTCCTTTTTGCTTTCGGAGATGTCCGCTCAAGGCAAAAAAACGGCGATGGGGAATCTTTCTTCCTCATCGCCGGTTCTTTCCTTGTTATCCTTTTTGGTTTTCGTTGCCCCAGCAGTACCCGTCGCCATAACCTCCGCCGCAGCCATAGCCGACACACTTATTGCAGCAACATGGCAAAGTCCGGCATGAACCCGAAGACGCTCCAATATCTGATGGGGCACAGTGAGATTGGCGTGACGATGAACACCTATACGCATCTCGGTCTGGAGGATGCGACCGAAGAGCTTCGAAAAATGGAGGAAGAAAGGGCGCGGGAGGAAATATTCAGGGGAAAGCAACGACAGCAAGAAACAAGGCTCTCTCCGCGCATGCTGCGGGTGGTTCACTAATTGCATAGAGGTAACAAAAAAGCAGGTTCCGGTTGAGCCTGCTTTTTTGTTATGGTGCTCTCATTTCTTCTTCATGATATTCCGCTACTATGGACAATGACTAAAAAAGTGTTCATTTGTCATCGCCATTTTGAGGGGCTTGTCCGAGTAGTAACACACGCCCCGTTTTACTACGTTTTTACTACGAATGACTGCCTCAATATGCCGCGATTTGCCCCCATTTGCCCATTACGTAATATTCAGACGAAGATTTGTTCTTTTTTCAAAAAGCGCATAATGCGGCATACGACGGCGTATTGCGGCATTTCGGGAAGGAGAAATCCAATGACGAAGATTCTTTTTGTTTGCCACGGCAATATTTGTCGCTCGCCGATGGCCGAGTTCGTGATGAAGGATTTGGTCCGGCGGGCCGGGCGTGAAGATGAGATTTTTGTGGCTTCGGCGGCTTGCCGTCGGGACGAGATCGGGAGCGACACTTATCTCGGTACGAGGGAGAAGCTGGACGAGATGGGGATTCCTTATCAGCGGCGGAGGGCCGTGCAGATCACGAAGGCCGACTATGAAAACTATGACTTCATTGTGGCAATGGATATGGAAAATATGCGGGATCTTGACCGGCTTTCGGGCGGCGATCCCCAAAAGAAAATCCGTCGGCTGATGGAGTTCGCGGGGGAAAGCCGGGACGTGGCAGATCCCTGGTACACGGGGGATTTCGATACGACTTATATGGATGTGCTGAAAGGCTGCAAGGCATTGCTGAATAGTTTGCCGCGTTCATAATTGAAAAAGGGGTATTCCATAAAAAAACGAGGCGTCGAATGGCTGACGTCTCGTTTTTTATTGATGATTTTGGGTTATGCGGGAGCCACGCCTGGAACCGGCGGGAGATTTTCGGTCATGACGCGGTTGCGTCCGCTTTGCTTTGCCGTATACAAGGCGTCGTCCATTCGTTTGAATACGGCTTCGTCCGGCTCGTCCCCGTGCCATGAGGCGACGCCGACACTACAGGTGACACGCTGCTCCGGGCAAATCGAGGAGGCCTCGACGGCTTTCCGGAGTTTTTCGCCCAGGATGAAGGCCGATGTGAGGTCATGGGCCTGGCAGAGGATAACAAATTCTTCGCCGCCCCAACGGTAGAGCGTCCCGTTCGCTGGAAGCTGCTGGCGGATCAGGTCGGCGAAATTGATGAGTACGCGGTCTCCCATATCGTGCCCGTAATTGTCGTTGACTTTTTTGAAGAAGTCGATGTCGAGCATAAGAATGGAGATAGGAAGCTGGGCGATTTGCGCCAGTGTGACGGCTTCCTTCACGTTCTGGTCGAATTTCCGACGGTTGAAGCATTTTGTCAGCGGGTCGATTTCCGAACGCTCGACGGCACTTGCCACTTCGATTTCCAAAGAACGCGCAAGGGCGATGAGACTTTGCTCCTTATGGAACTGCTCACTGACCAGTGAGAGAATGAAATATGCGAAAGCGAATATGGTAAAAGGCGCGAGAGCCATAAGGAACGGAAGCAGCGAGGAAAGGCGCAGGAAGCGGCAGACTCCGTTCAGGATCGCGGTGAGCGGCAGTACAATGCTAGGTACCAGGAAAGCGCGGCAGTGGCGGCTGTGCTCGCCGGCGGAGTGGGAGAGCGCAATGATTTGCACGGCCTGCAGAATGACCATGCAGACGAGGAAAACAGGAATCATGGCCATGAACCCGTCCTGGTTGGCGAAGGCCGACGGCAGCGGGAAGTCGATTTCAAAAGCGTCGATGAATTCCAGCACGGCAGCGGAGACGGTAATCGCGATATATGCATAGAGCGTTTTCCGCACGACGGGAAGGAACGGCTCGTCCACCAGCTCTGAGACAATGAACGATCCGCTGATGGGCATCAGATAGAACATGAACAGCAGGACATGCCACCAAAAGCCCGGCTTGTCCCAAAGAAAGACGGTGCCGTTGCTTGCGCTGAATATCCAGACGGCAAAGATGACGAGGAAGATGAATGAGTGCCGATAAAGATGGCGCAGTTCGCTCTGGTTCATGTAATAAAAACCGACGATGACCATCAGCATGAAGATGATTGGCAGATTGATGAAGTATGGCAGATCGAAGAGGAAGAGCTTGCGGACCTGGTCGGCATTCGTGCCGATGGAAATACCGGTGAGCCGTCCAAGGGTGACGGGGGTTTCGGAATACATCTGAAAGGTAATCGTATGCCTGTTTTTGCGCTGGTCAGCCGGCAGCGTAACGAGATGCCAGCGCCAGCCGTAACCGATCTGCTGGTGCGCAAGCGTTCCGTACTGATAGATGAGCTTGTCATCCTGCCAGACGCGGAACGATTGGTTCATGGTGACAAAAAAGAGCGTATTGACCTCCGGCGTGGTTGGATCGAGCCGCATACGGAGCCAAACGTAATTCAGGGCTCCCGAGACCGGCGGCGCCTCATTTTCTCCGTCATAGGGAATCCAGTTTTTGTCGTCATCCTCCGATTCCTGGAGCCATGTAAAATCACCGAAAGCCGTGCGAGGTGAATCGCCTTCGCGATATTGCCAGTCGTTAAATACGCCCGCTTCGGCAGCGGGCGCAAAAAAAGCAAACAAGGCGACCGTGACGAGAACAAGCCGCATGAACGCACGCGGAATTCTCATGACGATCGCCTCCGTTGATGAATTTGCTGAAGTCATGGCAACGATATATTCATATTATAACATGGGATTTTGAAATTGTCTGCCTGAATTGTGGAAATAATCTGCCGCGATCAGGAAAAAAGGTCGTCGGAGAACGCATACGCGCCCATTGCGCATACGAGGATGAGAAGAGCGACGTCGCCCATCGCGAAAGCCCCCTTTTGGAAGATTACCCTTTCAATGCGTTTATGATATAATGGTTATAAGGGAAATGCAAGGGGGGATGCGGATGGAATTCGCGAAAATAGAAATCCCGGATTTACGGTCGGCGGAACAAGCGCTTTTATCCGTCGGGGCCGACCCTCGGGGCGTCGCTATCATGAAGGAGAAGGCGGTGTTCCGCGTAGTGAAGGTCATGGGGGTGCCGCTTCGCGCCGCGAACCTGATCAAGCAGACATTTCTCGCCCATGGGGCGGAGGCTGCCGTATCCAGAGAAACAGCTGTATTCTCGGCTGAGGAGACGGATATGATTTTGATGGGGACGCTGGCACAGTATAAAGCGATCCTCGCGCGGCTCCGTGAGCAGCCCTTCGGTCTTCGAGGCCTTTCGGAAACGCTGGAAAAAATTTTATGGGAAAATTCATAAGGAAAGCAGGATTTTTTTTTGTAATCGCGAATGTATACAATATATCAAAATTACAGGGAATACCACAACCACAGAAAGGTCAGGTGATAGCCGTATGGCTACGATTCGGATTCGCAATATGATGTTTTATGGATTCCATGGGATTTACGAGTATGAGCGCGAGCAGGGGCAGAAATTTTTCGTCGACGTTGCTTTGGAAACGAAGGACAATCACGCGGCGGAAACGGACAAGGCTGAGGACGGCGTGGACGCTGCCCATGTCTACAATTTTGTGCGTGACGTGGTGGAGAACAAGCGCTATACGCTTTTGCAGTCGCTGGCGACGGAGGTAAACCATCAGCTCTTGAAGGCGTTCCCCCAATGCGGTTCGGCGACGACCCTGATCAAGAAGCCTTCGGTGCCGATTGCAGGACCGTTGGACTGCGTCGAGGTCGAGGTCACGACGAAATCGGGAGAGTAAGATTGCAGGAAAAGCTGTGCGGAGTTATTTGTCCGCATGGCTTTTTTTATGTCGTGAGACTTTGGAAAAAATACCATGCAGGATGTTTTTTCTGCGCAAAAATATTTTTGCACATTTCCCCGGCTTGACAGGAAAAACTTTCTTTCCTATTATATAGGCATTCGTACAACAAAGGAAAAGGCGGTGCGGCGGTGGCGCTTGACGGTGTTTATTTTGCGGCGATGCTTTCGGCGTCCGGCGTCGGCATCCCCGGTGTGGAACGCCTGGCGGATTATGCGGGCGGCGCCCGGGAGGCATGGCGGGCGGATGCGGGGACGCTTCAACATCATTTGAGCGAAAAGGCGGCGCGGGCGTTGTTGGCGCTTCGAGCGGAAAAGCCAGGCTTGCCGGAGGAAATCGCTGAGGCCTGTGAAAAACAAAACATCCGCGTCCTTGTCAGGGAGGATAAAGAATATCCGCCGATTCTCCGGGAAATTGCACGTCCGCCGTTGGTGCTGTTTGTACGGGGCAATCCGATTCCAAACACGGAGCGAATCGCGGTTGTCGGTTCCCGTGCCGCAACTCAGTATGGAAAGCGCGTTGCGGAGGAAATCGCGATGGACGTCGCGTCCCATGGCGTTACGGTGGTCAGCGGCGCTGCGGCGGGTATAGATTCGGCGGCGCATAAAGGGGCTTTGCGCACGGGACGCACGGTGGCGGTGCTCGGCTGCGGCGCTGATGTGGCGTATCCGAGATTCAACGCAAAATTGCTTGACGAGATTGCGGAGTCGGGTGCCGTCCTTTCCGAGTATCCGCCGGGAACGCAGCCGTTTCCGGCTTTTTTCCCGCAGAGAAACCGCATTATCAGCGGTCTCTCGCGAGGGACGCTCGTCGTCGAGGCGGCGGAGCGCAGCGGCTCTTTGATTACCGCAGAGCTTGCGCTGAGCGAGGGGAGAGACGTATTCGCCGTACCGGGCAGTATTTATTCGGATTTGAGCAAAGGCTGCAACCGGTTGATTCGGCAGGGCGCGAAGCTTACGGCCTCGGCGGAAGATATTTTGGACGAGTATTCGTGGGCGGGGAAGGAAACACAGGACAAACGGCAAACGACACTTTTTGAGGAAGAGGCTTCGGAAGTCCTTTCTGAAGAGGAACGGGCGGTTTACGCACTCCTTTCCAAAGAAGAGGCGCTTTCCGTGGATGAAATCATATATCGGCTCCATGGCCGGGGCGACGCTTCGAATGTCGCTTTCTTGCTGCTCCAAATGCAGCTCAGGGGCCTTGTCGAGGAAGATGAAAACCGCGCGTACACCCGCGCGTAAGGAATCGCCGAAGGTGATTCCGTGAAGGAGGATAATCGTTGACTACAACAGCAGCAAAGAGCAAGACCAAAAAGACGGCGGGGAAATCCGCGGGAAAGAAGGCGGCGGGGAAAAAGACGCTGGTCGTCGTGGAGTCTCCGGCGAAGGCCAAGACGATTGAGAAATATCTCGGCAAAGAGTATGTCGTGCGCGCTTCGATGGGGCATCTGCGCGACCTGCCGAAGAGCCAGTTCGGCATCGACGTCGAGCATGACTTTGAGCCGAAATACATCAATATCCGCGGCAAGGGCGATCTCATCCGTGCATTGAAAAAGGATGCGAAGGAAGCGGACCGCATCTATCTCGCGTCCGACCCGGATCGTGAAGGGGAAGCGATTGCGTGGCATCTCGCGCATCTCCTGGAGATTGCGCCGGACGCGGACTGCCGGATTGTGTTCAACGAAATCACGAAGCCGGCAATCCAGGAGGCAATCCGGGAGCCGCACCGTATCGACATCGACCGTGTCGACGCGCAGCAGGCGCGCCGCATGCTGGACCGTATCGTCGGATACAAGCTGTCGCCGCTGCTTTGGCGTAAGGTGCGGAAAGGTCTGTCCGCCGGACGTGTGCAGTCCGTGACCGTGAAGCTGATTTCCGATCGGGAAAAGGAAGTGCAGAGTTTCGTTTCCGAGGAATATTGGACGGTGGACTTGAAATTCCGCAAAAAGCGTTCGCGTTTGTTTACGGCGGAGCTGGCGGCGATTGACGGGAAAAAGCTGTCCCTTTCGGATCGGAAGGCGGCTTTCGAAGTCAAGGAAGCGTTGGAAAAAGAGAAATTCAAGGTCACCGAGGTCAAACGCAAGGAGCGGCAGCGGAAAGCCGCGCCGCCTTTCAACACCAGCAGCCTCCAACAGGACGCGGCGCGAAGGCTCGGCTTTACCTCGAGAAAAACGATGATGCTTGCCCAGCAGCTTTACGAGGGCATCGGCCTTGGCAGGAAAGGCCCGGTCGGTCTCATTACCTATATGAGAACGGACTCGACCCGTATTTCCCAGCTTGCGACAAACGAAACGCGCGATTATGTGAAGGAGCGTTTCGGTACGTCATATGTTCCGACGGAGCCCAATGTTTATGCTTCCGGCAAAAACGCGCAGGATGCCCATGAAGCGATCCGTCCGACGAGCGTTTTTCGGACGCCGGAGGAAGTGGAGCCGTTTTTGACGAGCGATCAGCTGAAGCTCTATACATTGATTTGGCAGCGATTTGTCGCCTGCCAAATGAATCCCGCCGTATACGACACTTTGAGCGTCGCCGTCGCGGGCGGCAAGAGATACGTCTGCCGCGCTTCCGGCTCGGTGCTGAAATTCCCCGGCTTTACCGCTGTCTATGCGGAGTCTGCGGGCAAGAAGGAAAAAGACGTTGTGCTGCCGGAGCTTGCCAAAGGCGATGTGCTCGATCTTTCCGCCGTTTTGCCGGAGCAGCATTTCACCGAGCCGCCGCCGCGCTACAATGAGGCGTCGCTGGTCAAGACGCTGGAGGAAAAGGGAATCGGGCGTCCGAGTACTTACGCGCCGATCATTGAGACGATTCTCGCGCGCGGGTACGTCGTGCGTGTCGAGAAAACCTTCCGGCCGACGGAGCTGGGGGAGATCGTCGTCAAGATGCTCGAGGAATATTTCAAGGATATCGTGGACGTGCAGTTTACCGCGACGCTGGAAAACGAGCTGGACGAGATTGCCGAGGGCAAGCGGGGCAGGACCAAATTCCTCTCGGATTTTTACGGGCCCTTTGAGGAAACGCTGGAAAAAGCGGACGAGGCCATCGGACATGTGGAGCTTCCCGTGGAAGAATCCGATGTGATTTGCGAGCATTGCGGCCGCCGCATGGTAATCAAGCAGGGCCGTTACGGGAAATTCCTCGCCTGTCCGGGCTTCCCGGAGTGCCGCAATACGAAGCCGTTCCTGAAGGACACGGGGGCGCTTTGCCCGAAGTGCGGCGGCAGTATTGTCGAGCGGCGTACGCGGCGCGGACGTATTTTCTACGGCTGCAAAAATTATCCGGATTGCGGGTTTGTGACCTGGGACGTGCCGGAGGCCGAGCCCTGCAAGACCTGCGGCTCACTGATGCTTCGCCATCATTTCAAGAACGGCCGGATGCTTCGCTATTGCTTTAACGACGATTGCGAGACCCGCGTCGATCATCCAATCAACAAAGAATTGGAGCGCCAGCGCGCTCGTGCGGAAAAAGGCGCAGCCAATGAAAAGGCGTCGGGGAGAAAGGAAGCTGCGGCGTCGAAAAAGACGGCAGCCGTAAAAAAGACGGCTGCGGCAAAAAAGGCGACGGCAAAAAAGAAATAACGTATGGATAATCAAAGGAATATAAGCAAAATAAACCGCGTCCTGATTGTCGGCGCGGGATTGGCGGGCAGCGAAGCGGCATGGCAGGCGGCAAAGCACGGCGCGCGCGTGACGCTTTACGAAATGCGCCCCGGGGAGTCCACGCCCGCGCACAAGACAGGAGACTTCGCCGAGCTCGTCTGCAGCAATTCGCTCCGGGCGGCGGGACTGGAAAATGCCGTGGGCGTACTGAAGGAAGAAATGCGCCGTCTCGGTTCGATTGTCATGGAGGCGGCCGACGCAACCCATGTTCCCGCGGGCGGCGCCCTGGCTGTGGACAGGGAAGGCTTCAGCCGATATATCACCGAGCGCGTGGAAAACCATCCGCTGATTTCGGTGCGGCGCGAACGGGTGGACGCTGTGCCCGTCGCTGACGACGCCGTCACGATCGTCGCCAGCGGGCCGCTGACGGACGATGCGCTGGCGGAGGATGTGGCGCGGCTGACCGGGGGCAGGGGACTTTATTTTTACGACGCCGCGGCGCCGATCGTGACGATGGATTCGGTGGATATGACGCGGGCGTACCGCGCTTCACGCTACGGCAAGGGCGAGGCGGCCTATATCAACTGCCCGATGACGAAGGAAGAATACGAAGCGTTTTGGGACGCGCTGGTCAACGCGGAAAAAGCGCCGACGCACGAATTTGAGAAAGAGGTGTTCTTCGAAGGCTGTATGCCTGTCGAAGTCATGGCGGCGCGGGGGAAGGATACGCTGCTTTTCGGACCGATGAAGCCTGTGGGACTCGAACATCCCGAGACGGGGGAGCGGCCTTATGCCGTTGTGCAGCTTCGGCAGGATAACGCGGCGGGAACGCTTTACAATCTCGTCGGGTTCCAGACGCATCTGACATGGCCGGAGCAGCGGCGCGTCTTCGGTATGATTCCCGCGTTGGCGCACGCGGAATATATGCGGTACGGCGTCATGCATCGCAATACCTTTATCAATTCGCCCCTTGTGCTGCGTCCGACCATGCAGCTGAACGACGACCCGCGGATTTTCTTCGCGGGGCAGATGACCGGCGTCGAGGGCTATGTGGAGTCGGCGGCTTCCGGGCTGATGGCGGGTATAAATGCCGCACGGCTTTTTTCGGGACTGCCGTCCGTCACGTTCCCGGCAGAGACGGCGCATGGAGCGCTGGCGCATTACATTACGACGGCGGAATCGGTGAATTTCCAGCCGATGAACGTGAATTTCGGATTGCTGCCGCCGCTTTCGGAGCGGGTGCGGGACAAAAAGCTGAAAAAGCAGAAGCTGGCCGGGCGCGCGCTTTCGTCGCTCGAACAGTTCAAGGAATCGCTGGACAAAAATATATGAGGAAAGAAAATCTGATTTTCCTATCTCAAAAAAATCTGGTTAAGGAAACACTGATTAAGTCAATTCGTGCATCTGTCGAGGGAAAGGCGTAGCATCGCTACGTCGAGAGGGATTTGACGACGGCAGTCGGAAAAAGATCCGGCAGAGGCGCGGAGGGACTTATTCAGTGGTTCCTTAGAAAAACGGCGGAATTGGAGGAAAAACGTCATGGAACAACGCAATGAATTTCATGCGACGACCATCGTTGCCGTCCGGCATGACGGCAGGACGGCCATCGCCGGGGACGGGCAGGTTACCTTCGGTCAGCATACGGTGATGAAGGCCAACGCGCGCAAGGTGCGCCGCCTCTACCATGACAGCGTGCTGGCGGGATTTGCTGGGTCGGTGGCCGACGCGTTCACGCTGTTCGAGAAATTCGAGGCGAAGCTGGAAGAGTTTAACGGGAATCTTTTGCGATCGTCGGTGGAGCTGGCGAAGGAATGGCGCACGGACAAGGTGCTGCGCCGTCTGGAAGCACTGCTGCTCGTTGCCGACGGCGATACGCTTTTGATGATCTCCGGCAACGGCGAGGTCATCGAGCCGGATGGGGACGTCGCCGCCATCGGCTCCGGCGGGTTCTATGCGCTGGCGGCGGCCCGCGCGCTGAAAAAGCACGCCGGTTCCATGACCGCGGCGGAGATTGCCAAGGAAGCTCTTGAGATCGCCGCCGATATTTGCGTGTTTACGAACCACAATATTAAAGTGGAAGAATTGGATTAAAAGGGAGTTATTTCAGTGCAGATCAATGAACAGACGCCGCGCGAGATCGTGGCGGAATTGGATAAATATGTTGTCGGGCAGGAGCAGGCCAAGCGCGCCGTGGCGCTCGCGCTTCGCAACCGCTGGCGCAGCCGTCAGCTCGACGAGGCCATGCGGGACGACGTAATCCCGAAAAATATTTTGATGATCGGCTCCACCGGCGTCGGCAAGACGGAGATCGCGCGCCGCTTGGCGAAGCTGGTCAAGGCGCCGTTTGTCAAGATCGAGGCGACGAAGTTCACCGAAGTCGGTTATGTGGGACGCGACGTGGAATCCATCGTGCGCGAATTGGCGGAAACGGCGGTCCGCATGGTGCGCAAGGAACGTATGGAAGCGGTGCGTGAAAAGGCGGAGCAGCTTGCGGAGGAGAGAATCCTCGACGCTTTCGTTCCCGAGACGAAGCCGTCGACGAATCCGCTGGGACGCCTGTTCGGCGCGGCGGACAGCATGGCGTCGAAGGTTGCCGAGGAAGAAAGCGAGCCGAAATACAAGGCGGGACGTGCCTGGTGCAAGAAACGCCTCGATGCGGGCGAGCTGGAAGACGAATTGATCGAGGTCGAGGTTGAGGAGCAGGGACGTCCGATGGTCGGCATGTTCGCCGGTTCCAGTTTGGAGAGCATGGGCGGCGACTTGCAGGACATGATTTCGGGCCTGATGCCGAAGAAACACAAGCGGCGCAAGGTGGCGGTCAAGGAAGCGCGGAAGATTTTCGCACAGGAAGAAGCAGCGAAGCTCGTTGACATGGACGAGGTTTCCGCCGAGGCAATCCAAGCGGCCGAGCGCAGCGGCATCGTGTTCCTCGACGAGATCGACAAGGTCGCGGTCAAGGATGGGCAGACCAGCGGCCACGACGTGTCCCGGGAAGGGGTGCAGCGCGATATACTGCCGATCGTTGAAGGCTCGACGGTCATGACGAAATACGGTCCGGTCAAGACAGACCATGTGCTTTTCATCGCGGCCGGCGCGTTCCATATGGCGAAGCCCTCCGACCTGATTCCCGAACTGCAGGGGCGCTTCCCGATCCGTGTAGAGCTGGCTTCCCTGAAGGAGGAAGATTTCCGGCGCATTCTCGTCGAGCCGAAAAACGCGCTGCTGAAGCAATACAAAGCGCTTCTCGCCACCGAGGGCGTCGAGCTTTCCTTCACCGACGACGCCATCCACCGCATCGCGAAAATGGCCTGCGAGGTCAACGAACAGACCGAGAATATCGGCGCGCGCCGTCTGCACACCCTGATGGAAAAGCTGCTGGAGGAGATTTCCTTCGACGCCCCGGAGCTGGAAGAAAAAACTATCACCATCGACGCGGAATACGTTGAGAAAAAGCTTTCCGAGATTACCGAAAGCCGGGATTTGAGCAGATTCATTCTTTGATATAATTGAAAGCCCTTTTGCCGTCAAAGCGACAGTGAAGGGGTTTTCATTTTGTTTTCATGTTATGTTCGTTTGTTTCACGTGAAACATTGCTTTTTGGAAATGTTTTGTTTTTCGATGCGAAAATGTCGCGAAGAAAACGAAGAAAAGCCTGTAGTTACAATGGTTTTCTTTCTTTCATGATATTTTCAGTCTATGTTCTATTGTTTCACGTGAAACATTTTTTCGCTTTTTGGGAAATTATTCTTTCATCCTCTTTCGCATATTTCCAAAGGAAATGGAACATATTTCTCCATCGGTTCCATGCCTGCGAATCATGTTTCCGTACGTGCATGAAATGATTTGTCCATTGTATCCAAAATTTTCGGAAACATGCGGATATTTTTCTATGCATATTTGAAATTATATGATAGAATATAAAATAATTTCTGAATAATAGTGGTGATTATGCAAAGGAGGATGACCATGGCAACACTTCTGGAGAAAACTAGGAAAATCAATCGGCTGCTGCAGCGGATGGAGAACGTCGAGTATTCCGGCGTCGCCCGCGTTCTCTGCAATGTTATCGGTGCGAATGTCTACATCACCGATAAGGACGGCGTGATTTCGGGTCATGCCTTTGTCGACGACTTTGAATGTGAATTGATGGTGGATAAGGTCATCAATAAAGGCTGCTTCCCGAAAAAATACGCGAAATGGCTGCTGAAGATGGACGAGACTTCGCCGAATCTGCGCTCAAAGACCGGTATTTGCGCGTTTACGTCGGACAATACGCCCTGCGGCTTCAATGGGAAAAACACGACAATTGTTCCCATTTACGGTGTGGGAGAGCGGATCGGCACATTGATTCTGGCGAAATACGACGAGGAATTCACGGACGACGACCTGATCCTTGCGGAGTACGGCGCGGCCGTTGTCGGCATGGAAATGCTGCGCGAGCGCACGACGAAAATCGAGGCTGATGCGCGGGAGCAGGCGACCGTCCAGATTGCGCTGGCTACATTGTCCTTCTCGGAGCTCAAAGCGGCCGACGCCATCATTTCGAAGCTGGAAGGCACGGAGGGACTTTTGATTGCCTCGAAGGTCGCCGACGAAAACAAGATCACTCGCTCCGTCATTGTCAATGCGCTGCGGAAATTTGAGTCGGCAAATATTATCGAGTCCCGTTCTTTGGGCATGAAGGGCACCTATATCAAGGTGCTGAACAAGCATCTGATTGACGAGATCGCGAAATTGAAGCGGTAAACAAAAGAACTATTTGTTGATGGGTTTGGGATAAAAAGACTATTTTTATAAAAAATAACCCAAAATTTTGGTTAGAGGGGTATTATCTGCCGAAAAAAATGGTAAAATAGGAAAAGCTAACCTTAATGGGGGAGTATGCTTTCGCGCCGATTTTCTTCTTGGTTCAGCCAAGAGGCCTCTCGGGGCGGATTTTGCGTGCTTTTTCTTTAGTTCCTTATGGGAGGAGTTTTTATGCTCGACCAGATTATGCGGGCGCCGACGTTCGACTATATGGAGCGCGGTCTTTCTGCCGCGAACCTGCGGCACGAGGTCATCTCGGACAATCTCGCGAACGTCAATACGCCGAATTTCAAGCGAAGCGAGGTCGTTTTTGAGGAGCTTCTTGCGAAGGAGCTTTACGGGGACGACGACAAGGGCAAGCTGCAGATGGTTCGTACCCATGACAGGCATTTGCCTTTCAAGAAATTCGAGCGGGCCGATGCGCGCGTTGAGCGGGACGATACTACGGTCATGCGCGTGGACAACAACAACGTCGATATTGATATGGAAATGGCGAGCCTGGCGAAGAACCAGCTCTGGTACAATGCGATGACGCGCTCCCTCAGCGGGTATATCTCCCGAGTCAAATCTGTCATGCAGAATGGCGAGGGCTGAGGCGCCTTCCATTATTTTGGCCTTTAATATCCCCCCTTCCCCTCAAGGGGAAGGCAAGATTTTGTGGATTTTAATGGTCGGAGTAATAAATATAAAGGGGTAATCAGTATGAGCATGTTCGGTGGGATCGATACGTCAGCGTCTGCCCTGACGGCAGAGCGTCTTCGTATGGACGTGATTTCCAATAATCTGGCAAACGCGAATACGACGCGCACGCTGGAAGGCGGCGCTTATCATCGCCGTTATGTCGTGTTCCAGCCTCGCGAGTATGATGAGCAGAAGGGCTTCGGCTTTTTCATGGCGCACGCGCTGCACAAGAATCGAAAGAACCGCGATCGCGGGAACGGCGTCCGCGCCGTGCGCATCGAAGAGGATCGCCGGCAGGGGCCGCTGGTATACGATCCGGGGCATCCCGACGCCAATGCCGAGGGATATGTGGAGCGCCCGAACGTCAACGCCGTCGCGGAAATGGTCGACCTGATCACGGCCTCCCGCGCTTACGAAGCGAATGTGACCGCCATCAATGCCGCCAAGGCGATGGCGAACCAGGCGCTGGAAATCGGAAGATAAACGGGTTGGTTTCAACTATTTATATATGAGGTGACATTATGGTCATGGAACCCTTGCAGATGACGCCGGTGAAAATGAGTGCGACGAGCCATCTCGGCGAGACGCTTCCCGAGCCGGAAGTCAAGACGTTCAGCCAGTATATGATTGACGCGCTGAAACAGACGAATAATTTGCAGCATCAATCGGAGGCTATGGACGCGGCACTGGCCGCGGGGGAAGTGGACGACATCTCTCAGGTCGTCATCGCCGCGCAGAAGGCGGAGCTTTCCCTTCAGCTTACGATGCAGGTCAGGAACCGGGCTCTTTCCGCCTACCAGGAGCTCATGCGGATGCAGGTATAAGCAGTGCCTGCTTTTTCGTATTGATACTCATCTCAGGCCAAATTTTTCAATAAAATTTTGAACTGAGATACGCCTGCTTCGCAGGCTACATTTGCGCCTGCGGCGCAAATGATGCCTCATGCAGCCGCAGTAAAGACTTAAAAATATTGACTGCGTCTGGTATGAGCCGAAGGGATGGAAAAGATGGCAGACTGGAAAGAACGGTATCTGCAGCTTTGGAACAAGACGACAAAGCAGCAGCGGTACCTCGCGTTGGGCGCGGTGGTGCTGCTGGTGGCTGCGATTGTCGGCGCGAGCTTTCTATATGGAAGGAAGCCGGACCTCGTTCCCCTGTTCACGAACATGGAGACGAAGGACGCCGGCGACGTTGTTGCAAAGCTGAATGAGCAGAAAGTTCCATATGAGGTGCAGGAGACCGACGGCGGAGTCACGGTGCTCGTCTCGTCCAAGGACGTGCATACGGTGCGGCTTGATCTCGCCACACAGGGACTGCCGCGCGGGCACAAGGGCTTCGAGATATTCGACGACAGCAAGCTGGGCGTCACGGAGTTCCAGAACAAGGTCAATTATTTGCA
Organism: uncultured Selenomonadaceae bacterium; assembly: GCA_902778455.1. Taxonomy (GTDB): domain Bacteria; phylum Bacillota; class Negativicutes; order Selenomonadales; family Selenomonadaceae; genus RUG12372. The sequence continues at coordinate 49,773 of CACYXR010000018.1, read as the reverse complement.
GGCACTCCAGGGGGAACTGACACGGACCATTGAGCAGATCGCGGCGATTGATCGGGCCCGCGTTCATATCGTGCTTGCGGAGGACAGCCTCTACAAGAAAAACGAGAAACCGGCCACGGCCTCGATCATGCTGAAGCTGAAGCCGGACCAGACGCTGACGAAGCAGGAAATCAAAGGCATCGTCAATCTGACCGCGCACAGCATCCAGGGGCTTTTGCCGGAAAATATCACGATTGTCGACGAGCACGGCAAGATCCTGAACGATCCTGACGAGGACGAATACGAGGAGAAAGGCGTCAGCGCGAAGACCATCACCCAGATGGAAATGACGCGCAAAGTCCAGCAGCGGATGCAGAAGGACGTGCAGAGCCTTCTCGATCAGGCGCTGGGCGCGGGGCGCGCATTTGTCCGCGTCAATGTGGAGCTGGATTTCGACCAGAAACAGATCGATCGGCAGACCTTCACGCCGGTGGTCGAGGATTCCGGCATCATCCGCAGCCAGCAGGACATGAGCGAGAGCTATACCGGCACTTCGAACAATCCGGGCGGGCCTGCAGGTGTGCAGGCGAACGTGCCCGGGTACGTCGCGGAGGCGGAAGTCGCCAACGCGAACTATGAGAAGAAGGAATCGACCAAAAACTACGAGATCAACGAGGAAAAGCAGAAAGTCATCGCTTCGCCCGGCTCCATCCGGCGCGTCAATATCGCGGTGCTCGTCAACGACGACATTACGCAGGCGCAGCGCGACAGCATCATGCGTTCCGTCTCGTCCGCTGTGGGGCTGAACCGCGAGCGCGGCGACACGGTGTCCGTCGAGCCGCTGCCGTTCAGCACGGAGATCGCGGATCGTCTGGCGGCCGCGGAACAGGCAGAAATAGATAGGCAGAATCGGATTATGTATGCAGTAATAGCGTTGATTATCCTAATCATTGCTTCCGTCATCGGCTACATCCTCTGGAAGAAGCGTCAGGAGCGTCTGGAGCGGGAGGCCGAGGAGGCGCGGCTTGAGGAAGAAAGGCGGCTGGCGGAATTGGCAAGACAGGAAGAGGAAGAACGTCAGAGACAGGAAGAAGAAGCGGAACGTTTGCGCCAGGAAGAAGAAGCGCGTCAGCAGCAGCAGCTCCAGCAGGAGTATCGCGCCGCGGCGATCGCGAACAACGAGATTCCCGAAGCGGAACTCACAGAGGAAGAAAAACTGCTGATCGCTCAGCGAGAGGCGATCGAAAAGCTGATCAACGACAAGCCTGAGGAAGTTGCCCTCCTTGTCAAGACATGGCTCGCAGAGGAGTGATGAAGGATGCCGGAAATGGATATGTATGACCAGCCGTTGGAGGAAATGTCCAACCAGCAGAAAGCGGCCATCCTCTTCATCACGCTCGGCCCGGAGCTTTCCGCGCCGGTGTTCAAGCATCTGAGCGACGACGAGATCGAGCGCATCACGCTGGAAATCGCCAGCCAGAAGCAGGTCACTCCCGATCAGAAGGCGTATGTCATCAGCGAGTTCTACCAGCTCGCGATGGCGCAGGATTACCTCTCGACGGGCGGCCTCGAATACGCGCAGGACGTCCTCGAGAAAGCCCTCGGCTCCGAGAAGGCGGCCAACATCCTGAGCCGCCTGACCACGAGCCTTCAGGTTCGGCCCTTCGATTTCCTTCGGAAGACCGATCCTTCCCAGCTTTTGAACTTTATCCAGAACGAGCACCCGCAGACGATTGCGCTGGTCATGGCCTACCTGGATTCCGACCAGGCGGCGATGATCCTGACCGCACTGCCGTCGGACAAGCAGGCGGACGTCGCGAAGCGCATCGCCGAGATGGACCGCACTTCGCCGGACGTCATCCGCGAAGTCGAGCGCGTTCTGGAACGCAAGCTTTCCGCCCTCGTTACGCAGGACTTCACGACGGCGGGCGGCGTAAAGGCAATCGTCGAGATTTTGAACCGCGTCGACCGCACTTCGGAAAAAGCCATCATCGAGACTCTCGAAGTCGACAATCCGGAGCTTACCGAGGAAATCAAGAAGCTCATGTTCGTGTTCGAGGATATCGTCATGATCGACGACCGTTCCATCCAGAGGATTTTGCGCGATGTCGACAACAAGGATTTGTCGCTCTCGCTGAAAGCGACGCCGAAGGAAGTCGCCGACAAGGTCTTCAAGAACATGTCCTCCCGTGCGGCGGATATGCTGCGCGAGGAAATCGAGTTCATGGGCCCGGTCAAGATCCGCGACGTCGAAGAAGCGCAGCAGAGAATCGTCAACGTCATCCGCAACCTGGAGGACAAGGGCGAGATTGTTGTCGCACGCGGCGGAAAGGGAGAAGAAATGATTGTCTAAGATCATTAAAGCCTCCGTTTGGGGCGATCCCGTCGTCATCGAGGCTCCGCCGCCGCCCCCGCCGGAGGAAAAACCGGAAGAGGAAACTGGAGAAGAACAGCTTTCTTCGGAAGAAGGGAATCAGCTGAAGGGCGAACTCGCGGCAGAGATTGCCGAGGCGAAGGCAAAGGCTGAGGCGGAAATCTCTTTCTTGAAGGCCGAGGCGGAAAAAGAAATCGCCTCCGCAAAGGAAGCGACGGAAAAAGCCCGCGAAGCCATGATGGCGGAGTGCCACGTCTTGAAAAAAGATGCGGAGCATATGCTTTCCAAGGCGAAAACGGATTGCGCGGTCATGCGCGCGGACGCCGAGCAGGAGACGAAAGCGATCCTCGACGACGCCCACGAGCAGGCGCGCCATATCATGGAGGACGCGAAAAAAGAGGGCCATGAACAGGGCCTTGCCGAAGGGCGCGAGGAAGGCATACGGCAGGTCAGAGAGGAAGAAAAGCAGACGATTCTCGACGCGAACGCGAAAGCGGAAAAAACGCTTGCGGACGCGAAGGAGGAATGCCGCGTCTATGTGCAGGGCGCGGAAAACGAAATCGCAGCATTGGCGATGGAGATCGCCGATCATGTGCTGCCCCAGCACTTCCTCGACGTGCCGACCATCATCCTGCCGCTGGTGCGGACGGCGCTGATGAAGGTCAAGGACCAAAGCGAAGTTCATATCCGCGTCGCGCCTGAGAGTTACGACCTTGTGTTGATGGGACGTTCGGAATTTCAGGGCCTGCTTGAAGGACAGGCGCTTCTGGAAGTCCATTCCGACCAAAATCTCACGGTGGGCGACGTCGTCATTGAGACGCCCAACGGCAATGTGGACGCGCGGCTTTCGACACAGCTGGAGCTGATCCGAAAATCCATACAGGACGCCATGAAATGATGGAACTGAATTTATGGAACTGAATCTGAAAAAATTTTCCCGCGCGATTGAGGACACCGAGTCCATCAAGATGAGCGGCAAGGTCACGCAGGTCATCGGGCTTGTCATCGAGTCCAAGGGGCCGAATGTCAGCCTTGGAGAGCTTTGCTATATCAAATCGCGCTTCCCGAATGTCGCTCCAATCCCTGCGGAGGTCGTGGGCTTCCGCGAGGGCCTTGTGCTCCTGATGCCGATTGGCGAGATGCAGGGCATCGGGCCGGGGTGTGAGGTCATATCGGCGCAAAAGACTTTGCAGGTCAAGGTCGGCATGGAGCTGTTGGGGCGCGTTCTTGACGGCCTCGGCAACCCGATGGACGGCAAAGGGCCGATCCTTTCCCGAACGGAATATCCGCTCCACGCCGAGCCGCCGGATCCTTTGCAGCGGCCACGGATCAAGGATTCATTGTATGTCGGCGTCCGCGCCATCGACGGGCTGATTACCCTCGGCTCCGGCCAGCGTATCGGCATCATGGCGGGCAGCGGCGTCGGCAAATCGACGCTCCTTTCGATGATTGCCCGCAATACGGAAGCCGACATCAGCGTGATTTCGCTTGTCGGCGAGCGCGGCCGCGAGGTTCGCGATTTCATCGAGCGCGATCTCGGTGAGGAAGGCCTGAAGCGTTCCGTCGTCGTCGTCGCGACGTCGGACAAGCCCGCTTTGGTCCGCATCAAAGGCGCGATGACCGCCACGGCCATCGCCGAATATTTCCGCGATCAGGGGCGGCGCGTGGTATTGATGATGGACTCCGTCACGCGCTTTGCGATGGCGCAGCGCGAGGTGGGGCTGACCATCGGCGAGCCTCCGGCGACGCGGGGCTATACGCCGTCGGTCTTCGCGCTTTTGCCGCGGCTTTTGGAGCGGGCGGGCACCAGCGCCCGGGGCTCGATCACCGGCATCTACACCGTTCTCGTGGACGGCGACGATATGAACGAGCCGATAGCCGACGCCGTGCGAAGCATCCTGGACGGCCATATCGTGCTTTCCCGCGCGATTGCCGCGCAAAACCATTTTCCCGCCATCGATATCCTCGCCAGCGTCAGCCGTGTCATGACCGACGTGGTGACAAAGGAGCACAGGGAAGCGGCGCAGCATATGCGCGCATTGATGGCGGTCTACAAGGAAGCCGAGGATCTGATCCACATCGGCGCCTATGTCAAGGGCTCCAGCAAACGGATCGACGAGGCCATCCAGAAAATCGACGCAATCAATGATTTCCTTTGCCAGGGCGTCTTCGAGGTCACCAGCTTCGAGGAAATGAAGAAGGCATTGGAATCGATATAAAAGCCTTTCCCTTGAAGGGCGAAACGTGCCAGCGGAATGTTTCGTGATACATGAATGAAGTGTTATCTTGCCTTCCCCTTGAGGGGAAGGTGGCGCGCGGAGCGCGACGGATGAGGTGTGCATCCAACAACGGGGTGACGTATGAAAAAATTCCGTTTCAAACTGGAAACGCTCCTGGGCGTTACGCGCCGCAAAAAGGAGGACGCCGAGCGCCGCTTTGCGGAAGCGACGCGCGCGCTGGAAGAAGCGCGGGCGAAGCTGGCCGAATACTTGCAGGATATGCAGAAGGTTCAGGCGGAATACGCGGAGCAGACGAAAGCGGGCAAGCGCATCAGCGTCGGCCGCGTCATGACCTTTACCAGCTATGTGAACTGGAAACGCCAGCAAATAGAGCAGCAGCAGCAGACGATCCTGGAGGCGCAAAACGTGCGCCAGCAGCGGCTGAAAGAACTGCTGGAAATGATGTCGAAGCTCAAAAGCATCGAGCAGCTCAAGGAAAAAAGGCTGCAGCAATACAAAGATGAAATCCTGTTTGAAGAAAACAAGATGCTCGACGAGATCGGGCTTCAGCTATATATGAGAAAGGCGGGCGCGTAATGGATTTTTCATCGATCAACGCGGTGGTCAATAGGATAGAGGATATTGAATATAAAATCGGTATGCGGCGGCCCAGAGGCGGTGCGGTAGGCTTTCAACAGATGCTGAAGGACGAGATCAAGTCGAAAACGCCGAATCGGGGAAGCGGTGCTGCTGCGCCCCAGTCGCCTTCGCAAAATGCGCAGAGGGCGAAGGGGGAGGAAAAGCCCGCATCTGTTGCGGGAAAGGCGGATAACCTGCCGCTTTCCGTGCCGCAGGACAGCGCTTATCTGCCTGTCATCCAGGAAGCGGCGGGAAAATACGGCGTAGATCCTAATCTCGTCTCGGCGGTCGCCGAGGTCGAGTCCGGCTATGAGCAGGGCGCGATTTCCGCCACGGGAGCCGTCGGCGTTATGCAGCTGATGCCGGAAACAGCGGAATCCTTGGGGGTCAATCCCTATGACGCGGCGCAGAATATCGAAGGCGGCGCAAAATATCTGAAACAAATGCTGGATACGTTTGGAGGCGACGTCCGAAAGGCGGTTGCCGCATACAACGCCGGGCCGGAAGCCGTGCGCGAATATGGCGGCGTCCCCCCGTACAGCGAGACACAGCAATACGTTTCGTCCGTTCTGGATTTGTATAGGTGAACGGGGTTACAATTTGACGGCGATGCAAAGTAGGTGACACGATGGCGACAAAGCCGACAGAACCGGCGGAAGAGACAACTGAACAGCTGGAAGTTGCGGAAGAATCGGCTTTGCGTCGATTCGGGAGACGTCTGCTGAAATTCATTGCAATTTTGCTTGCTTTGGCCGGGATCGTTGCGGCCGGATTTTTTGCCGGCGTCTATCTTCGCGTTTTTGACGTATACGAGGCCAACGAACAGATCGATCAGCACGCGCTGCCTTTCATCAGCGAGTATATCGTGGAGCCGATAAAAAAGACTCCGGCGGTTTTCGACGAATATATTTTCCAGCCGGCGGCAAAAGCCGTTGACGAAAAGCTCTCGTCGCCGCCGCCGGAGGAACAGCCCGCCGAAGGGGAAAAGAAGCCGGAGGACGGTAAAAAAGACGACAAGAAAGACGAAAAGAAGGACGATAAGCCGACGCCGATCAAGAAGGAAGAAGAATCCAAGCCGATCGTGCTGACGCAGGAAGAAATCGAAAAACAGCAGAAAGAAGCGGAGGCCGCAGAAAGAAAGCGCGTCTCGAAGCTGGCGAAACTCTATAATGAAATGAAGCCGGAGGCGGCCGCTGACATCATGACCGATCTCGACGACGAAATTGCCGTTGCCGTGCTGCAAAAAATGGATGAGTCCCAGGCTGCGAAAGTGCTTGCGTCGCTCGATCCCGGTCATTCCGCGCGCCTGACGCGCAGTATTTACACGGGCAGACGATCCAGCATGGCCTCGCCCGGCGACCAGCTTGTGCCTGTTCCCCGGAGCGGGGAAGAAGAATAATATTTTTGCAATTTTGGCCTGATATTGGTATTAAGAAATTCCGCTTTTTTTTCGATATATAATCGGATGGTTTTGATGGACTGGTTCCGGAAAGGGAGCATTCCATATAAATCCATACATATAACGAAAGGAAAGGTGGTGAACAGATGAAAGCAGAAAATCTGATGATGCAGCCGGGCGTGAAACCGGCAGGTGCGGCGCAGGGCGGTAAAACTTCTTCGCTTCGTTCCGCGGTGCAGTCGAAGACGGCGGCGCAGAGCGCGAAGGCGGACAAGAACGACTTCGGCAGCGCACTGGACGACGCTAAGAACGCCCAAAAGAATGCGAAAGCGGAGCCGGAGAAAGCCCCGAAGGCCGAAGCAAAAGACGCGAAGCAGCCGGAAGCGAAAAACGCTGACACAAAGCCGGTCGACGCCAAAGAGGCGGACGCGAAAGACGTCGGCACTGTCGAAGAAAAAGCGGCAGAAGCGGCGGAAGAGGCTGCCGAGCTTCCGAAGAGCGGGAAAAAAGAAAAATCCGCAAAAACGGAAGAGGGCAAGGCGACGGAAGACGTACAGGATGTTCCCGAGACGGCGGGCGCAGCGACGACACTGAACGCGATGCTGATGGCGATGGCCGGAAGCGCGCAGACGCAGACGACTCCTGAGACGCAGCCGATGGCGGCAATGCCGGAGGCGGAAGTTGCCATGTCCGAAGCGATGACAATGTCGGAAACTTCGGAAATACCGGAGACGACGGCGCTGGATTTCCAGACGGGAACCCTGGACGCGCTGCTTCCGCAGGACGCGGCGAAGGAGCAGCAGGCGGCGCAAAACCAGCAGCTGATGGATATGCTTTCGTCGGAAAACGGCGCGGGCATGAGGAATATGCTTTCGTCGGAAAACAACACGGGTGTGACGCTGGTGAATCAGACACTGCCGGAGTTCTCAACAGAGGTTCAGGAGATCGTGATGCCGACCGAAGGCCTGGCGCAGCAGCCGGTTCTCGATCAGGCGCAGCATTCCTCGCAGACGCAGCTTTCCCCGCTGGTGCAGACCGGAGAGCCGTCCATCAAAATGGGCGAGACGATTGCGGAACAGCCGGAGCAGGCGGCAGTCGTTTTGCAGAATACGGTGCAGCCTGAAGCAGCCGTTCGGGATACGCGTGCGGCGAAGAATGAGCGCCCCGACAGTGCGAACAGCCTTTTTGCAGGCGTGCCTTTGACAGTCGAGGACGCGGTTCTCGACAAGATGCAAAACACACGGCAGAACCTCGGCGATATGCTGAACCGTCAGCCCCAGCAACAAAACCGTCAGCAGAGCGCAGCGCTCGGCGAAGCGGTGCGGGTGACCGGCGGCGAAGAGTTGGAAGGCGTACAAGCGGCGGAGCGGAGTGAGAGCCAGTCCGGCGCGCAGCAGACGCAGCCGCAGGCGACAGGCGCGGGCGTTCTTCCGCAGGGCATGAGCTTTACGGAAACGATGAACGCGGCGGCTCCCGTGGAAGCGGCTCCGGTGCAGCAGGCGCAGGACCCGTACAACGTCATGCAGCAGGTCGTCGATCAGGCGCGGCTGATTCGTTCCGACGCGAACACCGAAATGGTCATCCGGCTGAATCCGGAGCATCTCGGCGAGCTTACCCTTCGCGTGGCGGTCACGGCCAGCGGCGCGATCAACGCGACCTTCCACACCGAGAACGCGCAGGTGCGGGGTCTTCTCGAAAGCTCGATGATCCAGCTCAAGCAGGAGCTCCAGCAGCAGGGCCTGAAGGTCAACAACGTGGACGTACAGTCCGGGCTTTCCCAGGACTTCTTCGCCCAGAGCCAGGCCGGCCAGCAAGGCTATCCACAGTCCCAGCATTCCGCAAGGAATCAATCGGCAGACCGCCGGAGCTTCGAGAACGACGCGGACGCCTTGACCGTCAACACGGCAGTCAACGGTGCGGCGGAGACGGAAAGCGCGGCGAACGTCGGTGAAGAAGGCGTGAACTATCTCGTGTAACAATCTCATCTTGCCTTCCCTTTGAGGGGCGTAACAGTCCAGTGGACTGTTACGGGCAGTCCGTAGGACTGACGGATGAGGTGTTTATCCCACTTACAAAGGAGGAAAATTTATGGCAACTGACCTCAATACCATTACCGTAGGCGGTGTGACTTACTCCAAGGCCGACTACGATGCGATGCAGGCGGCCAACGCTACGCAGCGAACGAACGATGCGTTGGACAAGGACGCGTTTTTGCAGCTTCTCGTCACTCAGATGCAGTATCAGGATCCACTGGACCCGCAGGACAACTCTGAATATGTGGCTCAGCTCGCGCAGTTCTCGGCGCTGGAGCAGATGACGAACGTCTATAAGTCCGTTGATGAAGTTTCAAAGCTCGTTTCGAACATCGACACCTCGGTGCTCGTCGGTCAGCTCAGTAGCATGATCGGCAAGGATATCGCCTGGACCCAGGAAACGGTGCAGACTGACGCCAGCGGCAAGGCCATCCTGGACGCCAACGGCAATCCCATGACGACTTCCACGGATTATGTGGGCACAGTCAAGGGCGTGAACATTGTGGACGGCAGCCCGAAGATTGTTGCGGAAGCTAACGGCAGAACCTATCAAGTCGAGATCAGCGAGGTTCGGCAGGTGGCCGAGTCGGTACTGTAAGCATTGGAGGGAATGAGGAATATGGCGGACAACAAAATATTTTGGTCGTCCCAGCCCATATTGCCCATCGGGAATCAGGCAGCGGATCGCGTACAGCGGGACGAAAAGCCATCCTCCGACTTCGCCGACATCCTCGCGAGGCAGCAGACGAAGGTCAAGTTTTCCAAGCACGCGAACGAGCGGCTTCGGGACAGACAGATCGACCTCAGCGACCAGCAGCTCGCGAAGCTCGACGACACGGTGGAGCGCATGGCGGAAAAAGGCGCACGGGAGTCGCTCATCTATATGAACGACATGGCCTTCCTCGTCAGCGTCAAGAACCGTACCGTGATTACCGCCATGGATGGAACGAGCGCAAAGGAAAACATATTCACGAACATAGACAGTGCGGCGATCCTTTAAGGCTGGACCTTTCAGGGGGGCTTCGGGAAGCGTGGAAGGATGGAAGCGTTTCCATCGGCGCACTTGGGCAGAGCGGCGAAAGCCGCAGACAAATGAAAGGAATGATACTTTATGATGCGTTCCCTTTTCTCTGGTGTTTCCGGATTGAAAAATCATCAGACCCGCATGGACGTCATCGGCAACAACATCTCGAACGTCAATACCACGGGCTTCAAATCCAGTCGCGTGACTTTCTCAGATATGCTGTCCCAGAATCTTACGGGCGCGAGCGCGCCGCAGGAGAATCGAGGCGGCACGAACCCAAAGCAGATTGGTCTTGGATCCAGTGTGGCTGCCGTAGATTTGCTGTTTACGAATGGTTCCGTTCAATCGACAGGAAAGAACACGGATTTGTGTCTGTCGGGAAATGGATTGTTTGTCGTTTCAGCAGATGCTAAAGGCACTAACAAATATTACACGCGCAATGGTGCTTTTGAATTCGATGCGGCAGGAAATTATGTCAATCCTGGCAATGGTTATTATGTTTTAGGCTGGACGGCGGACGAAAATGGAAAGATTAACACCAATGATTCTGTAAGCAAAATTGTTGTGGAAGCTGGAAAACAAATGAAGCCTAAAATTACTGATCAGGTGAAGTACACGGGTAATTTGAATGCGGGTGAACCGTCGATTACATCGATTACGGCAGTGGACAATGATGGAAACGTATCTTATCCTCCCGCGGTTACTCTTAATGGGTATTATAAGTCGGTTACGCTGTCTTTATCTGACGGGACAACGCAGATAGTCAGTGGAACGAGTGGGATTAAATATACTCAAAACCACAGTATGCCAATTGTAACTTCATATACTGCCTACGATTCGGAAGGAAACGATCACACTATTACAATATTAATGGAACGGTCTGAAGATAATAAATGGCAGGCCTCCATTAGGGCTACAGATAGTGATCCGGGAATCCCTGAGGACGACGGATCAAGAACAAAGGTCGATATGGCGATAACCACGATTCCATTTAATGAGGACGGCTCATATGATGATACCACCGGGGCGGCGGGAAGTATGAAGCTGACTTATACTTCTCCCAACGGTGCAAAAGATCAGTCATTGACGATTGATTTTTCTGCACTTACACAATATTCGGGGGGGAATACGTCGAAAGCAACTGCAAATGGATATGGTTATGGTGTGTTGCAGGAGGTCGCTGTTGATCTTTCGGGGGTGATTACAGGAACTTATACAAATGGACAGCGTCGGGCTGAGGGGCAGGTCGCGATAGCTCAGTTCAACAACGCGTCTGGTCTTACGAAAACTGGCGACAGCCTCTATCAGGAATCGAACAACTCCGGAGTCGCAAATATCAGAACTGCGAATGACCTAGGCGTAAAGATTACCCCGTCTGCACTCGAAATGTCGAATGTCGATGTCGCCAACGAGTTCACCGACATGATCATCACCCAGCGCGGTTTCCAGTCGAACTCCAAGATTATCACCACCTCAGACGAAATGCTCGAAACCCTGATCAACCTGAAACGGTAATAATAAGCAATAAAAAATCCCCGGCGACGCCGGGGATTTTTTGCAGGATAGTGGACAGGAAATGCCGCAGAGGAGAGTTTGTCGTTGACAAACTCTGATTTAAGGCATTATAACTCGGCTTCGCCTCGTTGAAATGCCGGTTAAGGAGAGTTTGTCGTTGACAAACTCTGATTTAAGGCATTATAATAAACACAAGAAAAGGTGCTCGCCGGTAAACGGTCAGCCCCACGACAGAAGACTAAAGAGATTAGCCGCCGTCAGATTAGGACCCTGTGGCGGCTTTTCTCATGCTTTGAGAGAAACGATTAACGCGACTAGCAAAACTAGAAACGCGAAAAAATCATATACGCTCATCGGCGTTCCCCCCTTTCAGGGGCTGAGATTGACCGCCTACCCATTTTATGGCAAACACCTTTTCTATAATATTGTAGCATAAAGAACTACTGTATGCAAGAACGCCCGTGAAAAACGCCAACGAGTTCACCTCCATGATCATCACCCAGCGCGGTTTCCAGGGCAACTCGAAGATCATCACGGTCTCCGACGGAATGCTCGAGACGCTGATCAACATGAAGCGGTAAAACCTAAAATAAGCAAAGCGAAATCCCCGGCGATACGCCGGGGATTTTTGCAGGATAGTTGACAGGAACGAAGGGGAAACGGTATAATATAAACAAGAAGAGACCATTTCCCGCCCCCATTGTCCCGCTGTTCAAGCGGTTGACCGGGCGGGAAGATGGTCTCTCTTATTTTCTGCCGTATACTTTTAAGATTTCTCCGTTACGCATAAGTACAATTTTATCAATAAAGCGTGTATGGCGTGAAGAATACAGTCCGTTCACTTGCCTTTCAATCTCGTCAATAGGAAGAGGACATTTTGTAAGGTCAAAGATAAAGTTGGAAGCCTGCATTATCTTTTTCGCTATTGTTTTCCTTGTGTTTTCGTCCATGCTTTTGTTATATCCATACGCCAATTATATCATGCGACAGATATTCCCGCAAATTGAACAAGCATTGACGAGTTCAGCGCCATGATCATCACCCAGCGCGGCTTCCAGGGGAACTCGAAGATCATCACGGTCTCTGACGAAATGATCGAGACACTGATCAACATGAAGCGGTAAGAGTAATTGTCATGCTTTTGCGATGCACCACGATAAATGAAAGCAATATTGCGATAATACTTTCACAGTAAGAAACGGTGGTATCCCCCCACCACCGCTTCGCGGTCCCCCGCCCCACAAGGGGGCGGACAAAAATCGGTGCTCGACGGCTCCTTGAAAATCGGAGCTTTTGCGGTCGGCGCTGATGCAGGAGTATTTCGGGTAGAGATAAAATGTCCGCCCCCTTCGGGGGCGGGGGACCGCCGCAGGCGGTGGTGGGGGGCGCATCACATTGTTCATACCAAAGAATCCAAAACTCCTGCCGAGAGCAAAAACCATGCGTCGGAATATGACGAAAGAAGAATGTCATTTATGATTTGGGAGAGATTTGAAGGGGTAAAGATACAAATTGATGAAGAAGGAAAGAAACGGTGGAATCCCCCCCCACCACCGCTTTGCGGTCCCCCGCCCCCAAGGGGGCGGACAAAAATCGGTGCTTCGAAGGATGCCGACAGGCAGACAGCGAGTGGTATAGACTCAAATAGACGAAGAAAAGTGATTGTCATGCCTCTGTGATGCAGGACAATAAATGAAAGCAATGACGCGATATAACTTTCATTTTTAGCAGGATAGTTGACAGGAAATGCCGGTTAAGGAGAGTTTGTCGTTGACAAACTCTGAACTAAGGCATTATAATAAACACAAGAAAAGGTGCTTACCGGTAAACGGTCAGCCCGCATACACGTTCAGAAATTGACCGCGCTAGTTGGGCCTAGGGGCGGTCATTTCTGTTTATTGGCATTGCAGCCAAGCATATAGCCAATGCTGAAAATTGTCGCTGTATAGCCGATAACGGCCATCAGTTCCAATATATCCATGGCATCACGCCCCTCCTTTCGTAGATTCCCTGAAGGGTTTCTATATCATCGGAGGGTCACAGTCCCTAGAGGGCCAACCGCCTACCATTTATGGCAAACACCTTTTCTGTAATATTGTAGCATAAAGAACTATTGTATGCAAGAATGCCCGTGAAAAACGTCAACGAGTTCACCGCCATGATCATCACCCAGCGCGGTTTCCAGTCCAACTCCAAGATGATCATTACCACTTTCGATGAAATGCTTGAAACGTTGATCAACATGAAGCGGCAAAATTGAAGGGCAAGCAGAAAGAATCCCCGGCTTTGCCGGGGATTCTTTCTGCTTGTTCACCGCTGTATAATCTTGCTTTTTGTTGTCCGTGCCTGAATTGTATGATATAATTCAAAAAAAATAGACTAAAAATGAAAAACAAATAAGACTTTTTTCCTTGTTTCATCGGAAAGCTGTTTTTAGGCTTTCCGTCGGGCAGGGTTTTGTTGTATAATAGATTAGTCAATGTATGTATTTTTCATGTAGAAACGGGAGCGTGTCCTATGATCAAGCTTACGAAGTTCAATTCCGAGGTCAACAAGAAAGGCATTTTTATCCTGAACGCCGAGGTAATCGAGACGATTGAGGAGACGCCGGATACGGTGGTGACGCTGATCAACGGCAAGAAGCTGATCGTCGATGAGCCGATGGACGAGGTAGTCCGGCGTGTGATGGCCTATCGCCGTGCTTTGCATAAGTAGTATCGTACCTATGACGGGCGTATGCCCGTTGGGATAAAGGCATTATTCAATATATGAGCAGAGAGATTGCTTGCAAAGGAGTGATTGTTCATGGCGGACGAGAAAAAGCCGGCGGCCGAGGAAGAGGAAAAGGATAAGCCGGAAGGCGTCGAGGGAGAGGAAGGCGCGGAAGAAAAGCCGAAAAAGAAGCTGCCGGTGATGGCAATCGCGATTGTCGTGCTCGTGCTGGTCGGCATTGCGCTGGCGGGCGGCATCGCATATTTCGTCGCGTCGAAGCTGGTGACGAGCTCGAAGAATGATGACGGCGGCGGCGCTGCGCGTTATCACGATCCGGGTGTGTTTGTGAAGCTGGGAGACCCGAAGGAGGGTATCCTTGTCAATGTCGGCGGCGTGAAGGCAGGTCATTTCCTGAAGATCGGCATCATGATCGAGCTGAATCCCGGCAAGAAAGAGGTCGTTACGGAAGGAAAGCTGAATCCTGTCGCGGAGACGAAGTTGATGGATACGGTGCTCCATATTCTCCGTTCGGAGCCTTTGGACGGCTACGATGCGGCGAAGCAGGACGCTCTGAAGGAGAAGATCAAGACCGAGGTCAACCACGAGTTGGGCGAGGGCACGGTCTACGGCGTGTATATTACGAGTTTCGTTTTGCAGTGACAGCCGGACACTCTGTTGCCGAAGGGGGGGTGAAGATTGGCAGAGGACGTACTTTCACAGTCTGAGATAGATAAGCTGTTGTCGGCGTTGTCAGACGGGTCGGTGGACGCGAACCAGGTCAAGGCCGAGGAGGATCAGAAGAAGGTCAAGGTTTACGATTTCAAACGGCCGGACAAATTCTCCAAGGATCAGATACGAACGCTCCAGATGCTCCACGACAATTTCGGCCGGCTTCTGAATACTTACCTGTCCACCAGTCTTCGCAGCATGGTCGACGTCGAAGTGGCTTCCGTCGAGCAGCTCACTTATCAGGAGTTTGTGCAGTCTTTGGCGAACCCGAGCGTTATCGGGGTGTTGGCGGTTCCCCCGCTCAAAGGCAATATCGTCATGGAGCTCAATACGAGCATCGCGTTTTCGATTATCGACCGCGTTTTCGGCGGCACTGGCGCGAATACCGTCAAACCGCGCAGCCTTACGGAGATCGAGGAGGCTGTCATTCGCAAGACTTTCGCGAAGGCCATTGATTTTTTCCGGGATGCGTGGGAAAATGTAGTGAAGATGGATCCGCGGCTGGAGGTCATGGAATCGAATCCGGTCTTCGTGCAGATTGTTCCCCCAAGCGATATGGTGGTCATCATTACGCTGAAGATCGTGACCGGCGAGGTCGAGGGGTTCATGAATATCTGTATTCCTTATCTTGTGCTGGAGCCGATCATGTCGAAACTGACGACGACTTTCTGGGTGGCGTCGTCGGTGTCGAAGGAGAGCCGCCCCGAGCATGTGGAGATTTTGCAGCGGAAAATCGAGAAGACGAAGGTTCCGCTGATTGTCGAGATGGGGACAATCAATATTTCGATCCGGGAGTTCCTGATGCTGGGATATGGGGATGTTTTGCAGCTTGATACAAAAGTCCAATCGGAGCTGCCGGTCATGATCGGGACGAGACGGAAGTTTTTCTGCCGTCCGGGCACCTTCGGGAAAAAATCGGCCATTCAGATAACACGAGTGGCGCCAGAGGGAGATGAAGATACCGATGAGTGATGATATGATTTCGCAGGAGGAGATCGATGCCCTGCTGAACGGCGGCGGTTTGCCGTCGGGCGACGCTCCGGCTGCGGAAGCGCCGCCCGAAGAGGCAGCGCCTGCGGGAGATGCTTCCGCGGGCGGCGACGCGTCTCCGGTGGTGGATGATCCTCTGTCGGATATGCAAAAAGACGCTCTCGGGGAGATAGGAAATATCTCGATGGGCAGCGCCGCGACGACGCTTTCCGTGCTCTTGGGCCATAAGGTCTCGATTACGACGCCGACGGTGTCCATGGCCACGATGAGCGCGATCCGGGAAAGTTACCCGATGCCGTATTTGATCGTCGAGGTCGGCTATACGGTCGGCATTGACGGCAACAATATTCTCGCGATCCAGGCGAGCGACGCCTGCATCATCGCCGATTTGATGATGGGCGGCGACGGTACGGCCCCGCCGGAGGATCTGAACGAGATCCATATGAGTGCGGTGGGCGAGGCGATGAATCAGATGATGGGCGCCGTCGCGACGTCGCTCTCGTCTATGTTCAACAAGAAAATCGATATTTCGCCGCCGAAGGTGAATCTGATCGATCTGGGCTCGGAGGACAAGGTCACGGAGATTGTGTCCTCGGATGAGACCATCGTCAAGACCTCGTTCCGGATGGAGGTTGACGGGCTGATCGACAGCGAGATCATGCAGATCCTGCCAATCGGCATCGCGACGGAAATGGTGGACGCTTTGATGAACAGCGGCGCGGCAGAAGAAGAGGTAGCGCCGCCGCCTCCACCGCCGCCTCCGGCGCCTTCGGTAGCGCCGCCGCCGCCCCCGCCGCCTCCGGCGCCCGCGGCAGCTCCGCCGCCCCCGCCGCCGCAAGCGGCTCCAATGCCGGCGGCGGCTCCGATGCCAATGGCTCCGCAGCCGGTGTATGGACAGCAGGCGCGCGTGGCAGCCGGAGTTCCGGTACAGCCGGCACAGTTTACACCGCTGGCGACGGCCCCGCTCCAGGTCAACGATGCGAATATCGGCCTGATCCTCGATGTTCCTCTCCAGGTGACGGTGGAACTTGGGCGGACGAAGAAGTCGATCAAGGAAGTCCTGGAGTTGACGAACGGTTCCATCGTCGAGCTGGATAAGCTCGCGGGCGAGCCGGTCGATATCCATGTCAACGGCAAGTTCCTGGCAAAAGGCGAAGTCGTCGTCATCGACGAGAATTTCGGCGTCCGCATCACGGATATTGTCAGTCCGGAGGAGCGCGCGGCAAAATTGCAATAATTCGCTTTTGCCTTGTGCAAATCGCAAGTTTTTTATATAATAGTATCAGTGGAGTTCTATATTCCAAGATAAAGAGGAGAGATGAACAACATGGCAGTCAGAGTTTTGGTCGTTGATGACGCGGCATTCATGCGGATGATGGTTAAGGACATTCTGTCGAAGAATGGATATGAAGTCGTCGGCGAAGCGGAAAACGGTATGAAGGCCGTTGAGAAGTATCAGGAGCTGAAGCCTGACCTTACGACGATGGATATTACGATGCCGGAAATGGACGGTATCAGCGCTGTCAAGGAAATCAAGAAGATCGACGCGAATGCGAAGATCGTTATGTGCAGCGCCATGGGCCAGCAGGCAATGGTTATCGAAGCAATCCAGGCGGGAGCCCGCGACTTTATCGTAAAGCCGTTCCAGGCAGACCGCGTCCTTGAGGCTGTCCGCAAAGCTGTCGGCTGATGATGCGGCGATGGCTCCGTGCTGCGGCCTTTTTGGGGCTGGCAGTGCTGCTGTTTGCGCTGCCGGATGCTTTGGCATGGGCAGCGGAGGGCGGCTATCTGTCCGGTTATACGGAGCCTGATCCAAGGCCGACCGGGGTATCGTGGTGGTCGACGCTGGCTTATCTCTTGAGTCTCCTTGCGGTATTCGCTTTCGTTCTGGTGCTGGCCTATTTCGCGTCGCGTTTTTTGGCCGGGCATTTCGCGAAGGCGACAGGCGCTTCCGGCGGTCATCTGCTGGCCCATCTTCCGCTTGGACCGAATCGTTCGGTTTGCGTTGTGGAACTGGCGGAACGGGTATTCGTGCTCGGCGTGACCGAGCATTCGATTACGCTTCTCAGGGAGATCACGGATTCGGAGGAGATAGAGCGGCTGCATCGCAGCTCTTTGGCCCCATCCGGCGGGGTGGATATATTTTCTTCGCAAATGGGAACATTGGAACAGCTTGCGAAGAGAATACCGTCGCTGTTTCGCGATGGGGGATACCGCAGATGAGAAGGGGTTGTGCGGTGTGTTGAATAAGCGGCGGACTCTCATTTGCATGGGAGCCCTGCTTTCTTTTTTGCTGATGGCGAAAGTCGGCTGGGCGGCGCCTCTGATCCCGAATATTGACATCAATGTCGGTTCGTCAAACAATCCGCAGGATGTGGCGGTGACGCTACAGATCCTGGCGGTGCTGACGATCCTGTCAATCGCTCCGTCAATTCTTTTGATGACGACGGCGTTCGTGCGTATCGTGGTGGTCATCGGCTTCCTGCGGAACGCGCTTTCTACGCAGAATGTACCGCCGAATCAGGTGGTCATCGCCTTGGCGCTGTTCCTGACGGTATACATCATGGGGCCGTATTGGAGCGTGGCCAACGAGCAGGGCTTGCAGCCGTATTTGGCGGGACAGATTTCGCAGGAAGAGGCGCTGAAAAATGTGGTGGCTCCGATGCGGGAGTTCATGTTCAAGCAGACCCGCGAAGCGGATTTGGCTCTTTTTGTGAACCTTGCGGGGGACGCTCGCCCGGATACGCAGGACGATGTTTCGACGTTTACGCTGATTCCGGCGTATGTGATCAGTGAACTGAAGACGGCGTTCCAGATTGGTTTTATGATATACATTCCGTTCATCGTCATAGACATGATCGTCGCGAGTACGCTGATGGGCATGGGCATGATGATGCTGCCGCCGGTCATGATTTCGATGCCGTTCAAGATTTTGTTGTTTGTGATGGTGGACGGCTGGCAGCTTTTGATACGGTCTTTGATTGTGAGCTTCAAGTAGATGTGCGCGTATCACGGGAAACACTCGGCGGGTTGTTTCCTGGATTGGATTTTAATCAGTTGTTTTTAAGGGGATGAGGCGATGTCGGGCGATGTGGTCGTCCAGATCGGCCAACAGGCTTTGATGGTCGTTCTTCTTGTCGCCGCGCCGATGCTTGGGCTTGGCCTTATGGTTGGCCTCGCGGTCAGTATTTTCCAGACGACGACGTCCATCCAGGAGCAGACGCTGGCCTTTATTCCGAAGATTGTCGCGGTGTTTGTGGCAATCCTGATTTTCGGGCCGTGGATGCTCCGTATTATGGTGGAGTATGTGTCGGGTATTTTCGTGAATCTGCCGATGTACATCGGCTGATGATAAAGCGGGGAAGGCGTTTTGGATTTTTACGATTTGATGCAGAATCATGCGGCCGTCTTTCTCTTGCTTTTGACAAGGGTGAGCGGGCTGTTTGTCATTGCGCCTTTTTTCGGCAGTATGAATGTCCCGCAGACGATTCGCGTAGGATCGGCAGTGGCGATTTCCTTCGCGATTTTCCCGTTGGTGGACAGCATGGGGGCTGTCCAGGCGCCGGCGACTGTCATTGCTTTTGCGGTGGCGGTAGTCCGCGAGCTTTTTATTGGTTGGCTTATCGGCTTCGTGGCCTATGTCTCATTTGCGGCGATCAATATGGCTGGCAAGATGATGGATATGCAGGTAGGATTTTCGATCGTCAATGTCATGGACCCGACTTCCGGTCAGCAGATACCGCTTATCGGAAGTTTTCTTTATAATCTGGGACTCATCGTGTTCGTCGTGACGAACGGCCACCATGCGCTGATCTCGGCGCTGGTGGGGAGCTTCACCTCTGTGCCGCTTCTGGCGCTTGCGCCGAATATTTCGCTGGTGGAACTGATTGCGAAGTTTACCATCGGGATTTTTACGACGGGTGTGCAGATTGCGATTCCCGTTACGTTTGCGGTGCTGATGACCAATGTGGGGCTGGGCATTCTGGCACGGACGATGCCGCAGCTGAATATTTTCGTCGTCGGCGTTCCGATGCATATTATTATCGGCCTTTCCGTGCTTTCCATCGTGATTCCGTTTTATGTGTTGTTTTTGGATGTGTTGTTCAATGCGATGTATGGAAATGTCAACGCAGCCCTCAGAGTTTTACGATAACCGGTTTCTGTTCGACCTTCAGCTTTTCGCAGACGATGGAGGCGAGAAGACAGAAGAGCCGACGGCAAAAAAGAAGTCGGACGCCAGAAACAAAGGCCAGGTGGCGAAGAGCCAGGAACTGAATGCGGCGTTTGTCCTGTTTATCGGTTTCTGGGCCATGAAAATTCTCGGCGCGCATATATATAGTGAAATTGCAGAGTATACGGCGTATATTTTCGGCAATTTGAATACGACAGTGGATACGGAGACGGTGCTTCGGATTTTCCTCGGCATTGTCATGATCCTTCTGAAGACTGCGTTCCCGATCATGGTTGCCATTATGCTGATCGGTCTCGCGATCAATCTGGTGCAGGTCGGTTGGAATTTTACGACGGAGCCTTTGGGCTTCGATTTGGACAAGCTGAATCCCATCAACGGTTTCGGGCGCTTGTTCTCGAAGCGTTCACTGGTGGAACTGATAAAGTCTCTGTTCAAGATTCTGATTATCGGTTTGTTTTTATACGAAAACCTGAAGGATGAGCTTTTGCATATGCCAAAGCTCATATATCTCGATCTCAGCGCCAGCATGACGCAAATCGCCGATATTATTTTCATGATGGCGTTCAAGATATGCGCGATTTTTTTCGCGCTGGCGATTCTTGATTATATGTACCAGAAATGGGATCACAATGAGCAGCTCAAGATGACCAAGCAAGAGGTCAAGGAAGAGTTCAAGCAAATGGAAGGCGATCCCCAGATCAAGGGCAAGATCAGGCAGAAACAAAGAGAAATGGCGATGTCGCGCATGATGCGCGAAGTGCCGAAGGCCGACGTCATCGTAACGAACCCGACGCATTTCGCGGTGGCGCTCCGTTATGCGGAGGGGATGCGTGCGCCGGAAGTCATCGCGAAAGGGCAGGATCTTGTAGCCCTGAAAATAAAAGACGTTGCCCGAGAGGCCGGCGTCGTGATCGTGGAGAACAAACCGCTGGCACGGGCGCTTTTCGCGTCGGTGGAGATCGGCGAAACGGTGCCGCCGGAGCTTTACAAGGCGGTGGCTGAGGTTCTCGCCTATGTTTATCATTTGAAACATCCTTACCGTTACGCCGGTTGATCCATGATAAGGATCGAAGCGCGTTCACATAGATAAAGGAGCCGGGAAATGGAAGAGAAGGGCAGCTTCATACAACAGCATAGCGATGTGCTGGTCGCGGCTGTTCTCATCATGATCGTCCTGATGATGATCATTCCTTTGCCGACGATGCTCCTCGATATCCTGCTTTGTGTCAACATTACGCTTTCTCTCGTAATCGTTCTGGTTACGATTTATAATTCTGAAGCGCTGGATTTCTCGGTCTTCCCGTCGCTCCTTTTGATTACCACCCTGTTTCGCCTGGCTCTGAATATTTCCTCGACCCGGCTGATCCTGCTGGAAGGCTATGCCGGCGAGGTCATTACAGCGTTTGGCAATTTCGTGGTGGGCGGCAATGCCGTGGTCGGCTTTATCGTATTCCTGATACTCGTCGTCATTCAGTTCGTGGTTATCACGAAAGGCGCGGAACGCGTTTCCGAGGTTGCGGCCCGTTTTACCCTGGACGCGATGCCGGGCAAGCAGATGGCGATTGACGCCGACCTGAACCAGGGGGCGATTTCGGACGCCGAGGCCAAGATACGGCGAAAGAAGATCCAGGATGAGGCCAGTTTTTACGGCGCTATGGACGGTGCCTCGAAGTTCGTCAAGGGCGACGCGATTGCGTCGATTATCATAACACTGATCAATATCGGCGGCGGTTTTATTATCGGCATGCTGATGCGGAACCTGACGGCGATGCAGGCGCTCCAGACGTATACGCTGCTGACCGTCGGCGACGGTCTCGTAGGGCAGATTGCCGCGCTTTTGATTTCCACGGCAACGGGTATTATCGTCACGCGCTCGGCGTCGGACGGCGACAATCTCGGCTCCGATTTGGTGTCCCAGCTTTTTCGCAACCCGCGCGTGTTCTTCATCGCGTCCGGCGTTTTGATCTTGCTTGCGATTGTTCCGGGACTTCCGGGGATTCCCTTCTTCGTGCTTTCCATGATCGCCGGTTTTATCGGCTATTCCCTGCGCCGGACGGAGGAAACGACCGTGGAACAGGCGGAGGAAAAGAAACAGCAGGCGGCGAAGGAGAAGCAGGCGGCGACCAAGCCGGAAAATATTGTTTCTCTGCTTCAGGTTGACCCGATGGAACTTGAAATCGGTTACAGCCTGATTCCGCTTGTCGATACGGGGCAGGGCGGCGACCTTTTGGAGCGCATCGTCATGATCCGCCGCCAGTGCGCGCTGGAGCTTGGCCTTGTGGTGCCGACCATCCGTATCCGCGACAATATCCAGATAAAACCTAACGCTTATATCATAAAATTAAAAGGAATTGAGATAGCGAAGGGCGAATTATTACTTGATCACTTCCTCGCGATGAATTCAGGGACGGTGTTCGAGGAAGTGCCGGGCATCGAGACCATCGAGCCGGCTTTCGGACTTCCCGCGCTCTGGATTACCGAGCAGCAGCGTGAACAGGCGGAGCTGAACGGCTATACGGTCGTAGATGCGGTGTCGGTGCTGGCGACGCATTTGACGGAGGTCATCAAGGCGCACGCGGATGAGATCCTCGGCCGCAAGGAGACGCAGGATCTTGTGGACAATCTCAAGAAGACGAACGAGAACCTCGTCGAAGAGGTCATGTCCCAGATGCCGTCGGTGGGAGAGGTCCAGAAGGTGCTTGCGAATCTTCTGCGGGAACGCATCTCGATTCGCGATATGAGTACGATTTTCGAGGTGCTGGCTGATTACGCGCGGGCTACGAAGGATACGGATATCCTGACCGAGTATGTGCGTCATGCGATGGCGCGCCAGATTACCCAGCAGAACCTGCAAAATAATACGATTCCCTGCATCACGCTGGATCCGGCGTTGGAAAACCGGATCGCGGGCGCGGTGCAGCGAACGGATCGCGGCTCGTATGTGAGCCTGGATCCGGATACGATGCAGAAGCTCCTGACGGTGCTGAATACGGAATTGACGAAGCTGACGAATATGGGCTACCAGCCGATTGTGCTGACAAGCCCAGCGGTCAGGCCGTATTTCCGGAAGATTGTCGAGCGTGCGATTGAAGGCGTTATTGTCCTATCCCATGCGGAGATCGAGCAGAGCGTAGAGCTGCAAATTCTTGGGGTGGTGAAAGTTTAATTGCGTATCAAGGTGTTTAAAGCGGCCGATCTCAAAGAGGCCATGGCGATGGTCAAGGACGAACTGGGACGCGACGCGGTCATTCTTCATACGAAACGATATAAACAGGGCGGCTTTTTGGGCTATAAGAGCAAGGAAGTCGTGGAAGTGACGGCGGCGGTGGATGATACGCCGCGCCGTCCCCGCGTGAAGCTGCCGGCGATGCCGCGGACGCCGCGGCAGCCGGCTCCGCGTGAGCCGGAGCCGCCGAAGCCGCAAAAGGCGGCTTTCCCGCGCAATGTGCTTTCGCAGTACAAGACAGCGGGGACAGAGGAAGGCGTGTCGCTTGCCCGGGCCCAGAATCAAGGGGCGGAAGCTGCTTCGCAGCCGGAAGCCCAGGAATTTGCGCCTCTTACACCGGAACCGATTATTCGCTCATCTGCGGCTTCACAGCCTTCGAAGCCGGCAAAAAAACGTCAGCCGAGGATCAGCGTGCAGCCGCCCCCGGAACCCGCAGACGCGGAAGAAGCGTTCGATGGGGTGAATATCGAGGAGATACAGTCGGGGCTTGCGGAGCCGATTTTGCCGAAGCTGGAACCGGAACCTATTATCGCGCGTCCGACGCCGCCGGCCGCGTCGAGCCGGATATCCCCGTCGGCGGAAGCGCCCAAGAAGGAAAAATCACGTATAATTAAAGCGGAAGCCCTTGCGGCGGCCGCGGCGAAAGCGACGGAAGAGTCCGGGGAGGAAGAAACCGTAAAGCCGGCGGCTGTTTCTCCAAAGGAGACGATGATTGCGCCGGCGGCGCCTTCGGAACCGTCCGATATTTCCGGGGGAACGCCGGAAGTTCATGAGGAAGACCGGCAGATCAGCGAGAAACAGGAAAAGATCAACGCGCTGGAAGATGAATTGGCGCAAATGCGGCAAATGCTCCGCCAGGTGATGAATCAGCCGCCTAACGGCGAGGAACCTCTGACATTGAAGGATGCGCTCCAGGCGCAGGAACTTCGTGACGATGTCATGCAGGACATGATTCGCAAGATTCCGCCGGCGACGATGATGCTCGGCAAGGATTCCCCGGAAGCTGTGAAAGCGCTCGGGGACTATCTGCACAGTGTTGTGAAAACGGGTGACGGGATCGGTCTGAAGGACGGCCGTCCAAAGATTGTCGCTCTGATTGGTACCACCGGCGTCGGCAAGACGACGACGATTGCGAAGATTGCGGCGAAATTCGTGCTGGAGCGTGGAATCAGCGTCGCTCTGATTACGGCGGATACGTATCGGATTTCTGCGGTGGACCAGCTTCGGACTTATTCCGACATCATCGGGCTTCCGCTGGAGATTGTTTATTCGCCGGAGGAACTCAAGCCCGCGCTTCGGAAACATCGGGGCAAGAAACTGATTTTGATTGATACGGCGGGACGAAGCCAGAACAATGACTACCAAATGGAGGAATTGAAAGAGCTCTTGTCGGTCGAGCCGTCGATCGAGAAGCATCTCGTGCTCAGCGCGACGACAAAAGAGCGTGATGCGGAAGCGATTTTGGAGCGGTTTGCGGCTTGCCGTCCCGACCGCATCCTGATGACGAAGACGGATGAGACGGAAAGCATCGGGTTCATTGTGAATCTGCTGTTTGACCGGCGGCTGGCGATGTCCTATTTGACGACGGGGCAAAGCGTTCCCGATGATATCGAGCCGGCGAAACCGGAAGCTCTGGCAAGGCTTATGCTGAGGTAATGTGCAATGAGGGATCAGGCGTCGAGCCTGCGGGAGCTCGTGCAGGAAAAAAATGAATACAGCGAGCCGCAGCCTGCGCCAGCCTATCCGCCCGCGCAGGGAGGCGCGCCGGCGTCGCCCCCGCCGCAGGCTGTCGTTCAAGAGGTTCTGCCGGTGCATAAACGGGTATTCCGTCCGACGATACGGACGAATGCGCGTGTGATTGCTGTCACCAGCGGCAAGGGCGGCGTCGGAAAGACGAATCTGACGGTCAACCTCGCGATTGCGATGGCGAAGATCGGGCGGCGTGTGATGATTATTGACGCCGACCTGGGCATGGCGAATGTCGACGTAGTGCTCGGCACGATGTCGAAGCATCATTTGCTCCATCTTTTGCAGCCGGATGTGCAGCTTGGGGATGTGCTGATTCATGGGCCGTACGGCGTGAACTACATTTCCGGCGGTTCGGCGATTGAGCGGGCGGTGGATTTTACGCCGCAGGAACGTAAATGCCTGATGGACAAGCTGGCCGCCTGCGAGACGATGGCGGATATCGTTCTTGTCGATACGGGCGCCGGACTTGGACGGAATGTACTCGATTTCATTCTGGCGGCGGATGAGGTCATCCTTGTGACGACGCCGGAACCGACCGCATTGACCGACGCGTACGCGGTAATGAAAGCGTACAGCATGAATTCCGAAAAAAAAGACTTGAAGATTGTGGTCAATCGCGTATATGATGAGAGTGAAAGCAATGAAGTGGTGACCAAGCTTCAGCGGACGTCGGAAAAATTCCTTTCGATGCCGCTGACAAGCCTCGGGTTTATTTATGAGGACAGGAGCGTCATGAACGCGGTCAAGCGTCAGCAGCCGTTGCTTTCGGCATTTCCCGATACGATGGCGTCGCGATGCATTGAAATGGTCGCCAAAAATGTTCTTTATGGAGGAGAGCATAAAATTCGTTTAGGTTGGAAGGGTTTTTTGCAACGTTTGTTGAATTTCTCCTAGAAGAGGGTTTTCGTTGGAAAAAATTGATATATATTATCCATGAGGAGGTGCCGATCATGCTTGGGAACACGGACAGGATACCGTGCATGATTCAAGGCTGGCAAGGGAATGCTTTCGGGTGGGCTTGGATGCGCGAGAAAGGGTTTCAGCGGACGCGATTTTGTTTCTTATGCCCGTTCAGAACCGGTTCGGTGCGGTCGACAGGGAACAGGCCGACGGAATGGTGATGTTCTGAGACGAAGACCGATTCGGTCCAGATAGGGGGACAGTCTATGATTCGAGTGGTGATTGCCGACGATTCCGCGTTTATGCGCATGGTGTTGTCGGATATGTTCAAGAAGCAATCCGATTTTGAAGTTGTCGGGCTTGCAGTTAACGGCAAAGAGGCCGTCGAAAAGGTCAAGGCGCTGAGTCCGGATCTTGTAACGATGGACGTCAATATGCCGGTGATGGATGGCTTGCAGGCGCTGGAAGCTATCATGAAGGAGTGCCCGACGCCGGTTTTGATGTTCTCCAGCCTCACGCAGGAGGGCGCAAAGGCGACGATCAAGGCGCTGTCTCTCGGCGCGGTGGATTTCATCAGCAAGGTGGGCGGCTCCATATCAAAAGTCGACACGGTCGAGGATGAGATACTGGCAAAGGCACGAATAGCGGCTCATGCAAGAGGGGTTATGCGGCGCGGGGTTGCGCCTTCGCCGCCGCCATCACCAAAGCCGGCGCCATCGCCGGAACCGGCTCCGCCGCCGACTCCGTCTGCACCGACGATGCGGAGGATTTCCCTTCCGACCCGCAAAGGCTATACGCCGCCGCCTTCACCGCCGCCGCTTACGCCGCGGCCAAAGCCGTCCGCGCCTATACCTGCGGCATCGCCAAAAGGCGGTACCGGCAGAAAGCTGGTTGTGCTGGGATGTTCAACAGGGGGGCCAAAAGCGCTTCAGACTGTCGTGGCGGGATTGCCGCGAAATCTGCCGTGCGGCGTCCTGATAGTCCAGCACATGCCGCCCGGGTTTACAAAATCTTTGGCGGAAAGATTAAACGAAATCTCACAAATTTCCGTGAAAGAAGCGGAAAATCATGATATGATAAAAGCAGGGCAGGTATATATCGCGCCGGGCAATTATCACATGACAGTCTCAAACAGCGGAAGGGAGATTCTCCTGAACCAAGACCCGCCGATTGGGACGCTCCGCCCCGCAGCTGATGTTCTCTTTAAGTCAGCGGCTCCTCTTGGCAGGGACATAGTATCCGTTATCCTGACAGGCATGGGAAGCGACGGGGCTCTCGGTATGACGGAAATCAAGAAGACAGGCGGATACGTTATCGCGGAGAGCGAGGAAACGGCCATTGTCTACGGAATGCCGAAAGCTGTCGTCGATCTCGGCCTCGCCGATGAGATAAAGCCCTTGCAAAACATTGCAGGTGCGATTGTAAGTGCAGTCAGCCATTAAGGAAGAAATAGGGGGAATAGAAATGGACACAAATCAGTACATGGAAATGTTTTTGGAAGAATCACGTGAACATTTGCAGTCGCTGAACGATGGCCTCTTGGCATTGGAGAACGATCCGGAAGAGGTATCGGTCGTCAATGACATCTTCCGTAACGCTCACACGATTAAGGGCATGTCGGCGACAATGGGCTTTACGAAGATTGCTGAATTGACCCATGATATGGAAAACGTATTCGACCTTTTACGTACGGAGAAGATGAAGGTCAACGAGGATATCATGGATACGCTTTTCAAAACCATCGACTCTTTGGAGCAGATGATTGAAAGTGTCGGTTCGGGCGGACCGGAGGACGTTGTCGATATTACGGGGTTTGCGTCGAAGCTCAGCGCACTTGCCAGCGGTAAGTCTGTGGCCGAGGCGGAGCCGGCTCCGGCGCCTGCGGCTGCCGCTCCGGCTCCGGCCGCGGCGTCCTCTATCGAGTATTCGGATACGGACAAGGACGTCATTATGGAAGCGGCGAACGGCGGGATGCATGCTTACCATGTCAAGGTGACCCTTGCTGACAACTGCGTCCTGAAATCGGCTCGTTCCTACATGGTCATGAACGCGCTCGATCAGCTGGGCGAGGTCGTGAAATCCGTTCCGCCGGCGGAGGATCTTGAACAGGAGAAATTCGAGCATTCCTTTGACGTCGTGACTATAACCGATTCTGAAATGAAAGCGGTTGAGGACGCGTTGCTTTCCATTTCGGAAGTGGAGTCGGCGGAAGTCAAGGATGCGGTGGAAGAACTCAAAGCGGCCGCGGCTCCGGCTGAAGCTCCGGCGGCAGCTGCTCCGGCGGCTCCGGCAGCGCCGGCAGCCAATGTGCCGGCGCCCGCAGCACCGTCTGCGCCGGCTGCGAAGCCCTCCGCGCCTCCTGCGAAAAAGCCTGCGGCAGACGCGAAGAAGCTCAAGAGCGGACAGTCGGTCCGTGTGGATATCGAAAAACTGGATACGTTGATGAACCTCATGGGCGAGCTGGTCATCAACAAGGTACGTCTGGAGCAGATCGGCACTACCCACCGTCTGACGGAACTGACAGAGACGCTGGAGCAGATGGACCGTGTAACGACGGATTTGCAGACTGTCGTCATGAAGGTCCGCATGGTTCCGGTCGGCCAGGTATTCAACCGTTTCCCGCGCATGGTTCGCGATCTCGCGAAGGAACTGGGCAAGGAACTGAACCTGACCATCGAAGGCGAAGAGACAGAACTCGATCGTACGGTCATCGACGAGATCGGCGATCCGATTATGCATCTCCTGCGCAACTCTTTGGATCACGGGCTTGAGCATCCGGACGACCGCGAGGCGAAAGGCAAGCCGCGTATCGGCGAGGTCGGCCTGATTGCGCGCCATGAGGGCAACAATGTTGTCATCATGGTCACCGACGACGGCAAGGGCATCGACGCGGACGTAATCCGCCGCAAGGCTGTCGAGAAGGGCATGATTTCGGAGGATGAGGCGAACAGTCTCGACGACGCCGATGCGGTGCGGCTGATTTTCCTGCCGGGATTTTCGACGGCGGAAGTGGTTACGGACGTTTCGGGACGCGGCGTCGGCATGGACGTCGTGCGGAGCAAGATTGAGACACTCGGCGGCCATGTGGATGTCGAGACAAAGATCGACGAAGGCAGCGTATTCAAAATCAAGCTGCCGTTGACATTGGCGATTATCCAGGCGCTTCTCGTCAAGGTGCAGGAAGAGATGTACGCGATTCCGCTGGGATCCATCGACAGCACCATCAATATTACGCAGGAGGATATCAAGACGGTCCGCAATCGGGAGGTCATCGTCCTGCGCGGACAGATTATCCCCATTATCCGCCTCGGCGACATTCTCAACGTGCCGCGTGTGAATGAGACGGACAGCGACGATATCTTCGTTGTCGTCGTCCATATCGGCGAGCGCAAGGCGGGCATCGTGGTCGACAACCTGATCGGCCAGCAGGAAATCGTCATCAAGACGCTCGGGAAGCTCCTTGCTGGGCTCAAGGTGATTTCCGGCGCGACGGTGCTCGGCGACGGACGCGTGGCGATGATTCTCGACGTCAGCGCGTTGATGTGATCGAAAGGGGGAATTAGCGATGGCAAAAGAACTGATGAATATCGCGGAAGGCGAGACACAGGTCCAGGTCGTAGCGTTCAAGCTGCGCCGGGAGGAATATGGCTTCAATATCCTGAACGTAAAAGAAATCAAAGGGTTGACGGATATCACGCGCGTGCCCTTTGCCTCGGATTTTATCAAGGGCGTTATCAACCTGCGCGGCTCGGTGCTTCCGGTTATTGACCTTAAAAAGCGTCTCGGGCTTCAGGACATGGAATATACCGATGATACGCGCATCGTCGTCGTCCGCGAGGACGACCTTGAGGTCGGCATGATTGTCGACGCGGTGACGGGCGTCATCACGCTGAACGGCGACCAGATTGACGCGGCGAAGGCCGTCGACAACGAAAACAGCCGGTTTATCACGGGAGTAGGCAAGGTGGCTGAGGAACGGCTGATCATTCTTTTGAATCTTGAAGCCATTATCGGGCTTCAGGATGAGATCAAGTGACGAAAGCGAGGAGCAGCTATGGCGATATCAGATGATATTTTGGAGCTGAGCCCGGTTCAGCTTGACGCCTTGCGGGAAATCGGCAACGTAGGCGCCGGAAATTCTGCGACGGCGTTGTCGCAGATCATCAATCACAGAATTGATATGAATGTGCCGCAGGTCTCCATCGTTCCGATCACGGATGTTCCGGATCTTGTAGGCGGCCCGGATGTGATGGTCGCCGGCGTATTCCTTCGGGTTTACGGTGCGGCGCCGAGCAACATCCTTTTCCTGCTGCCTCAGGAAAGCGCGTTTTATCTTGTCGATATGATTTTGGGAAAACCGCATGGTGAAACGAAAACTTTGGATTTCATGGATGAGTCTGCGTTGATGGAGATCGGGAACATTCTTGCGGGTGCGTATCTGAATGCATTGTTCAATTTGACAAAACTTTCCTTGTTGCCGTCGATTCCGGCGTTGGCGATGGATATGGCGGGAGCGATTCTGTCTGTCGTTTTGATTCAGCTTGGGCAGATGGGTGATCACGCGCTTGTTATTGAAACGGAATTCCAGGCGGATGAGGATGGGATCAAGGGGCATTTCTTCCTCGTACCGGATCCGGGTTCCCTCGATACGATTCTGACGGCTGTGGGAGTGGGATAACTATGGCAGAACTGATCAAGGTCGGCATGGCTGACTACAAGGTCGGTCGAGCTCCCGCAATCCTCATCAGCTATGGCTTGGGGTCTTGCATCGGGGTGTCGATGTACGATCCGACGGCGAAGGTCGGCGGATTGCTTCACATTATGCTCCCCGACAGCAAATCGTCCAGAACGACCGAAAACCCGGCTAAATTTGCGGATACGGGTATGCCGCTCATGTTGAAAGATGTCTTGGCCTTGGGGGCCAACAAGAGCCGTCTCGTAGCGAAGATGGCGGGCGGTGCGCAGATGTTCGCGTTTGCGAAAGCGACGGATATCATGAAGGTCGGGCAGCGGAATGCGGAGACGGTCAAAGAGATCCTTAAGACGATGGGCATCCGGCTGTTAGCGGAGGATACAGGCGAGAATTACGGCCGTACGGTACAGATTAATCTGGAAAATGGTGTCTATACCGTAAAGACGATGGTAAAAGGTGAGAAGGATATTTAAGTGGATGAGGCGGAACGCTTAGAGATGTCCGAGAAGATGTCGGACGTCGATACGCCGCAGGAAGCAGAGGCTGCTACCCTGGAAATTACACAGCCGGATGCGGAACCGATACCGGAAGAGTCGGCTGCGGCAGAGGATGGGCTGGCGGAAGATGCCTTGCAGTCGGAAGATACGGCAGAGGGCGCGGCTCATGGGCTCAGCAACGCGACGCTGGAATCGATGTCCAGAACGGATCCCCAGGCGCAGGCGGTAGCCGAAGCGGAGAGGACAAAATGGGAGCGGCGCAAGGCGATTGTGCGTGACCGGGTGCAAAGCTGGTGCAGGCAATATATGGCAGATGGGGGCTTCAAGCTCGGCATCTCGCTTGTTACGGCTGTCATTGCGGCAGCTATTATCGTGATTACAGGTATTTTTTCGGATCGCCTGCTTGGCGTTGTTTTTTGGCGCGCTGTTATCGGCTTTTTGGTGTCCGGTATTTTCATGAGCGGTACTCTGTATTGGTTGGATCGGTTTGGGATTCCGCTTTTTATCGCAAAGCATGAAGACCAGATCCAGATGGAATGGTTGGCTGAAGCGGAAGAGCCGGAAACAGGTGAAGAAGGAAAGCTGCCGGAAGGAGACGAAGGCGAACCGGAGCCCGGCGAATTGGAGGAACTCATGCCCGAAGAGGGGGAAGAAGGCGCCCCGCAGTCGGGAGAAGCAGCGGAGCTTTCAGAACAGGAAGGTACGGAGGAAGCGACGACAGGAGCGGAGACGCTCGAAAATCCGTCGGAAGGCGACGTTTTGGCGGAGGGAGAAACACCTCAGGCAGCGGAAGATGTGCAGTCGGCGGATGATGCGGCCGCATCGGGCGGCGATATCGACGGCTTGGAAAACGCCGTATTGGATGATGCTTTTTCCTCCTCGGAAACGGATGAAGAAAAAGAGGAACCGTCGGCGTTTGCGCCAATGACGGCAGACAATCTTGAAAGCGTCAGCGTGCCGGAAGAGAACTGATTCGGCGCGCCAGGCAAAGATTTCTAGGAAGGACAGACGGAAAAGGA
Organism: uncultured Selenomonadaceae bacterium; assembly: GCA_902778455.1. Lineage (GTDB taxonomy): Bacteria > Bacillota > Negativicutes > Selenomonadales > Selenomonadaceae > RUG12372. The sequence continues at coordinate 17,884 of CACYXR010000018.1, read as the reverse complement.
GGGACGGCTTTCAATGGAGATGATGCTCAGCGAAAAGGAAAGCGAGTCCCTTTGGAAAGAGTATGGCAAGACGCACGCGAAAGAGCTGCGGGATCAGTTGGTGGAGAATTATCTGCCGCTGGTTAATGTGATTGCCGGACGCATCGCTATCAGTCTTCCTTCTCATGTCGACCGTGATGATTTAATCAGCAGCGGTTTTTTTGGTCTGCTGGATGCGGTCGAAAGATATGACCTTAAAAGGCAGAATAAATTTGAAACTTATGCGGGCGTCCGTATCCGCGGAGCGATGCTTGATTATCTGCGCTCCAAGGATTGGATTCCGCTTTCGGTCCGTCAGAAAATACGGGCCTATGAAAAGTGTGTTAGCGAGTTGGAAGGAAACCTCGGGCGGAGCGCGACGGATGAGGAGATCGCCGATGCAATGGGGCTCAGTAATGAGGATTTCGTGAAAGTCGTGTCGCAGATCAATGTTGCGACCGTCATTCCACTCGATGATTATATGCGCGCGGAAACGGCGATCAACGCCTCGCCCTCTCCGCAGGAGACAATCGAGAAGCAGGAGCGGCAGCAGCTTTTGGCGAAAGCGATCGATCGGCTGCCGGAGCGCGAACGGCAGGTTGTTTCGCTTTATTATCATGAAGAATTGACGATGAAAGAGATCAGTCTCGTACTGAGTATTTCGGAAGCGCGCGTGTGCCAGCTTCATACGAAGGCCATTTTTCGGCTGCGTGGGTACCTTGCCCGCGAAAAAGCCAATCTGGTCGGCTGAAGGAGCTGGAGAATAATAACCTGTGCAGATAGCGCAGGATGAATTTTCGTGCACGAGACGGAGGAGGGAGTCGTAACGGTGTTACGGCGACCGACGACAACGAAGCGCACGGAAATTCAGACAAGCTAAATGAATAGGTTATTTTTCGACAGTTCCTAGGGCGTAAAGGGGGATACACATGGCGGAGGAACGTAAAAGCGCGGAAGTCGGCGGCAAATCGGCCGGATATCTTTTTGAGTTCAAGCCGGATGGTGTATTTTTCACAGTGTACCCAACGGATGACAGCGAAATGCTTTTTGAGCTGTCGGATATGCGGCAGATTCTGAAGGAATACGGCGTCATAGATTATGATATGGGAGAATTGGCACGGGCTGTTCGCGCGGCAGACGGTACGCCGTGCAAGCTCGCGGCTCATTTTGAGGCCTCGGTTGCGCCGCCGCCGGAGAAGAAGGAAGAGACGGTGACGGAGGAGGTCGTGGACACGCGCGAGGTGATGTCGTATCAGCTCGAAGTATCGAAAGACCGCATGACCGTGACAATGAAAATCAACCGTCAGCCAGGGCAACGCCCTCCGGAGAAAGAGGAAATCCTGAAGGATTTGGCCGGAAGACGCATCACATTCGGTATTGATAATGAGGCTATCGAACGCGGGCTGGAACATGGGACGCAGGCGGTGATTGCACGGGGAAAGCCCCCGGAACCGGGAAAAGACGCGAAGATTGTCCGAAAGTTCAATGCGGAGCAGAAGGGAAAAATCGCGGAGGATAAGTACGGCAGGGTCGATTATAAAAATCTGAATCTATTTATCCTCGCCAAAAAAGGCGATGTTATTGCGGAACGTGTGCCGCATACGATGGGGGTTGAAGGAACGAATGTCTTCGGCGATACGATCAAGCCGAAGCCGGGCAAGCCAAAGCCTGTCCCCGCGGGGAAAAATACGGAAATCCAGGATGAGAATTTTGTTGTCGCGACGATAGACGGACAGATTGTCGAAGCGAACAACAAGTTCAGCATCGATCCGAGATTGGAAATCAGAGGCGATGTCGGCGTCGGAACGGGAAATATCGATTTTATCGGTGCAGTGGATATCGGCGGCAGCGTCCAGCAGGGATTCAAAGTCAAGGCTACCGGGTCGGTTTCAATCAATGGCGCGGTAAACGGCGGCACGGTTGAAGGCTACAGCGTGTTCATCAAGGGGGGCATTATCGGTGCGGGCGTCGGGAAGGGCGTTGTCATAGCCGAAGAGGATGTGCAGGCGGCCTTTGTGGAGAATGGGACAGTTGAAGCGGGCGGCGAAATCACGATTACGGATGTCGCGCTTCATTCCGACCTTCGGGCGGGAGTCCGGATTGTCGTGGAAGGAAAACGAGGCCTGGTGACCGGAGGTTATCTCGCAGCCGGTGAGGAAATCCGCGCGACGGTAATCGGCAATCCCGCACTTGTGGCGGCACGTCTTGTTGTCGGTGTCAATCCGAGCCTGCAAAAAAAGTATCAAGCTGCCTGCAAGGAATATTCGGAATCGAAGAAAAAGCTTCAGCAGCTTACTCAGGCGCTTAACACGCTCGGAAAGATTGATGTTTCCTTGTTGCCGCCGCAGCGCGCAGAGCAGATTGCACAGCTTACGCGTTCGCAGTTTCCTCTGGCCGGGCAGGTGGAACGCTCGGAGCGCTTGATCAAGGAATTGGAAGAACAGATCTCACAAATGAAGAATGGGCGCATTTGTGTGTCCGACCGCGTTTATCCGGGGCAAAAGCTCATTGTCAATTCCGTTGTCAAGCACATCCAGACTGAAGAGCAACACTGCGTTTTCCAAGTGGAGGAAGACGAGGTAAGGGTTGGCCCCTATATGTAGTCCTCGGGGAAAGACGGGAGGAAAAGGAAAATGTCGATGGATGTCAATCCAATCAGCCTGCAAATGGTTGTTCCGCGCGCGACGGACGCCGGACAGGTGCAGCATAATCTGAATCAGCAGCCGAATGTGCAGCAGCAGTTTGCGATGGCGCGCGAGCAGATGGACGTCAAGACGAAGATGGAAACGGTGCAGACGCGTGACAATCCGGAGGATGGGCGTGTCAAGGACGATCCCGAGCGGCAGTCGCGGGGCGGCGGATATTCCGGCAGACAGGGAAAACGGCGTGAGCGTGACAACGCAGAGGATGATCGGCCGGCGGTAGACCTCCTGCGCGGGCACAATATCGACATATCGCTTTGATGGACAGGGCAGGCGGGAGCGCGTTCGGAGAACGTGCGCGTTTACGTCTGCTTATTTATTGCAATTTTGAGAGACATGGTTTACGGGTGACGCTTTTGGCAAGGGGATAGAGAATGGCAACGGAAATTTTGGGCTTTCTCATAATCGTGGGCATATTGATTGTGTTTATTGTGCGCCGCGATTTGTGGAATGGGACTTCGAGCAAGGCGGACGAAGTCGAGGAAGCCTCCGTAAAAATGCGTCTGCAGATGGAACATTCCGCGAACGCAATCATTACCCAAATGGATTCGCGCATCCATCAGTTGGAAGGTTTGGTAACGGCGGCGGACGAGCGTGCGCGTATGCTGGAGCAACAAATGGCCGCGGTGCGTGCCGATCAGGAACGCGCGCAGCAGCGGGCTGAAAAGGAATTTGCGGAAATGCGCGCCGCGCAGGCTTCGTATTATGTACCGCAGGAAGCAGTGCCTATGCCGCCGTATCGCAGCACTATGCGGGGAGAAGGCTGGCATGCGCGCGGTGAATATCGGCCCCGCGCTGCATCCCCGGGGCGTTCTCTTCGCCCGATTGAAGGCGTATCATCTGTGCGTCGTTCCGAGTTTGTACCGCATGTGCGTCCGGAAGATCGCAGAGATGGGGCGGATTTTGCAGAAACGCTTTCGGATTCAATGTACGCGGCAGAGTCGGGAGACAATGCGTATCGGAGAGCGCAGGACGCTTATTACGAGCATGGGCGGTCTTCCGTTAATCCGCAAGCCGATTATCCTCGGAGCGGCAGGTATTCACGGGATATGGGCTATGCCCGTGAAGATGCGTATGATGAGCGGGAATACGCAGAGCATTATGATGCACAGTCCTATCCGGCGGAACCGTATCCGGCAGAAGAAACTTGGGAGCAATATGTGGAGCAGCCGCGTCGGGCGGCTGCTCCGCAGGGAATCATTCACGCCCGGCACACGCGGCCCGTTCCCGTGGAAATGGCTGTGGAGGAAACACCTGCGGTCATTGTTGACTCGACGATGTTGCCGAGGCAGGATGATTATGCGCAGGAAGAGCCGGAGGACGAGGGATCGGCGTTTTCGCAGGAGCAAATGGAAGAACTGGCGCGGACGGAAGCGGAAGTTGTGGTTTCATCCAGCGTGGCGGATGTTGTCGATTTGCCTATGGCGCCCGACGGCGAGGAACAGGCGTATGACAGCGCGGGGGATGAGGATGTCCATGTTTTTGCAGCAACGGATACGGGCGGCGGGGATTCGCCGATTCCGGCGTCTTCAAAAAAAGAGGAATCAGCTTTCAGTGACGAAGATGTTTTTGCAGAGGCAGAACCGGTGCAGGCAGAAGACGAGTTGATGCAGCCGGGAAGGTTTGAAGAACAGGATTTGTTTGAGGAAGAAAACAATCCGGAGAGTACCGATGTTGAGGAAACGGCGTTCTCGGCTTCGGAGGAGGAAGATCTTGCTTCGGATGAGGCGGAGAATGTGCCCGAAGAGGCGGAATCATTCGACGTGAAAGAAATAATTCCTTCGGAGACCGGGGATAAGACGACGTATTTCGAAACGGAGGAAGACGCATGGGAGACACAGGAAACTGCCGCAGCGGAAGCGCTCGTGGAAAGTGACGATGAGATATCTGAGGACGCAATAGGGGAAGAAGACATTTCTGATATTTCAGCTGCAACGATGCGTGGGGAGAAAGAGATGAGTCCGCGCCCACCGTCCCCGACAATCCGTGCAAGGGAGTTGCTGGCGCAGGGAATGCCGCCTGATGAGGTCGCGAAAGAAACGGGCATGGGACGAAGCGCCGTCGAGTTGCTCACGCAGATGGCACAAGGGCAGTTAAATTCGCAAGAGGATGATTGACAGTATTTCCATGCATCGGTATAATATACGATATGTTTATCAATTCGGGGCATAGCTCAATTTGGTAGAGCACCTGCTTTGGGAGCAGGGGGTCGCAGGTTCAAATCCTGTTGCTCCGACCATTATTTCGCACCCGTAGCTCAGCTGGATAGAGCATCGGTCTTCTAAACCGAGGGTCGCGCGTTCGAATCGCGCCGGGCGCACCAGAAAAATCAAGGGTTCCGGCTTTTGGCCGGAACCCTTTTTCTTACAGGAAGATAAACTGTTTTTTATTCGGACAGCAGAACCGCTTCTGCGTACATTCGGACGCCGATATCGGCATTTGGATGGATGAAATCGATTAAATATGTTTCCGGTGAAGACAATGCGAACTGACGGGCAATATAGCTATTGGCGTCGATGAAGAGATTTCCTTTATTTTTGCACCATTCCCGGAGTGCTTCCGTATAATCCCGGTACGCCGTGTCCGTGTCCGGGGGTTTTATGCCGCCGATGATGCCGGCGTCTCCATCTGTCGCTATCCATGGCGCGATAAAAACAAATTTCGTATCAGGACGGCGTTTGCAGACGGCGTCCTGGAGCGTCTCGAGATTTTTGATATAGTCCGCCGCCGTCACCGCGCAAAAAAGCGGATCGCGGAACAGAATGTCATTTGCACCTGCGGCAACGATGACAAGGTCCGCGGCTGCCCGGACAATCGACGGCAGAAAGTAGGAGATCAGGATTTTCGTTGTGGCGCCGCCTTGGGAAATATTGATGATTTTCCCGTGGATGGAAGAACGTATGGGCTCATACCAGGGAATACCGCCGTTTATAGTTCCTTCTGTCAGAGAATCGCCGACAAAGCATACTGTTTCCGCTTTTTGAAGCAGGTGATATATTCGGCTGTTTTTCATTTCTTTTGTCATTGTCAGATATACCTTCTGTTCCGGATATTTGTCAGGGCAGCATAATAATGGAAGCGATTGCAAGAAAAGGACTGTCATTCGTTGCTGACAGTCCTTTTTAGTTAATGTTGGCTATAGGCGTTGTTGTCTGTTCTTGATGGCCAAATCATGTGGTAAAGTTCGTAGGGGGGCTGTTGGTCTGCAGGGTAATTGAGAGCAGAGGTCGTGAAGTAGAGGCTGTTGTCGGCGGCACGGGCAAAGCTGTCGGCCCAGCGGATATCGACGCCGAGGTTTAGGATGGCGCCCGCTTCGGCGACGTTTGATTCGTCCAGGCGGAATTCCCAGATTCCTTCATAGGAAAGGGCGCCCATATAGAGCGCGTTATTCCGGAGTACCATACCGTCCGCCGGCACGTTTTGCACGTTGACGGCTTTGATTTCTTTTTCCCGCTGGGCGACGGAAAGGTTCTCATTGAGCAGCGCGGCGGTGGGAACGGAGTATAGGACGTCGCCGCCAAGGGAGGAGAAATAGAGCAGCTTTTTGTCATCGGAAAGCTCCAGTCCGTCACATTCCGCGAGGTCGCTGAAGAGCCCTGTCGGGAAATAGATTGCCTGCAGCCGGGACTGAACTTCGGGGATGTCTGTCAGCGCCCGCCAGCTGTTGGCGGTGTTGAGGTCGAGGACGATGATGCCGCCGTGGCCGGAGTCGGTGATGTAGGCCACGCCCCGGGCGGTATCCACGCGCACGTCGGTCATCATGCTGTCGGGCAGCGCGACGTCGGCGGGCAGATCATAGACCCGAAGAATCTCATTGTGGGAAAGGCTGACCATCAAGAGCCTCGGGGCAGCCGAGGCCGTGTCCTGCTTCGTGCGCTTCCCCGCGTCGAGTACCCAGAGGTTATTCGACGCGTCCGCAACGACGCTCTGCACGCAAGTGAAGCGCGCATTTTCCTCCAGCTCTCGATATGGATAAACTTCGCCGTTCAGGATTTCACCGACGTGGTAGTCGGGATGGTTGCCCCATGAGGGGAAGCAGACGAAAATGCGCCCTGAAGGGGTGACCGCGACGCCGGTCCACTGATAGGAAGATTGGGCTACGACTGTGAGCTGCGGCGGGTCTTCCCAGGAAACGCTCGCTTTTGCCGCCGATACGGTTGCCGCCGCACTGAACAGGGAAAGCCCCGCCAACGCGCCGCAGATCCATTTTTTCAGTTGCATGGTATCATTCCTTTCGTTTGGTTGTCACATCGTATCTATTATATCATATAAAATTATGCCCCGCTACGCTTTGATGCGCGGCGGGGCATTGCCTTATATCCGGTTACGCGTTCGCTTTGCGGAAGGTCTCCATGAAGTCCGCGAGACGCTCGACGCCCTCGATGGGCATCGCGTTATAAATCGAGGCGCGCATGCCGCCGACGGAGCGGTGGCCTTTGACGCCGCAAAGGGATTTCGCCTTCGCCTCGTCGACGAATTTCTTTTCCAGTTCCTCGCTGGGCAGCCGGAAGGTGACGTTCATGAAGGAACGGCTGTCCTTCGCCGCATGCCCCTTGTAGAAGCCGTTGGAATTGTCGATGGCGTCGTAGAGGATTTTCGCTTTCTTTGCGTTCCTTTCCGCCATCGCGGAGAGACCGCCCTGGGCTTTGATCCACGCGACGGTCTTGCCGACCATATAGATGCAGAAGGCAGGGGGCGTGTTGTAAAGTGAGTTCTTTTCGAGATGGATGCCGTAGCGCAGCATTGTCGGGATATTCTTATGCTTGACGTCAATGAACGATTTCCTGGCGACGACGACTACGACGCCCGCCGGGCCGAGGTTCTTCTGGGCGCCGGCATAGATGAACGTGAATTTCGAGAAATCCAGCGGGCGGGAAAGCATATCGCTGGACATGTCGGCGACAAGGGGAACGCCGTTCGTTTCAGGGATGTAATGATACTCGGTGCCGTAAATGGTGTTGTTGTAGCAAAGATGCAGATACGCGGCGTTGTCCGCGATCTTGATCTCGTCCTGCGTCGGTACATGGCGGAAATCGTCGTCCTTGCTGGTCGCGGCGATATGGCCGACGCCGAGGATTTCAGCTTCCTTGTACGCTTTTTCGGCGAAGCTGCCGGACACGACGTAGCTGCCGACTTTGCCGTCCCGCGCGAAGTTCATCGGGATCATCGCGAACTGTGTGGACGCGCCGCCCTGCAAAAACAGAACGTCGTAGTCGTCGCCGAGTCCCATCAAAGAAAGGATGTCGGCTTTCGCCTGGTCGAGCACGGCTTCAAATTCTTTGGCGCGGTGACTGATCTCGATGATCGACTCGCCGGTGCCTTTGAAGTTCAGGAATTCGGCCTGTGCTTCCTTCAGTACTTCCAAAGGCTGGGTGGCAGGGCCGGGATTGAAATTGTAAACGCGATTTGCTTCCACAAAAATTCCTCCTACTTATATTAGATTGTATACATTGTACCGCCCATACGCGGAACGGTCAAGGAGAAATCCGTTTTCTCTTTTCAGCGGGCCAAAGATGGTGTAAAATATAAACTGTGAATAATTTCAAGTTGTGTCGCAAAATCAATTTTTCTGTGCAAAGCGCGTATGCTATGGGCATGAGCAATAGCCGCTGGCGTATTGCGGGGAAGGAGGCAGGATTGGATGCGGAAAAAGACGAAGATTATTTGCACGATGGGACCGGCTACAGACCGGGCGGGGGTTCTTGACGCGCTGATTGCGGGCGGCATGAACTGCGCGCGGTTCAATTTTTCCCACGGCACTCATGAGGAGCAGGCGGGCCGGATCGCGAAGGTTCGGGACGCGGCGAAAAAGGCGGATGCGGTTATTCCGCTGCTGCTCGACACGAAAGGACCGGAAATGCGGCTCGGTGAATTCGCGGAGGGAAAAGTCGAGCTGAAAAAGGGCAGCCGTTTTGTGCTGACGGCAGACGATAAACCGGGAGACGCGTCTCGTGTCTCGGTGAATCATAAGAAACTGTATTCGGAGGTCAAGCCGGGGGACACGCTGCTGCTGTCGGACGGGCTGGTAGCGCTGAAGGTGGAGGCTATCGAAGGTACGGATATCGTGACGACGGTGCAGAACGACGGCCCGATGTCTACGCGGAAGCGGGTTGCCGCGCCGGGGGTCGCGCTGGGACTGCCGCCGATTTCGGAGCAGGACGAAAAGGATATCATTTTCGGCGTCGGGCAGGGGATGGATTTCGTGGCGGCTTCGTTCATCCAACGTGCGGAGGACGTACGGGCAATCCGGGCGCTGATCTCGAAGCACGGCGGCCACATGGAAATTTTGTCGAAAATCGAGAATCTCGAAGGCGTGAAGAATTTTGACGCGATTCTCGAGGAAACGGACGGTGTCATGGTCGCCCGCGGCGATCTCGGCGTGGAGATTCCGGCGGAGGATGTGCCCCTGATCCAGAAGGAAATTATCGCGAAATGCAACCGCGCCGGAAAGCCGGTCATTGTCGCGACGCAAATGCTGGAGTCGATGACGACGAATCCGCGTCCGACGCGGGCGGAAGCCAGCGACGTGGCCAACGCGATTCTCGACGGCACCGATGCGATCATGCTCAGCGGCGAGACGGCCAGCGGCGATTACCCGGCGGAAGCGGTGCAGACGATGGCAAGGATTGCCGAGCGCACGGAGCGCGCGCTTTCTTACCGCGAGATTATCGAAGGCGCGGGCGTGGAGCGGCACAAGACGACGGAAGCCATCGCCCATGCGACGGTGCAGCTTGCCTACGAGATTGACGCGAAGCTGATTATCACGCCGACAGCCAGCGGCTACACGACGCGGATGGTTTCGAAGTATCGGCCGAAAGCAGGGATTCTCGCATTCACGCCATCGGAGGAAGTTGCGTGCCATCTGAATCTGCGCTGGGGCGTCGAGACGATTATTTCGCCCTGCCCCTGGAAAGATGCGGAGGAAATGGCAGCGCTGTCGACGGCGGCAGCGAAGGATGCGGGTCTTGCAGAGGCGGGAGACCGTACCGTCATTACTTCTGGAATAAAAGTTGCGGCGGGCAATACGAACGAAATTCGTGTATATACGGTAGAATAAATAATGTTAGCGAAGGAGAGATTACCATGAACCAAAAGGCGGAAAAATTTGCGGAAATGTTGAAGCAGCTTCCTGACGACAACGTATTTGAGATGCGCGAGACGGAAAATGAAGAGGATCATCTCGTCCTGTTCCGTTCAAGTCTGGAAGTGCGGAAAGACTGGTATTTGCCGTTGGTGGTTTTCATTGACGATACCATCTATACTATTATACGCGTCTGGGTTATGACGGATGCGGTGAACGATGAGAATCGTCAGCGCGTTCGCGACTGCCTGACAGAGATGAACCGTCGTTACAAGGTGTTTAAGTATTACGATACTGAGCAGGGAGACATCGTGCTGGACGCGTGCCTGCCGGAAAGCGTGGAAAATTTCGATCCGGAAGGAGTGGCAGTGGTCATCGACGTGCTCTGGGATCATCTGAAGGAGCAGTACGAGACGTTGGAAAAGACTGTCAAAGGCTGATATGGAATGTGCCCGACGCTTTTGCGGAAAGTGGTCGGGCGCATTTTTTTTATTTTTTGTTCACGAACAGAAAAAAGTATGGTACAATAGTAAAAGTTTGAACGGGAGAGCGAGGGGCGTCATGCGGATCATCACCGGCAGGGCGCGGGGCGCCAGGCTGAAATCGCCGAAGGGGCTTTCTACGCGCCCGACTTCGGACCGTATCAAGGAGTCGCTTTTCAACATTCTCGGCGCTCGAGTCGCCGGGCGGCGGGTGCTCGATCTTTTCGCGGGCACGGGCAGCCTGGGCCTCGAAGCGTTGTCGCGGGGCGCGGTCGGCGCGGTCTTTGTCGATCGGGCGACGGAAGCTGTCTTACGGGAAAATGCCGAGCATACGCATTTGAATGAGGCGGCGCGTATTTTTCGGGACGATGTTTTTTCGTCGCTGTCGCGGCTTGCGGCGGAGGGCGCGGTCTTTGATCTCGTGTTTTGCGACCCGCCTTACCATAAGGGGCTTTGGGAGCGTACGCTGACGGTTCTCGATGCGTCGCCGATTCTTTCGGAAGGCGCGCTGGTCATTGTAGAGAGCGGCGAGGACGAAAAAGAGGTTCCTGCGCTTTCGAGGCTTTCCCTCGTGCGGGAGGAACGCTACGGACATACCACGCGGATGCGTATTTTTGAAATACTGGAGGAAGTGGGATGAGGAGAGCAGTCTGCTCCGGCAGCTTCGATCCGGTGACTATGGGGCATATCGACGTGTTCGAGCGTGCAAGCCGCATGTTTGATGAGATTATCGTCGGGGTGTTCCACAATATCCGCAAGGAGCCGTTTTTCAGCGTCGAGGAGCGCGTGCGGCTGATCCGGGAGGCCACCGGGCATATCCCGAATCTTTCGGTGAAGTCCTTTTCCGGGCTTTTGCCGGACTACATGCGCGAGGCTGGGGCAAGCGTCATTGTGCGCGGCCTTCGGTCCGTGACGGATTTCGAGTATGAGCTCCAGCAGGCGCAGATGCTGAAGCACATCGCGCCCGATATCGAGACGGTTTTTATCCTGACCGGGCAGGAGTATTATTTCGTCAGTTCTTCGGGCATCCGGGAGTTGGCGGTGTTCGGCGGGGACATTCACGGCCTCGTGCCGATGTGCGTGGAAGAGGCCATCATCAAAAAGATGAAGGCTTGTAAATAAAATAGATATATTTTTTGCAAGAAAGCAGGATGAGAATATGTCGGTAAGCACAATTTTGGATGAGATTGAAAATCTTGTTGTCGACGCGAAGCGGATGCCGCTGACGAACAGTATATTCATCAGCGAGTCGGATTTGGTGCGCCTTTTGGACAATCTGCGGCAGGAGCTGCCGAACGAGCTGGCCAACGCGCAGGAGATCATGGACAGCAGGGACGAAATTCTGAACCAGGCGCGCGGTGACGCGGAACAGATCATTTCCCGCGCGAAAGAGACTGCGGATCAGATGACGGACGAAAGCAAGATTGTCAAAGAGTCGCAGGAAAAATCGGAGCTCATTATGGAGCAGACGAAGGCCCAGTCGAAGGAAATGTTTGAGAGTTCCTATCAACAGGCGCGCCAGCTTCGTGTGAACGCGAACAATTACGCAAACCAGGTTTTCGACCATTTGATTCTCAATGTGGGGAACGCGCTGGAGGTTCTGAAGCAGGCGCGGGACGAGCTGCAAAAAATGCCGGTGGAACCGGAAATGCCGCCTGCTGAGCCGCAGCCGATGGCGCCGGCGGAACTGCCTGAAGTGTAAGAACAGAGAAGCCCTTTCCGTACGGAAGGGCTTTTTTTGTAAAGAACGCAGAAAGAAGGTGCGCGTTTGCATAAGGAAGAAATTTGCGCATGGCTGGAGCGTTACCGGAAGGGCGAGGCGACGCTGGAGGAAAGTGTTGCCTCGCTTTCCAGGATGTCTTACGAGGATATCGGATTCGCGCAGATCGACCATCATCGGGAAATGCGGCAGGGGTTTCCCGAGGTGATTTACGCGGAAGGAAAGACGCAGGAGCAGACGCGGGAGATTTTTCTGCGATTGCTTTCTGAAAGCAAAAAAAGCGTGATGGCGACCCGCGTGCCCGTGGAGATGGCCGCCTATGTGCGCGAGGTAGTACCGGAGGCGGTCTATGACGAGACGGCGCGCATCCTGTATGTCCGGCGCGATACGGAGGCCGTGGACGAGACGCGGCGGATTCTTGTGCTGACGGCGGGAACCAGCGATATCCCCGTGGCGCGGGAAGCTGCGTTGACGGCGGAATTGATGGGGAACGCGGTGGACGTCTGCTTTGATGTGGGCGTGGCGGGCATCCATCGGCTGTTTGCCCATGAGCAGGAAATCCGGAACGCAAATGTTATTATCGTGGCAGCAGGGATGGAAGGCGCATTGGCCAGCGTTGTGGGCGGCATGACGGCACGTCCCGTGATCGCGGTGCCGACCAGTGTCGGCTACGGCGCGAGTTTCCACGGGTTGTCGGCACTTCTCGCGATGCTGAATTCCTGCGCGGCGGGCGTCGCGGTCATGAATATCGATAACGGCTACGGTGCGGGCGTGCTCGCGAGCAAGATTAACCATACGAGGTGAAAACGGGAATGAAAGCGATCTATCTGGATTGTTTTGCTGGAATCAGCGGCAATATGCTTCTCGGAGCGTTTCTGCAGGCGGGATTGCCGGAGGATTATTTGACGGGGGAACTCCAAAAAGTGCTGCCGTCGGGGGAGTTTTCTATAGAGGTTACGGACGTCTCAAAAAACGGGATTCGCGCAAAATATGTGCAGGTACTGGTCGAAGGCGGACCGGCGGAATTTCACGCCGAAGTGCCTGTGAGCCACGCGCATGAGCATAAACACGAGCATGACCACGATCACGATCATGAACATTCCCATGAACACGGTCATGAGCATGGTCATCATCATGGCGAGCATCATCACGCGCATCGCACGATGGCGACGATCCGGGAAATGATCGAAACCTCGACGCTGGGCGAGAACGTGAAGAAAAACAGTCTCGCGATTTTCGAGGAATTGGCAAAGGCGGAGGGCAAGGTCCACGGCGTTGCGCCCGACGAGGTGCATTTCCATGAGGTCGGCGCGACGGATTCGATTGCCGATATTGTCGGCACGGCGATTGCTCTGGATTATTTCGGCGTGGAAAAGGTTTTCGTCTCGCGGGTCAATACCGGCAGCGGTTTCGTCGAATGCGCCCACGGTACGATGATGGTACCCGCGCCGGCGACGGCAGAGCTTTTGGCTGGATTCCCGTTCTACCACGCGGCGGATGAAAAGGAAATGACGACGCCGACGGGTGCGGCGGTACTCCGTGCGCTGGCGACGTTCGCGGAGAATTTGCCGGGGGATTTCCAGCCGGAGCAGATCACTTACGGCGCGGGAACCTGGGGGCTTTCCATCCCGAACGTGCTGCGCATGTATCTTGGCGATTATCAGGGGCGCGAAGCGCAGCGTCTTTATATATTGGAAACAAATATCGACGATATGAACCCGCAGGACTACGGATATGTTTACGAGCGGCTGTTGGAGGCGGGGGCTCTGGACGTCTGGACGACGCCGATCTTCATGAAGAAAAACCGTCCGGCGGCGACGCTGTCGGTGCTGGTCGGAGAAGCGGAAAAGGAGCCCTGCGCGGATATCGTGTTCAGCGAGACGACGAGCATCGGCCTTCGCGTCGTTCCGGTAGGCGAGCGGATAGAAGCGGCGCGGCGGACGGCGATGGTGGCGACGGACTACGGCGAGGTGTCCTGCAAGATCAGCGCGTACAAGGGCCATATCGTTTCCGTTTCGGCCGAGTATGAGGATTGCCGCCGCCTGGCAAAGGAAAAGGATGTGCCGCTGAAAAAAGTGCGGGCGGACGCGATCGCGGAGCTGCGCCGCAGGCTGGGGGAGTGAGGTTATGGACAGGGCAATCGAAGTCCCGCTTCGGCGCGCTACGCGCTCATGGAAAAAAATCATAGGCAAATATTTTATGCTCTTCCTTGGCGCGTTCATCGCTTCCATCGGGCTGGAAATATTCCTCGTCCCGAACAAGATCATCGACGGCGGCATCGTCGGCCTTTCCATCATGGCGGGCGCAATCACGAAGCAGGAGTATGGTATTTTTCTCGTGTTGTTCAATCTGCCTTTCCTTTATCTCGGTTACAAGCAAATCGGCAAGGATTTTGCATTAGCGACGTCCGTTGCCATCGTTTTTTTGTCAGTTTGGACGGCCTATTTTAAGCCGATTCCGCAGCTTACCGACGACCTTTTTTTGGCGGCGATTTTCGGCGGTATCATCGACGGCATCGGCGTCGGCATGATCATGCGGGCGGGCGGCTCGCTGGACGGCACAGAAATCGTGGCGATTATCGCGGATAAGAAAACGGTCTTTTCCGTAGGCGAAGTCGTGATGTTCATCAACCTTTTCATTTTCACGGCGGCGGGATTTTTGTTCGAATGGGAGCAGGCGATGTATTCGGTTGTCGCCTACTATGTCATTTCGCAAACGATTGACGTCGTACTTAAGGGCATGGATGAATCGTATTCCGTCCAGGTGGTTACACAAGCGCCGGACGAAATCGGTGAGGCGCTGATGAGCGAGCTGGGCCGCGGCGTCACATACATCTACGGCGAGGGCGGCTACAAAAAGGAGAAGAAAAAAGTGCTGTGCGCCGTTGTCACGCGGCTTGAGGTGCAGCGTGTGAAAGAGATCGTGCTGGAATATGATGAGTCGGCCTTCGTCACCATCAATCTCGTCAACGACATCATCGGGGGCCGTTTCAAGAAAAGCGGACACTGACAAAAAATCCCTCGGCAATGGCGTGATTGACTTGTTCATTGTTTCCTTGACAAGGTGGTAGTCTGTCGCTATAATAGGCAAAGGTTGGTTTCGGATGGAAATGAGATTGAAGATAGGGGATCGGGAGAAAGCTCTCGGTTTCAGGGACGGTTTTCGCTTCGAGGCGACGGCGGAAGAACTGGGCGTTTCGGAGACGGACGCGCGTTTCCGGGGACCGCTTGTCGTGGATGGAACGCTGGAGAATACGGGCGGGTCGTTCCGTGTTTCCGGCGAGGTTCGCGCGACGAGGGCTTTCGTTTGCGACCGTTGCCTTGCGGAGAAAGAAGCGCAGGAACGGTATCCGTTCATAGAAGATTTTCATCGGGATTGCGCCGCAGATGATATGGAAGCGAACGAGCTGGGCGAGGACGGTATCGAGCTTGCGCCGATTGTTCGGGATATTGTCATCGCCGCGCTTCCGATCCGGAATTTATGCCGTCCGGACTGCAAAGGGCTTTGCCCGAAGTGCGGTGCGGATTTGAACCGGGGCGACTGTGGCTGCGACTGTGAGGTCGTGGATCCAAGGCTTTCGGTCTTGAAGGATTTGATGAAAAATAATTCTGATCGTGTTTAAGGAGGTGTATCGAAGTGGCAGCGCCGAAACGCAAAATGTCGAAATCGCGCCGTGACAAACGCCGTGCGAACTGGAAGCTCACGGTGCCGGGCTATGTGCTTTGCCCTCAGTGCCATGAGCCGAAGCTCCCTCACCATGTATGCATGGAGTGCGGCTTTTATGACGGCAAGGAAGTTATCGCTCAAGGTGAGTAAAAAATGGGAAAGAGAGCGGGCGGAGAAGCCTGCTCTCTTTTTGCTTGCATTTTGGAAAGAAAGCAAGTATAATCAAACGATATGATTGAAAAATTTCGGGGAGACATTATCTTGTCTGCCCCTGCAATGCGGGATTTGCGTATGCTTTTGCGTCCCGTCCGCAGGAGGGATTCCTGATGAGAATTGCAGTTGACGCCATGGGAGGGGATTACGCTCCGAAGGAGATCGTCCTGGGCGCACTGCGAGCCGCACGGCAGTTTGATTGCGAAATCGTGCTGGTCGGCGATGAAGAAAAAATAAAACAAGTCCTTGCCGGCGAACGGGACTGGGAAAAGCAGAAAGTGACTATCCGCCACGCCGCCGAGGTCGTCGAGATGGATGAGCACCCGGCGGATGCAGTCCGGCAGAAAAAAGACTCGTCGGTAGTGGTCGCAACACGTCTTGTAAAGGACGGGGAATGCGACGCGGTGATTTCGGCGGGCAGCACGGGCGCGGCGGTAGCCGCGGCGCAGCTTGTCTTGAAGCGCATAAAAGGCATCAAGCGTCCGTCGATTGCGACGCCGATTCCGACGCCGCAAGGAGCGACGTTGATGCTGGATTCCGGCGCGAACGTCGATTCAAAGCCGATTCATCTTTTGCAGAGCGCCCTGATGGGCTCGGTTTACTCCGAACTGGTTTATGGGCACAAGACGCCGCGGGTCGGCCTTCTCAATATCGGGGAGGAGGAGACGAAGGGCGACGAACTCGCCCGCGAGACGTATCCGCTTCTGCGTGCGCTCGGGGAAAAGCAGGTCATTCATTTCACGGGCAATGCGGAAGGCCGCGATATCCCAAAAGGGAATTTCGATGTGGTCGTCTGTGACGGCTTTGTCGGAAACGCGCTTTTGAAATTCGGTGAAGGACTGGCGAAGACGATCATCCGGCTCGTCAAGGACGAGCTGATGAACGCGGGGATTTTGGCGAAGCTCGGAGCGCTTCTGGTCAAACCTGCTCTGCGGAAATTAAAGAAACGGCTGGATGTGACGGAATATGGCGGCGCGCCGCTTCTCGGCGTGAACGGCTGCGTGATCATCAGTCACGGCTCGTCTAACGCGAAGGCGATTACCAACGCGATCCGCGTGGCCAACGATTTTGCGAAAAGCAAAGCTTTGGAACGGATCCAAAGCACTATCATAAAGGAGGAGATACTGCTCAATGACCTCGACGACAATTGACGCCGGCGTCCTCGGCACGGGCTTTTATGTGCCGGAGCGGATTCTCACGAACTTCGATCTGGAAAAGATGGTCGATACCAGCGACGAATGGATTGTGGAGCGCACGGGCATCCATGAGCGGCGCATCGCGCCGGACGACGTGCCCGCGTCGGAACTTGCTTATCAGGCGGCGTTGCTTGCGCTCGAAGACGCGCATACGACGCCGGAGGAAATAGACCTCATTATTTGCGCAACGCTGACGGGGGACGCGATTTGTCCTTCGACGGCGAGTTTTATCCAGGCAAAACTCGGGGCTTCCCATGCGGCAGCCTTCGACCTTACGGCTGCCTGCTCGGGGTTCGTTTACAGCTCCACAGTGGCGGCTCAGTTCATACAATCGGGTGTTTACCGCCGGGTTCTGGTCATCGGGGTGGAAGTGCTCTCCCATTTTCTGGACTGGAAGGACAGGAACACCTGCGTGCTCTTCGGGGACGGTGCTGGGGCTGCTGTTTATGGGCCGGTGGAAAAAGGCTTCGGTATTTTGGGTTTTGACATGGGCTGCGACGGAACCGGAACGGGGGCGTTGGGCATTGCGTCCGGAGACAGGGGACGCGCGCTGGTGGAAGGCCAAAAGCAGAACTGTGTTTACATGAACGGCGCCGAGGTTTTCAAGTTTGCCGTGCGCGCCATGGGCGCGACCATGAAGCGATCGCTCCAGCGTGCGGGGCTTGAGGCGAAGGATGTCGACTGGCTCGTTCCGCATCAGGCGAATGTAAGAATTATCCAATCCGCGGCAAAACGTCTTGCATTGCCGACGGAAAAGGTTATAATCAATATTGGTAAGTACGGGAATGTGTCCGCCGCTTCGATAC